>NZ_AUXT01000181.1 GCF_001625595.1 Pseudoalteromonas luteoviolacea NCIMB 1942
GAGTCAAACTTGTGAGTCAAAGTAAAGCCGTAGTTTAACGTTATAAACTAACTACTATCTCTTTGGTTTATAGAAGAACTGTAAAACGGTTAAAAGTCAAAACTCAATAAAGATTGGTTAATAGTGTAATTTTCGCTATACTATCAAGGAACACATCATACTTAAAATCATTTGAATCACATTCTTCATCACAACCTTCTTAAGCATTTCTTAACAAAATAGATCTACACTGGTCGACTAGCTTCACTATTGGTTTACTTAGATATCAGAAAAATTGAAAGAAGTATTGTTATTGGGTTATAATATAGAGAACACATCATACTTTAATTACTTAAAATTTAATTTTAAAATCCCAACATATATTTAATTACAAAGCAAACAGCGCACTACTTATTCCTTTTATGTATGATGTGTTCTAACTGTTATCCTCTATTGATTATTTAAAGTAGATTGGCGGAAACAAAGATTTTTAGTTATAATTAAAGGAACACATCATACATAAGTTTATTATATGAATACCAAATTTAACTTACGAAGTAACTTCGACTACCTATTCGAACAAATAAATATTTTTTGCGATGAAATTAAAAGTTCGGAAATTATAAATTGTAATTATTATTTGCTACCTGAAGTCACAGAAGAAGACGAAAAAAAAGCACCTGACAACATAAGTGTTTCAAAAATAACTGGTGATATTGCGCTTGAAAAATGTTTATCCGGTTATAAAGATGTCTTTGTTGGGAATAAAAAAAGTGGAAAAATACTTACGAGACATCCTGGATTAATAGCAATCAATGATCCGAACTTATCTTTAAAGTCACGGATTATTGAAGTAAATAAAGCGAAGAAAAGTTTTAAAGAGTCTATATTAGAAATAAATAACAATGATGCCAGATTTGAAGCGGTCCATAATGCAGTACCAAACCTTATAACGTTAGCAGCCTATCGAAATATCCATTTTGAAGAAACAATCCCCTATTCTGTACGTTTTACATGGATGAAAAAGCATTCTTCTATTACATTATCTAAAAAAGTAGCACTAGAAATGCTAAATAAATCTTCAGGATATTCAAACCCGCGAGTTATAGATCAACAAAATTGGATGCAAATAGTTGAGTCAGAAAAACTTAGAGTGGGAAGTCTGAGTGAAAAGAGTAAGTTAAGGATAAAACGTCCAACAAGGGTAACACCAGAAGTAAATGTTAGGTTTTCAGCAAAAAATAGATATCACGTAAGTGCAGCACTTCCCTTCATATTACTAAATCCGCAAAGCGAAACGAAACTTGGGGAGCTGCCAAGTTATAACAGTGCAAATGTCGACGTAAGAAAAAAAGATTATAGTTACTTGATTGAGCGAATTTACTTGGAAAACTTAGACTAATATTAGGTATAAAGCTTAGGATAGACAATTTAACATAATTCACTATCCTTTAAAATATTACTTTTTCACTATTTCTTCTAGAATATCTTCATCAATTATTTCAGCACTTTCGACAAGTCTTTTGCCACCTTGAATTTCAATTCGTTTGTTATGTTTATTCAGAGCAAGAATTTCTTCACAAAATTGTGCAGATGGATGCATTTCATATACGTAATCGATGATCTTTCCTGATTGCTCATTTTTAACATTTGAAATGTTATATTCTGAAATAGCGCCTTTTTCAATTAAGTCTTTCATTGTCGTAGTCATATCTCTACGAAGCGCTTTCAACTTGTTGTCGGTAATTTCATCTGAAGAGTATATAGAACCATACTTTTCCATTATCGATAATAATCTAAAATGATAAGTTTTACCTGGGGCAGCATAACGCCATAAATGATAAAGCCTCAACATCATCCATCGAGACAAACCTCGTTTTAGCTCTTGTGCACTATTAAAGTAGTATCCTTTATACTCTAAATTGTCGATCATATTGTGCACAAATGCATTCAAACACGCGACACATTTAATATTGCCTCCCTGTCCTTTTTTACCACTAAAATGTAAAGAAGATAGAAAATTCATATTTGACTCATAAAAAGAATCGTCAACATCGCTGTTTTTAGTGTCAGTAGCTCTGTATTTAAAGGACAACTTTGAACCTTGAAGTGCTTCTAATGACTCTTTTATTTGCGGATATGGCATTGATTGGCCAACAGCTTTCAACTCTTGCGCCAATTCATTCATTGAGAAAATTACCGCATATTGAATACCGGACTTAAAATTTATTTTTACAATTTTGCCCTTTGAAGCAAGACGAATTAAAGCTCGTTCTACCTTCTCTTCTCTATCTGAAGGCCAGACAAGATATTCGGTTTCTTCTCCTTCTTTTTTACTACTTACAACAGCTGGAGTAATCTTAATTTCTCCATCGTATAGAATGCCATCTACCTTTTCAGAAATTCTACGCGTTATAATTGTTTTTTTAGGAGCTTCTTCTAATGGAAGCTTTTTGTGCCCTGATCGAACAAATCTACCCCAAAGGTCATAATGATTGAAAGTATTTGAGTATGCTCGCAGGCCATGATTCGTACTTTCTAAAGAAATTCGTACATCTTTGTTGTCTGTAAACAGCGCAAGACTTTCATTATCTATAGCACTTTCAACTCCGTGGATTTGCCCACGAAGTGAGTCAGGTAGATTATCAACAGAGATGTTTACCTTACGGTTCATTTTTTTACTTCCAGATTCTTTCGACAGCTAATAACAACACATTCAAAGGCAAAAGTTAAATAGTTAAGTTAGTAAAAAAGTGATCTGAATTCAATTTTTTGCCAAGATCAGTTTTTTACCAACATACAGCAAAATTGGGATCGTTATTTTACCAACTAGTTACATAAACAAAGCGATTTAACCACAATTCAACGCAAAACTACCAAAAACAGCTAGATTGATCGGGCTGCTGTGCATAAATGCAATACAAATTAGTAAAGATCAGATCTATCTGTAGTATAGATCTGATCTTTACCAACAAATTGAGACCTATTTTACAAAATTTGTGGATACCTTTAGAGATCTAGTTAGTATTTTATTGATCTCAAGGCGATGAAATGTTCATAAGTCTGTTGATAACCTGTGATTTAACTAACTGGTCAATTTTTGCTTAGTATATTTGTGATCTCAATGTAGATAAAGATCGGATCTTTACTACGTATTTTGTTGATCTATTAAAATTTAATTTGTTTTTAAAAAACAATGATTTATTGTAATATTCATAACCCTTAACCTTTATTACCTTAATACTTAACCATATCTAATCTCTTTATTTAATCTTATAGGTAAATTTTAAAGTGACTTTTTAAGATGTCATGCTTTTAATATGTTTACGTTTCATTTAATGGACATTATAATAATATGTATCAGGTTAAGGAATATTAGTATGTCTATCAATAGCAATGCTCTTTCTACTTATAAATTGTTGAAAGCAACAGCAGAGGTTGCCGAAAAATCTCTTGAAGGCCGTATTCAACACTATCGTGCACATTTAAAATCAGAAGATAAAGAGTTGCGTACTTATACCCAAAAAGCAGCAGCTGATCTTTTAGGTGTCAACAATAGAACGTTGAAAAGGCGCCACGACCAAGGTGATTTTGATCATTTAAGTATCCAGAAAGGCGCGAATGGCCATTATGCATATACGCTGAGCAATATTTTCGCAATGGCAGATACTCTAGGGATCAAGTCTGATCATAGATCTGATCAAGACAAGCTCCAGGTTATCGTGATAAATAGCTTAAAAGGCGGTTGTGGCAAAACGACTTCGCTTGTTAATTTGGCTGCTGCATTGGCTACAACTAACATCAAGCGCTATCGAATCGGGATAATCGATCTCGATCCTCAAGGATCTTCTTCTAGCTTTTTTCCTTCAGATGATCACGAGCCGATAACTGTTGGAGACTTGATGCGGGATTGTATCGAATTAGAAGAAGGAGAAACTTGGCCACAGCTAGTTTCGGAGTCGTTTCAAAAAACGCATATTCCAAATATTCGTTTTCTACCATCAGGTATGGATGATTTTTACTTTGAGCACGAAACAGCAACGGAATTAAAAGAATCTTCTGGTTATGATCAAACAAGACATTATCATAAGCTTAAAGAGCGTGTCATAGAGCCAGTTCAGGATGAGTTTGATTTAATTTTGATAGACACAGCGCCTTCATTGAATTTTATGTTCTACAACGCGCTCATGGCCTCTACAGCAATGCTGATTCCAGTTCACCCAGAAGCTGTAGATTTTGATGCGAATAATAAATACCTAAAACGTTTGGGTGAAATTTATCACACCGTAGCAGCATTAGGTCACGAAGGCTGGGATTTTATGCAGTTCCTCGTTACTAACTATGTAAAAGGTAATCACTCACAAAGAGATATTGTTAAAGACGTAAGAACTGCTTTTGGACGTCAGGTAATGAGTTACCCGATTAACCATAGCTCAGCAATTACAGCTAGTTCTTCTTCTTTTAATACCATTTTCGATCAAAAAACGTCTGATTCACTCGCAAGCAGAGAGTCTTTGCTTAAATCACAAGAAAATATCAAAGATGTTGTTGATGAATTAGAAATGCTAATACGCTCCAATTGGGTATCTACCCAATCAAGTTTAGACTAATAGAATACAGGCTAAAATATGGCTAGAAAACGTAAAAACGATACACGAATAGACCCTTTTGCAACACCTGTAGAAAGTAGTAGTCTAGATGACTTATTGGGACAAGCGTCTGCAGGTCAAGAGGTTATAATGCCAGCACCTAGTGATCCAAATCGTCAGATAAAACTGATCTGTAAAGTGATCCCTTGGCAAGATATAGAGATAGAAACGTCCGTTTACGGAAAAAACCGTCGTGAACAGTCTTTGCTAAATGAAAAATCAGTAACGGATATATTACCAGCGATACAAGAAGATGGTAGGAATATGCATCCAGCGCTATGCTGGAAACAAGGTACATCTTTGCTTGTGCTTTCTGGCTCAAGGCGTCGCAAGGCATGTTTGCTTGCCAAGGCTAACTATGTGGTTTTTAGCTCAGAGGACTTTACAGAAGAGGACGCTAAAGCGCTTGCTGTATCTTCAGATCAATACATAGCGCCAAGTCTCTGGGAGCTTGGTAAAGCTTACGTACAAACACGTAAAAAACTACAAGACAGCGGTAAAAAAGGCTCATATAGAGAGATTGCTGGATTAGAAGGGGTTTCTCATACCGCAGTTGCTGATTCAATTAAGGCCTTTGAGCAGATTGACAGGGAAATTGTCCTAATGTATCCGACTCCTAATCATTTGGGGCGAGAAGTAGCGAAAAAATTAATCGGCGCATTGAAAGATAGTCCTGAACAGTTTGCAAGCAAAGTGTCTGGTTTGGCTCATGCAGAGTTTCAAAATGAAGCTATGAGTGACGAAAAGCGTGCGATAGAGATTACCAAATACCTGACGACCTTTGAAGCAGAAACTTATAACCGAAATGAATGCTTGCTAGAAAATAAGTTTGTCAAAGTGCAACGGAGCATTAATTCTGGTGCCGTTACCGTGAAAATAGATGATAAGGTACTGACTGATAAGCGCTTAGAACAATTGCAAAAATTGTTAAACAGTTTTAATTAAATTGTTGTGGCCTAGAGATCTAGGCCATGCATATGCCTTTTTCACATCCAACCAGTCAGTTTTTCCTAATTTTGTGGGCTTTTCCTCTTTAGCTCAAAACCGTAATTTCATATACTGGTCTTTTACGTCTTGTTACTTGTTAAAAAATGTCCTCGCAGTTATCTAAAGAGCAGCTATTAGCTTTATTTGAAGAAATTAAACAGGAACAGTCTTCACAGTTTCCGTTATCAGAGCGCTTTCTTAAGCAGTATTTTAGTTCTGCTATGTTGGCCAAGGCAAAAGAGTATCTGAATGATGATCAGATCTGCTTTTTGGAACATACCGATGACTTTTCGCGGATTGACGCACAAGTATTAGGGAATTATGGAAATACCTTTACCCAGCATATAAAAATTGAGCAAATCAAGGGGACCCCTTCCGTCGAAGCTCAATGCTCCTGTTCAAATAATGCAAAATGTCGTCATATAGCAGCTGTTTTACTGAAACTTAAAGTAGAGCATTCTGGTGGCTTTGGTGAGTCTTTCATTGTAAATGATTGGTTTAATGAGTTGTCTTTGTTACAACAAGCAACCGATTTAAACGCTGCAAATGTACTGTTATTTGTACTAGAGCACCGTGGTAATGAATTACTTGTAAATCCAAAAATGTCTCCTCACAAACCTGATGGACATTATCCGTTAGGCCGAGCGCTAACCGAAAAGCAATTAAACGCTCATGTTCCACCCAAAGACATATTAGAGAGTGACTATAAGCTGTTCAGTTGGGTTCGTTCTCAAAATACACCTGGTCACTTTGAGCTATCAGGTAGTTGGGGATTTGCAGCACTACAGCAGCTTGTAGCTACAAAACGGTGTTTTTACGGGAATAGTCGTAAGCCATTGCAATTTGGTCATATGCAACACTTAGACTTTACTTGGCAGGTTGAAAAGGACACCTTTAAGCTCGAGAGTAAATTAACGGGTGTTGAGCAGTGGCTTTTAATTAAGTCTGATCCGCCGGTTTATTTAGATACAGAAAGTATGTTGCTTGGGCGAATAGAGTCAGAGTTAAGCGCATCTGAGATTGCACATCTGCAAACCATGCCGAGCATTCAAAAAGACAAAATCGAGGCTGTGATTAAGCGTTTTCAAGACATATTTGCTGATAACGTTATTCCGCCTCCAAGTGGTTATGAACGGCTGTTGGATAAAAACAAATTAGTTGCAAAGCTTGGTGTGACTGAGGGCGAATTTAAACATTTAGCGCTGTCTCTGTTTGAATCTCAAACTAAATATTCGACTGAAAAGCAACTTAATCGGTGCGAGAAAATGTTGCTAGGCCTTGGCTTTGAAGCTCAAGGCGACGGATTTAGGTTACCGGTCGAAGACGAAGTAGCATACCACTGGTACAACTGTGAGGTGCGTCCTTACTTGCAGCGTAAGATGTGGCAAGTTGACGAAATTCAGCAAACCAAAAAAGTCCAAGTACCAAAAGTTACGTTACAACTGAAGCGTGACAAGAAACATCATGTCATCGGCAAAGTTATGTTTGATGATAAATTGATATTGCTTGATTGGGACAAAGTTCCTAATCACGAAGTAAACTCTATTGCGAACGTATTTCAATATGTTCAAATTGCTGAGCAGTACTACGCTATTTCAAAAAATATGTATGAAGAGCTTCTGCTTTTAAAGTCGCGTTTTAGTTATTACTTGTCGAGCTCTCAGTTCAAATTTCCGCTGTCATATGCGAAAAAACTTTTTGAATTGGATGCCGTAGAAAGTGTCTCTGACGATGAACGATTGCTTGATTACCTTGGAGAGTTAAACAAACCAGTAAATGAAGATGCATCATTACTGGGAGCGAGCAATGACAGGTTTACGCTAAGAGATTATCAGCTGCAAGGCGTGAACTGGCTTAAGTTCTTGAACCGCCATCAGTTAGGAGGAATTCTAGCTGACGATATGGGACTAGGTAAAACCCTACAGGTGATCGCCTACTTTATTTCACAACACAATACGTTGGTAACTAAACCCTCTTTGATTGTATGTCCAACTTCTTTGGTAGGTAACTGGCAAAATGAGTTTAAACGATTTGCACCGCATTTACCGGTTTTAACGGTTCACGGTAGTAACCGTGATAAACAACTGAATCAAGTTTCACAAGCCCGTTTTATTATAACTACATACCCTTTATTGAAACGCGATTTGGCGCACTACTCTGAGCTACATTTCGACTCGATTGTATTAGATGAAGCGCAATACATTAAAAATGAAACTGCGCAGATCTCTAAGTGTGTTAAACAATTAGGTGCTGAATTCAAGCTGTGTTTAAGTGGTACTCCTGTTGAAAACAACTTAATGGAGCTTAAGTCACTATTGGATTTCGTAATGCCTGATGTATTGGGTACAAAGCAACAATTTAAACAGTACTTTCAAATTCCTATTGAAAAGGAACGTGACAGTCGCAAGGCGAAAGAGCTGCAATCTTTGATAGCGCCGTTTATATTACGAAGAACCAAGTCTGAGGTTGTACGAGAACTACCTGCAAAGACTGAGCTCATTAAAAAGTTAGAGTTTAGCTCAGAGCAAGCCACATTGTATCAACACGTGCAGAGCCAAATTGAATCGAGTTTAATTGACTTGTTCAAAGAACAAGGCGTTGAAAGCAGTAAGCTTGCCTTTTTAGATGCTTTGTTAAAGTTAAGACAGATTTGCTGTCATCCTAGGTTGGTCGACAAAGGCACTGAATATTTAGAGAGCGCAAAATTTAAATGGCTAGGGGCACACTTACCAATACTGCTTGAAGAAGGACGCAAAATAATCATATTTAGCCAGTTTACGACCGTGCTAGATATGATCTCTAAACTTTGTGATGATAAGAATATTCCATTTACGATGCTGACAGGACAAACAAGGCAGCGAGATAAAGCCATTGCAAGGTTTACAGAGGGTGAAGTCGATGTGTTCTTAATTTCGCTTAAAGCGGGTGGAACGGGCCTTAATTTGACTCAAGCTGATACGGTTATTCATTTTGACCCTTGGTGGAACCCAGCGGTCGAAAATCAAGCCACAGATCGTGCCTATAGAATTGGTCAGGATAAACCTGTATTTGTCTATAAGTTAATTGTAGCAAACTCGATAGAGCAAAAAGTTTTTCAGATGCAAAAAGATAAACAAGCACTGGTAGACGCCCTATTTGCTGATGCTGGCGTGAACTTGAGTGAGTTTAATGAAGCTCAAATGCTTGAATTGATAAAAAGTTAAAATTAATTTTGAACTTTTAAAAGGGGCCGTAGTCTACTCTTATGCACGTTGTTAGAGCAGTTAAACAATGAGCACATGTTGATTTCCCCTTATTAATTACGTTACGTTTTTTTGTAATAAACCAGCTCAATATGAGCTGGTTTTTCTTTTTCTGTAAGCTCATCAATAGAATTGGGGCTCAGACGGAAATATTTCGGCCTCGTGTAATATAGTGTAATTGCAATTACCCTTTTTTCTGGTTTTGTTCCACATTTGATCCATATTCTTTCTCTTTAATACACACACAGGAAAAACACCAAATGAATTGGACTTAAGGCAGGTAAACTATGTTGTGCTATGAAAACTCAATTTCGCAATTAAACTTTATTGAACCTCAATCGCTGTGCGACTATGATCTGATTAATGAAGTTGCAAGCTCTGAAGACTTGGCAAGTATCTTAGGCATGTTGTTATTTGATGATACATTGTCTTCTAGCTTGAAAAAACAAGTGAAGCAGCAACTAAGAGTATTAAAAGCTAAAAAGAGAAACTAATGGAAGAAACACACCACATTTTGATTGTCGAAGATGATTTTGATATTGCTGAACAGGTGATGCTGTTTTTTAAAGCATCTGGATTTCAAATATCACATATTGCTGACGGCGCAGAAGTGGTTGATTGGGTAAGAACTAATAGCCCGGATGCCATTTTAATGGACATCATGTTGCCTAATCAGGATGGTGTTGCATGTATGCGACAAATCCGCGAATTTTCCATGGTCCCTATCGTCATGTTAACAGCAAAAGTTTCTGAAGCCGATCGCCTTAAAGGCTTAGAGTTTGGTGCTGATGACTACGTATGTAAGCCGTTTAGTGCCGCAGAGTTGGTAATGCGCATTAAAGCAATTTTGCGCCGCTGTAGCACTGTACAGGCTCCTGAAAAGCCTGCGATTGAAGTTAACGAAGCGCAATTGTTGGTTTCATTGAAAGGGCAATCTTTGAGTCTGACAAAAGTCGAGTTTGATGTGTTTGCAATGCTTTACAATGCTCCAAATCGAGTATTTTCTAGACAGCAGATCCTTGACCACATTCAACCAGACAATTTCGATATTTCGGATAGAGTTATAGACAGTCATATCAAAAATATCCGCAAAAAAATTAAAAATATCGAGTTTTCACCAAAAATAGTAGAGTCTGTTTATGGGGCTGGTTACCGCTTTAACGAACAGCACATTGATAGTTGATAGTATACCTACTGGAGTTAGCTGATTATGGCTAACTCTTAGCTTTTCTCTTGTAAAAGTTCTATTTTCCTCCCTCTATCTAAGTGAATGATCTTAAGTACTCAGGTATGATTTAACTAGATTTAATCTAAAGAGTCATACTATGTTTTGGACTACTTGGTCTGCCCTACCGTGGAGCACTATTGGCACCTTGTTAGGGGTAGGTGCCTTATCGGTCAGTATTTTATTTTCTGTGATTATCTTTTTTGTAAAGCAAAAAAGCCGAAATGAACTACTCATTACACAAAACCAGTTAGCCATGCTGGAATCTGCTAATCAAGAAATGAAAGCTGAGCTAGCCGATACCAAACAACAGCAGCTAAAACTGCATGGTGAGGCCCAGACATATCAAGCTCGTCTAGCTGAAAAACACACGCAACTTAAAGAGTACTATGCTCTGTGGCAACAAGTTCAATCACAGCTAAAAAGTGAACAAGACCGAGCGCACCAGCTAGAACTGAAATTGACGGATTTGGAAACAACATTAACTGAGAAGCAACGAGCTTTTGAGGCGCAAATCCAGCAATTGGAGCAGGCTAAAGAGACTTTAAAGCAAGAATTTGAAAATTTGGCGGGTAAGATTTTCGAAGAAAAAAGCCAGCAATTTGCACGTCGTAGTCAGGAGAAAATTCAGCATCTTTTGACTCCTGTACAGGGGGAGTTAAAAGGTTTCCGTGACAAAATGGAAGCGATTCATAGTGAAGAGTTAAAACAGCGAGCGGCGTTGCAAACCGAGTTGCTTCATTTACAAGCCAATAATCAGGCGATGACAGATCAAGCCAGTAAACTAACCACAGCATTACAAGGCCAGACTAAAACCCAAGGTAATTGGGGTGAGTTAATGCTTGAAAATGTACTGGATAGTGCGGGTCTTAGGCCCGGTTATGATTATAAACGAGAAGTGAGCTTTACTACCGAACGGGGCAAGTTTCGCCCTGATGTTATCGTATATTTACCACAAAATAGGCATCTTGTGGTTGATGCAAAAACCTCTTTAAATGCATATACGCGTTACGTTAATACGCAAGAAGATATGCTTGCGCAACAAGCTTTGAAAGATCATGTGACAGCAGTCAAAGCGAGAGTCAAAGAGTTAGGTGATAAATCTTACGAGCGACTGCCTGGTTTGAACTCGCCTGAAGTGGTAATTATGTTCATTCCGGTAGAGTCAGCGTTTGTTGAAGCCATCAAGTATGCACCCGACCTTTATCAATATGCTCTTGAAAATAAAGTATTAGTTGCGACACCAACTACCCTACTAACAAGTCTAAATATTGTGAAGCAGCTTTGGCGTTTTGAGGAGCAAAGCAAACACAGCAAAGAGCTGGCGCTGCGAGCTGAAAAGTTTTACAACAAATTGAATAGCTTTTTGCATAGCTTGGAAGGCGTAGGTAAACAACTCGAGAAAGCACAGGAAACGTATGAAAAAGCTCTTGGACAGCTTTACGCTGGAAAAGGTAATTTAATTAAACAGGCATCTGAATTTAAAGAGTTGGGTGTTGCTGTGTCTAAAGATTTGCCGGAAGAATTGTTAGAAAAAGCAAAGTTAGAACTTGAGTAATTATAAATACACGAAAAAAGGGCCTAAGGCCCTTTTTTATCTAGTACACAAAGCGTAGTCGCCATTTCTAGGCTTGTCGGAATAGAGGAAAATGTAAAGCGCGTTGTTTCTTACATCATTCCATACTTTACTGCTAGGATGAGGGCAAAGCGATTGCTGAATATATCCTTTAATCTCGCTGCTTGTCATTGCTAGCCTTGTTGGGATCTGAATAAATACATTTAGCTCGCCGTCGTTAAAGTTAATACGGCTTAATTTCCAACTGCCCATCATAAACTGCTTTGTAAAATAGCGGTTGATACGCTTTTGTGCTTCAACACTTATATCTGCATGTACAATCGTTTTTGAGTTGCTATCTGCCCAATAATTCCATGCTGATGCTAAGATCAGAAAGCCTGCAAGCAACAAAGACCAAAAAGGTAATACCTTATTTGTTTTAGTTCGTACTTTTGACTGACTTCTCTTTCGCTCGGCTATTTTCACCCAATCATCATGTTTCATTGTACGCTGTGACATAAATTAATTCCTCCCGTTCATGTTGCTTATTAAAACAAGGTAATGTGGATAGAAAATGGAGCGAATAAGAAAGCACAAGTGCTCGGAGCAGTTGGATAAGAATTTTCCTTAGGTAGTTATTTTTTCTTAGTTTTCGGAATCATGGCACATGTGTGATTTCAATGCGCCTGTATGCTTTTGGTAATTGATGTATTACTTTATAGGGAGGGAAATGGAAATATCTAGCCCGCCTAATGATCCACGTTTGATATCTATATTTCCAGACATCAACTCTACTAAGCTTTTGCATATTGATAGGCCCAATCCAGAACCGCCAGTGGCGCGACTGCGAGAACTTTCTACACGGTAGAGTCTTTCAAAAAGCTTAGGAATTTCTTCGTCTGTGACAGTCGGAGAAGAATCTTGAAACTCAATATTCAAGTAATCCTTATGCTGATACATCTTGAAAATTACGCGTCCTGGACTGTCAGTGTAAAGGCAGGTATTTTTACATAAGTTAGTAACAACACGATCTAATTTTGGCTTATCAATGTTAATGGTCGCGCCCTCTGGAATACTAATTTCCCTGCTAAAATCAAGTTTATGATTTTCTGTCATGCGCTGAATATCATAACTGTAGTTTTCAGAGAGCGTTCTTACACACTGAATTTGTTCATTAAGCTCAATGGCGTTGTTTTCAGCTTGAGACAGTTGATATACATCAGTAATTAGCGCATTGAGCTGCGATATTTTGTCATTAATCTTACTGTATGCGCGGCTATTGTCGTCGAATAAGTTGTGCTCTAATGCTTCTATATGGAGTTTTAATACACTTAAAGGTGTTCTGAGTTCGTGAGAAATATCAGCTAGTAACTTCTCTTTTTGCTTTAAGTTTTGTTGGTACAATTTAGCTGCCAAATTAGCGGAGCGATGTTTGATGAAATAAATATAAGTCAGCAATACGCAGATAAAAAGTGCCGACAAACCAGCGATAATCCAAGCTTTTTGCATCAATTTATTATGTTGAAGCTGGCTTTGTGCCAAAGCTTTTTCTTTTTCTGATACTTCTAATTGCTGCCGCTGCACTAAGCTGCTAATACTGTTTCTAAATGTTTGTGCCCTTTGGTTGTTGATCCTCACATCATTTAACTTGCGTGCAATAAGCGCCTTGTGAAGGAAGGCGTATGCAACATCCATTTTTTTTTGTTGGGACGCCAGATCAGCGGCGACTTCATAATAATGTATCGCTAGAGGTGAATGCGTTTCCTCAACGACTAAATCCGCCAAATCTGTCACATAATTCTGTGCTAAATGCGGTTGTTTCAAGCTGAGGTAAGCTTTCGACACACTAATATGAGCATAAATCAATTGCACTGAGCTTTGAGCTTTATTTGCAAAGTCTAAACTCAAATGGGCGTTAATAAGTGCTTCGTCAGGTTGTTGTAGTTTCATGTGGCTACTGGCAAGCATATGATAAGCACGAGAAAGGCTTTCATTGGCGTTGGTTTGAGTAAGGTACTTAAGTGCTTCATTAATGTTTTCAACTGCCAAAGCGTAATTTTCTTTTTTAAATGAGACATGGGACAATCTCAGAGCACTGTCTGCAATGGCAACTATTTCGCCATGCTTTTTATCTTCCGCAAGTGCCCAGCGAAAAAATATCTCGGCTTGTTCGTAGTCATCTAGCCTAACAGAGATATCGCCTAGGTTATAGAAATTGCTGGCTTTTATTGAATGGTTGTCACTACCTTTCAAATAGCCCTGAGCTTTCAACTGAAATTGCATGGCCTGTGCAAGCTGATTTTTATGGTCATACAAAGCGCCTAAATTACTATAGGCGAGGCCAATTAAAGTGTTATTTTCTAGTTCTTGCGCGGCTTTTAATGCTCGATAGTAATGTTTCTCAGCCTCTTCTAAACGTGACATTCGACGATAGTTTATGCCTTTTTCATTGTTGAGAGTGCGCACAAGCGGTGTATTTAAGTAGTGGTTTTGTTCAATGTAATCCAAAGTGGATATTGCTTCTTCAAATCGTCCCTGTTTGCGATAGATTTTTGCTTGTAACAATAAGACTTCAAGCGCTTTTTCCTGACTGAGGTTTTCCAGACGCCAAGGTTCTATTAAATCTAGTGCAATTTGATACTTTCCTTGCTTCTCTAGGGTCTCTAATTCCTCTACATCTATACTCGCTGAGGCGCTCTGGGTAGAGAGTATGCAGGCTAGTAACAAAGGAACGAATATTTTCTTCATAATTTTTCAAGTTAAATCAAGACCGTCGCATGCTATGCAACAAATGTGTGACAAATATGGATCATGTAAAGGGGCTTTACATTTCAGAGTAAGTAAAATTTTGCTCTGTAAAAAGGCGTGTTAGTAAAAAAATGATTTATATACAAAAGTTGTTAGTAAAATAGAGATCTAAATTATCTAGGCAGTTGGTAAAAAATTGCTTTGCGCCAACAGAAATGGGTGTTTTGTGCTCTATTATTTAATTAGCTGCACTAATAAACACAGATTATAGCCTAAACACGCTGCGAATTAATCTATTTGAGCCTAACTTCACTCATTAAAAGCAAAATTAAACGTAGCTAGTATTTTATTGATCCAAGAATTCTATAGTGAGTAAAAACGTGATCTGTACTGTAAAAACATGCATTGCGTAGGGGGGTTATAGTTTTTATCGCAAAAAAGGGCCCTTAGGCCCTAATTGTCGGGATAACAATGTTTAAAACTGGTTCATTGTATTGGTTTCACCACCTGCTTTGAGTGCATTATCGCCACTAAAATATTCTTTGTGAGTGTCACCAATATTGGAACCAGCGAGGTCTTGGTGTTTTACTGAAGCTTGTTCTCTTCTAATTTCTTGTCTTTGCACATCTCTGACATAGGCCAGCATGCCAAGGTCACCAAAGTATCCTTCGGATAAGATATCCGTGCTTAGTGCTGCTGTATGGTATGTTGGTAAAGTAATCAAATGGTGGAAAATCCCAGCTAGCTGTGCGCCATCCATTTGGAAGCTTTTCACCTTTTCATCAGCAATACGCGCGAGTTCAGTACCATCTAACTCGGACGCCATAAGTGCTTTAGGATCAAGGCTAGGATCTGGATAAGCATCTAGTGATTCGCCTTGTGCTTTTAGGTCATTATATGCTTGCTCACGGAATTTCAATGTCCAGTTAAACGACGGTGAGTTGTTATACACTAATTTGGCATTAGGCACTTGTTCACGCACACGATTAACCAGCTCGGCGATTTGGGCAACGTTAGGCTTTTCAGTTTCAATCCACAACAAGTCAGCACCAGCTTGGAGGCTCGTGATACAATCGAGGACCACTCGATCTTTTTCAGTACCCTCTCTAAATTGATATAAGCCATTATCTAAGCGAGTCGGTTTTTGTAGCTTGCCATCTAGTTTTATGGCCATGTCGCCGTCTTGGAGCTGACTTACATCTTCAATGATTTGCGTCTCTAAAAATGCGGTATATTGGCTTGCAATGTCGCCCGTTTGCTGAGATACGGGGATTTTTTGTGTCAAACTGGCACCGAGTGAATCTGTACGGGCAACGATAATTCCATCTTCTACACCTAGCTCCAAAAATGCATATCTGACAGCATTTATCTTTGCTAAAAAGTCTTCGTGAGGAACCGTTACCTTACCAGCTTGGTGGCCACACTGTTTTGCGTCTGAGACTTGGTTTTCGATTTGAATGGCGCACGCGCCCGCTTCAATCATTTGTTTTGCTAATAGGTAAGTTGCTTCTTCATTACCAAAGCCCGCGTCTATATCTGCAATGATTGGGACAATGTGTGACTCATAATTGTCGATTTCAGATTGGATACCACTGTAATCTTGGTCGTTAGCCTTAGCACTGTCCAACGCTTTGTAGAGGTGATCAAGTTCTCTGGCGTCAGCTTGTTTTAAGAAGGTATATATCTCTTCAATCAATTTCGGCACTGCTGTTTTTTCATGCATGCTTTGATCTGGAAGCGGTCCAAATTCGGAGCGCAGTGCAGCAATCATCCAACCACTTAAATAAACGTATGCACCTTTTGTGGTTTTTTTGTGTCTTTTCACGGCCATCATCATTTGTTGAGCTGTGAAACCATGCCAACAGCCTAAAGACTGAGTATATTGCGTCGGATCTGCATCGTAACGAGCCATGTCTTCTCGCATGATTTTGGCGGTGTGTTTAGCGATATCAAGACCTGTCTTGAATCGGTTTTGCAAGTGCATTCTGCTTGCAAATTCAGGGTTTATTGATTGCCAATTAAGGTTTTTTGACTCACAAAGTGTAGTGAAGCGGTCAATCTGTGTTTGATAATCACTCATAGTTTTTATCCTTCGAACGAGTAGTACGCTAGGTTGAATCGGTTTGCCACAACGTAAAATGTGAGGGGTGTCGTGGCGCTTAATTAAACACTAGGATGACTTTTTAGATTTTTTAAATTTATAGTTGTTATTATGAATATATTTTAAATGAATGGCTTGGGGGGTTTGTTTTTGTACAAATTGATTTATTTTTGAATAACCCGTTCAAAAAAATATCGTTAATAGGACCTCTGCTATGAGCGCAACTATCCAACAAGCTGGCTTAACGATCGATAGCTGCTTCTATGAATTTGTGAATCAGGAGCTTTTGTCAGGGCTATCACTGAATCAAGAAGTCTATTGGCAAGGTGTCGCAACCATTATCAATAAACTCACACCTATCAATCGAGCCCTTCTAGCTAAACGTGACGAAATGCAGGAAAAAATCGACCGTTTTCATGTCGAAAATCCAGTATGGGATGCTGAGAAATATCGGACATTTTTAGAAACTATTGGTTATTTGCAGCCTGAACCTTCTGAATTCAAAATATCAACTTTGCAGGTAGAGCCTGAAATTGCTCAGGTTGCTGCGCCACAGTTAGTGGTCCCTGTAAACAACGCGCGTTTTGCACTCAATGCTGCGAACGCTAGGTGGGGATCTTTATACGATGCGCTATACGGTACAGATATGTTACCAGAGGCGGATGGTGCCGAGAAAAGTGAAACTTATAATCCTGTACGGGGGTTTAAAGTCATGGCTTATGCTCGGCAATTCTTGGATAAAGTATTACCGCTAACCAGCGGCTCTCACATAGAAAGTACGCACTATGCTATTGTCGACAATGCACTTGTCATCACACTAAATGACAGCAGGCAAGTGTCGCTATGCGATTGTGCTCAATTAGTTGGTTATCAAGGTCTAATTCAAAACCCTAGTGTGTTGCTATTCAAGCATCATGGACTTCACTTTGAATTGATCATTGATCCCGAAGATCCCATAGGCAAGGCTGACAAAGCGGGGATCAAAGATGTGATCTTAGAGTCTGCGCTCACAACGATTATGGATTGTGAGGATTCTGTGGCAGCAGTGGATGCACAGGACAAGATCCAAGTCTATCGCAACTGGCTAGAGCTTAACACTGGCACATTAAAAGAGGAGTTCGAAAAGGGAGGTAAAAAAATAACGCGTGAGCTTAGTCCTGATAGAAGATATACCTCATTGAATGGCGAGCTTTTCAGTTTGAGTGGCCGTGCTATGATGTTTGTGCGCAATGTCGGCCATTTGATGACTACACCGACAATACTTGATATGAATTGTAATGAGGTCTTTGAAGGCATATTAGACGGGATCTTTAGCGCTACTGCTGCATTACATGATCTGCAAAAAAAAGAAGGGCACCGCAACTCAAAGGCTGCCAGTATCAATATCGTCAAACCTAAAATGCATGGCGCTGAAGAGGTCGCATATACAGAGCTTTTATTTAGCGAAATAGAGCGATTCTTATCTTTGCCAGCCAATACCATCAAAATGGGCATTATGGATGAAGAGCGTCGTACTTCAGTAAATTTAAGTGCATGTATTTATGCCGCTAAGTCACGCGTTGTATTTATCAATACCGGGTTTTTAGACAGAACGGGAGATGAGATCCACACTTCTATGCATGCAGGGGCTGTTTTACCTAAAGAGCAGATAAAATCTCAATCTTGGATTGCGGCCTATGAAAGGCAAAACGTGGAAATAGGCCTTAGACATGGTTTTATTGAAAAAGCGCAGATCGGTAAAGGCATGTGGGCAAAACCGGACAAAATGGCACTAATGATGGATCAAAAAGCTGAACAATTGCGCGCCGGTGCAAGTACAGCATGGGTACCTTCACCAACGGCGGCAACACTTCACGCCATGCATTATCATGAAGTTGATGTTAAAGCGTGTCAGCAATGTATGTTGAAACATCAGTCAGATAGTTTATCTGAATTACTCACTCCGCCGTTAATGCGACACCCTGAATTGACTGACGCAGAAATACAAGCTGAGTTAGATAACAATATCCAAGGCATATTGGGCTATGTGGTACGGTGGATTGACCAAGGTATCGGCTGTTCGAAAGTGCCTGATATTTTGCATGTTGGTTTAATGGAAGACAGAGCGACACTGCGTATTTCCAGTCAGCATATCGCAAACTGGCTTGCTCATGGGGTCTGTACTAAAGAGCAAGTGCATAATACCTTTGCTAAAATGGCGGGTGTTGTGGATAGTCAAAATAGCGCAGACCCCAACTATCAGGCTATGTGTAGTAATGGCCACCCTAATTCTGAAAATCTATCATACCAAGCTGCGTTAGCTTTGGTTTTTGAAGGTAGAGAGCAGCCCAACGGTTATACAGAGCCCCTGCTTCATGCATATAGACGTAAGCGTAAAGCATTGGATGTTTAGCCCTTTGTAATAGCTTCAATTAAATTACACCTTGTACACTATACATAGCTACAAGGTGTAAACCCCCTTGACGAATAACCTTGTCATGTTTTCCTGATAAATTGTTTTGTTGCTCGCCAGTATTTTACTGGACCAGGTGATTGATCAGGTTTACACGTCAGACGTAGTCGAGGCTCAGCCGATTGCAAATGATGAAATTGAGCTTGTTTTACCGATATTACGTGCCATGGCTGCCAGTGCGAAAATTGACTTGAAGGGGTTCCCTCAAATCAATACCCGCAATACATCGGTTGTAATACGTCAGCAGGATACGTACCCGTTGCCTGCGCAATTAAGTCAGCAGCTCCAGCAAGGAGAAGTCATTTATCTTGAAACCCAAGAGCAAGTAATGGTTCATCTGTTAACTCGAGGTGGTGCAATTCTTGTGTATCAATATGATAAACATCGTCTTACAGACGATCAAAGCTTAGGCTTAACGCTCTCATTTTATGGGTTATTGATCATCGTTATGATAGCGTTTCTTGCGCCATTTATATGCCGTCTTGTGAAGTTAAGGCAAGCCGCTAATAGATTTGGTGAAGGGCAACTAGATATACGACTTAAGGTCGGTAGATTATGGTATTTGTGTGATATAGAACTGTCTTTCAACCAGATGGCCGATAAAATTAATGTGCTGATGGATGATGTGAAACTGCTCGCTGGTGGCCTGTCTCATGAACTTAGGACGCCTCTGGCGTGTGTTAGAATGGGGTTAGATACGCTAGTCGAAACTGATGATGAAGTGGAGCGATTGCTTCTTCATATGCTTGATTTTGCAAGGCTTCAGCATAGTCTAGATGAAGCTATGCCTGTCACTATCGATGGGCAAAAGATGTTATATAACTATGTAATAGACAAATTTGATGATGCGCTTGAAGTGCAATTGCCAAATACCGCATTTTACATTAAAGCGGAACAAAGCTACCTTTCTATGGCGCTTTCCAACATTGTGGAAAACGCCGTAAAATACGGCCACTCTCGATGTTTACTTAAAGTGGTGGTGGATAAGGAGTACGTGATATTTACCATTAGTGATGATGGAGATGGCATAAACGTACAGCAAAGAGAGGCTATTTTTAAGCTTAAATCAAGGACCTGAGCGTGGCTTTGGCATTGCTTTAGCGTTTAGCGCCAAAATTGTACAGCGATACCTTGGCTCGATTGAAGTAGATAGTTGCCCACAGTTGGGGGGAGCCCAGTTCACCTTATGTTTTTCGAGAATAAATTTATGAGATTGTTATGTATTAACGGCCCGCTTACTTTCTGCTACGAAGCCTTGTTACGTATCGCTTAGCCTGAACATACAGAATTCGTTTTGTGACTGTTTATTCTTTTTTTGATTTTAAATTCAGCGTGCCAAGCTGTTTTTCGATACCGTCAGCAAAGATGAACAATTCCCTTTATGTCCTTTTACAAGTAATATTGTTGTTTCAATTTCGGGTATTTATGGTGTTTAACAGAAAATAAAAACGGTGCTTAAGTGGTTTAGTACGAATTTTAATTCCCTGTTGAACAATCAATTAGGATTTTTGCTCTAATTTATGTTTGACGTACTTGGAACCTTCCTATAAATTCCTTTTTAAATTTACACAAACTGTAGTTACTGGCAAACTGGGTGAAAGCCTAGGACGCAAAGCTTCCGGTCTAAAGGCTCTGTATTTTCATGCAGGCCCACGATAGCGGGGTTGCTTCATAATCATGGAATGTTATGAATACTCATTAAGGAAGTGTGTGCCAGATCTACTCAATATCGCTATATCACTAGCAAATTGAGGTTAGAGATGAAAAACTTTCCAAACAAAACACTTGTGTCGGCACTATGCGCTATCGCAAGCACTTTTCCTTTACAAGGGTATGCAAATGACTTTTGGTATACCTATCTAGAGTCCAGATCTGAGCAGTCGGATCTAAGAGATCCTAATACCAATATCTCGGATGATAAGATCCTTGCAAACTACTCATATGCAGGCTACCAATTTTCAAATCAAGGGATACCCGATGTAGACAGCTTAGAGTATCGCACATTTGATGTGACCGACTTTGGTGCTGATATAAAATTAGGCCAATCTGATAAGCAAGCTGTAAGAGATACGATTGCAGCGGCCGAAAAGTATATTGATGCAGGAGGAAGTGGTGCAATTATTTATTTCCCCAATGGAATATATGATTTAAATACACAAGCTGATATTGCTCTCCTTGATATGTCCGATACTGCCGTTGGCAGAAAAAGCCGCGCGAACGCATCGATTAAGTTGTCTCGCGGCAATATGATTTTACGGGGCGAGAGCAAGCAAAGTATTTTATATATGGATAAGCACCTTGATTTGGTTTATCCATCAAAAATGTGGACAAGCCCCTATTTATTCGAAATAGGGTACAACTACGACAACCGTGACCCTCGTGTTAAGGGAGTTAGCCAAAAAAAAGTGTCTCCCAGTGGCGAAAGGTTTATCACAGATATAATTTCTGCACACCCCAGACACTCAACTCGCTCTGTACGAGTGGGTGATAGTAGCTTACTGAAGGTAGGCCAGTGGGTTCAATTATCTCGCTTTGACCCTCGTGAAGAAACGATTGCCAAAGCGTTATCACCTTACAAATTAGATGGTAAGTGGGGGCTAATTAAAAAAGGATTGCGCTCCCAAGAGTACCATCAAATTACAGCAATTGACGGTGAACAAATCACGTTTGCTGCACCAATTCATCATGAGATTCAAAGTGATGGATACTGGGGGCTAAAAAAGGCAACGTTAGTTGAAAATGTCGGTATTGAAAACCTGACTATCCAAGGTAATTGGCAGGCCAAATTTAAGCATCATTTAAGTGGTGTACATGATGGTGGTTGGAGTGCGTTGCGAATTTCTCGCGTGGCAAATGGCTGGCTGAGAAATGTTGATATCGTCGATGTAAACCAAGGTATTACCGTGGTAAATGGTGCAGCGATGACGCTGAAAGACATTAAATTTACCGGAAATCCAGGACATTTAAGTCTAGATATAAACTCGTCTACCCATGTGTTGGCTCGTGATATTGACGACCAAGCCGAACATTGGCATGCAGCTGGATTTTCACATAAAGCTGCGGGCAACGTGATTTCTGGTTCAACGCACTCAGAGAAACGCTTTCACAACTTACATGCAAATATGCCATACAGTAATCTCATTGAGAACAGTAAAGGCGGATGGAACTATGGATTTATGGGTGGATCTGAAGGGTCTCAGCCAAACCATTTAAAGCACTTAGTATTTTGGAATGTGACAAACACCGCACAAAATGACGAGATCGATAAGTGGGCATTTATGCGTCATGACAGCAAGTATGGTCGAGTGATCATGCCATATGTTGTCGGCTTAAACGGCGCAGGCTTCAATGGCTTTGAGAGCCAACAAAGATATGATGCGAGCTTGGCTAATGTGCCACAAGCTCATATACAGCCAGTAACTGATATTGTGAGTCTGTATGATGCACAATTAATGCAGCGCCGCTGTGCAAAGCACGTGACTGGAGATGGTTTAGTCGGCGCATGGTCTCTTGTACAAAGTGTGTGCGACCTTTCAGGAAATGGTTTACATGGACAAGCTTATGGCGACTATCAAGGGTCATTTAATGGTTCCGGTCAGCGTGTAGAGCTGGGCGATATTGATCATTTCAGTCGCATTGAGCTGGAGTTTAAATACGAGACTTGGAGTACGAAAAAAGCTGGTTTTGCTTTATCTAAGGGTAATTATGGCACTCAAAATCCATTCTACATTCAGGTCAATAAACAAGGTGTGATCAGCGCACGTGTTAATGGACAAGGTGTCAATGCGGGCATTTATGCAGATGGCAATTGGCACAAACTTGTTATGCACCTCAATGGGAACTTGCTTTCATTACACATTAATGGCCACTTCATCGGTTCAAAGGAAGTTGTTCTTCCTGAGCAAAATGATATTCCACTGAGTGTCGGTTCTCCTGTAAAAGGCACTTACCCTTTTATCGGTGAGATTAAAAACGTACATGTTTTTCAATGAAATAAATGAGCGTGTTGCTCCGTGTGGATAGCAAGCGCTTGTCCAAAATTTAATGAATCCAACCTGTAAAGGTTGGTCAAAGAATGATTCAAGGTAATTAACAATGGCAACACTACCCCCTTACAAAAAGTATGCTCTAATTAGCCTAGCTTTAGTATTTGGCTGGTTTTCAACATTTGCTTTTAACGGTATCGAAGTAAACGAAACTTCTATGTATTGTTTAAAATTGAAAGATAAAGCAAATATGGATTTATGTAATAAAGTGACTCTTTAATGTCTCATTTACTTAGGCCTGAAATTTAATATTTCGGGCCACTTTATTTCACCTGAGCCACCCCTGTGCTGCTTAATAGACTTTTACTCAAACATTGCAACTTAGCACTGAATGTTTCGCTTACCCTCCAACACTTTCTTACAATCAAAGATTATAAATGTGCTATTTTTGTACACTTAAAACTGGATTAGGGAGAGTCAACTTTTGAAAAATTTAATTGGTCTTCAATGCATTACAGCGCTGTTGTTTGCGACAGGCTGTGTGTACTCACCTAAAAAGCAAGTTTACTACGATGAGACCTGTAACCTTGAACGAGAGGTGACCGAGGTGTCGTCTGACTATTTGTATAAACCCGAAGATGGTCAATTACCAGCTATCAGCAGTAACTTACTCATTCCTGCTGTCATAATGGTATCATCGTCCATTATTTCTGCTGTTGCTTATGCATTCAATAACTCAATTGAGTCAGTTGAGCATAGAAAAGCTTGTTTGGATAAAGGAATAAATCCGAGAACAAAGAAGCCATTTCACCCGATTGATAAAGTTGAACAAAGCCAGTGTATAAGTAACGATTTATGTGCGATTGAAAGGACGTACTAAGGGATGTAAAGGGGGTTTACATCAAACAGGAAAAGCCGCATAAGCGGCTTGTCTAGGGGTAATCAACATCAAGTTTTGGCTTAGTTTAGCCTTCGTTTTCTAAAAGTTTGCCTTTACCTATTTCTATCTTCCTCGGCTTTAGTGCCTCTGGAATTTCTCTTTCAAGGCTAATCATAAGCAAGCCATTTTCTAATTCTGCGCCAATTACTCGTACGTGATCTCCAAGTTGAAAACTCTGCTCAAAGTTGCGTTCGGCTATGCCTTGGTGGATAAACTTACGTTCGGTTTTGTCTTCTTTATTGGCTTTTTGGCCTTTTATTCTGAGTGTATTGTTCTCAGACTCAATGTGTAGCTCATCGTTGGTAAACCCAGCGACAGCCATCGTAATTTGGTACTTATCTTGGTCTAAAGCTTCAATATTGTATGGTGGGTAACTTGCTTGCTTACCATTGTGTGCAGCACGGTCCATAAGTGAAGCTAAGTGATCAAAACCGATGAATGAACGATAAAGTGGAGTTAGGTCTACGTTGCGCATAATAATATATCCTCATTAAAGCGATAATGCTTGTTTACTCTTCTAATGAACCAGTAAACAAGGTTAATAACAGTTTCTTAATTTTTGGTTTGGGACCCTGTCGGCGTCCTCAATACACTATCTATGGACGGGCAAAATGATTTTCAAGAAAATAAAGTAAAAAAACTAAAAAAAATTGAAAAGCCCTTATACCGGGCTTTTCAAGAGGGGTAGATGATGTGTTGAAGTGCTATTGCAGCTTTGATTGTCCCGAATATACGGTAAATTGTTTGCCAATATGTATCTGGTCGTTTTTAAATCCAACAAAAGGTACATGGTGCCATTTTGCCGTTAAACGTTCATGGTTGATATCTAAGGTAACAAAGCCTCTGTTAGCCAAATCTACATAACGTATGTGGGGGTTTTCTGGCATTAAAACTTTGCCGACATCACCTACAATTTGTTGCAACCCTGGTACTGGAATCGAGGGAGAAGTTACTGACGATGTGACTATCTCTACAGCAACTGCTCCATCATGGGTAAAGCGGTTATATTGCCGCCCGTCATAAGGGTCTTTACAAATATTAGCCGCCCATGATGAGTGCACATCGCCTGTGAGTACAACGACGTTGTCGATATTGTTGGCCTCAATAAAATCGAGTAACCTTGCTCGGGCCGCTGGATAGCCGTCCCATGCATCTGTATTTATAGGTTTACCCAACATCTGAATTTGCATCATTTGTACTTGTTGACCCAACAATAGCCATTTCACACCTTGGCGTTTGGCGTCTATTAAATTGTCTTGAAGCCATTGCTCCTGCTCATAGCCAAGTAATGAACGCTGCTCCTCAAGCCTGACCGGATCGTTGACTTCTACTTGCTTATCGCGACCAATGAAGCGAGTATCTAGCATGTTGAGCTCGGCTAGATCACCGAACTTAAAACAGCGGTATGCTTTTTCACGGCTGAGACTATTTGGCTCTCTGATTGGCATCCATTCGTAATAGGCTTGAATTGCCGCTTGGCTGCGCGCTTGCCAAGTGCCCTCGCCTTCATTGTGATTTTCGGCACCACCTTGCCATGTGTCATTAGTAAACTCGTGGTCATCCCATATGCAAATCATGGGGTGTGTTTGGTGTAGTGTCTGTAGGTCTTCATCTGTCTTGTAGCATGCATGGCGCTGTCGATAGTCAGATAGGCTAACCATTTCATGTGCTGGTACTACTTTACGGTTCCAAAGAAATGGGTTGCGATATATGTCCTTATTACCGTATTCATACAGGTAATCACCTAAATGTAGTACCGCGTCAAGATCGGAGATTTCAGCGATTCGTGCGTAAACGTTGAAGTAGCCATAGCTAAAATGAGAACAAGAAGCCATGGCGAGTTTTATATTAGAGACATTGAATATGGGGAGCGTTTTGGTCCTACCAACAGGTGAAATTAAGGGGCTGTCTAGCTCATCAATAATAAATCGGTAAAAATAGCGGGTATTTTCACGCAGTCCCGTGGCATCTGCTTTTACAGTAAAGTCGTTTTCTTGAGAGGTAATTACATAGCCTGAGGCGACTATAGAAGAAAAGTTGGTATCGGAGGCTAGTTGCCAATTAACCTTGACGGTTAGTGTCTCTATATCGACTTTGTCACTTATTTCTTTGGGTATGGTGATTCGAGTCCAAAGAATGACGCGATCATCAAGCGGATCTCCACTGGCAACGCCATGACTAAACGGGTTTTCTGAAAATGTACAGCCGGATAATGAGAGTGTTAACGGCAAGCTGGACAGTACGACACCACCTTTGATAAAACTGCGACGGGATATGTTCATAAGTAATTACTCTAACTTTTGCTTTTTTACATAGTTAATATGCAAAAAGTTAAAGTTTGATTTCATTTATATGATTTGAACGCTTGTTTAGGTTGTTTAAATGCGAAATTGTAAATTATATATTTGGGAAGATTAGTTATTAATAGGAGAGGTGTTGAAGCTGTATTAAGTGTGTATATTTATTTTTACAATTATAAGTTTATGTATTATATGTGAATTTTATAAATGATAGTTTTTTACTAGTTATTTTTCACCTTTTACTTCGTCTTACTTTGAGTAACTGTAATTCAATTTTGCATTGTAAAAAAAGCAACTTTACCAGTATGAATAGCGCGGTGAGACTAGAGTGAATCTCTTGTTTAACCTGCCAATTACACTAAACTTTAACAATAAAAGTAAAAATGTGATTCAGAGAGTTAATCTCTAAATCACAGTGAAATATCGTGGTAGTAATATACTCACGTTCATTGAGATAAATAATATGATAAAAAATCTGCGAACTCCCCTTTTTGTTCTTCCTTTGATGCTGGTATCCAATTTGGCAATGGCTGATTGGTCTAGCACTATTTCAGGCGCATCGGACTATACATTTAACGGTATTAGCCAGACAGAAAATGATTTTGCAATTCAAGCGAGTCTAGATTATAGCGACACAAAAACGAACTGGTACGCAGGAGCTTGGGCATCAAACGTTGATTTTAGCGATGGCACTGATGTTGAAGTTGATATCTACTTTGGGCGCACTTTTGATTTAAGTAGCACTTGGAGCTTAGATGTTGGGATTGCTTACTATAGCTATTATGGAGGGGATGATTCCAGTGATTTAAACTACCCAGAGGCGTATACGAAATTTGGCTACGAAAATGCTTTGGGCCAAACGAGCTTTAACTTTTTCTATAGCTGGGATTATGCAGGCACAGAGGCAGGTCATACGATTACGTCTCTTTCTCATGCTTTTTCAATTGCAGAAAATCATGACATCACTGTCAGTTATACTGTTTCAAACTCTTTAGATGGTGACAAATTTAGCTGGGATGGTAGTGATACATCTTATCACTATTATGAGCTGGCTTATTCAACCAGTATTTCAAACTTCGACATCGAGATTGCCGCGCAGGATACGTCAATAGATTCTGACACATCTGACGAGCGAATTGCATTTTCAGTTTCTCGAACATTTGACCTTTAATGAATATTTATTGGCCATAAAAAAGCCAGCATAAGCTCAATGCTGTTCGATTTAGAGGAGCTGCTTTGCGATTAACAGGGTAACGGCTTTTATTCATCTTAACGACCCTAGGTCTACTTGGCCTAGGGCGTTTTTCTTTAAAGAGTACCGTCAAGCCCGCTCTAAGTGCACACTAACCACTAACCAAAGCACCATATCGCTGGGAAGTCTGCGTCTTCTGATTGTCACTTTAGTTGATAATTCTGCTGCCTGTGCAACCCACTCAACAGGAATGTGTTCACACAATGTAGACAGTTGAGCCAACTCTAGTGATGAATCATTGATAACACGTTGAACAAATAAGTGTTTGCCATAAAAAACCCGTAATCAGAAAACTAATTACGGATTTTTCATGACCTTTTGGATTGGTCAACTGATCATTTTCTTAATAGATCAGCATTGCAGCATAAGCTGGCTTTTTAGTAATACGAGTAATTACTTTTTAACGATTGCGTTGTGATAAACGTTTTGTACATCATCACAGTCTTCTAGCATCGTTAAGAACTTTTCAAAGTTCGCTACGTCGTCTTCATTTTCGATTTCAACGTGCGTTTGTGGGATCCATGTGATTTCATCCACTTCAAACGTAATGCCTTCAAAAGCTTCAGTCAGTGCAGTTTTGGCTTTGAAATACTCGGTATTTGGTGCAAATACTGACACTTTACCATCTTCAACTTCTACGTCTGTGACATCAACGTCCGCCATCATCAGTGCTTCTAGTACTGCTTCGTCATCATCTCCGGCAAAACCTAAAATAGCGAAGTGGTCAAACATATGTGCAACACAACCAGGGCTACCAATCTTTGAATCTGTTTTGGTGAATGGCAAACGTACATCTTTGATAGTACGGTTTGGATTATCTGTTAAGCAGTCAACTATAACCATACAGTTACCCGGTCCATAACCTTCGTAACGTGCTGGCGAGTAATCTTCACCTGCGCCACCAGCTGCTTTTTCGACTGCTTTTTCAATAACGTGTGCAGGAACTTGATCTTTTTTAGCTTTTTCAATCAAGCGTCGAAGGGATAGGTTTGTTTCAGGATCTGCACCGCCATTTTTTGCTATAACGTAGATCTCTTTACCGTATTTAGAATTGACCTTGGTTTTTGCCGCTGCCGTTTTTGCCATGGCGTTTTTGCGGACTTCAAATGCTCTACCCATCTTAATTCTCGTTATTTGAAATTTTAATGGCCAAGATTCTAGCAAGACTAAAGGCTTTGGGCTATACCCTATTGGGTTTGAGGTGAGCTATCTTCAAGATTAAGTGTCAATTTGGCCTTTTCATTCAGGCCAGTTGATGTATTGCTTTTACGTTAATTTGCTCAATCAATGCGGAGAACAGGCTCCAATCTGATAAAATACAGTCTGCAAAACGCGCGTACTCAGGCATTTCTTGTTGAACAAAAAGGCAAGACATCATGTTGGCATTATGCGCAGCCTGAATGTCGTATAAGTAATCTCCTACATACATACATTCGTTACTCGGTAAGCTCCAGTGTTCAGCAATACCTTGCAGCGCCGACGGATCTGGTTTGGCAGGGGCATCATCTCTAGTTACTATAATATCTATAGGCATATTACAGCGCTGCAGTTTAATTTGAGCAGCCTTTGTAAAATTTCGCGTCACAATTGCCAGTTTAAACCCTTGGTCAAATAGTGTGTCAACTGCTTGTTGGGCACCGGGTATGAACGCGCATTGGTTGGCATCATGTAGTTCGTGTTGATGTATGAGTGCCATGGCTTCTTCACGCATGTACGGAGATGGAAGTGAGTCGACAAACTCTAGTAGGTCATCTTCTCTTTGACACCCTAGCTGCGCTTTCATCATTGCAAAATCTAAACTAGAAGTAACTAGTGTGCCATCCAAGTCGAATATAATTCCTTTGATCATGCGATTCTTACCTCTTATTCCATAGCAAGACTACAGTGTCTGCTTTAAACATAGAATACGCGAAATCAGGTTGCAAAGATCACAGTTAAAAATTGTTCGAATCGTCACTGGCCTTACCATTTTGTCAAAACCCTGACCTTAAAGAGCTTATATTGTTGGCTTACCGTCAGTTGATTATTGTTGTTGGTTTATATAAGTTCAAATTATCTTATTTGTAAGTGCTTACATAGCTAAAATTTAGCTTTCGACCAATTATCTCCATCCACCTTAGCCGTGGTTTTTCGGTTTTAACTATACTTTTTGTATTTTTATCAGTGGTTTTATATCTCATTTACTGCTGAGATAGTGATTATGTGATATAAAATAGTGTAACTCGAACGATATAAACTTAACTATTACATAAGTAGAGGTTATGTATAAAGAGCTGGTTAATGTTTCTGGGCTGCGAATGGTTGAAGCCGCGGCGAGACTGAAAAGCTATAGTAAAGCGGCTGAAGAACTCCATGTTACACAGGCTGCGATAAGCCAACAAATTCGCAAGCTTGAGGGGCAGTTAGGGTGCAAACTGTTTTATCGTAAAGGTCGAAAGATGCATGTTACTCAGCAAGGTACTGTGTTGCATGAGGCTATTTGTATGGGGTTCAATAGCATTATCGAAGGGCTAAAAAAATTCAAAGTGAGCCTCTTGCCGGTGAGCTAACGATTACAACAACACAGTCTTTTGCCTCTTTAGTACTTGTACCTGTAATGTGGAATTTTGCGCGACTTATCCTGATATCACATTGAAAGTACTTACTTCTAAAGAAACTGAGGATTTGCGCCAAGGAAAAGTGGACGTTGCTATTCGTTATGGTAGAACTCCTTATCCTGAGTATCATTGCGAGGTTTTATTTGACGACCCTATTGTGCCTTTATGCTCCCCTAGCGTTGCAAAACAGTTGGATACAGAAGAACCAAGCAGTTTAAAAGGTTGTTGGTTGATAGATTATGCTGCAAAAGAGTATTGGCCTGAGTGGTTTGAACGTCTATCTATTGATCTAAATATCACTCATTGTCAGGTCTTGCGTGTAAACAATATCGATATTGCCATGAGTGCGGTGCTTGCTGGGCATGGTGTTTGTTTGGGCTCAGCCAAACAAGCTGCTCATTATATAGAGCAAGGTATGCTAGTTCAGCCCTATGCATACGGGCTTGAACCTGGCACGCAATATCGCCTTATGTATGATTTGGAATCGCCACGAGTGCTACGAATTAAAACATTCAGGCGCGAACTTGCGTGCGTTTAACTTTTCATTTGAACTAGTTTATCGCATAGTATTTGAGTAAATTAGCTCAGCGTTATTAAAAAATAAAAAGAACAAACAACATGATTTACCTAGTCACGACCGTGGTTTTGATATTTTGCAGTAGCATATTATTTATTCCTAAGCTCAAGCATTTCACACATCGCAATGAGTTGGCAAGTAACTTTGTTTTAACTCTAGTCGCAACCTTAATTGGTGTATTACTGGCGATTACGATCAGTAACTATGACGCGAATGAGAAAGAGCGAGAGGATTTGATTAAGCTACTCTATGCGGCAGAAGCCGTCGTTAAAGAAAGCCAAGATTACAGCATTTTATTGCTCGAGCATTACCAAGAGCGTTTAAGTGATAGTGTCAGTAAAGAAGCAAAAGCCGCATTTTTTGAGAAAAATCCACTGGTATATCCTGAATATTTAGACGCGCTGATGTCACAACATATATTCATTAAAAACCTATCCCAAGAGTCTCTGACCGAGTTGAGCGAGAGATTAATCGTGATGAAACGAGCAAAAAGCATCATGCCAGAGCTATTTGTCAAAAGCACTTCATATGTATTGTACATTTTGGAACAAGAAAGAAGGTATCAACAAGGAGAGATAACCTTACTTGAACTAGAAACTTTGCTCGATCTCAAAGAAGATGAAATTGATGCTAGGCCATAAACATGTGCGAATATGGCCGACCCCCCCGTTAACGATGTGCCGCTTTTCTGAGTACTAATTGACAGAACTTATTACATGCGCCACTTTTGCTGTGCATGAACCAAGCGGGAACAGCATGCAACTGTAAAAGTATCGCTATTTACTCTTATCTAAGTCACCCGACGTTTAACCTGAGCGTGCCTTTTGGCTCAGGAGCAAGTAGTAGCTCTTGCTTCGTACTTGTCTTAAAGTTTGATACTTGCTGCAACAGATGTTGAGCTTGCTGGATCATCACTTGACTTGCATGGGTTGATTGCTCAACCAAGTGAATATTTTGCTGAGTTTCATTGTCCATTTGCGCAATGGTTGATGAAACCGCTGCAACACCATCAGATTGCTCTTGGCTTGCTTCAGTGATCTCCGAAATCATCAGGTTTACTTCTTGCACTACTGTCACGAGTTGCTTAAATGTATCACCTGACGCTGCCACCAGCAAACTGCCCTTTGAAACGGCCTCGGAGCTATCTTGGATAAGCCCTTTAATCTCTTTGGCAGCAGATGCGCTGCGCTGTGCTAAATTACGGACTTCACTTGCCACAACCGCAAAACCTCTACCCGATTCGCCAGCTCTTGCAGCCTCGACAGAAGCATTGAGTGCTAATAAGTTGGTCTGAAATGCTATTTCATCGATGACACCAATAATGTCTGAAATGCTGCTACTGCATGCCTCTATGTCACTCATCGCGTTAACCGCATCTGAAACTGTTTCGCCACCTTGCTGAGCTTTTTTCATGACCTCTTCGGCATGCAGTGAAACATCCTTTGCACTTTTTGCATTTTGCTGCACGGTTGTCGTTAATTGCTCCATGGTTGAGGCTGTTTCTTCAAAACTTGCGCCTTGGTTCTCTGTGCGCCTGTTTAATTGCTCATTACCAGAAGCAATGCTTTGTGCCCCCTGATAAACCTGATTAGAGGCCTCTGTGATTTCGAGCACCATACTATTTAAATTGTTCATCAGGCCATTCATGGCATCTTTTAAGATATTGAATTCACCACCCAGATCATCGTCAATTCCATGATTCAATTGACCCTCTGCGAGTGCCATAATTGCCGACTTAATGCTAAAGATAGCGTGTTTTCTAGTTGTAATATCCGTTGCGTACTTCACGACTTTAAAGGGTGTGCCATCTGAGTCGAAAATAGGATTGTAAGAAGCCTGAATCCAAATTTCTTTACCGCCTTTGCCTATTCGCTGATATTCCCCTCTGTCAAATTGGCCTTTGTTTAAATGTTGCCAAAATTGCTGATACTCAACGCTAGTGGCGTATTCTGGTAGTGCAAACATCTTGTGGTGCTTGCCCCTGATTTCATCTAGTGTATAGCCTGTTGTAGTTAGGAAGTTTTCGTTGGCATCAATAATGGTGCCGTCCATATTAAACTCGATAACTGCCTGCGATTTATGGATAGCGGCAAGCTGACCGGCAAAGTCGGCTCCTTGCAGTTTTTGTGCTGTGATATCGGTAGCAAACTTTACGACTTTAAACGGCTTACCGCGTGAATTAAAGATCGGATTGTAAGTTGCTTGAATCCAAATCTTTTTGCCGTTTTTACCTATGCGTTGGTATTCACCAGAATCAAACTTGCCCTGATTTAATTGGTGCCAAAAGTCTGCGTAGGCTTGACTGTTCGCATAATCAGGATCGGCAAACATACTGTGATGCTGACCTTGGATTTCTGCGAGTGTATGCCCTGTCGTTTGCAAAAAGTTCTCATTGGCAGTAATAATCGTGCCATCCATATTGAATTCAATAATTGCCTGAGATTTGCTAATTGCTTGAAGTTGTCCCTCATAATTCGCAGCTTGAGCTTTTTGGGCTGTGATGTCAGAGGCATATTTAACAACTTTAAACGGCTTACCATTTAAATCTAAAATAGGGTTATAAGAGGCTTGTATCCACACTTCTTTGCCGTTTTTTCCTCTACGTAAGAACTCACCCGAATTAAAGTTACCCGCATTAAGAACTGCCCAAAAATTCCTATATTCGTTGCTTGCTGCGTAATCGGGTTCTGCAAACATACTATGGTGCTGCCCTACTATTTCGTCTAATGTATACCCCATAGTCAGTAGAAAGTTTTCATTGGCATTTATGATGGTGCCATCCATGTTAAATTCAATCACGGCCTGTGACTTACTAATCGCTTGCAATTGACCTTGAAAATCAGCGGCCTGTAGCTTATTTGGTGTTATGTCTGAGGCATATTTAACCACTTTATAAGGCTGGCCTTGAGCATTGAATATAGGGTTGTAGGATGCATGGATCCAAACTTCCTTACCTCCTTTGCCAAGGCGTTTGTACTCGCCGGTACTAAATTCGCCTTGATTTAAACTCTGCCAAAAGCCTTTATATTCTTCGCTATGTGCATATTCAGACTCGGCAAACATACTGTGGTGTTTACCGACTATTTCAGACAGCTCATACCCCATGACTTGAAGAAAGTTGTCATTGGCATGAATGATTGTTCCATCCATATTAAATTCAATGACCGCTTGCGATCTGTCTATTGCGTCGATTTTTCCCACAAAGTCTGAATTTGCCTCTTTGTAACTTGTTATATCGTGTAGTACCAACAACGAAGTTGCATCATGCAATTCGCTATTAGGAGGCTGTTCAAAATTGCTAAGGAGGTATGATTGGAACCACAACGTTTGTTTATTTTTACTGCTCGCCTGCACTTCGTCTGATGAGTGGTTTGCGATACTGTGGCTACCAAAATTCAGTGTCGTTTTGAGTATGATTTTGTAAGGCTTGTTGATTAACTCATGGCGCTGGTAGCCTAACTTTTCAAGCAGTGCATCACTGACTTCCTTTATCATTCCATCATCACTTAACGTCAATATGGGCTGGTTATTAAATATAAGATCGTATTTCGTTTGAATTGTTTGTCTTTTAAGACGTTCTGTCCTTGATGAAAATATCATATGCCACCGAGTCATTACGAATTGGATGTAAGCAAAAATATAGTTGACATTGCGCGTTGTGCCAGTCGAATAGAGTGTTAAGTTATTTTGATAATAGGAAAAAAGCGATGCAAGGAGTTACTTAAAAGCGAGGAGTTAATATAAGTATAAGCAAAAAAAAAGCGCGCAGTAACTGCGCGCAAAAAAGTCTTAAAAAGACATGGGGAAATCAACATGTTAAACAATTGCATGGAAACCTGCTTGAGTTACAAAGCGAGGTAACTAGGTATGCGCTTACTCAACGAGGAAAAGTATAGAATTATTGCATGTTGCAATCATCCAATCTCATGCAAAGGAGTGTGACGCCTTGTTGTATTTTGTAACCGCAGCAGTGCTTTTGAATACATTTCTAAATGTAAGCTGAATATAAGGGTTAGATATCGTGAATATAAGCGCCTGGCGTCATGGCAAGGATATTTTTAAAGTCTTTGATCAGGTGAGCTTGATCTACGTAATCTAATTTGGTTACCAAATGGTGTATGTCGTTAGGGTGTTGCTCTAATAGTGCTAAAGCATTATGCAATCGATACTTACGGATCAGAAACTTCGGGGAAAGGCCAATAAACTGTTTAAACTTGCGTTGTAGTGTCCGTTTGGATAGACCGCTTTGCCCTGCGAGGTCGTCGACAGAATATATAGCATTGTTGCTTTTTATTTGTTCGACAAGCGTCGTTATCTGTTGAACATTAGTTACCTGCACATCAGCACAAAGGGGATCAAGTGCCTGCTCAAGAGCATCAACGCGGTCTTTGTCATTGTCTGTTTGGTTCAAAGTGTGAGTTAGAGCGGATAAGTCACAGTGTAAAAAGCTAGGAAATGTAATGACCGTATCGATGTACTCGTCAATTGGGTTTGGCAACAAAGGGGTTAATGCACCGAGTTTGAATTTCACGCCAATTATTCCGTTTTGCCCACGCATTGTATAGTCATACACCCGGCTAACTGGGCCTAGGAACTCACATTTGTTCGGTAAAAAAGTCAAATGGCAATTCGGATCTGGCAAGTTCTTTTGGACGTGTTGTACACCAGAGGGCAAATTCCAATTAACTAACCAGAATTGTTCAACTAAATGAGCTAACTGTTTTGACGGGAAATAGCGCCTCAAAGTGTAATTTGAGGCGCTTTTAGTTTGGTGTAGCACACCGTTTATGGCCTGATTGTTTGATTTCATTATCGAACCTCGTAGCTGGCAAGGTGTGACGCGTTTTTACAATACCACCTAGTAACTACATGTTAATGTAATTTAAAATTAAAAACATCTCGGAGAGAAGTATGAAATGGCAAGGTGAGTTTCAAATTACAGATTGGCAAGAACAAACGCGTGAATCAAACGTTGTATTGGCGGGGGGAAAGCTAACAACCGCTGTCGTAAAACATGTTTATCAAGGGGATATAATAGGCTCTGGTGAACTTCAGTACAGTATGGCTTATGATGCTGAAGGTAGTGCACATTTTAGTGGTATCGAGCTTATTCAAATGGAGCTAGGTGCACAAACTCATATTTTGGTTCTATCGCATAAGGGCAAGTTTAGCCAAGGAGTTGCCGGTAGTGAGTTTGAAGTAGTAGCATGTGAGCCGACGCATTCAATTTTAGGTGCGCATGGTACATTCACCTCAGGCGAAGGTGGAACCGCCAAGTATTGCCTCGAAAAGCGCAGTTAAATTGGTTTTGAGTGGGCTCAATTAGCATGAGCCACAACACATGAGCGCTTTTAAAATTGCTGTCATGTAAGTGTTCATGGTTTTAGGCTGATTATCGCAGATTACACTCTGCACACATACTGACATGGGACTAATGTAGCGGGATTTATGTAGGTTAAATGGAAAGCATATGTTTATTGTTCTAATTCAGCACCTTACTATTATTGATGATGACTTTAAAGACGGGTGAATAGGAGATGTTGTTCGGGTAAAAAAGATCGTTCTAAACTTAGCTTCAAACGCGGTTAAATTTACAAATAAGGGTTAAGTGAAAGTGGTCCTTAGCCGTACAACGAGCGCACAAAAACAAGCAGTTAAGATTGAGTTGTTCGACTCAGGTATAGGTATGACAAAAGAAACACAGGCTGTATCTTCGAGCGTTTCAGTCAAGCAGATTCATCGACAACACGTAAATATGGTGGGACTGGGTTAGGTATGTCGATAACCATCAATTTAATTAAAATTATGCAAAGCCAATATGATTTGGTGTTAATGGATATCCACATGCCAGAAATAGACGGTATTGAAGCTCAGCAAAAAATAAAATCACTCAATAAAACTATACCTGTGATTGTGTTAACAGCGAATGTCATGGTTGAAGATGTAAATAGATACTTGTCTCAAGACTTTGTATCGCATATTGGTAAGCCAATTGATGTAAATACTCTTTATGGTGTGCTAGGTGAATATTCGGATGAACGACATGTTTAGTTTGTTTGAGGATGAGGGCTTTGGAAGTAATATTGGATACTGCTACAGCACATATCTGTCAATGCCCTTTACACCAAAAATCAGTCCACTTGAGGCTATAAAGGGCAGTATAAAAATTAAAGACTTTAGCTTTTAGTTATTGGTTCCTAGCGCGTTGAATTAGTATGCTCCTTCACTGTAAATCAGTTCATAACTATGACTATAGACTTCAAGGATATTGCCAAACGGGTCTTCCATATAGATCATACGGTAGGACTTTTCATCGGGGTAATAGTAGCGAGGTTTTTCCATACGTTTTTTGCCACCGGCGGCAACGATACGCTCAGCCAGCTCTTCAACATTGGGGTCTTGCACACAAGAGTGAAATATTCCGGTTTTCCAGTATTCAAAGTTATTGTCTGGATTTGTTTGGTTTTTGAACTCAAATAGTTCTACACCAATTCTATCGCCGGTAGAGAGGTGTGCAATGCGAAAACGCGCCCATCCTGCACCGAATACATCCGTACACATCTCGCCTATCGCACTGCCATCTTCGGTTATCTCTGTTGGCGTCATGATTAAATACCAGCCTAAAACTTCAGTATAAAATTTAACTGCTTTTTCTAGGTCAGGAACTGAAATGCCAATGTGAGAAAAGTTGCGTGGATATATCTTGTTCATGGTGTGTGCTCCTCATAATTTATGGGCAGATTACAAGCTTAGGGTTATAATATGAAATTATCATTTATTCTTTATTTAATAATTCTTTGTAATGATTAACTTGGTATGGTTGCGTACATTTTGTACCCTCGCTGATATAGCACATTTCACACGTACAGCTGAAAAACTGCATATGACACAGTCGGGCGTGAGTCAGCATATAAGTAAATTAGAAGCCCAATTGAAACAAACGCTTATTCAACGTGAAGGCAAGCAGTTTTCGTTATCCCCTGTCGGTGAAATACTCTATATAAAAGGGCGGTCAATACTGGATGACCTCACTGATTTAGAACAGACAATTGGTGACGATCCCGCATTTGAAGGCTGTGTGCGTATCCAATCTCCCGGCAGTTTGGGTTTAAAGTTGTATCCTCACTTACTGGCCTTGCAGGATAAGCACCCTAAATTATTGATCGATCATCGTTTTGCTCCGAATACCGAAATCGAGCGGGCTATTTCCAATAAATCAGTCGATATTGGTTTAATGACGGTAAAAAGTCAGCTGGAAGAAGTGCATAGTGAAGCAATTGCTAAAGAGCAGCTTTTGCTCATTACTCCCGCCGGTTTTGAGCAGCCTACTTGGCAATCTCTCAGTGAACTTGGCTTTATTGACCACCCTGATGGTAATCACCACGCCAGTTTACTCTTGGGTGCAAACTATGCTGAGTTTGGGCATGCAAATATGCTGAAGAAGAAAGGTTTTTCGAATCAAATAGGCCTAATTTTACAGCCTGTTGCGATGGGGTTTGGGTTTACTATCTTACCCGCATATGCCGTTGACGCCTTTACGCAGAAATCAAAGATCGCCATTCACAGATTAGCACAGCCAGTTTTTGAAACGGTATATTTATGTAAAAGGCAAAACTCATCGCGGCCAAAGCGCATTGAGGTGGTAGTGCAAGAGGTATGTAGCTTGTTGTAGTGGTAACTAATTACCACTAAAGATCAAATTTTTACTAACAGGTAATATGTGAGAGTCTATTTTGAAAAAAGGCATCTAAATAGCTCGGGTCTTGTTCATGGTTATCCGATTTATTGATATTGTTTTCAAAATAATTGAGCTCTGATTCAATGAACTCATTTAAAGGAGTTATTACAGGCACCATTGACTTTTCTGTGGCTTGTTGTTTTTTCACAACAACAGCGTTTATTTGTGCAAGTAGCTGAGTATCTTCAATCACGCCGTCTACCAACACTGAAAACTCTATGGGAGGTGGGCTGTCATTTCTTTCAATCCATCTTGCAGCACACAAAGCTCGCAATACATAGAGGTACTTTTTCAAAGGCACCATATCTTGTTTGAGATAGCCTCGATAGTTGCTTTTTGCCATATTTACATAGTGATATAGACCGCGGTCGGTTCTGTAGTAGCGGGCAAACAACACCTGTACTTGCGACTTAAAATTTTCATCATTAATGTAGACAATCGGTGAGTTGAGCCATTCACCTACCGCTGGGTTTGATGCTTTTAAAAGCTTAAGTGCTTTGCGCAGTTCCCAGCCATTTATGTCAATATCGTCTACTATCGGGTATTCAATCACATCACGTTTGTATTCTAACATCACAGACAAATACCAATCTTTGGGATGAATATAAATAAAGCGCACATCATAATCACTATTTGGTGACGCAAATCCCCAAGAACGGCTGCCTGATTCAATTGCGTAAAGGACCTTTACATTGTGCTCTTGTTCGGCCTTTTTAATACGCGCCATGATTTCGCTGTGCACTTCAGGGTCTATTGATGTAACTGCTTTATCCATTATTAGTCCAAATATACTTTCCAAAGGTGTTCGTTTAATTGCTGTGTTTTAATTGTTATGCCACTGAGCTGCGCAATAACGTCAATATTCGTTGTTGTGTGGCTGCTCAGTGCTGTGGTTGTGAAGCTTCCGCCCCCAGCGAGTGCCATGGGCAATAGCAGTTGATCCGCTAGGTGCTCTTCCACCGCAGCACCGGACTTTAAGTAATGCTTTAGCGACTTAACAGCACGACCCGCTACTCGCTCAGCAGAGAGACCAAGCTCGCCAATTTGCTCAAACATGGCGACTTGCTTAGCCTGTCCCACGCTTAAATGAAAGCTATTGCCACTGCCGAAGGCATTTGCTCTGTCAATCTCGGTGCCTGCATTTGTCCAGTTCAGTTGTGATTGAGCCTTTTTTATTTCTCTACCGGCTACGGAGTCTTTTACCCCAGCGACAATAGAGAGCACATTACAATTGTTTTGTTGTAGTTCCAATTCTTCACCCGATTGCTCAAATTGACAAGGTTTAAGGGACGTAATTGGCGCAATGTCTATTTGCCAACTCCCACCACCTGCGGGGAAAAACCCAAGCTTATGTGTTGTTACTTCGCAGTTCAACCCCATGCCTTGCAGTGCAGGCATAAATGAGTGAGTAAAAAAGGTCAGAGAAGGTGACATGCCATTATGGGTACCACCTTGGACGCCTTACCGCTGAGCGCCAGTGGCAGCAAAATAGTTTGGCAAACTAATACTGTGCTGCCAGCCGTGCCGATTTTAAATTCATACTCACCTGCTTGTACTTGGTCTGGTACAAAAGTGATGTTTTGTGAGTCAAGTTCAGCCCCTGTTACTTGTGCATCACATATTTGCTGCGCGGCCAGTACACAAGTCAGGTGTTGACGCTTTAGCCCCGGCTTTTTTCGTCCCGCCCTGATGTTTTTTATCTCTATGGGCTGGTTGAGTAGCATCGACAGGCTAAGGGCGGTTCTTAGCACTTGGCCACCGCCCTCTCCTTTCGAGCCGTCAATAATAGTAGTTGGTTTGTTTGCTATGGTTGTCATTCTTATCCTTTTACACAAACGATTTGTTTTAATGTGTGCACGACTTCTACCAAGTCTTGCTGTGCTGCCAGGACTTTATCAATATCTTTGTAGGCATGCGGAATCTCGTCGATCACGGCTGCATCCTTACGACATTCTACCCCTTGTGTTGCCGCTTCATGATCTGCAATGCTATAAACCTTTTTAGCCTTGGTACGCGACATAACACGTCCTGCACCATGGCTACAGCTATTAAAGCTGTCTGCATTGCCAAGACCTCTAACGATGTATGAACGGGCGCCCATATTTCCTGGAATGATCCCCATTTCACCTTGCTCGGCACGAAGCGCACCTTTTCGTGTGACGTAACAAGCTTTACCAAAATGCACTTCTTTGGAGATGTAGTTGTGATGACAGTTAACCGCAATATCTATGGTCTCGAAAGGGACTGATAGTGCATCTTTGAGCGCTTTTAATGCATTGAACATCATAATCTCACGGTTCTTTGCAGCAAAGTCTTGAGCCCATTCAACGGCTTCTACATAGTCATCGAAATAGAGACTGCCTTCTTTAAGATAAGCAAGGTCCATATTGGGTAAGTGCTGCTGATGGCGCTGCATTTCTTTTTTAGCCAGCTCAATAAAATATGTGCCAATTCGGTTACCCACGCCACGGCTGCCTGAGTGCAGCATCAGCCATACATCTTGCATTTCATCTAGGCAAAGCTCCAAAAAGTGGTTGCCTGTACCCATTGTACCCAAGTGGTTTACATGGTTGCTCTTGGCGATTGCTGGATGTTTTGCACAAATTTGTGCAAAACGTTTCTCCAACGCCAGCCACTCCTTTTGCACCAGCTTGGGTATATTTCCCCAAGCGCCTTTATCACGTTTCCCTCGCCCTGTTGTACGGCCATGCGGTACAGCTGCTTCAAAAGCGCTGCGTATCGATTTTAAGTTATCGGGTAAGTCACAGGCCTTGAGTGTGGTTTTGGTAGCGACCATGCCACAGCCTATATCCACACCGACTGCCGCTGGGATAACGGCATCCACTGAAGGTATAACACTACCTATGGTCGCGCCTTTACCTAGGTGCACGTCTGGCATCACTGCGATGTGACAGTGTACGATATCCATCGACGCTATATTTTTGAGTTGCTGCTGTGCCTCGGGCTCGAAAGGAACGCCTTTCGTCCAAGCCTTTATCGGATGCTTGGTGTTGTTATCTAGTAACTCGTATTGTGGCTTACACATGTTGGCCCCCTTGTTTTTGACCTAGGTTTACGACGTTGTTCATGAGCCCTTCCAAGCCGCCATAAACGGTTAAGCTTTCAATTTTGTCTGCAACCTTTTCTAAGGCCTCAAGCTCTTTTAAGCGCATCAGTGTTGGGTTGTTTTCCATCACTTTCGCCGTATTATGTAAGCTTCGTGTTGCTGCGGTCTCTTCTCGGCGTTTAATCACATTGGCTTCCGCAGCCTTTTGCGCTTCGACTACTTGATTAAGTATTGCTTTCATCTCCCCTGGCAGAATGATATCTTTCATTCCGACGCTGATTAACTGTACCCCTATCCCTGCAAGTTGTTCACTAACAAGCTCTTTCACGGTTTCGTTGATATGCAGTTTATCGATCAGTAAATCATCTAGGTTTTGTGTTCCTACAGCTTCTCTTAAAGCAAGCTGTAGGGCGTTATACGCGAATGAATTTACGTCATCAACGCTTGAAGCCGCCTGCACGGCATCGGTGATTCGAAAGCTGGCACTTAGGTTGATACGAAGACTGACTCTGTCCTTACTTAATATCTCTTGCCCAGATACTTCTAACATCAGTGTACGCAAGTCGAAGATCTTTACTTCAATATCTCGGTTAAATTGCCAAATGCCATAGCGCTCTGGCGTCAACGTTTGTTGTAATTGATTGTTCACATACAACAAGCCGATATGACCACTGTCGATAGAAATATCGACAATTGGTTTGCACGCCTCACTCATTGTTGTTTTAAATAGTTTTGTGGTGTTATTTAACCCTATACTATTTACTTGTGCGAAGATCGATTTTTCAACATAAAAATCCGCGCTGATATCGACTCGTTCTAAATGGATATTTCCCGCTGCTTTCCACAGGTAAAGGTATTCCCCTGGCGGTACAATGCCCTTCAAAATTTGATTTACATACAATAGGCCAACTTCTTGGCTTCCCAACCTTTGATGTTCAATGCTCTGCATTTCGCTGTTCTTGTGATAAATATCTTTGGCATCTTCTGCCGATACCTTTTTGCTATCGAACGTTTTGAGTTCAATCTCTCGACCAAACTGCCATACTCCGTACTTCCCAGCTGGTAGCTCTTGGACAAGTTTATTGTCTACAAACAATAAGCCAACGTGGTCGCGTTCAATCTGTATTTGGTAAACCGGTTTACAAACGGTGGTTTTCGCTGTTCGGATAAGTTTTGAAGCGAGGTTTAACCCTGCTTTTTCAATCAGCTTTAAGGTTTTTTCATCGACATAAAAGTCGTTGCTGATATCCACTCTTTCCAAATGGATATCACCTGCATCTTGCCATAAATAGAGATTCTCACCCGGTGCTACTACACCTTTCAAAGCGTCATTGAAGTACAGCAAGCCGATTTCTTGCTCATTTAATTTGTAGTGGCTGATGTGCGCTTGAACTTCTGGGTTTGAGTGGTACAGACGCTCAGCGTCCGATGCTACAAAGAACAGCGTTTCGATGTTGTGTGTCACAAATTCGAGTTCATTTTTAAAATCCCAAAAGGTGTGTTTACCAGAGGTCAATACACACTTAAACTGCTTGTTCTTGTATACGAAAACACGTTTTGTCTCTGCAACGATTTGTTGTTTTTTAAATTTCATTTTTTATTCCTTGTACTGCATGGCAGCGGCCAGCTAGCTATCGTTGGGCCGGCTAAATAAGTGCATCAATGGGGAGCATCCAGCTTGCCATTGATTCAGTGTGTTCAGCGAAGCCCAACTTAGTGTTAGTGGCGGCTACTTGCATAATTCAGCGCTTTTCAGCGCAGTTCAATGTAGAAACTAATAACGTTTCTATCTTTTATTTATGGTGATTAGAGCGGGACTCGAACCCGCAGCAAACGAATGTATAAATTTCGTGGCTCTACCATTGAGCTATCTATCAAATTAGGGGAATTGAACCCCACACTTAAAGTGTTTCCATTTCCAGTACCCATCACTGACGTAGCTGAACTCGGAATACGTGCTTACAGTGTAAGTCGCACCGCGGTGTTATTCAGAAACACGCTATCAAACTACGAAATAGGTATTCCAAGTGATGTGCCAAAGGTTTTCAAAACGTCGAAATTAATTTTTAGTTAATTGATTTAAATAGGGAAAATTATTTTTTGTGAGTCAGTGCGTATATTTTTTATTGCGCTTTTATTTTAAAAATGATTCCATTTAGATATTGATATATCCGAATGGATAAGTGTATTTTGAAAGAAGTTGTGGCTGTAAGCTTGCTTGGCACGCAATTGGACTTTATTGGTAAACGGGTTGACCGTTGGCATCGCTGGCGTCCAAATATTTCATTGGTAAGCCAAGACGATTTGATCATAAATCGCTTGTATTTGCTGCATGGCAGACAAAGTACACGTTTAGCAAATAATGTTGCCGTTGACATTGAGAGCGTATCACCTGAAACAACCGTGCATTTGGTTGAAATCAATTTTGACGACCCTTGGGATTTTGGTGAGGTGTACGCCAAATTGTATGACTTTTGCCGCACACTTGAATTTGATTTGGATGCGCAAGAATATCTATTTCACATCACCACGGGGACCCACGTTGCACAAATATGTAGCTACTTGCTCACTGAAAGCCGGCAATTTCCAGGGCGATTAATACAAACATCACCTGACCCGCATAATGACAATAAATCTGTGGGCAAAGTGCAGACCATTGATTTAGATCTCTCAAAATACGACCAGTTGGCTGAGCGCTTTGATATTGAGCGCCGTCAAGGTGAGAGCTTTCTCAAAGCGGGCATCGAGACAAAAAATACTGCGTTTAACCGCTTGATTGCGCAAATCGAAAAAGTCGCCATACGCTCCAATGCGCCCATTTTATTAACCGGCCCAACTGGCGCGGGCAAAAGCCAGCTTGCTTCTCGGATCTTTTTGCTTAAAAAGCAGCGTAAAACCTTGCAAGGCGAGATAGTGATTGTCAACTGCGCAACACTCAAAGGTGAAAATGCGATGGCTGCTCTATTTGGCCATACAAAAGGCGCATTCACCGGTGCGCAGCAGGCGCGAGACGGCTTTTTAAAGGCGGCAGATCAGGGGCTACTGTTTTTGGATGAAGTGGGTGAGTTAGGACTTGAAGAACAAGCGATGCTGCTGCGAGCGATTGAAAATAAGCAATTTCACCCTGTTGGCAGTGACCAAGAGGTGACGAGCGAGTTTCAGCTGATCGCGGGTACTAATCGTGATTTAAAAGCTTGTGTATTAGAGGGGACATTTAGAGAAGACTTACTTGCTCGTATCAACCTTTGGACCTATCAGCTCCCAGCTTTAAAAGATAGGCGCGAAGATATTGACGCCAACATCGATTTTGAATTAGACAAATACAGTCAAGCGCAAGGCCGAAGAGTACGATTCAATAAAGAGGCAAGAGCTGCTTATCTGAATTTTGCTCACAGCGCCAAAGCCACATGGCAAGGTAACTTTAGGGATCTAGGATCGTCGATGATCCGTTTGGCCACATTGGCCGACTCTTCGCGGATCAGCAAAGAGGATGTGGCTGAAGAAGTCGCACGGCTCGAAAGTAATTGGCAAACGAGCCAATCGTTACAGCATGGATCTTGCTTATCATTAGTCATGAGTGACGAGCAAATTTATCAACTTGATATGTTTGATCGTCAGCAATTAGAGTATGTAGTCACCATATGTTTGCAAAGCCCTAGCATGGCTGCCGCTGGGCGCGTGTTGTTTGACGTTAGCAGGACTCAAAAAGCCACTAGTAATGACTCAAGTCGATTACAAAAGTACTTGGCCAAGTTCGATATTAAGTGGCGAGATATTGCAGCGGCAAAATAATGCGTTGTGTGTAAGTAAGCTTTTGTAATACCCCTTTACAGAGGTTTTACTACACTAAACAAGGAATTAGTGACGCGATTAGAAGGAAAGCGACAATGCGATTCGTCAGTATTATATTGGGGTTAGCTATTTTGGCCGGTTGTAGCAGCCCAAAACCCTTAAAAAAAGCCGAAGTGATCACTGCTTACGCAATGCTTGCGCCAAGCAACCAAGGTGACACACTGCTCTATATTCGGGCCATAATACCCGGTATCCAAAACCAAGCTGCGCTCTGTCCAGAGCTTGAAGACTCAGAGGGCAAGCGCAGCAAAATGCGTATTCGTGGTTTGCACCCAGGCGCTAACTTCCCTATAACAGTGTGTGAAGCTCGTGTATCTGAAGGGCAATCTTATCTTGTGGGTGGCACACAGCTTAGATTCGATGCGATGACGCTCAATCCAAAACGTATTCAGGTGTATGGTGATTCGGGTTGTAAAGCACATGTCTGTGATGGCAATGGCCCCGCTGAGCCGTTTAAAACACTCATTGATGAAGGTGCTAAGCGTGAAGTGGACCTGCTATTACATATGGGGGATTACAACTATCGCGGAACCAGTGGCAGCATTAGTAAAGGTGTCTACGCGTATGATGCGGGGGATGGCGGCTATGGTGGCAAAACCTGCGGTTTAGACGAAACCTACTATAGTCAAAACGCAACAGGTAGCCCAAAACCAGATACATGGAGAGCTTGGCGCGCTGACTTTTTTAGCTCAGCAGATGCGATTTTAACCAAGGCACCTTGGGTATTTGCAAGAGGTAATCATGAACTTTGTAGTCGAGCTGGGCTTGGTTGGTTCTACTTTTTTGGTCCCGGCTCTAATATAGAGAGTGGTATCGCTCAGCGCGCTTGCCCAATACAAGGTAGCTTTTCTAACCCACCTACGACTGCGGTATCCTCAATTACTATGATTGACCCCTATATGCTGAAGCTAGAAAAGCTTAATATTTGGGTGCAAGATACTGCTAATGCATGTGATGATAGATTCTCCAATGATTTGACAGCACAGTATCAAGCTCAATATGAAGGGCTGCAAAAATTTGCAAGTAAATATCCAGATAAGCCAATTTGGACAGTTACACACAGGCCACTTTGGGGAGTGAATAATGTGGCCACCGATAATACTTTAAATATCATGATGCAGCGCGCTTTAGCCAATACCCCGTTAGGCCGTTTGCCTGAGCAGGTCGCTTTGCTGTTATCTGGTCACATGCATATTTACCAATCTCTTAGTTTTGACAAACAGGATAAGCGTCCGCCACAAATTGTGGTGGGTAATAGTGGGGTTACCCTCAGCGAAGAATTACCTTACACCAATTTTGAAGCCGTTGTAGATGGATTGGAAGCCAACGGTAATGAGCAGGCAAAATTTGGCTTTTTAGAGGTTGAATTGGATCGCTACTTTGGCTGGTATGGCCGATTTTTTGATGAACAAGGAGAGGCGTTTTTGCGCTGTGACTCGCAGTTTTCGGCGCGTGGTGAGCAAGTATGTCAGTAATTGTATAAAAGGGGCCTATCGCCCTTTTTTACTTAAACTAATCAATCTGGGCTCAATCAAATGCGACCGCCAACCAATTATCATCTTTGTCAAAATGCATCGTTTTGACTTTTCCAATTCCTCTAAAGTTCACCAGATTAATTTGGTCGGGCCAAATATCTCTAAGTGCCCCATGGCGCATTTTTAGCCCTTTTAGTGGTGTGCCTTTAGCAAATTGTGCCTCTTGATATACCCAAAGGTACTTAGCATCTATTTTTACTGTCGCTGCTGATAAAGCCAAAGCTTGGCCATTTAACCGCCGGAGGGATGTATGTGTGTATACATAATCAGCGAATGCTTGCTGAACCTTTGTATTTTGGTACACATTTTTGTGATCATTGAACAGGTGTACTAAGGCATGTTCAAGATCATGCAGGTGAAAGCGATACTCAATTTGGATATTTCCCTGCTCGGGAAATATGTTTGCTGTTGCAATAGATGCTTTTAACTTGTGCGCTTGTGCTGCAAAGGTCAACATCAAGCTGAGCCCGGCGAAAAGCCAAGTTCGCATAAAATAACTCCTTCTCAGGATTTGATAGTGTTTACTCACTTACCTATAGTCTACTTTATTTTAATTATTATGAAGAAGGATTATTGTGCTTTTTTATTGAATAGGGAAGCAAAACAGTCGACTTTTTGACCTTTTTAGCGAGGCTGACAATTTAATATTTGTCTTGTGCTGTTATTTTACGTAATAAATTCAGTAGGCTATTGGTAGTTGGTAAAAATTTGTACAACGTTAAAAGTGGTTCAGAAGTGATTCAGTAAGTCAAAGCTAGTCTTAAAACTGACCAAAGTGATGATAAATTAGCAATTTGACGGGTACGTCAGTTGTGCATTTTTCAAATTTATTGTCTCTATTTTGAAAAAAAATTCAAAAACCACAATAAGACTGTTGATATTTGGTTGGAATTATCATTAAAATCGCGCTCTTTCTCATTTTGGGTAAAACTGGCGTTAGTTTTGCTCATTTATGTATACCCGTTTATCGAAAAGAAATGTGGTGAGCAGTATGGACTTTTACATACTAAAAAAACAAGAGAAGCTGGTTGCAATACCTGCTGACGAACAAAATTGTAAAGAGTACCTTGAAAACGGTTACTGTTATGTTGATAAAGTGGCTGCGTGCAATGAGCGTTCAGCTATCAAGCGTTTAGAAGCGAAGCAAAACAAGCTTTATCGTGCGCCTATGCTTTTGTTACTTGCCTTACCTGTAATAATTTTCATGTGGTGGCGCTTGAGCTATTAATAAATAGCCCCAAGCAATGTTATATTAGCGTTCCTAAATAGGAAAGGAACGCTGCATGAAGGTTGTACATACGTCTGACTGGCATCTCGGTCAACAGTTTTACGAACACAGTCGCTATACAGAGCATCAAGCATTTTTAGATTGGCTTTGCCAAGAGCTTGCGCAAATTGAAGCTGATCTGCTTATAGTCAGTGGTGATATATACCATACTGCAACGCCTCCAGCCGCTTCTGAGCAGCAACTCTACGCTTTTATCAAACAAGTGAAAGACCTCTTGCCAGCGTTACACATTGTCATTATTGCTGGTAATCACGACTCTGCGAATCGCATTGAAACAGCTAAACCTCTATTACAGCAGTTTGATACGCATGTTGTTGGACGATTTGAAAAACACAATCCAAAAAATGTCGTTAAGACTTTGATTATGCCCGCAGGCAAAGTTAATGTTGTGGCCATGCCATTTTTACGCAGTGCAGATATCACGCATTTAGATAACGATGAAAGCAGTTACGCGCATGCAGTTAGGCAAGCTTATAAAAGTGCTTATGCGTTAATTGCCGACAAAGGTGCGCCCATAATTGCAATGGGACATCTGCACGCTAAAGGGGGTGATATTTCTGGAGATTCTGAGCGCAATATAACAATTGGTGGATTTGATTCAATCCATGCAGATGTATTTGGAGAGTTACCTGATTATGTCGCGTTAGGGCACTTACATAAGGCGCAAAAAGTTGCGAACAATGACTGTATTCGCTATAGCGGTACGCCTATGCCAATGTCTTTTGCTGAGCGGAACTATAAGCATCAAGTTGTGCTTGTCGAATTTGAAAAGTCACAAGTCAAGGCTGTGTCAGCCCGTTATGTGCCAAGGTACAAGGAGGTTATTCTGCTTCCTGATAAGGGGGGAGCGACCTTGGTAGAGCTTTGTGAGGCAATAAACGCGCTCGAGTTACCCTCATGTGACAAAGCGCCAAAACCGTATTTGCGCTTGCGTTTGAATGCCAGTGAAACTGATAGTCAATTTCGCCACAAAATAGAACAGGCATTAGAAAATAAGCCCGTGAATTTTTGCGGTATTGAGCGGGTTACTCAGCAGACAGAGTATGATGATGAAGTCATCTTCGATGACCTAGGAAAGGTCTCTGAGCTTGCGCCCACAACGTTATTAGAATTGGCGTACAAAGAGCAAATCGATCCGCAAGGAGTACCCTCTAGCGCACTCCAAAAGTGCCTAGAAGAGGTTTTGGTTTCGTTGAGCGAGCATGATAAATAATGAAAATACTTACAATCAAAATCCAGAATTTGGCCTCTTTGCCTACAGCCGAGATTGATTTTACCACTGCGCCTCTAAAAGATACTGGGTTATTTGCCATAACCGGAGAGACAGGCGCAGGTAAAAGCACCATGTTGGATGCGATATGCTTGGCATTTTATGGCAAAACTGCACGGCTTAAATCTGACTCGAAAAACAAAGTGGAGTTTAATGGTGATGACATCAAACTCAATGATCCGCGTCACTTATTGCGCCGTGGCACGGTGTCTGGATTTGCCGAGGTTGGGTTTATCGGACAAGACGGTGAGCAATACGTCGCTCGTTGGCAAGTCGCCAGAGCACGAAACAAAGTTGATGGCAGGATAAAAGACGCTGAACATCTGGTGCTTAGATTACATGACGAGCAGGTTTTAGCCCAGAAGTCTAAAGCGAAACAACTTTTGCAGCAATTGCTGGGTCTTAATTTTGAACAATTTACTCGTGCTGTTTTATTGGCTCAACATGATTTTGCAGCATTTTTAAAAGCCAATGCAGATGAACGGGCACAACTATTGGAGTGTTTAACGGGTACAGAACAATTTAGCCATGTTGGAAAGGCCATTTATGAAGCGCACAAGGGTAAATTAGATGCGCTTGACAGGTTTAAGCAGAAAATAGGTGATATCGTACTGCTGAGTGATGAGGAGCTCGCTGACAGGCAAGCTCAACTTGAGCAACTCAATGCACAACAAAACACACTTAAAACTGAGCTCAAAGTAACCGAGTTACAATTGGCTTGGTATATTACAAAGCACAAACTACAGCAACAGCATGACGAGTTAGCGACTGAAGTTTCTGAAACTGAGGCTGAGTTGTCCAAGCACCAAAGTGAATTTAAGCGCGCTAAACTCGCGTTGGTAGTCCAGCAAATTTCTGACAATCGAGAACAAAAGTCGCAAACACAACAGGTGCTACAACGCAGTCAAGAAGCAATCCAAGCGCTCTCGAAAATTGACTTAAAGCCCCAGATAGCTTCTCAAGAGCAAGAACTTAAATCAGCAAATGCCGCTGTTAGCAGTGCTCAAGAAGCCTTAATAAAACAGGGTCCAGACATTTTACGTGTCAGAGAGCTCGATGGTATTTGTGCCGAGCATTTTGCGCTTGCAGAACAACATCGAAGTCAATTAACTCAGCTGCAAAGTGCAGAGAAAAATCATGTAGCTGAACATCAAGCATTGAACTCACACATTCAAAGTTTAACGACACAGCATGATGAAACTAAAGCATTGCTGGCTAAGCAACCTGCCCTGTTCGAAATAACAGAACATTGGCAAGAGATCAATGAAGTTTTACAACAATACTTAGCCGCATTTGATGAAAAAAGCGCGATTGTTGGGGCACAACAATCTATAGATCCCCAGCTTAAGGCTGCACAGGCTGCACTGCAAACAGCAGAGCCTAAGTGCAAAGAATTTGAACAGAGCTTAGAGCAAAGTCAGGTTGAGCTAACTCAAATTCAGCGGGAGTTAGCTGAACTAGATTACGAGCAATTGCAGTTCCAAAAGTCTCAAGTGCAAAAAGCCCAGCAAGCGATTGTGCAGCAAACTCAATTAGATAATGAGTTGCTCCAATTACAAACACAAATTGACAGCCTCAGACATCAACAGCACAGTGCCAATGCGCAACGTAAAGATGCTGAACATCAAGATGAGCTGACAAGGCAGCAGTTGCTTATTACGCAAGATAACTTACATCAAGTTAAATTGCGTGCGAGTGACAACATTAGTGCATTGAGAGCACAATTAGAGCATGGTAAAGAGTGTGTGGTGTGTGGTGCGACTGAACACCCTTATCACGTCGAGCATATTGATACGCATTGGCAGCAGTTGATCAATGACTTTGAAAGTCAGTATCAAGCAGCTGAAAAAGCGCGTGCTCAAACTCAAACACGCTACCATGAGGTGGTGTCGTATTTAGAGCAAATTAACGGTCAATTGCAAGCCTCGTTGCAGCAAAATGCACAGATTGTGCAAAAGCAAAAAGTAAACAAAGCACTACTTAATGAGTTGCCCCCGACCTTTGCTGATGCGTCAAAATATGAATTGCAACTGCTTGAAATAGAAGAGCGATTATCGAGATATAGCGTGCTTAGCAAAGCACAGCAACAGAAGTTTCAGGCACAACAAGAATTACAACAGCAATTAAACACAGCGCACGCAGCTTTGAGTAGACATCAAGCTCAAGTTCAAGAGTATACGCAATTATTAACCAGCAAGGCGCAACGTAATGAAGAGCTGCTTAGGTTATCCAAAAGCCTGAAGGTACGAATTACAGAAGTGTACTCTGAACCTCTGTGGTTATCACAGTTTGAGCTAGAACCACATAATGCAACTGAAACCCTTGCGAACGAAGTACAGTCACAGCAACAAAAAATCAGTCAGCTGAATCAATTAGGGCAAAATATCACAGATATTCAGCCCAAACTTCATGCTAAAGAGCAATTACTTGCACAAGTTAAACAACAAGTAGCGGACGTGTCTGTACTACTTTCACAACAAGTTACGTTGTGCGACACAACAAAAAGTAAGCGAGCTGCCTTGTTGCCCCTCGAGCAAAGCGCGGATCAATGGCAGCAGCAATTGCAAGCGTCAGAAGCCGCTAAAAAAGCACGATTGCAGACGCAAAAAGATAAGTTGCAGCAGTTACTTAAAGAGCAAGATGAACATGCAATCAAGTTAAAACACCTAACAGCGCAGTGTCAGGAGTACCAAGCTGTACTTGACGATAACCACACACGCTTTTTGACTTGGTTGGAGGGGGCATCGGAGCAATATAATGAGCTCAATGAAGCGTTGGTTAATGAGCTTCTTTTGCTACAAAAATCACAATGGCAGCCGTTAATTGAACAGGCGCAAACACTCGAGTGTAAGTTGGTAGAAAAGCGTTCTCAGTTGCAACATGTAGACAAAAATATGGCAGAGCACTGTGCGGTTGACAGCCCTAAGCCAAGCCAAGAAACGCTGAATGAACATCTAGAGTCATTGTCGCAGCAGCAAGAGGCACTTAATGGGCAACTAATTACGTTATCAGTGAGTTTACAAACTCATCATGACAACGTTGAAAAAATACGAGCCCATCAAGATGAACTGCTGCGAATGCAAAATGACTACGAAAATTGGCACCTACTTAATCGACTATTAGGCGATGCGACAGGCAAGACAATGCGTAACTTGGCGCAGACTCAGACGTTAAAAATTCTTCTTCATTATGCAAATCACCACTTGAGTAGTTTATCTCGGCGCTATCGATTGACCGTAATAGGTCAATCTTTAGAAATAGCCATTGTTGATAGAGATATGGCTGATGAACAGCGGAGCGTTAATACATTATCTGGTGGTGAGTCATTCTTAGTGTCGCTTGCTTTAGCGTTGGGGCTGGCATCTTTGTCGTCTAATCAAGTACAGATCAATTCCCTATTTATAGACGAAGGCTTTGGTACTTTGGACCCTGAAACACTCAGTGTGGCGTTGGACGCATTAGATGCACTGCAATCGCAAGGGAGAAAAGTAGGCGTGATCTCCCACGTGGCACAAATGACAGAACGAGTAGCGACACAAGTTCAAATAAAGAAACAAGCCGGCGGGTACTCGACAGTGATAACTCATGCGTCTTGATACTGAAGCTGGGTCTGACTGGATTAAAACACATCGATAAGGAAAGAAAATGCCAGCATTTACAGGTGAAGAAGCACTCAATTATGACCAGCGTATTGGCAAGCTAGTACCCGGTTATGCGCTTTTGCATCAAATTACGGCTGCTCAATTAAGGGTGACGTTGGTGCAAGACGCGACCATTTTGGTAGTTGGGGCTGGCACGGGACGTGAAATTATAGAGCTTGCTGAGCAGAATCAAGGTTGGCATTTTATTGCACAGGATGTGTCAGCGGATATGCTAGAGATAGCAGATCAAAATTTTACTAACTTGGGTATTCGCGACCGCGTCACGATTCATCATGGTAAACTGCCTGAAAATACATTTCAGGCGGATGCGACGTTGTGTTTATTAGTAATGCACTTCGTTCGGGACAATGGCGATAAAGACGATTTACTTACTCAGATTAACCACAACCTTAAGTCTGAAGGGAAGTTATTTTTAGCCGATCTTATGCTTCCTGAGAGTAGCTTTGAGCGTGAGGCACAGTTTCAACTTTGTCATACCGTATTGGGTTTGACTGAACAAGGCGTCGAAAAAATGCGCCGTAATTTCGTCGAGGAATTTTATCCCATCAGTTTAGAGGGTTTAACCACTTTACTTGAAAAGGCTGGGTTTTCGACGCCTTTAGTTTACTTTAAGGCGCTAGGTTTTAGCGCCGTCAATAGCTATAAGCGTAATTAAAAGGCATTGCCTACGTGGATTGGTGTATTCCCCCTGCCCCATCTTTAATTAAAGCGACCAACTTAGCAATTTTTATATTGCTAAGTTGTCTGTAGTCAAAGTAAGGACACACTATCAGCTTGTTCACTTCATCAATTGCAAACTCTTCATCTAACCAAACTAGTGAGTTGGTAAAAAGCTGATCTTTGAATAACAGCTTAGCATAAGTACGGCCTGCGATGATATGCCAAGTATAGTGGCTTTGTGCTAGATCCGGCGCGCTGAAAATCAGTGCCTCTTGGCTATGGCCCTGTAACAAGGTGCTATCGCGATAAGTTTGCCAACGAGTGTCGTTTTTTTTTAACTTAGTAAAATTGTGATCTGGGTGACTGAGTTCTGCGATAAATTTGCTAAAAACGTTAAAGACTTTGCGCCACCCATTACCGCACTCCTGATTGATATACTCTATCTCACCCTGCTGTAATGGTATAATTTTATTAAGGTTTTTGTATTCTTCTAAAGGTGGCCGATTTTCTACATAGACGGCTAATAGGCCACGTGTGGCGCCAAACCCTTGAGTTGGTATTTTCATGATCTATTATTTATTTCAATGGCTTATGTATTTTCAGTGAAGCGATCGTATGCGGGATTAACGCCGTATCAAACGATTGCAATACTACAGATTAAATCAGAATCATGGAGTTTATCATGTTGAAAGGTCAATTTTTAAGGATTGTTTTTATAATTTTGGGTGTAATAAGTGTTGGTGGTTGTACAGGGATCCCCGAAGGCGTGCAGCCCGTAAAAAGCTTTGATATTCAGAGATATCAAGGCGTATGGTATGAGATAGCAAGGTTAGATCACCGCTTTGAAAGAGGTATGGACAGCGTGACCGCAACTTATGAATTACAAAATGATGGTACGATGTCTGTGCTGAATCGTGGTTATGTGGTTGAAGAACGTCAATGGAAACAAGCTGAGGGCGTTGCTAAGTTTGTCTCAGACCCAACTTTAGGTCATCTGAAAGTGTCGTTTTTTGGTCCTTTTTATGGCAGTTATGTGGTTTTTAAACTAGACAAGGAGAACTATGAATATGCCTATGTCACAAGCTATAACAAGGATTACTTATGGCTGTTATCTCGAACTCCCAAAGTCTCAGAGGCTGTCTTGAAAGACTTTGAAGAAACAGTAAAGCAGTTAGGCTACTCAGTAGATGAACTCATATATATGAAGCATATAATGGCTAAAAATTTGTAAGCCCCCTTTACAGTTGCATTAATTTAGTCATGTTTTTGTCGGAAAAGTTTCATAGTACATAAATTCTAATGTCATTTCCTCCGTTCAGGCTATGTTCGCTTATAAACAAACCCAATGTAGCAAAACTAATCGGAGTAATAATAATGAAGCGCATAGCCTATTCGTTAATTGCCAGTGCTGTTGTTCTGGCTTTGACTGCTTGTGATGGAGATGACGGTGCACAAGGTGTTAAGGGGGAACAGGGTGTCCAAGGTGAAACGGGACAAGCTGGTAATAATGGCACAACTGGTAAAGACGGCACAAACGGTATCAATGGGTCGAATGGTACTGATGGCCAAAATGGTGTTGATGGTCAAAATGGCGCTGACGGCATAGATGGCATTAATGGTGGTTCTGGCCTTGTACGAATTGCAACGGTGCCAACTGGGTCTGAGGTAACGGGAATATTCTTAACTGAGCAAGGCGACTTGTTCTTTAATGCGCAACACCCGAGTGACGAAAACACTGCTGTTGACTCATTTAACAATCGCCCATTTAACACCGGCACAGTTGGTGTATTGACCGGTGTGAACTTTAATGAGCTTCCTCGTAACTTGGTGGATGCGCCTTTACATGAAACTGAGTTTGAACAACAAACTATCGTTACGGCAATCGGTCAGTACCAAATCCTAGGTCAAAGTGGTGATACATATGCTGACTTAGGAGAGGATGGTTTAGATGGTGGTTTAGGTGTTATTTATGGTATGACTTCTGGCCAAGAAATCATTAAAAATGATATGCCTGATTTTAATGGTTTTATCTTCGAGTCAGAAAATACAGGTTACTTATTTACTAACTGGGAAGACTACCCAGGTGGCATGAGTCGCTTGAAAATGAGCAAGAGCGCAACGGGTCGTTGGAGCGTTGAGCAGGCGATGATGATCGACTTTGATGCGGTGAAAGGGACTGCTGCAAACTGTTTTGGTTCAGTATCTCCGTGGGGTACTCCACTGACTTCTGAAGAGTGGATTGTAAACTCAACCGTTGATACAACAACAAGCCCAGACTGGAATGCACCAGTTGTTAGCACTCGCTTACAACAATTTAGAGACTTTTTGGCGCCGGAGTCACCAAACCCTTACCGCTATGGTTATATCGCAGAAGTGAAATCTCCGCTTTCTAATACACCAGTCGTAGACAAGCACTACACTATCGGTCGTTACGAGCACGAGAACGCGGTTGTAATGCCTGACCGCCGCACCGTTTATTCATCTCAAGATGACACTGGTGGCGTATTGTTCAAGTTCGTTGCAGATAATGCTGAAGACTTAAGCTCCGGTACGTTATATGGTGCGAAACTAACTCAGGATAAAGGTCTTTCAGATCCAGCTGTAACTGGGTTTGATGTTGAGTGGGTTGAGATTGCAACTGGCACAAACGCTGCAATTTTAGAATGGATCACCGAGTACGATGGGATTGCTCCGGACAGCTACGTTGATGGTCAAACGAACTATATCTCAATGGAAGATGTACAGGCATGGGTAGACGGTAAAGCCACTTACCCCACAGCCGAAGAAGGTGGTTCTCCCATCACAGCTGGTAAACCAATGGATGACCGTGTGGCATTCCTTGAAGCACGTCAAGCCGCTCGCCTAAAAGGTGCTACAGCAGAGTGGCGCAAGCTAGAAGGTTTGGCAATTAACCACGATCGTGTATTAGAGGCGGTTTCAGGCCAAGATGTGGTTGAAGGTGAGGTAGTTGAAAAAGCATATCTCTACATAGGTATTGCAGATATCGACAACACCATGATTGACGGTGAAGGAGATATTCAACTTTCCTCGCGCGTTAAAGATTGTGGAGGTGTTTACCGTGCACATATTGATGAAAATTACAGCTTAACGCGAATCGAACCTGTTGTAATGGGTTCTACTTACCGCTCTTCATTAACGTCAGACGTTCGTTGTGATGCTAGCCAGCTGGCGCAGCCTGACAACGTAATTGTTATGCGTGATGGCCGTATTCTAATAGGTGAAGACCACAGCGCATCTTGGAAGTACAACAATACATTGTGGATGTATGACCCGAAATCAAAATAACAATAACTAAAAACTAAAGCGGTGCTGAGGCACCGCTTTTTTCGCTTTTAAAATGGAAGTCATACAAATGCAACACCAATTACTTATTACCACAATCGCTGCCGCAATGCTTATAAGTGGATGTTCTGACATGCTGCAACAGAGCAAAAACTTACCAACTGAGGCATCAGAAGATGTCGTGAGAGCACCGTATAAAAATGGTGATGATATTCCTGCTACAGCATATATTGAACACGATGAAGTCTATAATCCAGAATCTGTGATACCACCTCAGTGCTATACCAAAACTGATGGGGTTAACAACCCATGTTATGCGTGTCATCAGTCTTATCATGAACAAAAAAATCGTCCTAATGTGATGAATGATGGTGATCTTCAAGGTGATTACGAATTTTCAGATCTCGGTTTAACTAACCACTGGAAAAATTTGTTTATTGACCGAACTGAGCTTATCAAAGGGATCTCAGATCAAGAAATTACTAACTGGGTAAAGCAAGACAACTACAGCTCATTTATCGAAAAAATTTCTAAAGATGCTGGTTGGAAGGGTGAGATAACACCGATTAAAGATCTCGCATTCCCTGAAAAAGCGTTTGATGAATTGGGATTTGCTCGTGATGGCAGTGGTTGGGTAGCTTTTAACTACAAGCCTTTTCCTAGCACATTTTGGCCAACGAATGGCTCAACGGGTGATGTCATGATCCGCCTTCCTCGCTCGTTTCAAACTTTAAATGGAGCGTATAGCCAAGATGTTTATCTTGCCAACTTGAGTTTAACCGAATTGGCCGTAAAAGGGCTAAAGGAAATCAGTGTGCCTCAGATCTCTGAGCAACGTGTTGGCGAAGATCTCAACGGTGATGGAAAGCTAAGTGCTGTCTCTAAAATTGTTGCGCAGCCTAAGTATGTCGGTGACAGCGACGAAATGTTAGCGCATATGCTCTACCCCGAAGGTACGGAGTTCTTGCATACGGTACGCTACTTAGGCGTTGATGAGCACGGTGAAATCTATAATGCTCCGAGACTCAAAGAGCTGCGCTATATGAAAAAGCATAACTTCAAGTCTAATCAAGAAATAGCGGCTTCCTATTATCGAGAAGCAAAAGAGAAGGAGTTCGAAAAGATGCCTGTGACAATGTATCTAGGAGATAGGGGCGTCAATAATACATTTGGCTGGACCGTTAATGGTTACATTGAAGATAGTAACGGCGAGTTGAGACCGCAGCATGCACAAGAACTCGCTTTTTGTAATGGCTGTCATAAAACGGTTGGCTCCACTTACGATCAAACCTTTTCATTTGCTCGTAAGGTAGAAGGTGCCGAGGGGTGGGGTTACATCAACCTGCGCACTCAAAAAGACGTACCAAATGTTGGAGAGCCACAGGGAGAGTTCTTAACATATATGGCACGTGTCGGCGGCGGTGATGAGTTTCGTCAAAACCAAGAGATGCTCCGAAAATGGTTCACAGGTGGTAAAGTAGATATGGAAAAAGTACAGTCTGCGGTTAATTTATACGAGTTGATCACGCCTTCTAAAGAGCGCGCTCTGGCGTTGAATAAGGCATACCTCACAATTGTCAAAGAGCAGAGCTACTTATTTGGTCGTGATGCAACGTTAGTAAAAGCGAAAAATGTCTTACAACAAGTAGACGACTCTCAGGCACCACTTAAAGAAAGCAAGCAATTTGCTTGGGATATGCAACTAGATTGGTCAAAAAACTGATCCCAAGTGGGGGGTGTACTCCCCCACTCCCTCAGCAGAATTTTTAATATTTACATTGAGCTGTGAATAAAGTTTAGATCAGAATTTTACCTACTGTGGCGATTCGGCAATACAAATTTATAGCTAGCGCATCTGATCCCTGAATTTAATGTTAAGTTATTTAAAATCAATTACTTATTTTTTTGTTTACTTTATTACCCGATGATTAAAACGACCTGTTTAAATCACAATTCATCACTCAGAGATCACGATTTTACCAAGCTGGTGGTAGAGCAGATCGTGATTTTACTAACTTGAGGTCACTTAGTTGGTAAAAACATGAGTTGGTACGAGTCAGATCGTATTTTTACTAACTTAGAGTTGAGAAATGATAGAAGTAGGCCGTTGAATTGTCATATTTTATCGCAAAATTATCGTTTATCTTTATCCGCATCAATCTCAGATCGTAATTTTACTAACTTAATGCTTGAAAAAACCGATTAGAGATCACGTATTTACTAACATAACTCTTTGAGATCGGGTTTTTACTAACTAATCCATCAATTTTATCTCAGGTGGATCACATATTTACTAAGTGGAGTGGTGCCAGACTACATATAGATCAGGTTTTTACTAACTTTATGGGGGAGTTTTAATGAGGAATTGAGAAAACTAGGTGATGAAGGTAGTAAAATCATGATCTGAGCTGCAGGTCATCGGTTACCTGCAGCTCTGGAGCTTAAAATATCTGTGAAGACACAACCACAATCACACCTGACAAGGGAAGTAGGTAAAAAAGTGATCTCATCCAATTGGGCTTATAAGTTAAGCACACTGCAACGAGTAAAACAGATAGAGCCATTTGCCCACAGAACATCAAGCTACCGTAACCTATCGCTTGGGAAAGGTTAACGATAAAACTTAGTAAAATAATGATCCATCCACTCAAGTTAAAGCGCTTAGTTTGTGCCTGATTTGGCCTCGTGCCAAATACACTTTTGTAATGTGCCGTTTTAGCCATCGCAAAAGCGTAAAAAGCACCTAAGCATAAAAGCATTGCTAAGCCATACATCATGCACGTTGCTCCGCAGTTACTTGGGTGCGTTTATTACTAACGTTTTTGTTGGCGGTTGCTTTTTCAGCAAGCTTTTTCGCTTGCATGTAAAACATCAAAGCAGTTGCAATAAAAGCTAAATCAAAGCTGGCCAAAATCCAGTTTCCTTCTTGGATATAGGTGATCAAATTACTGCCAGTTGTGAGTGCATTGCAAACGGGAAGTAGCAACCAAACAGCTGCATTGCCATATGCGAGCCATTGCCAAGCGCGTTTGTCTCTAAATAACGATGTGAACAAGGCTGTTGCTAACCAAACCACAAAGAAGACCAACACTTCTTTATCAGCTCTTGCTACCATCTCTGATGGTAATAAGCGGTTGGCATAAAAGAACCCCGATGTTGCCAAAGGTAGTCCCATAATCGTGGCAATATTAAGGGTTTCTACGAGCTTTAGTCCAAAGCTTGCCGTTTGTGTCGGTTTTAGACGCTCTCTGATGCGCTTTGCCCACATAATGCAGCCACTGGCAATCATAATACAGCCGGCAATACCGCAGATGAAATACAGCCAGCGCAGCCCTGGGTGTGCTATCCTTCCGCTGTGTACTGCTATCATGCCGCCGTAAAGCATTTCTGCATTACTTGGGTCTAACCGAGCGGTTTGAAGCAGCTCACCTGTCGTACCTGAGTATTGCCAATATGGGTATTCATCTCGAATTAAAGTACCATTGTCACCATATATTTTGATGTTAACAGCGGTATTACTTGGGTGATCAACGATGACGCGTTTAATTTTTTGCTCAGGCCAGTTTCGATAAAAATGCGCAAAAGCAGTCTCAAAAGCTGGCTCGTTGAGTTTTTTGCCAGATGCTTCAATACGTTGTCTTTCGGGATAGAAATCCGCTCTAAACCCTTTTAGTCCATCCCCGTATAACGTTTCAGCCGGATTTGGAAAGAGCATAAATATCAAAGTTATTAGGCCTGTGTAGGTGATCATAAGATGAAATGGTAGAGCCAACACTGATGACAGGTTATGTGCATCTAACCATGCTCTCACACCTTTTTGGGGTCTAAACTGAAACAAATCTTTAAAGATGCGTTTGTGTATGACTATACCCGAAATTAGCGCTATCAGCATAAATAAGGAAGCAAAACAAACAAGCCATCTCGCTAGCTTTCTATCCATATAGTGCAAATCGAAATGGAGTCGGTAGAAGAAGTTACCGCCTTTTGTTTCTACAAGGCCCTCAATTGGTAAGAGTGTATTCGGGTCAAGTCGTTCATCAAGCCATTTGTCTCGTTTGCCTTCTTCCTGGCTATGCCTATGAGATACTTGAAGTTCGGGTTGCCTGCTTGATGGTAGTCCAATCCACCACCTATTTGCCTCTGGCGCAGCGGTGTTTAAATACTCTAGACCTGACTCTATGAGACTATGTTGTTGTTGTTTATTGTGCTCTATATTATGGACCGCTGGCTGATTCCACAAACTAATTTCATGGCGGAAAAAGCTTATGGTACCAGCAAAAAAAATTAAAAATAACAGCCAGCACAGTAGTAGGCCTACCCAGGTGTGCAGCCAAGTCATTGAGCGGAAAAAGCTCTCTTTCATATTCCCCCCTGGATATATTGAGTTAATAAATGCAATCCCAAAATGCTTGATATCAGAGATGACCAAATCCGTTTTTGGCAGCGAACGCCAAATACAGCGATAAAAACGCAGCAGAAAATTAGTATACTGGCACAAACGCTGTACAAGACGGCGTCTACTTTGGAAGTCGGTAAAAGTAAACTAAGCAGAGCTACACTGTATGCGGTAAAAAAATAACCGCCAAATATTGCAGCGCAAAATCGGGACAATACGCTTAGCCGATATCTAAGAGTCAAGGCATTGTCTGCTTGTGACATAATGTTCCTAATGTTTTTTCACAGATCCCTAATTATCCACGAATAGGTTTGCAAATGACAGTAATTATCATTGCTAAATGCGTTAAAGTAACAGAACAACGAGTTGAAAATTTGGCGTTAAAACTTTGGCTACAAGTAAAATGCAAGGCTGAATAACTGGTAACAATGTAAAAAGGTATGTAAATAATTTATTTTTTATATTCGCGAAAACTAAGTAAAGCAGTACTGCAGACCAATAAATATATGCTATTTCACGATGTGAGAAATCTTTTTTATGGTCTAAGGTCTCACTATAACGCTAACTAAAACACTTTTGGATAGTAGAAGCTATTCACTGTTGCTAAAAGACATATTTCGATGAAGTTATTGGAAGAAATTAATAACTGCCGCCTTTGTTACAAACAATTTGGTTATGAACCTCGACCTGTAGTGCAAGGTTCTAAGTCGGCAAAGATACTCATTGCTGGGCAAGCGCCTAGTCTGAGTGTGCATAGAATAGGTAAGCCTTTTGATGATGCGAGCGGTAAACGTTTAAGAATGTGGTTGGGAGTGAACGAGGCGCAGTTTTATGACCCGAGTTTGTTTGCAATTGTACCTATGGCTTTTTGTTATCCCGGAAAAGGAAAAAGTGGTGACAATCCTCCGCCGAAGATATGTGCACAGACTTGGCGAGAAAAAGTGTTGAGAGAATTTATTGACGTAGAGTTTACGATTTTGATTGGGCAGTACGCACAATCATATCATTTAGACGATTTCAATAATGTGACAAAAAGTACTCAGCAATGGTCGAGGTATTTGCCGTCAAAAATCGCGATACCACATCCAAGTCCGCGTAACTTTCATTGGTTGAAAAGTAACCCATGGTTTGAGACTGATGCAATTCCTGCATTAAAAAGGAGAGTTGAAACCATAATAAATAACTAGTTTATACCTACATGTAGACTTAAAGGAGTTGCCAATTTGACTTACTTCTACCATAATCGCTTCATACGTAGCGGTTTACAAAAAATAACAATTTAATTCAAAGGAACTGAAAATGATTTATCATATATCGGGATGGAGCTCGGTAATTATTTCAATGCTTGCTATCTTTCTTAGCTATCAACCTGGTGCAAACTCCGTCATTGGCTTTTATCTGTGCTTATTTGCCTTACTAGTCGCTGCATTTGCTAGCCATTTGGGACATGTACTCTACTATCGAGTCGTTTTTGCTTTATCTATTGTTAACGTGTTATTTGTAAATGATGGAACCAATATTGCCTTGCTGACGAGTCAAAATAACTGGGTTTATATCGGTTCAATGTATGGTATTTATATTGTTGTTAGCAGCATTTGCGGGTTTTTAGTTAGTAGAGAAGATTTGCTAGGTAACAATCTTCGTAGAAAACAGCAAAAGCGGCAACAAAAACATACAGCGCTTTAACGCAGATAAAATTAGCCTTGACTGTGAAAGACTGTAAATGTGCATCTTTTTGCATTTTTACAATTTATATGGCTGTGTAAGCTTTGATCGTATCAGCTAAGTAAAGCTGAGAGTCTCGTTATCATACTGAGCTAAACGTGCGTTGAAGCTTTGATGTTTTCTACAGTATAAATATTTGTTTCCCCAATTATTTCTTTGAAATTTATACGTATTCTATTATGTGATTTTACCCTCCTTCACTACACTTATCTTACGAATTAGAAAAACTTAGTTAGCTCAGTGACACTGTCTAACCTCTGGTAAGTTCTTCAAATCTCGGTCAATGAATAAATATTTAAGCCGGCAGAGCTTAAAATTAACGCAGTTGTTAAGGAGTCTACATGTATTGGGGTTTACTCATTGTCGCTGTGCTTTTAGGGTTATGGTTGCATTATCGATATAGCTCATCGTCAGAAATGTTTCCACCGCTTGAAACAGATCCCGATGACCCACTGTTGTTAGAAGCGGTTGAACTTGCGAAGGAATCGATAGACGAATTCAAAACATTATTTTTAAAATATCCAAAAGATGCATTTGTAAAATTAGGTTTTGAAAGTGACCATGGTGTGGTTGAGCATTTAGGGGCTCACGTTGAAACAATCAAGGGAGATGAAGTCAGTGTATTTCTTGTGACTCCCCCAATTACGCACAGTAAAAAAATGGCCCACAACTTTGTCTGTCAGCTCGATGACATTGAAGATTGGCAAATCACAGATGATATGGGCAACATTTATGGTGGATTTATTCAGCGCGCCATGTTTACGATTGCACAGCGAGACGGCATAGATTTACCGCCTGAGCTAAATGCAATGAAGGAAAAGTATTTAGATCTTTAAGGTTGCTCTGCAAATTCCTTAAGGGCCTGGCCTGTAAGGCGGTATATGATCCACTCGTCTTGTGGCTCTGCCCCGATGCTTTGATAAAAGTCGATAGCGGGCTTGTTCCAATCCAAAACAACCCACTCAAATCTTCCACAGTCTTTCTGTACAGCCAGTTGTGCTAAATGCTTCATTAAAGCTTTACCAGCACCAACGCCTCGTCTATCTTGCGCTACATAGAGATCTTCGAGGTATAAGCCATATTTACCCAGCCAAGTTGAATAGTTGAAGAAATATACTGCGAATCCGATTGCTTCACCCTCTTGCTCACAAATTACCGCATGTGCACGTACATCTTCCCCAAACAGTTTAGTTTCAATTTCTTGTACAGTGTTAAGTACAGCATCTGGCTCTTTTTCGTATATGGCAAGTTCGCTGATAAAGTGCAGTATTGTTGCAGCGTCTTGCTTTTGGGCTGGGCGTATTGTTAAGTTCATAATTGTTCGTTCTCTGTAATAATTGACTTCGCTTTGTATCAGTGTAATGGTTAGTTTGTTATGAATAAAGTGCATGTTTTGCACACGCTGTATGCATATAATACATGAGTAATATCCCTAATATTGATTTAAACCTACTCAAGCTGTTAGCAGTATTGTATGAGGCAGGATCAGTAACGCAAACAGCGCAAGTTTCACATATGAGTCAGTCTGCTTGTAGCCATGAGTTGACGCGCTTAAGAGAGCGTCTAAATGATGAGCTATTTGTCAGAGTTAACAATAAAATGTTAGCGACAAACTATGCCCATCGACTTGCCAATGAGGTACTCCCTGCTTTAAAAGTGATCTCCCAAGGGCTAAAAGAGTCGAAGGAGTATGACCCAGCTTACAGGTATCACTTTACAATCGTAGCCACTGATTACACGGCTTGGTGCTTAAAACCTTTTTTGAGCTATTTGCTGACAAAATTCAACAATATATCTGTACAAGTTATACAGCTTGAACAACGGCTCCCAATTCAGGCACTTAAATAACTTCAGTTGGATATTGTGTGTGGGTTTGCACATAAACAAGAGAAGTCAGAGAGTTTAGCTCAGCTCAATTGGCTTTAAGTAGAGTATGTTACGCTAAGCTGCCAGCGCATAAGCCCTAGTTTAAACCTAACAATAAAAGCTTTTTTAGAACGCAGTCATGTAGTGATAGTTCCATGGAACGAGTCTCGGGGCATTGTTGACAAAACCCTAGCACAGCAAAAAAAGTGAGGCGAGTGATACTTTCAACGCCTCATGTGCTGGTTGCGCCTACCTGTTTACAAAATACCGACTGGCTGCTTACAATGGCCCGCCAAATATGCTGAGGAAATCGCACCTAGGTTGAAGTTAACAATCCATTCTCCTCCTTTGAAAATACCAAATTATCATGTGAAGCTTTATTGATATCGTACTCGGCAACACAATCCCAAATTGCAGTGGTTTATTGAACAGTTCCGACGATTTCACATACCGGGTTAAGGTTTTTATTCGGTTCAAACACGGCCCTATATATAGTGAAATAAATGATGTGGTAGTGAACGGAATCAATGCTGTCTGCGTATAAGCTTTAAAAATTTATACATGGACTTAGAATGACTCAAGTTAAATTAAGCGTGGCCGCGCTAATGGTGCTACTTAGTAGCGTAGTTCATAGTGCAAGCTTGGAACCCAATGGGGTTAAAAAAGGTATGACACAAGTAGGTCAAACCGCGCGTATGACTTATCTGTTTTGGGATGTATATGACATCAGCCTTTATACTGCTTCAGGCCAATATGAACCGTCAGCCCCTTTTGTTTTACAGCTAACTTACTTACGAAACCTCAGTGGAGAGGACATTGCAGAGCGCTCTTTAGAAGAAATGGAGAAACAGGGCTTTCGAGATGAAGAAATGGGCAGAGTTTGGCTTGAACGAATGAAAAACATTTTCCCTAATGTCGAAAATAACTACTCGCTTTACGGCTTGCGAACGCCCAGCGGAACCGCACAGTTTTACAACTCTGAAAAGCTGTTGGGGGAAATTGAAGACCCACTGTTTACGAAATGGTTTTTCGATATTTGGCTTGGTGATAAAACTTCTGAGCCAAAAATGAGACTTAAGTTACTGGGAGGTAAGTCATGAAGCAGCTATTGATAATTTGTTCCCTAGTCTTTCTATCTGCTTGCCAATCATCAGTGCAAAGCGATGAGTACAAAGTAATATCGCCTAATATAGACGTGTTTACTTTCTTTAGTGGACAGGTTTATGCATGGGGTATTGTACAAAATCGAAGCGGACAACTAGTTCAAAGGTTCAAAGTAGATATAAAAGGCGAGATTGGCCAAGACAATACGCTGATACTAGACGAAACATTTTCATATGGATATGGTGAAGGCGTAAAGCACCGAGTGTGGCGTATATCAAAACAGGGCCAAGGCTTTACAGGTGATGCCAACGATATAGCGACACAAGCTGTCGGGGATGTATTTGGTAACGCTTTGAGATGGCAGTATGAAATGGATTTGCCTGTCGATGATACAACGTATAGAGTGGCATTTGATGATTGGATGTGGGCTTTTGATAAATGTACATTGATGAATCGTTCATACATCAAAAAATTCGGGCTGGTGGTCGCTGAAGTGACAATTTTTATGCAGAATCAGGAGCTACCTCTTGGCTGTACAGGGGCTTTACACCCATAGATATGCACATGTAATTGCTTAAAGGCGTATTCATACCTTGAAGCGCCTTATTCTGATGAGGCTGTTTGTTAACCCGTTTTTGAATCAAAGTTAAACTAAGTGTGACTTTGTTATGCCAGAGCGAATATCATAATTTTCCTTCCATATAGCGGTCGATTTCATGAGCTATATGTGTTTCGATCTCTTCTTCTAAGTCAGCCTTTGACGTATTGTGCATTTCGACAACTCGATTCGCTTGTTCTGCTTTCAGTAGCTTATTTTTAAGTCGATACTCCCATTCTGGCAACGTTTTATCATACCTAGGTACAACGCTAACGATGGCAAAATGATTTTGCCAAGGCGAGGTATTTTCTTTTTGGCAAAAAGTCTCAATATGATCTTTGCCTTGCGGCCCCATACATCCTGGTTCAAGACGCAGCTGGATACAAACCTGTAAATCGCTCATAAACTCTCCTCACATCATAGTTTATTTGAGTCTAGCTATTTTCATCGAAATTTAAAACACCGAGAAACGTTTACTTTAGCGCAAAGTACTACTCATATATTGATTTAAGATAACGCCAATATGCATTCTCATAAATGATGGTGCTGTTGTCTGAAATGTTGCGGGCTTATTTGCGCTACTTTGGTAAATACACGCCTAAATTGTCTACTGCTTGAGTAGCCACAGTTTTGTGCAACCCATTCAACACTTTGGTTGCTGCATTGTAATAACTGCTTAGCGTGGCCTACTTTTATGTGTTCTAAATATGCGTGAGGCGTAATGCCCAAATGCAGCGTAAATAATCGACTAAGCTGCCGTTGAGAAAGGCACGCTATGTTCGCTAGCTGATCGAGGGAATAGTTTTTCTCAACATTGTTGCAAATTTCATCCTGAATTTTGTGGATACCACGATGCATATGATTGCGAAATTGTAACCAACTACTGAGTTGCGGGTCTTGGCCAGTACGGCGAAAGTACACCAGCATCTCTCGCGCAACTTGCGCGCCAATGTGCTCGCCGTATCGAGTCGTTATGTAATAAAGCGTCATATCTATACCAGAGCTTATTCCAGCACTACTAATGAGGTTATCGTCTTCGACAAAAATACGATTTTCTAAGGCTTGGCATTCTGGAAAGGCAGCACGCATTTTATCGATAAGTCCGTAATGTGTTGTGTACGACTTTTTGCCCAGCAAACCGGCTTTTGCTGCGAGTAATGCGCCGGAACATATCGTCAATATGGTATGGCGATCTACCTTTTTCTTTAACCAGCATATTGTTTCAATTGCGTCGTCAGTGGTGTAGGCTGTAAAGGCCTTATTACAACCCGGTAAGACAATAATATCCTCGGGTTGTAAGTGCTCGGGAAGCGGGTCGAGGTTTTGTAATTGTAGGCCGCCGTCGAAAGTAAACTGTTGAGATGCACTGACATACCTAATCTCGAGAGATACGCCCAAGCGCCTTGCTTCCAAAAATACTTGGAGGGGCCCTGCAAAGTCCAGTGGCAGGGTATCAGATAATAAAACAAAATAAATTGTCACTTGTTTCCCCATATTGTTTTATTGCCTTCACGCCAGCCACAGACAAATGCGTTGGCGTGACTCACCTTAACACCAATTAGCCGACTTATTCACCTGCAATGTGAGGCTGAGACGGCTAATTTTTGATGCACTGTGGTGATCGCATTAATAATCGGAATGAGCATGAATTGAAGCAAAACGTTTGGCAAGGACTAAATTTGTTCTCGCTTGAATCTCTTTAGCAGAATACTGTGTATCTGTATCTGTATCTGTAACTGGGCAGTGCATGTCAAAAGTGAGTGTGGTATCTGTGACAAACTCCACCTTAAAACCTAAATCAAACGCTACCCGTGCAGTTGTTTCGCAACACTGTTCAGTGCGGATCCCGGTTATAACAATCGTATCAATCCCACTGCGTTTAAGCCAAGTAGCAAGACCGGTATCCGTAAACGCATTGTGCACAGATTTGTAAAAGACTTTAGTAAATTCTTGTGGCAAAAAGGCCATTGGTTTTACGAGCCCAGTTTTTGGATTGAATGGACTGTCATCTGCATCCTCCCTGCTATGAAGAATTTTCACGATGGGTTGGTTATCTACTTTAAATTTATCAACGAGGCTTAAAAGGTTCTTTTTAAATGTGTCAAAGCCATTGTCCTGCCAGTAATCGGTTTCAAAGAACGAGTCTTGTGTGTCTATGATGATAAGTGCTTTTGTCATGTTGAGCTCCTAATTAGGGGGTTGTTGCTAAACAATATAAACGCTGTTTGGAAGCGCGTAGATACAAGATCCTGACAATAAGAGGACACATTAAGACATGCTTATATAGAGAGTGAGTTTTATACAGCTTTGTGTTGGCAAATGGGCTTTTGTCTATACAAAACGAAGAACGTATGTCTAAAAATAAAGGCATATACTTAATTGTGTGTATTGGTAAGACCAAAAGAGACGAATTTATTGTGCCACTACAGTTGGATATCGTCTCATCGCAGAGATAAGAAAATTCAGTAACAGGTCTGCCAATAACCACATAGCAAAAACAACACAAAGGAGCTTATAATCGCGAAAAGAATGGAAGGGGCAGCACAAAACCGATTTTGAACTTTAATTGATACCCGTTTCGATATAGGACATCTAAGAAAGTAGTCAGTTTGTTGCTGTAATCACCTTTTAAACTTTGTTTTTACATCTACACTTTAAGTGACATTAGGATGAAAAAGCATGCAGACTATCAAGACCCTCTTATTGGGAATAATGCTTTTTAGCATTCATGCAAAGGCCAAAGATCCCAAACTGATATGGTTTACCGAAGACTATCCACCGTTCAATTATCATGTGAACGGCAATGTGGAAGGCATAGCAATTAATGCGTTAAAGACGATATATCGAGATCTCAATTGGAATTTTGATGAAAATGAGGTCATGCTATTGCCTTGGCCTAGGGCTTACCATATGACCCTCTCAAACCACAATGCATGTATATTTTCAATGACCTACACAGAAGAGCGAGCCAAACTTTTTCAGTTTGTTGGGCCCGCAATGGATAACCATGTTGCGATTATTGGTCATAAAGAAACCAAGTATCAGTTGTCTGATTTAAACAGTTTGGGCGAGCTTAAAGTGGGGGTTGTGAAAAATGACATCGGTCATCAACTGTTGCGTCAAGCGGGGGTGAGTAAAGAAAGCTTGGTATTTTTGGCATCTGGCTTTGAATTAGTACAAATGCTTAAACTAAAGCGTATTGATTTGATTGCATATGGGGATGTAATTGCAAGATATCAGTTTAAGCGCGCAGGTATTGATCCCTCTCACTACCGTATCGTTTTGCCATTGAGGTCTTCATATTTAGGCTTTGCCTGTAATCAAGGTGTGAGAAAGCGCTTGATTGATCAAATGAATGAAGCATTGAAAGCGATTAGGCAGCGCCAGCCAGAAATTTTTAACCCAGAATATTTTTATTCAAAGTCGGAATGAGTGTCGCTACTCACTCCGGCTTTTGTATGTTTAATCAGAACTTTTACGCGCCTGGACCACACTCTAAACAATGCTGAATGATATCAGGTCCAAATTTGAGTTTGGCATTAACATTTCTTAGTGCCGTTCTCACACCTTCTTCTATCACGGGGTGATAAAAAGGCATATCGAGCATTTGTGGTACGGTCATTTTGTTTTGCACCGCCCATGCTAAAAGGTGTGCGATATGCTCTGCTGCTGGGCCAATAAACTCAGCACCTAAAAATAGACCAGTCCCCTGCTCTGCATAAACGCGCATATGTCCTTTATTTTTTAACATAACGCGACTTCGGCCTTGGTTTTCAAAGCTTACTTCACCTATTTCGTAACACCCACACTCACCATAATTGGCTGTTAGCTGTGCGTAATTGTCGCCAACCATGCCAATTTGTGGATCGCTAAACACTGCGGCAATCGGCGTACGTCTTAGGCCATTTCGAATATCAGGGAAGCGCCCTGCATTGGCTCCGGCAATGGTGCCTTGATCTGCGGCTTCATGCAGCAACGGTATCTGGTCGCTGGCATCACCTGCAATGAAAATATGGCTCTCACCACACTGCATGGTATGTGGATCTGCAATTGGTACGCCGTGATCTTGTAATTCAACCGTGGTGTTTTCTAAGCCGAGATTGTCTACATTTGGAACTCTGCCGGTTGCAGCAAGTACATAGTCAAACTGCTCTGTTTGTGAATCCCCCTGTTTGTCGATGTAGCTGAGCTGTGCTTTGTCATCAACAACTTTCATATCCGATACTTTTGCATCTGTATCAACATAAAACTCTTCAGCAAATACTGTATTCGCGTAATCTCTAATTACGGGATCTGTCAATGGGCCAATATTACCGCCTACCCCAAACAGTTTCACATTCACCCCTAAACGGTGGAGTGCTTGGCCAAGTTCAAGCCCAATGACACCTGGGCCAAATACTGCAACGGATTCAGGGAGATCCTGCCAATCAAACACATCATCGTTAATGATGAGTTTGTCTCCAAATGCCAGAAATGGCGGCGGAATGTTTGGCCTTGACCCCGTTGCAACAACAAATCGTTTTGCTGTAATCACCGTATGGTCATCTATTTGTATGCGGTTATCATCCAAAAATTTAGCATGGCCGATGATGCGGTCTTCTTGAGGTAACTCTTCTACAGCTTCAACAACAAAGCCGACAAAGCGGTCTCGCTCACTGCGCACTCGCGCCATTACTGCTTTACCATCTATTTGCGGCTTTTCTGTCAGTACACCAAATTGAGGCGCATGCTCGACACTATGTGCAGCTTCAGCAGCAGCTATTAACAGTTTACTTGGCATACATCCAACACGTGCGCAGGTTGTGCCGTATTTCCCTGACTCAATCATTAAGACATTGGGCGTATACTGTTTGGCATTTCGATATGCGCTTAAGCCAGCTGTTCCAGCACCAATTACAACGACATCTGTTTCAAGCTGTTTCATTATTACCTCACTTAAATTTGAAAAGGGTTACACAGGGGCTGTCAAACCCCTTTACAGTACTGGTGATTAATTGTTTTCAAAGTAAGTTGTTAAATCATCCGAGCCACCAATATGTTTGCCGCCAATGAATACTTGTGGCACGGTCTCACGACCTGATAGTGCTTTTAGACTGGTTAAACTGGCCTGTTGACCCAACACTAACTCTTCATACACTAGACCTTGCTCACTTAGTAACGCTTTCGCTTTAGCACAATAAGGGCAACCAGGTTTGGTGATAATAGAAACTGGCTCTGGTTTTTTCTGATCTGGATTGATATATGCCAGCATAGTGTCCGCATCTGATACTTCAAACGGGTCGCCTGGTAAATCTGGCTCAATGAACATTTTTTCAATGACGCCATCTTTTACTAGCATTGAGTAGCGCCAACTACGTTTGCCAAAACCAAGGTCGCTCTTGTCTACTAACATGCCCATACCATCGGTAAACTCGCCGTTGCCATCTGGAATAAGCGTGACATTTTCAGCTTCTTGATCTTGTGCCCATGCATTCATTACAAAGGTATCGTTTACTGACATACATACTATGTCGTCTACGCCGTTTTGCTTAAATACATGAGCAAGTTCATTGTATCTAGGCAAATGTGTTGATGAACATGTTGGCGTAAAAGCGCCTGGTAGTGAGAAAACGATTACAGTCTTACCTTTAAATAGCTCATCAGAAGTAATACGTTGAAACTCCTCGCCTACGCGGATTGGGAACGTCACAGATGGTACAGTTTTACCTTCAATATTGTTTAGCATTTTTCTATTCTCCTCGAAAGTTGATGGAGCTATTATGTCGTTGAGTTGTTGTTTTGTATATTTGATTGAATAAATCAAATTAATCGAAAAAAGTGATTGGTCTGTGGTTGTACAGACCGAACTTATTCAAAATATAGACGCTAAATGACAAATTGATTAGGGGCTGGCTGTATTCTTGTGACGTGATTTGAGACTTTTTGGTAACCAAAATTGTGAAAGTATAATGGCGTTAGTAGCCCAGAGGGGCTAGCTGTTCAAACAAGTGTATGTATAGCGCTTTTAATCGGCGCTACAAGTTATCCGCGGGTATTCTTAAGTGGTAGAGTAAAGCGGATTAAAACGCCCCCTAGCTCGCTATGTTTTGCTTCTACGGCGCCGTGATGCAGCTCTATTATTTTTTCACAAATAGATAAACCAAGGCCTGAACCACCTAAATCTCTGCTGCGCGATTTATCGCAGCGATACAGACGATCAAATAGTTTACCAAGCGCTTCAGAGCTGACACCCGGCGTGCTGTCTTCAAAGGTACAAACAATAGTGTGCTGTTGTTGGAAGACGCTGATTTTGATTTGACCTGGCTTATCGGTGTAGTGAATGCTATTTCTCGCAAGGTTATTAAACACCTGATTTAATCTACTGATATCACACTCAACTTGGAGTGAGTCTGACAATTGATTGTGGTAATCGATTTGTAAATCGGGAGATTCAATGATCGGACCTATAGCGATGAGTAGTTCGTCGAACAACGACCTGGCCTGTAGCGTTTCAAACTCTAATCGCAGATTATTGGTATCTGCTTGCGCTAGCTCATAGATATCTGCAATCAAGGTATTTAGCATGTCTAGTCTACGTTGCAATACTTGATAGGTCGCTTTTGGGTCTTCGGTTAAATTGTACTCCAGTGCTTCAATATTCAGTTTAAGCACGGTAAGCGGTGTTCGAAGTTCATGAGAGACGTCAGCCAAAAGCTGCTGTTTGAGGTTTAAGCTTTGATTTAGTAGCTCCGCCTCTTTTTCCATGACACGGCGTCTTTTTAAGTGATAGAGATAGAATAACAACAAAAAGTTGGTTAACACGATAATGGCGGAAGCAAGCAACACTGTTCGCGTTTTTGTGTCTTGTTGTTGCTCGGCAAGTCCTGCTTGCAAGGCATTTACTTCCAAGCTCTTTAACCCGAGTTCACTATTGAGCTTTTTGGCCTCAAGCCTCGCAGTCATGTCTTTTTCGGTGAGTTTCTTTTTGTAATTAAAAGCCTGCTCTTGATAACTGAGGGCCAGTGCCAATTCACTTTGCTGTTTGTGTGCGTGGGATAAGCTGGTCAAAATACGAATTTTGATTTGCTCATCTACTAAATCGACTAAAGGGGTTAGCAAAGTAATAGCTTCATGTGGGCGTATATGTGATAAAGCTTGTCCCAGAAATGACTGATATCGATTATGGAGCTGTTTATTATCGGAGTCATTGATTTTAGCTAAGCCCGTTTGAATTAAGTCTACAGCTTCTACAAACTGTCCATTGGCCAACTTAATTTGGCCTTTCGTGGCTTGTGCTTGCCCTATATTGTAGGTGTTATTTACTTCCTTGAATAAATTTAACGCCTTATCGGCAGCCAGATTTGCAGCGGGTATGTTACTTAAGCGCAGATGTTGCTGAGCAATGTGTAGCTGAGATACGCCCATGTAATTTTTGTCGTTTAACTTTGCATCTAATTCATAGGACTTTTGCAGCGCGTTCAATGCTGCATCATGATCGCCAAGATGTTGATATATGTCTGCAAGACTGAAATAGGTTGAAGATAAATGCACTAAACTGGTTTGTGTTTGCTGTTTTTGAAACTGCAACTTTTGATTGAGAACATCTAGCGCCTTGTCAAACTGTTTAAAGTCGCGGTAAATACGCGCCTCTGTACTGAGAGCTGCATAAAATAGCTGGACATGTTCAATTTTTAATGCAGCGTCTTTTGCTTGAAAAATATGCGATATAGCCTGAAAGTAATCTCGTTTTTTTGAGAGTACGTTGGCTAGCAGGCGGTGTGCATGGCTCAACATTCGCACATCTTGGCTTTCTTTAAATCGCGCGACCGCTTGGAGAAAGTGAAATTCAGCGGACTGATTATTTCCAAGCAATAAGGCTAGGTCCCCTGAAACCCAATGGTACTTGCCCTGTAAATTGGTGTTGGGAAAGTCTTGTAAGTGTATTTTGAGTTGATCCAATCTATACTGGGCTTGCTCAAACTGACTTTCTCTGACTAGATGTAATGCACTTCGATGCAACACATAGGTAAGTCGTTCTGGGCTCAGTGTTTTACTGTGTATGAGCTCTGTTGCTGTTTTTAGTAAAGCAACTCTGTCTTTCTGCCCTTTAGCTTCAGATAACGCTTTATATTGTGTAAACGTGTCGGGTGCGGCAACAGTCACTCCAGAGGCTGTTATCGATAATATACTTGCGGCGACAAATCGTTTGAACACGTTATTTCCATAGTTTTTGCATAATATGACAATACTATGGTAACTACGTAGGTGGCGATATCGGTAAATATTATTAACGGCTGGGACTTAATATGCATTTTTCTCAGCATCAATACACTTAAATTATAAGCGCTAATATCTAGTTATTATATATTATTCATTGCATCAGAATTTATCATTCAATTTATACATTTTTCCCTTAATTGCGTAGCAATGATTGTGTGCTACTAAATAAATAGTACTGTAGCACACAGTATGCTTGTAAAGTCGTTGTATTAGTTCAAATTAACGTTTTTTACTTTAGCAACGTTAGAAATATTCACATCGCCTGAGGTATCTCTTTTGATCTCTAATTGTTGTGTATCGCTGACGTTGATATCTCCAGAGCCATCCTCTATTTGCACCCGTCCATGGACTCGACTGAGCCAGATACTACCAGAGCCATCGTCAATCGCTACATCATTGCGAATGTTTTTAACGTCTATATCACCTAAATCATCCCGTACGTTCAGCGAAAAAGCGTCGTCTATGCTTATCTCACCAGACCCATCCTGTAAGTCAATTTTACCAGCTATCTGTTTTATCATAATGTCACCAGAGTCATCTTCAATCGTGACTTTTGCACCACTGGTGATATTGATATCGCCAGAACCGTCTTCAATGTCGATATTACCGGTAACGGCACTTAAATTGATATCACCTGAATTGTCGTCAATACGCAGATGCCCTTCTACACCATCTACGTTGATGCTGCCTGAGCCGTCGGCGATTTCTGTGTTACCTTGTATATTGCTCAGCGTGATATGGCCTGAGTTGTCATCAATAACAACCCCCTTTACATTGGTAATGGTCATAGCACCGGAACCATCTTCAACCTCAACTAAAAACTGGTCTGGTAACCGTACCTCAATATCAATGCGTGGGCTTTTATTTGCGTACCAAAGCACGCCAACGTGAGAGTCATGCTTTGCGACAAGGTTTGCTTGATTGCCTGAACGTTCTAGCGTGAATGTATAGCTTCTGTTTTCAAAGGTAATTATATTGGCTGTAACTTCAATTTCATCAATATTTGGTACCCCAGTTACAACGATGTCGCCGGCTCTATTGTCAATGTTTAATTGGATCAGGTTCTGAGAAGGCAGCGTCAATGAACGTGTCAACTCCGTGTGTGATTCTTGAACATTAGAATCGACATGAACAATACAGCCACTAAGTAATAATGTGCACAGCAACGGAGGCAAAGTTTTCAACATGATAATTTCTTCCCTTTGGTTATTTGAGTTTTCATGGGTATGTGGTTAGCAATTGCAATGCCAAGTGAAAATATAAATAAATACTTGATAATATTGATTTTTAATATTTTGATAATGAGTTTAATTGATCTGATTCACTAAAATATAAGTGTTTTGCAAACAAAATAGTCAAAATGTGTCACATCATTGTCAATTCATTATAGTAGTTTCACCCTGTGGACATTGGTAGGAGGCATCTACATGTTGGGAGATCTCACGGTAACTCAATCTAGAGATGAGTGCTGGAAAGATAAAGCTAAATCCCCAATAGCACCCTCATCAGCACTATTTTTGGGCGTTGGCGACGCTAGCTCAGAGAGTCTAGGCAATTCAGCTTGTGTGCTTTGTAAAAAATCCGAGCCATGGTTACTCATCGATTGTGGGCACGATACAATCAACAACTACAAACGTGCTTTTTCTAACCAACTACCTAGCCATGTGTTTATAACACATTTGCACTATGACCATATTGGTGGCCTAGAACAATTATTTTTTAAAGCTGCACTGTCAGGAAATAAGGTTCGTTTATATGTGCCCGTGTTATTGGTTCAGCAGTTATGTGCCATGTTAAGGTATACGCAGTTATCTGAAGGCAAAGCGACTGTATGGAATACGTTTATATTGCACCCTGTTTCAGAGTCTTTTTGGCATCAGGGTGTTAAGCTATGGGTTTACCCTGTACGTCATCACGCTCCAAATTCTGCCTATTCTCTCCATCTTCCAGGGGTCGTTTTTTACAGCGGTGATACTCGTCCCATTCCTGAGTTACTCACGCATACTGCAACCGGCGCAGAAACTATTTTTCATGATTGCTCCGTGATAGGCAACCCAAGTCACAGTGGCATAGACGATTTGCTTCGAGAGTACCCAACAAGCGTTTTAGAAAAAATATGGGTATATCACTATCATAGTGAGCATGAACAGAGTGCCTTTAAGCGTGCTGGATTGAAGTTTGTTACCCCTTTTACTTTGGTATCACTTGGCGAAAATCAGCAGTGATAACAACACGTTTTAGTTGAATAATAAATAGACTTTTGGGTGTTTTTGTACCCACTTGCTGCAAGAAATCGCATTTTTATAACATTTTAAATATTTTCCGTTATACTTGCCCCAATTCAGATGACCCAGACTTTTTAAAGAAGCGCCTTAGCGCTTATCTGCATTGAACCTAACTGCCCATTGTTGGTCTCACGTAATGCGATTGCAATGGTAAGCCAGCAATGAAAGCGGTAAGCAATGTGTCATCTTGGCAATCAAATAACAATGTAAAAGGGACCCTATGCAGCTAGTCGAGCTAAAGCCTGATGATCCTAATGTGGTAGATTTATTTTCTGAAATCGATCGCTTAATGAACACACTTTACCCCATTGCCAGTGACCAGTCTTTGGCACTCGAAGAGTTGAACCAACCAAACGTGCGTGCAGTTGGATTGATGAACGAAGAAGAAATAGTCGCTTGTGGCGCTATCGTAAAACAGTTTGACAAGACGTTATACGGTGAAATTAAACGTTTGTATGTAAAGCCCAGCTATCGAGGAAAAGGGCTGTCTAAACGTATTATGCAAATATTACTACACTATGCAGGTGATGCGCAGATCCCATTAATTCGCCTAGAAACGGGTATTAAGCAGGAAGAGTCTATTAAACTTTATGAGTCCTTGGGGTTTGAGCGTTGCGAGCGATTTGGTTTATATCGAGACAACCCTCTGAGCGTATTTATGTCGTTATCTTTGCAGGCCGATTAACTCAGCTATCAACGCGTAATGTTGTAAAGTAGGTGTTTGGGGTGAGTGCCTCAAGCTCTATGAGTGCCTCTAACGGTATGGAAAGCGACTCAGAGTTGTGGACTAGCATTAAACATTGGCACTTTTGTTTATCATATATAATGTCTTTTGCATGACCCGTGAAAGACTCGCCACCTCGTGTTGTGACGCGTAATTCAAAGCCTTTGATACAAGCTAATTCAAGGTAGTCGGTGTGTTCACATCTCATCTCAGCCTCCTCATTATCTCTTTTCTCACTGTGAGCAATTGGAAAATCATGGCGCTTATGTGACCAATGTACCGAGCTTTTGAATAGACAACAAACCAATATTTAGCTAGTTTTGAAAGGTAAAGTTCGATTTACGCAGTGATTAAGGACAGGCAATGCGAATACTAGTAGTCGATGATATAACAACGATGCGTCATGTGATGATTAATATGTTGCGCAATTTAGGGTTTAGTCAAATAGATGAAGCGACTGATGGTAAGCAAGCTCTAACCCTGCTAGGAAAGCGAAAATACAACTTGGTTATTTCGGACTTAAACATGCCATTTGTCGATGGCTTGACTTTGTTGGATAAAATGCGTTCTACCCCACAACTTGCGAGGGTGCCAGTATTGATGGTGACCTGCGAAAACACCAAAGAGCGTGTACAAGAAATTTTATTGCATAAGGTGGATGGCTTCGTTATCAAGCCTTTTAATATGGCAACATTGGTAAAGCAGTTACAGCGAATTAAAATTTTAGATGCTAACGGCCAGCTGTGCACTTAAATACAATGAACTTAAAGGGCATGCTCCACTACTAGAACATGCCTTTTTTAAAGACGAAATTACATGGTTTCTGGGAAGCCACGGTCTCGCATTAATGCGCTAACGTCGGCGTCACGGCCACGGAATTTGCGATACGCTTCAGCTGGGTCCATTGCGTTTCTTACTGCGAATAGATAATCCACAAGGCGTTTAGCCACATCTTTATCGTAGAAGCCACCAGGTGCACTTGCAAAGGCTTCTGCTGCATCTGAAGTTAGTACTTCAGCCCATAGATAACCATAATAGGCAGTAGCATAGCCTTCGCCAGAGAATACGTGACCAAATTGCGTTGTTCTGTGGCGCATTACCACTTCACTTGGCATGCCAATGGCTTCTAACTGTGCTTTTTCAAATGCAACTGGATCACCAATTTTGTCAGGATCTGTTGTATGGAACTTCATATCCATGATGGCAGAAGCAAGGTACTCTGTTGTAGCAAAGCCTTGGTTAAAAGTTGCTGATTGCTTTATTTTCTTAACCAGTGCGTTCGGCATTGGTTTGCCCGTTTCATGGTGTAGTAAAAAGCGGTTAATGACTTCATCTGTTGACAACCAACGCTCTAATAGCTGTGATTGGAACTCGGTATAGTCACGTACACCAGAGTTAGAACTTGGGTATTTAACGTTAGAAGATAGCGCATGAAGTGAGTGACCAAACTCGTGGAAGTAGGTTTCTGCATCACTCCAAGATACCAGTGTTGCCTGCCCTTCAGGTGCTTTTACAAAGTTTGAGTTGTTGGTGCTCAAAACATTTGTTTTGCCATCAAAAGACGTGTGGCTTCTAAAAGAAACCGCCCACGCGCCAGAGCGTTTGCCTTTACGCGCGAATGGGTCGAGGTACCACAGACCAATATGTCGACCAGTAGATTTATCTTTGACCTCCCACACTTTTACATCTTCGTGATAGACAGGGACCGAACCATCTGAGATTGGTGAGAATTCGTAGTTAAACAGGCGACCTGCTACATAGAACATGGCATCTGTCAGCTTGTCTAGCTGTAAATACTGCTTGATTTCATTTGAATCAAGGTCGTATTTTGCTTTACGGACTTTTTCAGCATAGAAGCGGTAATCCCATGGCTCTATTGTGATGTTTGCCCCTTCGTTGTTAGCAATCGCTTGCATGTCAGCTACTTCTTCTTTCACACGCGCAATAGCGGCTGGCCAAACCTTGTCCATTAAAGCAATTGCGTTTGCCGGTGTTTTGGCCATGCGATCTTCAAGACGCCAATGTGCATAGTCTTCATAGCCAAGTAGCTCTACACGTTCACGACGTAACTTCAAAATTTCCGAAATTACGGCTTTGTTGTTATGTTCGCCGGCATTGTTGCCGCGGCTGTAGTAGTTTTGCCATACTTGCTTACGTAACGCTCGCTCCGTTGAATAAGTTAAAAACGGATCCATAGATGAGCGCGTATTCGTAATTGCATACTTGCCTGGTTGACCTTTTTTTTCAGCTGCACTGGCTGCTGAGTCAATAAATGCTTGGGGCAGGCCTGAAAGCTGGTCTTTAGTTAAGAAAGTTGTATAACCCTCTTCGTCTGCAAGGACGTTATTACCAAATTTGGTGTACAGATCTGACAGTGCAAGGTTAATTTCTGCATAGCGGGCAGCAGTTTCGCCTTCTAAAGTGGCACCGTTTCGTGCAAAGCTGTTGTACTGCGTCCAAGTTACACGCTGTTGCTCTGGCGATAGCGTTTTGTACTCTGAACTTTCATATACTGCTTTGACACGTTTAAATAGCGCTTTGTTCTGGTTTCTTTTTGACTCAAACTCAGAAAATTTGGCCATAACTTCAGCTTGTTTCTCACGTACTTCAGCCGAAGATAAGTTTGTGATGTATGTTACGAAGTATGCGTATAGTCTATCTGTTGCACTTCCTGAGCGTTCAAGAGCCACAATGGTATTTTCAAATGTTGGGGCTTCTGGGGTATTAACAATGGCGTCAAGTTCACCAAGGTGCTCGGTCAAAGCTGTTTCTGCTGCTGGAACTAAGTATTCTAGCTTCATTTGACCAAATTGAGGTACACCTTGGTAGGGGCCTGTGAATTCGTTTAAAAGCGGGTTAGTGTATTGTTTTTGAAATTTTTCTACCGTAACTGACTCAGGTGAGCTGGAGGTGGCTCCGCACCCTGTAAGCGCTAAACAGACCGCCGCACTTAAAAATGACATTTTTAATTTCATAGTGTTCTCAGTATGCTCTGATTTCTTAATTGTGAGTAATAATATTGCAATGTTGACCAAAAATGGTGCCTGTAACATATGTTTATAGGTATTCAGACTTGCGTTATTTGGGACATACTACTGTAATCGAGCATCAGAGCCAAACAGATACGAGGGAAAAGTTTTGCAAATTGTGACACGATTAATTTACTGCTCGTTGGTCGCTTATTATGAATAGTTCATCGAAAATTTAGTGAAATCTAATATTTTGCGGGATGATTTTTTGGAGTGTTGATTTTTTCATAAAAGTTTCCCTTGATTGTTGGTTGAAATTCAGCCACTTTAACTAACACATACTCTGATCCCGTGATGAAATCATGGAAATTGGTATCTTTATTTATAACGGTGTAGAAGCCCTCGATTTTTGTGGTCCACTCGAGGTGTTTACAACCGCTTCTCGCATTGCCAACAGGCCGATAAATGTCAGTCTGATTGCACCAAGTCAGGCTCCAATTCGGACACGAGGTGATGTCTCGATAAACCCCCATTTTTGTATACATGGCCACCCTCGTTTTGATTTATTAATTGTTGCTGGTGGTAAACTAGAACGCGTGATTAATAATCAGGCAGTACTCGATTGGCTTGCTGAAACTGCGACACATACACGACACTGTGCGTCGATATGCAGCGGTGTGTTTTTGTTTGCTAAAGCAGGATTGATCGAAGGTAAAACGGTTACTACGCACTGGCAACGTGTAGATGAGTTAAGCGAGCAGCATCGTCACCTACATGTAATCAACGACAAACGTTTTGTAACAGATCAAAATTTTACTAGCTCGGCAGGTGTGGCATCAGGGATTGATATGAGTTTGGATATGATAAAAAAACGATTTGGCTACGATGTCGCAAAAAAAACGGCTTACCAGATGGACTATCGCTGGAGTGAAATTTAATAGTGGGTTTGATATTTAACTGAATTAGTTTTTTTCTAATTAAATCAATAGAGCGGCCGATATGCTGTGTATGAGTTTCGTTAAGTGAAAAGGAATATGAGAGCAAAAAACACAGTATATTTAGCCCAGAGCCTGGATGGCTACATCGCAGATCAACATGGTGGCATTGACTGGTTATCTGAGATTGATAACCCTCAGCATAGTGATTTGGGGTTTGCCGAATTTATGGTTGGAATAGACGCGCTAGTTATGGGGCGAAACACGTTCGAACAAGTTATTAGCTTTGGTCAGTGGCCCTATGACAAACCTGTGTATGTAGTAAGCCATAGTTTGGCAAAATTACCGCCCCAAGTGCAGGGAAAAGCTTATTTAATAAGAGCAGGAGAACACGAGTTGATTGGGCAGCTGAGCAAATTAGGGTATCATCGGTTGTATATAGATGGCGGTAAGTTAGTACAGAACTTTATTCGCGCCGCATTGGTGGATGAATTAATAGTAACCACTGTCCCCGTGATTTTAGGAAGTGGTATTAGATGGTTGCCCGAAGTGAAAATCACGCACAAGATTGAACTGGTTTCTTCGCAAGTCCTGCTTAACCAGCTAGTTCAATCTCATTACAAAATACACCTTTGAGAATTGTAAAGGGGTCTTACAAAGGACACCGATACCCCTATAAAGACTTAGCTGGCAATATCATGTGATACTCGTATTCGTCTTCAGAAGTAATGACAAAGCCTAGCTTTTGATAAAGGTAAAGCGCTGGGTTTTCTTTTAATACTGTCAAGTAAGTTGGTAGGTTCGCACGTTCAGCAACAATATATTGGACAACAGCCCTACCCAGCCCTTTGCTTTGGTGTTGAGGCGCAATTTGCAATTGCATAATCTCGAGTGATTCTTGCGTCTGAAGATATTTTAACGTACCCACTTTGACGCCGTCGATAAATATCAAATGTGAACACTTATAATGATCTTCCAAGCGATTTAGGTGCGCTTCATGACTCAAGAATATGCCTTGGCGTTCGAGATGTTCTGTCATGGTTTGTTTGCGTAGTGCCAACAAGTAGGACTTGTCTTCTTCTTTTGCGGGTTTTAGAGTTATTTTCATACTCAACCTTTCCTTGATGATAGAGCTAAAAAAAGATTACATTTATACGTTAAGGCTTAAAAATGACAAATAACCTTTTTGTATGCAAATAAAGTTTTGCGCAGGCTTACTTTAGAAATCTTATCATTTTGGCGATAGCGTGATGTTGAAATTAAGAACTCAACTCATTAGCGCTCAGGAATTAGAATTTGAAAATTCAACTCTCATCATACAGTCTAAATTGGCCTATGAGTTTCGAGCTTGAAAAGCAAAAGCTCGAAGGGCTGTTATTGCCTTGGTTAGCAGGCACCATAGAACATGTTGGTAGTACGGCCGTCAAAGGTATGTAAGCAAAGCCTTTCATCGATATTATGGTGGACGTAAAAAGCTTGGCACATTCGAAGCCTGTTATCGATGTTTTGAGCTCAAATGGGTACTGGCTATAATCCCTACAAAGGATATGTTATGCATTGGTCTTGCGCCCTTCTCCGGAATTTAGGACACACCATATTCATTTGGTTCCTTTTCAAAGTTTGCTTTTGCAGCAACGCATAAAGTTTAGGGATACCTTGCGTCATGATACAAAAAGTGCAAGTCAATATATGCGCTTGAAGCAAGCGCTTGCTCGTGACAATGAGTATGGCAGAGAAGTATATACACAAAAAAAGTGGCCTTTTATTGCGCAAGTGTTACTTATGAAACCTTAAAGGAATGAACATGTCGGACATCATTTATGCGCGAGTTCAAGAATAATACCACTTGAACTGCCATTTGAAGCTGATCACTTGTGAAGTGAATATAGCCTCATATATTGATGATTCATACCAATTTGTGGCAAAGCAAAATAATAAGATTGTTGCGGCTTGTTTTGTAAAGCCCCTTTCCAGCTTGAGTTGTGAAATTTGCAATATCTCTGTTTGGCCGTCTATTCAGAGGTAATGCATTGGCACTCAATTATTGTCTTTTGTGTTGGCGCAGCCGGGCGGTTTAAAATATCAAAGAGTAGAACTCGGCACAGGTACTTTTGGTTACCAGCTAACTTATTATCAGCGATTGGGCTTTCGGGTAGAGAGTGTTGAGGTTGATTACTTACAGTGCGCCATTGTACGAGCAAGGCATACACCATAGAGACAGGTAAGTATGGATTTTGCACACGACTATGTTAGACAGCTTAGCCTGTACGCTTTGATTTGAGCTTTTATCTTGTCACAAAACCACCATTGACAAATAGCGTTTTTCCAGTTGTCCATTGTGCTTGTTCAGGCGCAAGAAAACTCACCATAGGCACGATGTCTTCCACTGTACCAAGCCTATTTGAGACACTTGCAGCACTGAGATACTGAATTGACTGTGGATCTTCTTGCGCATGGAAAAATGTGGTATCTATGGGGCTGGGGCATATTGACTGTGATTCCTCTTGCCCCAACTTCTTTGGTAAGGGCTCGAGTAAATGCTCTCGTGGTGCTTTTGAGCCAGCATATAAGACGTAATTACCTGTAAATGCACCAAGCAAAGAAGTACCTATATTAATGACATGCTATTATCTTCTAGTCATTTTGCTGCATTTTGCATGATAAAATATACACCTTTAAATTTTATGTTAAATAAGGCATCAAATTCCATTTCTGTATAATCACTTTTTTAGTACCGCACCTACATTATTAATGACTATATCAACTTTTCCAAAAGCTTCTACGCCCTGTATAAAGAGGTTTTCAGCAACGGATGCACTTCTGATATCGCCTTGTACTATCTGCGACTTTCTGCCTAAGTCTTTCATCATTTTGGCCGTTTTCAGCATCAGGCAGAGATGTTTTACTGTGATAGTGAATAATAATATCGCATCCCTGCTCAGCAAAATTACATGCGAATGCATGGCCCATATTTCGTGCTGCACCTATTACCAAATCAACTTTACCTGATAAAGGTATTTTCATAAATACCTCCTTGGCATAATGACTAAACGCCATTAACTATAGGCTTATTGCAATATGTTTGGGTATGGAGTAATTTTTAATTTATTAAGTGCAAAAAATGCAGTATTAAGCTTCGGACACCGAATTCAGTAATGAGCAGCCATTTTTACGGGTTGTAGAAGCTGACAGTTTTAAAGCCGCAGTAGAGCAGCTTGGTCTTGACCTCTCGTTGGTTAGTCGGAGAATAGCATCATTGAAACAGAGGCTAAGTGTGAAGCTCTACCAAGCGCTCTTCACCTACTGAGGTTGGCGAACAGTATTACCAAGGTTTAAGAAAACTATTGGATGAAAAGCAGGGCTGGAATCACAAATCTTGCAAAATAATGATGTGCTCAGTGGTATGCTGCAAGTGGCTGCGCCCCATGATTTTGCGATACAGTTTGTACTAGCTGTACTAGCTGTACTAGCTGTACTAGCTGTACTCGCTCAGATGAGCAAACTGTACCCAACTTTGAGCGTAGACTTAATTTTGCTCAGCGATTATGAGGATTTGATGGGGTAGGGCATAGATGTTGCTGTAAGGGTTGGAGAGTTATCAAGCTCAAGTTTAATTTGTCAAAAGTAGGGGGAAGTGCAACCAGTGTTGGTGGCATCAAATACATATTTGATGCCAAAAGGTGTACCTACGGGCATAGAAGCCTTGCGCGAATATGATTTTGTTTTTTATTCGAGTGCTCAAACGCAGAGGCCAATTAATAAAGGTACAAGGCCGCTTTATTGTGAATAGTGTCAGTGTATTAAAGGACTTGGTATTACAGGCCAACGTATGTATTTGTGCCCCGCGTGGGCATTGCAAGAAGCGCTTAGTAAAGGTGAAGCTACACAGTTATTTAAAGACCAGCCTTTGAAGGGTTTCCCGTTACATGTACTGTACCCTTGTAGAGCATTCGTGCCTGCAAAGGTGAGAGCGTTTATTGATAAATTACGTGCTACATGCCGAAAACAGGGTCTTGGCTAAACAAGACAAAAACTAGCATTTAGAGTGTTAAAAGAATAAATAATGTGATCAGAGAGGTCATATGGAAAAAGTCAGTATTTTTGTGGATGTACAAAATATCTACTACACAACTCGAAGCGCCTTTAAAAGGAACTTCGATTACAATCAATTTTGGGCGTTAGCGACGAAAGATCGGAAAGTGGTAAATGCCTATGCCTACGCTATAAATAGAGGCGATGAAAAGCAGATCCAGTTTCAAAATATTCTCAGGGCCATTGGGTTTAACGTTAAGCTTAAGCCCTTTATTCAGCGTTCTGATGGTACTGCTAAAGGCGACTGGGACGTAGGTATTACAATTGATGTTTTAGAATGCGCTAAAGAGTCCGACATCGTTATTCTGGTATCTGGCGATGGGGATTTTGATATTCTGGCCAGTACAGTAAGAGAAAAGTTTGGCACTAAAGTTGAAGTATATGGGGTTGAAGCGTTAACTGCGAAAAGCCTAATTAATGCGGCTACACGTTACAACCCGATAGAGGGCGAGCTATTACTGTAATTTATATAAAATGATATGAGGGGGCACTTTGCCACCTCCCTTGGGACGGTATCCAGTGGTCACCTTATCAATTGCATTCAAAAGTTGGTCATGACGAAATTGATAATAAACTATTGAGTACCTGAATTACTCTCTACCTCTCACTCTGCCTTATCTATATCTCTTAACCTAAATACTGCATATCAGAATCCAAAGCTGCATTCTGTAATAGCGCTAGTTATGTGTATTGAGAAAGGCTTTGAGCCGTTGGCAGCTGTTTTTTTGTAAGTGTCCTCTGAGCATCTTAGCTATTTTTTCTTTGAGCCATTTTGGGCCGCTATCCGTCATATCATTGTGTTTGGCATTCGGTATTTTAATAATGCAGCTGCCATAGAGAGCTTGCTCTTGCTCTGTATGCATAACGCCTTTGTCTGCTGGAAAATCACTGGCGCGTATTGATAAAACGGATACTTGTTTATCTCGAGGGAGAGGCACTCTTCTATGATCTAGTGTGACAAGGCCACTTATAAAATCAGTACCTTGATTGATAAGGAGTGCAGACAGATCACCGCCATTTGAATGACCAACGAGTAGAATCTGGTCAAAGTTATAATGTGTCATCGTTTTCATAAGCTGTGATCGAATAAACTGAAGTGTGACGACGCCTCTTTGCCAGTTCTCTTGGCGAGTCTGATAAAGATCACCAGATACCGATAAGGGGGGATCTGACTTTAATTCATGCTTGATAGCAACAGATAGATACCCTTGAGCTGATAGTTGCTTACTTATGAATTGGTATGCTTTATGTGATACGCCGTAACCGGCACTGATAAATGCAACTGGGCACGGTTTTTGTGTAGTACAACTGGTTGGATCTTGAGGCTGCACCAGCTGAACAGGTACTGCCCTATGTCGCTGTTGGTTGTAAAGTGACTCAAATTTAGCCGTTGAAGCATAAGCAGGTGTTGTCATACTGACAAATAAAGCGAGTAAGGTTGTCTTCATTATAGGTTCTTTTTTGTTATATTTGCACAGTATATGGTTGTAAATCAATGATAGGTATAAAAATGTTAGACTGTAAACGGCCTTTACAGTCTAACAAAGATAAATGACTTCGGTATGTGGCACTATATATTACCAAATTTACCTGCATGATAATCTCGCACAGCCTGAGCCAATTCATCCTGAGTGTTCATTACAAATGGCCCCATATGGGCGATTTTTTCTTTAATTGGTTGTCCAGCAAGTATAAGCAAACCAGATTCAACTTCGCCTCCATACAATTCAATTGGGTGCTGAGAGTCAATTGTTACCATGTAACCCGCTTTGAAATATCTATTTTTAAGCGCACCAGTGTGAACATACGCCACCACTTTACCAAAATGAGATAAATCAAGTTGTAGTGAGCTTGAAGTTGGTATTGTTATATCGCATATTGTACCATCACCAGCGAGTTCATTGAGCCCAGATGAAACTTGCTGGTCCTCTAACTGCCAATTACCCGCAAGCGCTGTTATTTTCGCACCTGACCGATTTACGATACTTGGAAGTACTCGCTCGCTTGAGTCTTGATACTTAGGCGCATTCATTTTATCTTTAGCGGGCATATTGAGCCAAATTTGAAATCCATGCATGCCATGTTTGGAATCTGCAAGTGGCATTTCAGAATGAATGACACCCCGACCGGTGCTCATCCATTGCACTTGTCCAGCCCTAATGGCTTTTTTATTACCCATCTGGTCCTGATGTTCGAAGCCTCCTTTTATGATATAAGTGAAGGTCTCAATGCCACGATGTGGATGTGCTGGAAAACCCGCTATAAAGTCTCTATAGTTATCTGACTTGAGCTCGTCGATCATCAAAAATGGGTCAATACTTTTACCATCAAAGCCAGCAATACGTTTTATTTTTACACCTGCACCGTCTTGTGTAGGTTGTGCTTTAGTAACGTTCAAAACTTTCATCATTACCTCTAGTAGTATTTTCGATTTAGGTAACTTTAAAATTATTTGATGCTGGATAAAATTGACAAAAAGCGATGGCTTTATTCTAATTAAGAGAATGTTCTAGAGCTTGAGGTGTGCAGAGTGAAGAAGCCGATTAACGAAAATACTGGGTGTTTTTGATAATTTGCTGTTCAGCATGAGAAATAAGCTTGGCAAGTTCTCCCGAATGTTGCATTTCAACAATTTTTTGGTCTACAAGCGGTACTAAGTGTTTTTTTGAGCGGTGGATACAGTGAAATAACTCAAGCACAGCTAAGTTTGTCTGAATGGGTACTGCATTGGTTATACCGAGTGTACTAAACCATCAATTCGATTAGTGAGCGCAACGTCAGCTAAGCCTGCAGAAACAAGTCTGTCCATATCTTCGGCAAATTTCATGCCCTTTGTGATGTTGTTAGTGTACTTCACACCCCTTACTTTAACGATATGGTATTTCTTAAGATCTTCCACAAACTCAATTTTTTTCTTACTGTCTTTGCGAATAAATACCATTGTTTCTAAATAATAGTAAGGTGTAGGTACGCGCGCAGTGCTGGGCGTTTCTGTGCCATAGCTAAAAATTCTCATGGTCTCACCATGTTTAAGCCCTGTTTTGGCTTCAAACTGCGCTCTTTTTCCCAGTAACGGAGTGATGGAGATATCAATGCCCAAGCGTTTGTATATTTCTGGCAGCACAATACGGCCAATTTCCTGCTCAATAAGGTAGTTAATTGAAATAAAGTACTAAATCTCAGCGAACAGAGGCTTAGCAAAAAGCAACAGCAGGGCAACAAACAGGTACTTCATTCTTGACTTTGATGGCGTTGGTGTTTCAAATAGTATGAGTATAGCGTACTGAATATCTAAGAAAAGTCTTACGCATAAAAGCAGACGCGAACAGAGAGTTTGGTATACTGGTTTACGTTTTCATATTGGGGGAGCATCGCTGCCACTTTTGAATGATCCATAGCGACACAAAATAAGTACCTTTAACCAATTCCATTCTTATCTTTATCAGTATGCTTTGAGGAATATATGGCAGAAAAAAGTAAAAAAGTGCCCTCGTCACGAGTATCCAGACTAGCGCATTTGGGCGGACTAGCCGGTAAAGTTGCGTCAAATATTATGTTCAGTGGCGCTAAGCAAGTTTTATCAGGCCAGCCGATAACGCGTAAAGGGTTACTTTTGCAACCAAAGAATATTCACGCTGTGGCTGATAAGTTAGCCCACCTGAGGGGGGCTGCGATGAAACTTGGTCAATTGTTATCAATGGATGCTGGTGACTTATTACCTAAAGAACTCTCTAACTTGTTAGAAAAGCTGCGCGCGGATGCTCAACCAATGCCTCATAGACAATTGATAGAGCTGCTAGAAAGTAATTGGGGGCATAACTGGTTAGATAAATTCAGTCATATTGAGCTACGCAGTTTTGCTCGTGCTTCGATTGGGCAAGTGCATAAAGCAACAACAGAATCAGGTAAAAAGTTGGCACTTAAAGTTCAGTATCCTGGTGTTGCCAATAGCATCGATAGTGATGTTGACAATGTTGCTATGCTTATCAAGCTATCTGGGTTGATGCCTAAACAGGTCGCACTCGAACCACTTATGATTGAAGCTAAAAAGCAATTGTTAGTAGAGACAAATTACCAAGTTGAAGGACAAAGGCTTTTAGAGTTTACAGATGGACTAAGCAAACACCCACAGTTCAAAGTGCCACAGTATATTCCGGAGTATTCAACGGATAATATTCTTGCTATGGAGTTTGTTGACGGCCAACCTCTCGAGGATTTTGCCAACAGCAGTGTTGAATTGCGATGCAGTATTGCCAGTGACTTAATTTTATTGTACTTCATCGAAATGTTTGAGTTGCAAACTATTCAAAGTGACCCTAATTTGGCCAACTACCTGTATGACGAGCAGCAGAAGAAATTGGTGTTGTTAGATTTCGGTGCGTCTCGCAGCATTCAAAAATCTTTAGCTTCCGGGTATTGGATGGTGTTAAAAGCGGGCTTAGACAACGACCGCGATCTAATGGTTAAAGCTGTGCAGCAAATTGGTTACTTTGGTGAACAGATCGACGAAGTATACCAAGAGTTAGTACTCGATATATTCCTTATGGCGACGGAGCCCCTGAGAGCGAATCAGCCGTATGATTTTGCCACAAGTGATATCGCTATGCGGATCCGAGATAAGGGCATGTCTTTGAGCACGCGAGAAGGTGAGTGGCATACTCCCCCGATTGATGCGCTGTTCATTCATCGCAAACTTGCTGGGTTGTATTTAATTGCCGCAAGACTTGAAGCTCAAGTTGATGTCGGCGAGCTATTTAGCCGCTTTGAGCAACCTCAGGTGTCGTAAAGCTCTTTCACGATTGCAGGCAATCAATAACCTCTTGCCTTAGCGCCAATTTAAGTAGTTTATGTCGTCAGCTGTGTACACAAAAGCAATAAACTACTTTGGAGTGAGACTCGAATTGCTGACAATAGTCATATCTTTTTGTGACATTACTCACTCAACAAAGCACTTACCTTATTACATACTTCAATTCTTTCAATACAGTGGCTACTTATGAAAAGGCCGGTGGGAGTTTTATGGAGTGGGCAGTCAGTTTAGACAAAATCAACTTTTCCTATGGCTACAAAGAGGTTATTAGAGATCTTTCATGCCAGCTGGCACCCAGCAAGATTTACACCTTACTGGGTGAAAATGGCGCGGGGAAAACAACCCTTATAAAGCTATTGTTGGGGCGGCTGACCCCGCTATCAGGTCAAATCTCAATACTGGGTCATGAGCCAGGTGCTCAGGCAGTAAAAAGCAGTGTCGGTGCAATGCTTCAAGTTGGGGCATTACCGAGTAATATTCGTGTGATTGAATATATACGTCTGTTTCAAAGTTATTACGATAACCCAATGAGTTGGCAAGGGGCTTTACAGTTTGCTGAAATGGAGAGGCAGAAAACGACCTTTTTTAGTCAATTATCAGGGGGAGAAAAACAACGTTTGCTGCTGTCGTTGGCCTTAATTGGTCAACCTAAGTTAGTTTTTTTAGATGAGCCTACATTAGCAATGGATGTACAGATGCGACAGCGCCTCTGGCAAAAGGTCGTTCAATTGAAAGACCTTGGCACCACTGTGATACTGACGACACATAATTTACAGGAGGTTGAGTCAGTAACGGATCAAGTGCTGGTGTTGAGAGCCGCAGAGTTTGTTGCACAGGGTACGCCTAGTCAACTTAAGTCTAACCTACAACGCAGTGAGCTGCGCTTTTTAAGTGACACGCCCGAAGTAAAAATCAAATCCATGTTACCTAAGTTTATGGTTCACAAAGAAGGTCAAAAAATTTATATAGCGACCGATGATGCCCCAGAAGTGATTTCAATGCTGCGACAGCACAATGTGACAATGTATGACTTATCGGTAACTCCATTGTCTTTAACACGAGCTTTTATTGATATCACAAGAGGGGAGTTGCAATGAAAACTGCTTTTAATTCGCTATTTATGGAAGCAAAGCTAGACCTACTTTCAGGGCTGAGAACGCCTAGCTTTGTTGTACCTACGCTTGCATTTCCGGTGCTGTTATTTTTATTTTTTGGGGTTTTTATGGCGCAGGAAAAGCATCAAGGCAACGACGAGATAAGTATTTACGCTTTAGTTAACTACCTGGTATTTGGTTTGATGGCACCTGCATTGTTTAGTTTTGGTGCCAATGTTGCGCAAGAAAGAGAAAGTGGTTGGTTAGAATTAAAGTTAATATCGCCCCTGCCACCATCATACTACCTGTTCGCGAAATGTCTGAGCGCGTTGATATTTACCTTACTGATTGCTGTGTTACTCTTTTCTACTGCATGGCTATTCGGCACAGTACAAATATCGTTGCTCGCGTGGGCAAAGTTATTTGCTTTAGGGTTTTTTGGTACTATTCCATTTTGCTTTTTGGGCTTAGCAATCGGGCTTAAATTTAGTGCGAAAGGGGCAATGGCTATGACGAATTTGGTTTTTTTCCCCATGGCAATGTTATCAGGACTTTGGGTGCCCGTCTTTTTAATGCCTGATTTTTTGCAGCAATTTGCGTGGATATTGCCGAGCTATCATTTATCTCAACTTGGGCTATCATGCTTAGGGTTAGGGCAGGGGTATAGTATTTTCTTCCATCTTATTGCTTTGTCACTCATCAGTATCATTTTTGCAGCAGTTGCGGTGGCTCAGTATAAGAGTCAAGGTATGTCGATGAGAAAAAGGCATCGTCCTTGAACAAAATATGCATATAGCATGTTTCCATCCCAAAGATGTCTATTTAAAAGTCTATGTCATGATATTCAAAATATTGTCAAATAGTTTACAGAACTAGTTAAAAAGTGTAAGCGTACTTGCTTATTTCAAGTGTTATGCAAACTAAAGGAAGGACTAAGGCCTTGAGAGTGGCCTGTTAACGATTGCATTGTGACTGCTTGGCCTTGAAACCGTCCATACTTATTCCATAATTTAGTCTCAGACTATGTTTCTTTATGCGAATTGATATTGGGTGTGGTTATGAAGAAGGTACTCGGTTTAGTTGCGGCAATAAGCGCATGCGCTGCACAAGCAACAGCTTCGGTGTTCATTGACATCAAGTCGCAAGTACCAAGTATCGAGACGGAGATCAGGTACTTCGGAGACGACAATTTTGTTGGTGAACGTATTGATGGGTATTTGGCGCCAAAGTGTTTAGTTAGCCCGGCTGCTGCAATGGGCGTTGCAAAAGCGCAGCAGGCATTGGGCGAGTTTGGCCTCGGGTTAAAAGTATTTGACTGCTATCGACCTCAGCCAGCAGTCGATCACTTTGTGCGTTGGGCTAAAATATTGGAAGATACAAGACATAAAGCAAAGTTTTATCCCGACGTACCCAAGAGTGAATTATTCCAAAGAGGCTATATTGCCGAACGGTCTGGGCACTCTAGAGGAAGCACGTTAGATGTTACTGTAATTGATTTAATAACCAAAGAAGAATTAGATATGGGCTCTGGGTGGGACTACTTTTCGCCTGTGTCTTGGCCGAGCTACCAAGCTATTTCAGCTAATCAACGAGCCAACCGAATGTTGCTTACTAGCGTCATGAGTAAGTGCTGGGTTCATGGGAATTACAGAGGAGTGGTGGCATTTCACGCTTTTAAATGAGCCATATAAAGATCAATATTTTACTCACCCCGTACAGTGACCCCACCACGGAATTTTAGCTTGTAAACAAAAGTAAATCGTAAATTTTTATTCAAGTTATTGAGTTGCATAAGTCAAGCGGAAGTCACATTATCAATGTGAATATTTTGTGATTATAAAATGGTACTAATAACTTGAATAACTTGAGCGCACCATTTATTGTACCTAAATAATCTATATTTGTTAAAATAGTGATATGTATAAGGGAATAGCCAGTGCAGTATTATTGCTGATAGGATGCCTCGTTTGGGGCGCCTTTAGTGATGTATGCGCCAATGGATTGAAATACTATGCTATGAGCATGGCATCGCATGATGTTTTGTTACCTAAATCGCCACTAGAACAGTTGCTCGAAGCACCTAAAGAAAACTATCTGGCAATTAACAAAGCATCGACGAATGCAAAAAAGGCCCTGATAAAAAACCACCAATACATCAGCCAAGCTTATATCGAGTTTGATATTCGACGTATTAAACAGCTGAAGAAACATGATGTTATTGCCTTTTATGTACCCCAACTTCAGCGTAGCTACATTATTTCGGTAAGTGGTGTTCGCAAAGAAAAGCTTGGCAACTTAGCCCTTTATGGCTATTTGCATGATGATAAGAGCCAGCGTAGGGTGTTGGAGCTGAAGTTGTCAGGTCTTTCAGTATCTGGGCGCTTTAAAACGCTGAGCGGAGAGTATTTATTCCGCTCCCATGCGCAATACGGTTGGATTGCATCAGAGTATGAAGGTCATAGGCGCTATTTGAAATACCCAGAAACTGAAAGTAAGTTAGAGGTCATTGCGCGTAAATAGCCATATTCAATGCGCGCAATAGTGATCTAAACACACCTAACTGAAGCTTATCTCAATATTTTACTTTCATTATCCCCCTGTCAAAAGAGACACAATTGCACTGCAAGGTTTAAAAAAATTGTCTTAAAAATTTTGTAAAAGAAAAATATTTGTTAATAATTTTGTAATCTAGTGTATTTACTCTCTCTGAACATTTTTAATAAGGGGATAAGAATGAAACTACTTGGTTATATGGTTTTAGCAGCGAGCTTTACTGGCACAGTAAGTGCACTGCCGACCTGTCCTGATCTAGCGTGGTTAGAAGCAAAAATAGCGGCACCGAGCATGCCATATATGGATTATCGCAACCGATTTAATAAGCTCATTACATGGTTACCCGAGTTTCATATGGTACATGATCAAATCGTTGCTGAGGGCGCATCATTCCAAGTAACAGCAAAGTTTGATTATGGCGCGGTGGCTCATAAAGATCTCGAATTTGAAACGGTGAAGTTTTACATTCGAGCTCAACAAGACAGCGATTGGAGATTTTTAACCAACGCAGTAACGAATAGTGATGGTAAGGCTATACTTTCGCTACCGGGACTAAATGCAGGACAGTATCGGATCTATGCAGGTGTGCCTGCTGATGGAACTGGCGCAGAGGGCTTTATCACAGTCGTGCAGCCAAATACGCCTGCGGTGCTATTTGATATTGATGGGACTTTGACCGAGTCAGATGCAGAGCAAATCGGTGATTACACAGGCATAGACAGAGCAGATCAAAAAGAGGGTGCATACTCTCTTGTGCGCCGCTACCTAGATTTAGGTTATCAACCAGTTTATCTCACCGCGAGAGTATATTGGTATGCAAAAGGCACACGTGAATGGTTGGATTGGATGGGACTTCCAAAAGGATTCTTGAGAACGTCGTTGAGCAATGAAACGAGTCTATTTCGCACCGCTGAATATAAAATAGGTGAAATTACATATCTACAAGCTCAGGGGCTGGATATTGTCAGAGCGTATGGTAATGCCAAAACTGATGCTGCAGCATTTATGAGAGCTGGACTAGGTGCACAAAACAGCTTCACTATCGGGAGCGATGCCGGCCACTATGGCACTACGCCAATTAACAATAATCACTATTACCAACACATTCAGGAACAGGTGGATACTTTCCCTGAAGCTGCATGTGAATAGAGTGTATTGTCCAGCAGTAAGCGCGCTTGCTGCTAACAGTTCTAGGTTGTTTTAAGCAGAATAAGTCAGCGCTCATATATCTGCTCGTTTAGTTTAAACTAATTGGCAAGATAGGTTACAGTGTCATTAATTTCAATACTGGAATCTGACCTATGAGCAAGGAAAACTACCGAATTAGAACGATGAATAAAGATGAAGTTGAACTCGCAGTGGGCTGGGCTGCGAGTGAAGGGTGGAATCCAGGTACCTATGATGCCCAGAGTTACTACCTTGCTGACCCCAACGGGTTCTTAATAGGATTGATTGATGAAGAGCCTGTGGCTGTGATTTCAGCAATTAAATACAGTGTAGAATTTGGCTTTATAGGCTTTTACATTGTGAAACCTGAATTCCGAGGTAAAGGATATGGTTACGCTCTTTGGCAAGCTGCAATGGCATACTTAAGTAGCTGTAATGTGGGCTTAGATGGAGTGGTTGACCAACAAGATAATTATCGCAAGTCGGGTTTTGAGTTAGCTTATAGAAATATTAGATATGAAGGGGAGTTCACCGCATCTCATGGTTTGGAAGATACTCCGTCATCAATGCTGATATCGTCAGAATTTAATTTACTGCATACTCAAGACTTTGAGCGGCCATTTTTCCCCGCGAACAGAGATGGCTTTAATAACCAATGGCGGTTGCAGCCTAATGCCCATGCATTAACAATAAGCTCTGGGAGAAAAATAAAAGGCTACGGTGTCATTCGGGCTTGCCAAAGCGGCTACAAAATTGGCCCTCTATATGCCGAAGATACGAAGTGCGCCAAAGCATTAGTTACATCTCTTATAGCTAAAATCACAACTCATGACGGATGTGAAAAAGTTTATTTAGATGTACCTGAGTGCAATCAGAGAGCTGTCGATTTGGCTGAGTCACTGGGGATGATCGTCGTATTCGAAACGGCAAGGATGTACACAAAAGAAATGCCGAGTTTGCCACTGGATAGAACATTTGGAGTTGCTTCTTTTGAAATTGGGTAAGGTAATACTAGCTGCAAGTTTGACAACAAGAATGGGCAGCCTATTTACAAACATAATTAGGCTTATCTGTTTCCAATCCTAAAGGAGTTATTGAATGCACTCTAACGCTATATTTATACTTTGCATAGAAAATGAAATAGACCTCAACTTACCCCTCTATAGTGCCCCTTCACTGGATAGCGAGGGTTATATTCATGCTTGTTGCGCATCACAAGTACGTGTTGTATACCAACAGTTTTTTTCGTCGCGCAGTCAAGTACATGTTGCTGTTATAGATGCGAGGCTAGTCAGCGCAGAAATAAAATATGAAGCGCCCTCAGAGTCCATAGACGATGATAATCTATTTCCTCACATATACGGAAAGCTAAACTCCAATGCCATCGTGGATATTTTGGAATATCAACATTTTTCCCATCAGGATTTAAGTGATCGCTTACTGGATGTGCTAGCGCATTATCGATTTTCAAGGCTTCCTGTAGAAGGAACGCTTTACAAGAGCACATGGCGAGCATCAACTGAATTAAGTAATGAGAAGCCTGTGGGTACCGCCATGATAGGTATGTACTGCAATACGCTAAAAAGTGTGTCTTGTTTCCATCGTTTGAGCCATGATGAAGTGTGGCATTTTTACGCAGGCGACGCGTTTAACTTGTACTTGTTGTATCCAGATGGTCAGGTTGAAACCATTGTTATGGGAACCGACTTTGCCACCGGTCAACATCTTCAATACCGTATACCAGCAGGCGTATGGCAAGCAGGTGAAATTTTGCAAAGTGGTGATTACGCGATATTCGGTTGCACAATGGCCCCTGGGTTTACGGGTGACTGCTTTGAAGCTGCCGATCATGATATGCTCAAAGCGCAACATAGCAGTATGTCAGAGGTAATTGAGCGATTAGCCGTTAACGATGGGGAAGTTGTTATGCCCGATGGGTTTGCGACCTAATTGAGCCCGTAACATATAGATAGGCACAAGATATTAATTAACATTTATCGGTGCCTATTTTGGCTATTTTTATAATGCCCTATATAGTGAAATGATATAGAAATTATCGAGCACTTGGCTTTGCAAAGATTTGTCGTCTCACTCTTATTTCTGCTGTTATATTCTTCTATGACATTAGCGTCAAAGTCTATTGAGCACCAAATGGATTTGCTCAAAGAAGCACAAGATTACTTGTCTGTAAAACCATCGCATACTTTACTGATACTCGATTCAATGGAGTCGAGAGAAGCATTGCCCACGGCATTAAAGATACGCTGGCACATTATTAGAGTACGCGCGTCAGTCACAACTAATCAGTTAGGCCTTGTTGAGCAGTCACTAGGGCAACTTTTTAGCTATGATTCACATCCATACTTTAATGAGAGACTCCCAACAGTATTAAGCGCACTAGGTATATGGCTAAGGCGAAAAGGCCATTTTAAAGAGTCGGATACCAGTCTTATATGCGCCTTAAAGTATGCACAAGGAGAGCGGCAGCGTTTATTGCTGATCAATAGCCGTGCGCTTGTGGCTCGTCATTTTGGTAAGCATGAACAGGCCACAAAGCTCTATAAACAGGCCGAAGAAATAGCGCTTAGGCTGAAAGACCAATCGATGTTGGCAACAATCAATAACAACCTTGGGGCGATTGCACTTGATTTGGGTGATTATAACTTAGCTGAAGCACAATTTAGATTGGCGCTTATGGGCTATCAAAATGTTGCCAAGCGATCAGGTCACATAACGACTGGCATAAATTTACTTTTTGTATTTGTACTCAAAGGGGAGCTTATTAACTTTCAACGATTGTATGGGCCAATCTCAACATTGACTGATGCTTTTCCAAACCAATCTAAAAAAGCGTTTCTGGCATGGATTCATGCAGCTTATCGGGTAAAACAGGGGGCATTACCGTCAAAGAACCAAATCGCGCAGCTCGAAACTTCGTATGCACAGTTAGAAAGTAGTAAAGTTAAACAACTTGTGGATATGCATCTAGCACCCATTTTAGGGGTTGAACCTCAAAGTCCAAAATTGAGCTCCTCCCGAGATTTTCAAAGCGACTGGTTTGGCAAAGTATCACAGTGCAATTGGCAGTAAAAAATAGGCTATAAAAGGTGAAAAGCGATGAGCATTGCTTTGAATATCAAGTAATTTGAGAGATTGTTGTGACAAAAAGTGAAATATTAGATTATCAGTCAAATTGGCCAAACGAGTTTCAGACAATAAAGGCTCAGCTAAAAAGCACTTTAGGTGCTTTAGCTGTGCAGATAGATCATATAGGGTCTACAGCTGTTCTCAAGCTGGTTGCTAAAGATATCACCGATATTCAGGTGAGTGTAAAGGCCCTTGACGACCCTAAAATTATTGAGCTATTGGTGAGAGCGGGTTATGAGTTTAAGGAAGAAATAAACCGAGATGACTTGGTTGGCTATAAGCCTGACGATTGTGAACTGTCGGAACTACTTTAGAGAGCCTACAGGCAACCTTACAGCGCATATACATGTTCGAGAAATTGGTAGAGTAGACCAGAACTACCCACTGTTATTTAAAAACTTCTGCGTGATAACGAAGAAATAAAACAGGCCTATGGGAAAATAAAAATTTGAGCTGGCACAGCGCTTTGAGGTGGGTGTTGATGCATATTATGCGATCAAAGCCCCCTATATGGACACCTTATTTTATGCTGCCAATTTACTGCAAAAAAAGAGCGATAATTAGTTATATATAAATAAATTCATGCTTGACTCAACCTACCAATTCCGTCAAAAATATAGGTAAGCGTTCAAAATTAGGAACAAAAATGGATATTGAAACCGATTGGCCGCAAATAAAACAACTATTTAAACAAGCATTTCGTTCTTCATTTCATTATTCTATTGCTAGTATATCCGAAGAAGCTGAGCCGCATTTGACGCCCATAGGTTCAGTCATTCTGTGTGGAACGGGGCAAGGGTATTATTTTGAAAAATACACTCAACAGCTACCGCGTAATATCAAAGAACATGAGCGTATTTGTGTGTTAGCTGTCAACTCCAGTCCTTGGTACTGGATAAAGTCTTTGTGTCGAGGTGGGTTTTGTACCTATCCGGCTATTAGGTTATATGGTAGAGCAGGCGTGTTACGTAAAGCGACAGAAACAGAAAAAGCACGGTGGCACAGGCGCGTGCGCAAGTTACGTTTCACACAAGGCTACAAATTGCTGTGGCAAGATATGGAAATGATCCGTGAGTTACACTTTGACAGAGCAGAGCCCGTTCGTGCAGGGCTTATGACGCAAGCACTTACAGGCCCTTAGTCGTTAGCATTTTGGCATATGAATAGGGCAGGTAGATTGCCCTTTATTGGTCTTTTTTATGCGCTCCAAAGTAACAGTGACAAACCAGCAAGCCACACTAATTTAGCCCAATAGGATAGCCGTTGATATAAGCCAACATTCCGTTGCTGTTTAACGGCTTTTACCATTTTTACTAAGAAATAGACAGCAAGAATGGCACTGGCGATTGAAAATACGCGAAATTCAAAAGGCAACTGACTAAATGCCACTAACAATGGGGCAATTAACAGTGATATCAACATGATAAACCCTGCCCATGAATGAATTTGACAGTGTATACTTGGGGATTTAGTGTAAGGGTCTCTATCCATGGGGGAAAAGCCCGCCATCCATGTACCGACACCATGAATAATGATCAACCAGCCTACAATTGAAAGTAGCATGCTGTCATCAAACTGTTGAGTGATTGACCAACCAAATAGACAGAACAATGCGCTTAATGGGTAGTTATTAATGAGTGGTGATAGCTTTTCAGTGGGGCTACCGGTTGCACCAAGTTCGCTGCAAAATTGATTATAATGACAGTAGTTTGGGTAAAACTTTGCGGCCACGATGACGCCGATTGTTATCCAAACTAGAGATATAAATCCACTCAGTAAAGCGATGCTTTCAAACAATTCCTTGCTCCTTGTTATTAAAGTTATAGTGCGCGTCTGTTAGGCTAAACCTGAGCGAATTAAAGAGGTAGTTTAATCATACTCGGCTTGACTATCAGATGCTTGACGCATTCTTATCGACCAACTTAAAGGCTTACTAGGCAATATAGTAATTTAGAAATGGGGTATGTTTAGTAAGCTTTTAAACGTGTTTTGAATAACCAGCTTTTGTAAACGTTGGTATGTCATTCATTGTACGGTAAATCTGCTATACATTGAACTTGATTTGGCGCTAGAGACGAGCGGCTTTGCTCATCTCCTTTTTTAATATTTAGTGAATAAGCTCAAGAAGTGAGTGGTACATTTCTTCAAAAGCTTGTTTTTGCTGAGGGAAGCTCTCTATACCGAGTTTAAAAGTCTCAATTGCATTATTGATATCTTCTAAGTTGATATAGCTCATACCTTTATAATAGAGCGCGGTGACTCCTTGAGGATACACACTAAGTGAGTGGTCGAAATATTCAATGGCCTTTTCAAACTCGCCCATATCCATATAGGCAAAGCCTATGTTATCAATGGCTTCGTGATATAAGGGAAATATTTTAATGGCTTGTGTATATGCTTCTATCGCTTGTTCATATTGAGCAGCCTGACTGAGTGCGTAACCCTTTGTGTATTGCGTATTAGCCCTAAAAATTAAGTCTTCTACTTTTTGGCCTGTGGCTGCTGCATACTTCGTGAAGTTGTTGTGTTTTAGGTAGTTAATATATGGCTTTAATTCAGCGCTAAGGGGAGTTGAACTACCAATGTATTGCCAGTCTGAGGTAAACAGCTCATGAGACAAGGGAGCGTGATACGTTTTGATTGGCGTCGTACGCAAAGATTTTAGTGTTGGCTTTACCGTACTGGGTTGATATATCAATACATGTACAGTGGTGGAATTGCCCTCGTCGCTGTGCGTATCAAGAACCTTTAAAGTTTGCCAAGTGTCATTCTCCTGGAACGTATAAATATCGCCAATGTTAAAATTTTGTTTTTTTGCATGGTAGGCAGAGCCTTTTTGATGATCTAACGCTGCGACTTTAAAAGCGCAAAACAGCAAACAGAAAGTGGTGATTATGTAACGCATTTTTTTTAGGTGTTTTAATTTTTTGATTCTTGCAGTAAGTGAATACTGACTAATGGAATTTTAGAGGCTGCGGATTTTCTCAGATACGAACTTGCTTGTCACCAAAATTATCTCGATTAAGCGGAATTTATCAATAAAATGATGTTATTCATAAAATGGGGATTAGTATTATGTAAACCTAATAGGTTTAAGTATGACTATGCTGGCGCAGTGCAAGCTAGCGAGCTCTGTGTGCTTTGAGTTTGTCCGTATCTATTTCCACCACAAAAAACATGGAGACGATTAATGCACAAGTTATGGAGCGAATGGAAAACGCTAAAATTTCATAGCTGTCATAAATGAGAGTGAGCTTTGTCAAAGTGCTAAAAAAAGCGCCTTGAAAGCCAAGGTCTACTGCATTTCTGATAATATTCTCTAAGAACATAAGTCCCATTAAAATGCAGGATAAGAAGAGCGATAAGGCTATCAAACCTTCTGTATACGTAGGTGCAATCGCGTTATTACGGCGAAAAAGTTTTTGCAGTAGCCGAACACGCATTAAAATGAGTAGGCAAGTGCATGCAAATAAAATCAATTGAGCCCCGTATACTATGGACCCTAGCCAAATCATCGGTAATGTATCTGATTCAAGCGGGATAATATAGTTAAATACTAGCAGCTCTAGCAGGGACATAGTTAATATCAACATCGTGACTGAAACCGCGTTGATATTGTCTTTCCTGTAAAGTAGTACACCGCAGCAAGATAAAATGGTGATAAGTGATATCACCAACCAATCATAGGAGTATACAAAAATGAGCGTGAGTGTCAGGCATAAAACACAGGCGATACGAAATATGCTCATGACGAATAGACTCAGCTGGCCTTATTATCAGGCTGTGGTGGTTGCGAGGGCTCAGACGTGGGCCGTTTCGTTTTATATCCAGCTGCAATTTGACGGCAGATGTCCGGTGGTAAAGTAGTTAATTTTGATGAGTTACCCACTACTGACTCCTTTTACTTACTATGATTGTTGAGTTTTTAGGCTTGTTCGACCTTAAATCGTAATGTCTGCATTACTTTTGATGTTTTAGTTTGTTCACTTTACGATAGCGGTGCAGATTGTTTTCGACGACTATTGTACGTAGCGTTTGAAGTTGTTCTTCAATTGCGCTGAGGTCGAATCGACATGCTAACGACCATTTCAAATAGTCTTTGTACTTGATATCACTCACGCCGTTTTCATAATTTATGATTGTTGCCTCACTAGTGCCAAGCACTTCGGCCATTTCCCTTTGAGTCTTGTTTGCAGCAAGTCGCATCACTTTTAGGTCACTTAAGCTTTGCTCATCATGTTGCCTAACAATTTTATTCAATGTCTTTCCCTAAAAGTCAAAATGTTTACTAATCTAAAGATTTTTTGATGTTTAAGCATTTATTATAAAAATGTTAACTTATGTAAACACTATATATGGAGGGAAAGTAAATGACAAGGATAGAACATGATATTAAATTGACAATTAAGCTAAAGTTAAATATTGAACAACGCTTTCAGAATCAAGTGAAATCTGAATTAGTAACCATGCCAATATCCGTAGGTTATCCAGTCGTAAAGTATCAAGCTCTATATAATAAACGGCCGCCAGTTTGGGTGGTTTACGCACAAATTGGCGAGTACGAGATCCGTAGACTCAATGATTTGAGGCAACAGGTGCATCCGGCCCTGTCTTCTTGGGCAATGAAAAAAGTGCATGAACACGGTGTTGTTTTGGTATGTATTGCGCTCAAAGGCATAGGTAGCAAATGTAATAGTGGCTTTTTGATGAGCTGGAGTGAACTTTTATACGGTATTGAGGTTTATGAAGCTCAAAGCCGCGTACAGTCCGATTTTGGATTGGCAGATCAACTAGTTGATACGTTAAATGGTGTCGACTCGTCGATAAAGGCACTGGTAAAATCAAGAAGTTTCGACCGATTATCGTAAATTGCTTAAGCGCCCCTTGCACTCCTAGTGTATTTTCATTTGCACGCCCTAAAAATCTCCATTACAATCGGATAAAACTTGGATATTTTTTGGAGAAATTATGGCTGATGCAAAGAAAACAGAGGTAAGATTTTCGGTCGATGCGGATTATTTAGCTGCACTACAAAGTAGACTGGGATTAAAAAAATCCAGTGACTTAACGAAAGTAGCCTTAACTTTGCTAGATTGGGCATCGGATGAAGTAGTACATGACAGAACGATTTTGTCTGCGAACAAGCAAGGCAAAGATATTCATAGACTTGTAATGCCGGAGCTCAATAATATTTCCAAGCCAAATATCTAAAAATATCATTCAAAATAATAATTAAGAAGAGCAAAGAGTATAAGACCATGTCATTGCGTGCACAGGACAGCACACTGTCAGAATCGATGCAAAGCGCAACAAGAGAGCCTTGGCAAGATATAGATTTAGCTTCAGCGCAAGATTCCACACCTCAAGAAGCGCCCGTTTCAGAACCTTTGACTGGAAAAGAGAAAGCGGGTGTGAATCTTACTTGGGGGATCATCTGTATCCTGATCGGTTTCTTGCTGGTAATTTTAAGTATCTTCATCTGGGGCGAATACCAGTTTTTCATGTCCATGCAAGAAATCAAACACGGGAGCTATGAAGCAGATAAAACAGTGAGCTTGTTTACTGAAATCGCACAGCAAAGGAGCGAATTTAGAGCATTTTGGTTTGATACTTTACAGTTGATCTTACTCAATGTGCTATTTCCAACTTTAACCGCCTTGCTGGGTTATGTGTTTGGTACAAGTCGTAATGTCAGCTAAGGTCAGTGATATTGCTTCAAAGGATTTGGGTTATGTTGTTTGGCTACATCATGTAGCAAAAATTAAAGGTAATCCTTTCAAATAAAACAGATGTAAAAGTCTCTTTTTTAACACACCATAAAAAATTTCATAATATAAGCCATTCTTCTGATTGTATAATTGCGTTTTTGGCAGCTTTTTAATTTATTCCACAACTAAACTTGTTTAGATATAAGTTCGTCTTGAAGTAGTTGAGTTTGTGTGATGTTATATTGTATCAATCACGGTGGTTAGCATAGATAATTGATTTCAAAGTTGCGATGTGGTGAATAATTTGAACGCCATTCGTTACCAATACTCAGCAAACGTAGCATATTCGAGCGCTATAAATGTGAACAATTATTGTGCATCTTAATGTAAATGAAAATTATTATCATTGATATGAGTGTTGTGATATAGTATCGCATGTAGTGGTTCTGGGTAATATAAATATTCTTCGAAAGGTTGTTTTTGGCTGGTTTTCGAAGGTGTTTAAAACAGATATGTCAGGGTGATACAGCGAAGGATAGATAAGGTTTTAAAATGACTTTTTGCAGTGACATTGAAATAAACATAGCAAGTGAACAACAGCAAAATGAAAGCACGGTTGGCCATAACTTTGTACAATTAATGCCAGGCCTTTCTGTTAGTTTGTCAACGGCACAAGATATGGGTGCTGCCGATACCAAACATGTATTTCCCGGTGACGATCAATATATTCATTTAAATAGCGTCCTTGCTGGAAAGTTTGAAGCGACCGTAGGCAATCAACTTTTACAATGTGGTTGTGGAGACTTCAATATTGGTTTCTCCGGTGGTGAGAATTTTTGTGCCTATCACAGTAATGATTTTAGTAACCTAGAAATCATGATAAAACCAGAAGTACTAACAGAGTTAGCTGGTGAAGAGCTCTGTGGTATAGACATTGGCAAAAGCATGTCTTTTTTTGTTAAACAAAGCGGCCCAAGCCGTAAAGTCAGCGCCTGTGCAAACCGCATTCAAAAGTTGATTAGAGAGCAAGAAGCTAAACCATTGTTACTTCACTCTGCTACGCTTGACTACTTGTATTGGCACTTGACTGCACTTAAGTCTGTGGACACCGGCAATCAGCTCCCACTTAGAGAGAAAAAGCAGCTTATTGCAGCGAGAGATTTTTTATTGTCTGATTTGAGTAGCCCGCCAACCATTTCAGATGTTGCTAAAGCTGTTGGGTTGAATCAATGCAAGCTGAAAAAAGGTTTTAAGGCACTGTTTAACAACACGGTATACGGCTGCTTTCAAGAGGAAAGAATGCATAAAGCGATGAACTTGCTTAAAGACAATAATGTCACGGAAACAGCTATTTCTTTGGGCTATAGCAATGTGAGCCATTTCAGTGTGGCGTTCAGAAAGCAATTTGGTGTACTGCCAAAAGAAGCTCGGCTTAATTTAGCGCCCACTATTGTTGGCAACTAATATAATTGCCACTTAACTTTGTGCTGACAAAGTGGTCAGTAAACCGAGTCGAAAATGAATTGAGTGCGGGCGAGCCCGCACTCGTTGTAATATGAGCTTTTTTAACCAACCGCTTGAAGCTTCGGCGATTTGGTGAGAGTTATGTCTGCCTCACCATTATCTTTTATGTTAAAAATGATTTCTAAGTTACTTTGGCTTGTTAAAAAGATAAGCGCTTCCTGTTCCATTTCCCTAACCATATCGGCAAGCTCTGGGCAACCTAGCTCTTTAAACATGGCTGCATATGCACAGTCAGAGATTGAAATTACGCTCTTCTGAGCACCTTCCTGATGTTCTTTTAGCGTAAAGAGGCCCAGCTTTGCGTAATTGCGTAGCCACGCAAGCCAGTACTGTAAAATTGCAGCTTCTTTATCATCAAACATATTGAATGACTCTGGGTTAGGCCACAACCAGCGCATTTCCATCTTGCCTGTCTCTAAAAACATTGCTCGGTACAGCTGATAGGCTTTTTCTTTACCTAGGAGTGCTCTCGCATTGCCATATCCAGAGGTGAACATACTCATATCTTTGGTAATGGATTTCCATACTTCACTGTGTTCACCTTGATATTTGTCTCGCCAACTTTGTAAGCGCTTGCCATCTCGACTCCAAGCCAAAAGCGTAGAGATCACAAATTTAGTAAAGCTAAAAGTATTCGTCGCTTCTTTTAGCGCATGCCAAATATCTGATTTATAAAGATACTCCTGCTGTCTTTTCGCCATTTTTGGGTGTTGATTGGAAACCGTATACCAGTTGAACCCTAAGTTTCTTAGGCTCGATGGTTCTGAAGATACACTGTCTATCCAACCAAACTCTTGATCTGCTTGGTGGAAATTTTGCTTGTCAGCATGCCTTACGGTCACACCGTACTGTGCAAGGGTTTGGAGTAAGATCTGGCGTGTTTCATAGGGGAGATGTTCAACAGCTTTTACGCCATAACTGGTTGTAAATACGTTATTCAACCAGCTTTCAACCGCTACACACGCCATTTTTGCGGTCAGCTCATAAGAAGAAACGACACCGTGTAACATTAACCCTGCGTGAGGATTGTTATCTGGATATACCCAGAGACAGGTATCGGGATCTGAGTCTTTTTTGGTTTTGAGCTTTTGACCATTATTGAAAAACATGTTTGAGAAAAACGCGTTCTTTCGTTCACCAAGGCGATATTTGCTCATAAATTTTGCAAATCCAAGCGTAAGGTGTTGGATATGATATCGGCTATCAAGTTGTTTTATGTCCAAATCATCGGCAACATGTACGCTATCAAGCCCTGCTACCTCAGGTGTAGCAAACGGGATTAAATCTACCGGTTTCTTCTGGGCCGGAAAGGTAAATTGGTGATGACCGTCTTGCCAGGGCGTGCCAATTTTCTGGCGTGATCCCGCTCGCCAACAGGTAAGTTGGTTAGTGAAACTGGCTAAAATAGCCTGCGGACTTGTTTCACCACCGCCATACGCAGCGCCCATATACAAACGACATTGGTAGTGACCATTCGGTGATGCTTTTTGATGTGCCAACTCTGTCAGCAGCAGAGTCGAAATGCCAGGAGAAAATCCCATCCCTGTGAGCAAAAGGCGTTGCTTAGATTCGGCGCTTTTATGCAGAGTTAATATTTGATCAGCGGCATGCAGGCTATCATTAATATCTACAGCATCTATGTTGGCATCTAAACATAGCTGGTGTGCAATCATTGCGAACTTGTCCATTGGCCCCAGTGCAATTACGGCTAAATCATACTGCGCTAGCGTTTTTACACAGTTAGTTTTGTCATTAATGTCGAAAGGCACATAGTCAATATTTTCTGGCAAAACACCATCTTTAGGAGCACGCCTTGCGCCACAGCTAATTTTTAGTTCATGGTGACGTGTAGTGAGTAGGTGAATAATCCGCCTTCCAGACTCCCCTGTACCTCCTAATACAATGATTTTCTTATTCATGCGGCCTCCGGCTTCGCTGTTTTGTCTACTGTGGTGAGCGTTAGGCCAGCGACGACGCCGGCCTGTTCTAAATCGCGGATAAAATCATTTGGGTCAACTGCTTCATGTAACATCATGGGACCAATTTTATCGATCTGCTTGTTCAGCAATTGCTTGGCAGTAATACCAATAATAAAACCGGTGGCTTGGTAAGTATCTTCGAGAATGATCTGGCCGCGGTGAATGTCACCGTTTACACATTCTATTTGCGCATCAACACCATAAACAGGCGTAAGCTTTCGCATGTCCTTAGCTGATGCTTTGGTTAACCAGCGAGCAGCACGCGCGATGCTTTTATGGCTTTTATACATTTTAAAAATTTTGGCAACCATACAAACGAACATCGCGCGAGGGCCTAGGTTGGCACCATAAACCTTGGCTGTGTTAATGCCTTTTTCATTGGCGAGCTGAACAATTTCTTCAGCGTAGATAAGCATGGTGGACGCTGTTTCAATGGGCTCTGGAAAGTACGCTTTAGTACCAGCTTTAGAGAACTTCTCAGATTTAATCTGGCTATTTTCTAAGTAACAAAATCCACGTTCATGGCCAAAGTCGCCTAATCCGTGGATAATGTCCCAGGCAGAATTGTAACTCCACGCGTCTCGGCCAACATATTGCACCTCCAGCGATTTTACGGTCTTGTCACCACTTTTTTGCTGAATAAGATAAGCAGGGAAAACACCTGAAAGGCCAGGTAATAAGCCAACGTTGATAATTAACGGCACCTCGCTGACTTTGCGTTTTTCATGGGCATGGAGCGATGCATAAACTGGGTCATAGCCACCTGCGTCGATGATTGGTACATTTAATTCTTTACACGCTAGTACTATCTGGTCACCGATGATACCTGACGGGCCAACGCACGCGACGACCAGATCTATCCCCTTGAGGTGGACCTTTAATTCTTCAGTATTTTGAGCGTCAAGCTGAATGGTGTTTATACGGTCTTGATATTGCAAAATTGCACTGGGCAATGAGGCTTTTCTACGCGAGGCGAATGTGAGCGTTGCTTCGGTATGCTGGAGCAGGTATTCTGCTGCTTTTAAGCCTACTTGACCAGTACCACCGAGCAATAACACAGATTGAGATTGCATGGTAACTCCCTTATTAAGCGTATCAACGCATTGATATCGTGTTGTCTAAAGTAAAAAGTGGCGCAAAGTATTTGCACCACTGCTTGCTATTTTTCGATTTAGAAATTGGTGCCAACAGTAAGGCCGATACTTCTTGGGTTGCCAGCTTCTGCTGTCACACCGAAACCAAAGTTAAATTCAACTTTTGAGTAATATTCATCGAGGGCGTTTTTTACCCACAAGTGTGCGTACCAATTTTCGGTTTCAAGACCGACTTTGGCATTTAACAGGTGATATGCAGATTGTTTCATTTGGTTGCCCGCATCAAAGTAATGCTCACCCATGTAAATGTTTTCTAGCTGTGTAAACAAGGTGTAGTCGCTGGTCAATTCAGTGCGGTTGCTGATTGATAAGTTTGCGCTGAACTTTGGTGTATTCGGCAGACGATTATCAGAGTAATCCTCTACTACGCCAGTTGCGAAATTTAAACTTTTATATTCACTATATGTCGCATCTACATAGCTACTTGAGAAGCCGACAGTCCAGTCTGGATGGGGTTGATAGCGAGACTCAAACTCGATACCTTGACTGGCACTTTTACCCGCATTGTCGGTGATCACAGTGGTATTTTCTAACATCTGCTGAACTTGCTGATCGTCTAATGAGATGTAGAATGCCGTTAATGAGAAACTCAACTGATTATCCAGCGCTAAGGCCTTATAGGCGATTTCGTAGTTATTGCTGTATTCAGGTTCAAAGCTTGGTTTACTTAGGTTTGGATACAAAGTATCAAATCCACCCGCTCGATAGCCTTTACTCCAAGAGGCATAAATGAGGTCATCACTACCCGTTTGATATGAGAAGGCGAGCTTTGGTAGTACTTCGCTAAAGTCTTTTTCTCCATCATACTGGGTCGTGACACCGGTTGACTGAGAGTTAATGTTGATGTCAGCTTCACGCTGCTCTTTGTGATAACGCAGGCCTGCGATGACTGTGATGTCCTCGGTGATTGCATAATCAACCTGTCCAAATGCAGCCCATGCTTGATCGTCTTTAATAGTAATTGAGCGGTCAACCATAGGGCCACTGCCTGGATACATCGCGGCAAAGTTTAAGTCATTTCTGGTCGTATTATGGGTGTTTGCCTTGTAGGCATATACGCCAACTAGCCAATGGTAATCTTCAGTATTTTTTGAGCTCCAACGCATTTCATGAGAAAGTTGGTCAAACTTTTCGGTAGAGTTACTATGGAACTGATACCCAGCGTTATGCCCCGTATCCTGATCTGCTGTGTTGAAGTTGTCCCAGTCTCGCCAGCTTGTAATGGAGATAAAATCCACGTTGTCACCAGCATAATCTAGCGTGACTGACGCGCCCAGTGCATCTCGATCATCTACCCCTTCAAAATCATGTTCTACTTGATCTGGGTTTGCTTTGATTTTCTTGATAAGACCCATTGCATAGGAATCTCCACGAAAGCGTTCGTAGTCCACAACAAAGTTGGCTTCAAGGTTGTCGGATGCCACCCAACGTAGTTTTGTTCTCGCACTGATGTCATCGCGTGCGCCAAAGTCTTTGTTAAGGTATGTATTTTCAATATGGCCATCGGCGTTATGTGCAGATACAGACATACCTAGGAATAAGTCATCTTCATTGAGTGGGGTATTGACGCCTAAGCGAACTCGCTTAGAACCTAAGTTGTCTGCCGAAAATGTGCCCTTAAATTCTTGTACTTCATCAGGTTGTTTGGTGATTATATTGATAACACCAGCAAGGGAGTTTCCACCATAAAGTGTACCCTGTGGGCCCCTTAAGACTTCAACACGCTCTATGTCTACAAGGTCCAAGTCAAATATACTGTTACTGCTGTAATTTACGCCATCAACATAGAAACCGACAGTGGGCTCGGTAAATAGTCCTGGACCAATACCACGAATAAAGACGTTACTATCTCTTCTGCCACCCCAGCTATATACGTGTAAGCTCGGAATTTCATGGCCTAGTTCTGTGATTGAATAAACTTCGGAATCAGCTAACTCTTGACCGAAAATTGCGGTAACACTAGATGCCACTTCCATGATGTTAGCAGTGCGTTTTTCAGAGGTGACTTCGATACGCTCTAAGTCGATTTGTGCGGCTTGCTCATCTGCATAAACAGAATAAGTTGCCCCTAAGCTAAGTGCGAGTATTGCACGTGAAACGTGACGGCTAAGTGTTGAAAGCGAGTGACCAGAATCGGCAGCAGGTGTCAGCTTATTGCGAGACATATTCAGTGAGCTCCTAATAACAACGAGTAGTAGAGTAGTTGGGCGTTATGTATTACTGCATCGGAAGTTTATGATTACTGCCTATACAGCAGCCTATCGGCTGGCCCTATTTTTATTGCCCGTTATTGTGTGAGTATGGGTATTTGGTCACTACCCGAAAAGGGTCATTACCCCCTCTAAGCGGGTTTTTTTAAGGGGAAGTTGGTCGTTGATAAAAGGCTACTGAAATCAGCATTTTCATTAGTAGCCATTTTGTAAAGGGGGATTACAGTTGTCGCACATTGTCACTGTACGCAATGTCTACAAATGCCCCATTTTCGTTAATGAAAAGCTTTTTAGGAAGCCTCGGTAACAGCATTCTCAACTCAGCTTGTCCATTATTAAAATACACATCGCGCACATGCGTTGGGGTGTTATCGCTTGGAGCAAAATGCAAGTTGATTGTTGCCGCCCCAGAATAGGGCACGCGGGATGCCCCTGCCTCACCTTGTTCAATCCTAACAGCTTTAAGGTTTACAACTAAGCTATAGTAATTGTCATCAAGCTTGTCAACTTGTACGCTTCGAACCGTGAAATCATGTAGCACCACTTGCTGATACAAAGCCTGTAATTGGGCCTTGTGTCGATCATTTTGAACCCAATGCATCAATTTATTGAACAAATGTGAAGCGGAAACAAATTTCAGGCCTCTGTGGTCTTCGTATTGGGCTAACACAGTTTTAATCACCTGACGAAATTGCGTATCACCGATGAGTTGGGATGCAGCGTATACAGCAAGCTGAGACTTGCTAATGGCGTAAGGTTGCTGAGTTAAAGTCAGCGCACTTTTCTCCGTGCTAGATTCTTTGGTGCGTTCAAGCAAATATTCATCAGTGATGATAGACAGTAACTGTTGCCTCGCATCACTGCTTAACTGTGCTTTTGTCAGAGCAAACCAGGTTGGAATACCCTCGGAAAGCAAAGGGTAACCTTCAGAGTTGGCAATCGCGATAGTTTGCCACCAAACTTGCGCTACTAAACGGTGCAGGCTGTACCCTAACCAATCAACTTTGGGTAAAGATTGATAGTTGTGTTGCCAAGCAGACATTTCAGGAATGAGGATTAAGTTTGCACTGACTGTTTGTTCCCCCATTCCTTGTGGTATTGCGGCTACTTTTAGACTGTCATAAGGGTAAGCACCAAAAACGGCTTCACCTTGTTCAAGTGCATGCTTTGCACCTTGTAGCATTATGTCGAGCACAGAATCATCAGCTGTGACATAGAACAATTCTATGGTGACTTCTTTCTTATACTGTGTGCTAACCCATTTTGCTTGTTTAGTTTTGTACTGTGCACTGACAATGGCGGGTTTCCAATGACTGGCTGTGGTCGTTTCGTAAGTAAAAGTGTGGTGTGTATTGCTCACCTCATGGCTTATCAACTCTCCAGATGCAACCACAACTTGATCAACAGGAGCTTCGATAGACAGCTTATAGGTCATAAGATCCGCATCATTGCTCTGATAAACATCAGGTGTGCTCGATTGGGTGAAATAGTCCTCTGCTAATATAGGCAGCTGGTATTTTTCTCGCAGCGCATTGTCTTTGATCATTTTATTGCGCTCAAAACCCATCGCTGGCCAGAAACCTGTGTTGATGTAGCTCGCATCGTTGGTGATGTTTCCCTGGTATTCCGTGGCAACATTTTGATAGCCGCGATACTTCACTGATGCCGATAGTGTAATTTCACTTTGTTGACTGGGTGGTTGAGGTGCTTCAAGCGGCCATATTGCGACCTGATGCGTGTAGTCGTTAATCAAAGGTGTTAAAGCATGCCCATTGGCACTGACTCCATTAATAAACACTGACTCTTCGGTGTTAATGAATAGGTGTTCGATGTCAAACTGATGGGGGTTTGTGAGAGACAAGTGTGCAGTGTAATTCAGCGCGCGTGCACTTGGGTCTAGTGATAAGGTTATGTCCGCATGCCTAATTTTAGGTTGTGGTTGTGTCTCATATTGGCGGTATAGATTTTCATAATCCGCTTGTTGCGCATACCCTTGTGCTTTGGTTTTAAACTGACCATTTACAATCATCTCGTTATAAATGGAATAAGCCTGATAGGTAAATACCAAACTAGCCAGTACCATAATAGAAATTGAGCGCGGCGCGATTTTTCGAGGTAATGAAATTAACCTTTCTTTAAATGGTGCGATCACACCTCTTGGCCACAACCAACTGACAAGCACTAACAATACGCAGTAAAAACTGAGCCAATAAACCATGATGTTTAGGTCTCTTGTGACAAACTGCTCAGTCGATGCAAGTTCTGACAATTTTGCTATTGATGGCCAAGCCCACAAAAACATGAAGTTTTCTACGGCGTTAGTTTCATTAAAAATGGCAGGCGAAATACACAGCATTACTGCGATTACCTGTGCTGCAATTTTTGACTGCACCAGCCCGTAACTGATGATAGCAATAAACACATATGCGAGCATCAACGGCAACAAAACCAAAAAGCTTAAGTGCAGTAAACTTTGCCAGTCAGGATCTATATAGCCTTGTAGTATTTGTGAGCCAAGCAAACCTGAAACCGGAACCAGAGTTAGTACACCTGCGACAATCACGGCACCAACAATATGGCTCAATGGTGCTTGCCAGTCAGGAGCAGGACAAACAGCGACGAGCTGTGCAGTATTGAGCTGATGATCTTTGTGACATTGATCAACCACAAAGAAAGAGGCTGCGAGCATGGTGAAGATTAAACTTGGGTAAATTAAGACGGGCAAGAGCGTATGGGTTTTTGGCAGAATGGCCGCACTGCCTTCTATACCAGGCAAGCGGTAGCTTAATCCAGCGATAATTAACATCAGGGATAGAGTCACCATCGACAAGTAAAACGCTTTATTAGTAATAATTTGCCGTGCTTGTTGATAGCCTGCGTGAGCACTGAACTTGATCCAATAGGTGATTGCATCGTCAGTAACCAGTGTTAAGGGGGCCATGGTTAGCTTCCCAGTACCAGGTATTTGCCGCTGGGTTTTTGCCCCTTGTTTAGCTGCTGTTTTTTGGCTGTTGCTTGTCCTGAACGTTGCTAAATCGAAGCGCCACCATGCGAATGCCAGTATCACCAATGCCAGTGCTAAATAGAGTAAGCGATTATAAAGCAGCGCACCGTCTAAGCTCAAAAACTGGCTCATTCTTTGCTCTGCCGTCCAATAAAATATTTGTCCTTCAACAGTGACTTTGCCCAAAGGGTCAACAATTTGTAGCCAAGGTGCTTGTGGAGCACCGTCGCCAAACAAAGCCGTGATCAATACAAACATGCCAACAGCCATCATCATTGAGGCGTATGCTGGCGTGGCACGTCCAGTGAGCGCGGTTAAGGCAAACGGAATTGCCGTATAAACAATACATGCAGGCACCACCCACAACAGCATGGCATGTATTATATGTGGCCAAGAGGTGGCGATGAAGTCGCTGGCAGGGTAGAGCCCAAAGAGGTTTGATACGATGGGTAGAGTCACCATCGCGATGGCAACTGAACTCATCACCATGAGCACAATCACCAAGCAAGCCAAGTACTTACCGATGAAGTAGTGTTTACTATTAATATCAAAGCTATACAAGTAATCTGCGGTTTTTGAGTTCAGATCTTTAAGTAGCGTGGGGATCACCAAAGCGCTGCCTACGGTTGCTGCCCAAAATGTGTAGTACATAAACAGGTAATAGATCGCATACGGAGAGTTACGTGCTACTCTGCCACTTTGCATTAGTGCGTCCCATTCACCCCCCAACATCTCTCGATAGCCCATGACAATCATGGCTATCAAGCAACCCCATGTGGCCACGGAGCGCAATCGATATTTCAGCTCAAATAAAAAACTAGTTAAAAACATATGTACTCCTTAAACCGTCAGCTCAGGGACATAGCTGAAGTAAAAATCTTCTAGATCAGGAGTGCTTTGTGTAAAGCTTGCAGCTGGTGCAGTCTCACTTTGGATAGTGGCTTGTATATCGCCTTTAACAATGCGTGTTGAAATCACTTTGTGATTGAGCCTAAGCTGGGCTAATTCATCACGAGAGACCGACTTGTGCCAAATTTGTCGCTCAATGGATGCGACGAGTTCATCTGGTTTGCCCCGCGCCAGTATGCTTCCTCGGTTGAGAATGCCCATGTCGCTGCACAGGTTTGTTACATCGCCAACGATATGTGTTGATAGGATAACAATTGCGCTGTCAGTCAACTGATGCAAAATACTGTAAAAGCGATTGCGCTCAGCTGGGTCTAAGCCTGCGGTCGGTTCATCAACAATGATCACTTTTGGGTTTGAGAGCAAAACTTGTGCGATGCCAAAGCGCTGACGCATCCCACCTGAGTAGGTATCTACTGATTTATGGCAGTGCTCAGTGAGGTTTACGAGTTCCAAAAGTTCACCTATTCTGCTGTTTCGCTCCTTGGCATTTTTAATGCCTTTTAAACGGGCAAAGTAATCCAGCATATCAGTAGCAGATGCATTTGCATAAACGCCAAAATCTTGGGGCAAATAGCCAAGTTGACGGCGAAACTCAGTCGGGTTTGCAAATATATTTTGCCCATCAAAGTGTATTTCTCCGCTGTCCGGTGTTTGCAATGTGGCTATGGTACGCATAATGCTGCTTTTACCGGCACCGTTTGGACCAAGTAAGCCAAACATCCCTTTGCCTATGGTTAAGTTGACGGCTTTAAGTGCATGTACACCATTTGAATATGTTTTTGATACGTCGCGAATTTCTAATTCCATCTCACTGGCTTCTGTTGTTGATTTTAGATTGCTGCGCTGCGCAATGGCACCGCTGAGTTAGGGGTTATCTGGTTGTGGCTGTCAATTGGTAAACACAGCGGCTTAGTTGTTTTGCCGTAACGTTGGGGCACAACGGAAACATCAATATTGAACAACTGTTTGATGATTTGCTCTGTCACTACTTGTTGCGGTGTACCGTCAGCTACAATTTCGCCATTTTTAAGGGCGATAATACGATCACTGAACTGACTGGCCTGATTAATATCATGAAGCACCATCACGATGGTTTTTTGCTCATGAATTTGCAGTTGCTTTAATAGATCTAAGAGCTGAAATTGGTGCCCTAAATCGAGATAAGTGGTGGGTTCGTCTAGCAGCAAAATCTCTGATTGCTGTGCCAGTGCCATGGCTAGCCAAGCACGCTGTCGCTCACCTCCAGAAAGGTACTCTAGAGGCTGGTTTTGCAAGTGCTCAAGCTGTGTTTTTCGCAGTGCCCACGTGATAGCGTGCTGATCGATGTGCGATAAAGTGTTGAACAATCCTAAGTATGGAAATCGGCCATGTCCCACGAGTTGCCTGACAAGCATACCACTAGGAGCCAGTGGGCTTTGTCCGAGTAACGCGAGCTTTTTTGCCAAAGCTTTTGGACGCCATTTATACAGTGGCTTTTGCTCTAGTGATACAGCACCTTCACTTGGTTTAGAGAGACCGCCAAGCAGTTTGAGTAATGTTGACTTACCACTGCCGTTAGGGCCAACAATCGCAGTGATTTGACGACGCGCAATTGAGACCGATAAATCTTGTAGTACAGGCTTATGTTGATAATTTAAAGAGACTTTATCTGCTTGTAGCATGGTATACCCTAACTTTGACGGCGGATCAACAGGAGCAAGATGGGAATGCCCATCAAGGTAGTGAGCGTGCCTGTTGGGATCTCCAAAGGCGAGATGAGTGTACGACTGGCGATGTCGGCTGCGAGTGTGAGCGCCGCACCGGATAAAATACACATGATCATAAGGTGTGGCAGGCTAGCTCCTAAGCCAAAGCGGGCGAGTAACGCTTTGGCAAAATGAGGCACTATCAAGCCTACGAATCCGAGTGGCCCCGTGACGGCAGTAGCGCTTGCTGCCAGTGCCACTGCGATAAATAAACTAACTAATCGCCAGCGTTTTACATTGAGTCCTAAGGTTTGTGCGGCTTCGCTGTCAAGTTGCAGTATTGCAAGGTGTCTTAGCAGCAAAAAGCAACCAACTACGCCGACAAATGTCCAAGGTAAGAGCAAATACAATTGGCTAAAGTCTCTGCCATACAAACTGCCTGCCAACCAAATGAGGCTGGTCTCTGTGCGGTTTCCACCCCAGGCTAAAATTGCCCACATAACCAGCGCATTAAGCACAGCGCCAATCGCTACGCCATTGAGTGCAAGTTGATTGGGTTGTAGTTGCTGTCGCCAGCTAAGCTTTAACACTAAGCCAGTTGCTAAAACGCCGCCAAGTAGGGCGATAGTGGGCAGCCACACAAAGTCAAAGTGTGCGTCACTTAATTTGAGTAAATGCAACTGCACATAATCAACAGCCAGTAAGCACAACACAATGGCTAAGCTTGCTCCTCCATTTACGCCTAATATGCTCGGATCTGCGAGCGGGTTGCGAATAACGGCCTGTAAAATTAGCCCAGCTAGCGCAAAATGAACACCGACAACCATCGCCAGTACAGAGCGTGGTAATCGTAACTGCCAGAGTATATCGGACTCACTAGTAAGGATTGCCGTGGCTTTAAGGGATTGCCAAACTTCATTTAATGAAAGAGGGACTGAGCCCATACACAGGGCTGCAATAAATAGGCTGATAAGCAGTGCGGTCAATACCATCATTAGTACGTAAAACGGCCAAGCTTTCGTGCTCAACGGCGTATGTGTAGCAAACGATTGATTCATAATGACGCCTTTTGATATCGAGAGCGGATCAACCATACGAGACTCGGACCGCCAAACAGCACACATAAAATGCCGACGGGGATCTCTTGGTAGTTTGCCAATAGGTCAGAGACACTTACAAGCACCGCGCCACTCATGGCGCTACCAAATAAAACACAACGGTAATCATAAGCTAAGTGCTTTGGTAGCAAGGTACGGCATAGATGCGGAGCAACCAGCCCAACAAAGGCAATTGGACCCGTGACTGAAACTGTGGCAGAAGTGAGTACAACCGCAATTACCAAGGCTTGAATACGCCAACGCTTTACTTGCCCGCCAATGCTTTTTACCACCGCAGAATCAAGTTGCAACACAGTTAAAGGCCTTGCTAAAAAAACACAAAATACGAAGCCGATTAAGGCGGTAGGTGCCAATAACGATACATGCTGCCAAGTACGGTTGGCGACGCTGCCCAGCAGCCAATAAAATAGGCCCCGCGTATCAGTGCTCACTGAAATCAACAGCAAAGTCGTTGCCGCTGCGCAAAATAACGAAATGCACAAGCCAGATAGTATGAGGTTTACAGGCTCTAATGTTTGTTTCCAAGATAGCCATAGTGTGATTACCATAGCGGTTGCACCACCTAGGATACCTGCAAAAAAATGATAGCGTGTGCTCAAACCGGTAAATACGATGGCCATGACAATCGCCAGTGCAGCGCCTGACGAAACCCCGACCAAACAGGGCGAAGCAAGTTCATTTTGGGTTACTGCTTGAATGATGGCACCGGATATCCCCAAAGTTGCTCCAGCAATGATTGCCAAAATCAAGCGAGGCATTCTCAACTCCCAAACGACGAAGCTAGCAAGGGAGTCTGAAGGGGCGATAAGCACCAACCAAACCTCGCTTAGTGAGAGTTGATAGTCGCCGATGGAAACCGACAAAAGCAGGCTAAGCATTAAAATACCTAAGCCAGCTAAAGATAATCCAATCGGAGAAATGGCTGAGCGTGAAACAACAAAGTTCATAATAGTGAGTCTAAGTAAGCGTTATAAATCACCAAACTGCATTGTCATAGCCCGCGCTTCTTTTACCAAAGCGCTAGGCGCTGCAAATTTATCGGGATGAAAAAGGTGTGCCAACTCCTGCAATATTAAACGCCTTGCAACAGGGCCATGAGGCATGACGTAATGATCGGCAACACGATAGGCTCGGCCATTTTTAACGGCTTTTAATTGCTGCCAAACAGGGTGCGCTTTGAATGGCCCCGCTTCACCTTTAAAGGAAATGATCACATCAGGGTTGAGCTTTAGTAAAGACTCCATCGAAATAGGGGCCGAATCAAACTTCTTTAAATTTGGCTGTGGTGAGGTACCGACACTATTTTTAGCGTTTAGGGCATGCATCATTTCAATGGTGAAATGATGGTCAAAAAAGGCATAGGGTACATCCGACCAATGCCATAAAAACACCACTGACTGTTGTTTGAGTGGCGCTGACGAATAGCGTTTTAGCAGACCATTAAATGCTTGGTTTAGCTCTTCACCTTGTGCTGGCTTACCCAAAGCGTTCGCAGCAGAGCGTATCGCACGGTCAGAGTCTGCTTTGGTGACTAAATCGTATGCTAAAAAGTGCCCAATTTCTTCAAACTTTGTCGCAAAGGGCTCGGTATAAGTGCGCAGCCCGATAGTAAGATCGGGTTTGAGTGCGGTGAGTACTTCTAAGTTTGTTTCGTGAATTTCCCCAAGATCGACCATGTGCTTGGTCTGAGCGCCAAGATAAGGTGACAATTGGTGGTTCAGTGTAGAAATCCCCACGGCTTGCATGCCTAGTGCATTGAGTAAGTCAGCACCAAATACTGAAACAGCTGCGACCTTGTTAGGTGCTGAGTTAATGGTGACCAGTTTGTTGCGGTCATCTTTCACTGTTACGGGGAATTGAGCATTCGCGCTGTGAGATAACAATGCGAAGAAGAACACACAAAACAGCAAAATAAAGCGGCGCATTAGCGATTCCTTGCGAAAAATTTATGGAAGTAAATTGGCTTATTTTGCAGTGGTTACTTATTAAACACTACCCATATCGGGTTTCTTTTCCCCATAAGAGATAATTTTTATAAGGTGGTTGAGAAAAAGAAGCTGCACTTACAGCTCCTAGTTGGGACAGATTTTAATCCTGACAGGTCAACAGACCCTCAAGTATTATGGCGCGCATACCCAAGTTTTTGGTGCTGGGAACAACGCGCTTAAATGGGAGAGAATCGCCGCAATATGGTCCGCCAAGTAGAAGTGACCACCGTCATAAGTCTCAATATTGATAGGTTGAGTGCTCACTTGCTGCCAAGCCTCGGCTTCTGCATAAGTGAGCTCGGTATCAGTTGAACCGAGCATCACAGTGAGTGGATGTTGTAACTTTGGTGCATTGAGATTTGGCTGATAGGTTTCTATCAACTTATAGTCATTGCGCAGCAGCGGCAGCATCATGTCTAAAAGATCTGGGTAAGCATTGAGGTCCACTCCTGTACCATTGAGACGCTGAAGTTCATCAAGCATTACTTCATCACAGGCTTTATGAACTTCAGTTGCATGGTGACAACTTGGCCCTTCAACAGCAGAAACCACCAGCTGAGTAGGTGCTGGATAGCGGTAGGCTTGAATACGCATTGCAAGCTCGTAAGCAATGCCGCCGCCCATGCTGTGGCCAAACAAGATATAGGGTTTATTGAGCAGTGGCTTTAAGCCTGTTGCCAACGTGCTAACCAAGCGATTCATATCTGACACTAAGGGTTCTGCCATGCGATTTTCGCGACCGGGATATTGTACGACCACAATTTCTAAGTTCGGGTCGCCAACACTGGCCCACTGGCGAAAGTAGCTCGCAGAGCCACCTGCATGAGGCAATATAATCAAACGCTTAGAGGCATTTGGACGCGCTTTGAAAATACGGTAACACGCGCCGCTATTGGTGTGTGTAGCATTAAGCATTGTTATATTGCTCCGTGAGCGGTTTTAGGTAATCGCGGTCGACTGCAAAGTTAGGTAGGTCGAATTGGGCCAATATGGCTTTTAGATTGTCTGTGGCGTATTGATGGTGGCCACCAGAGTCCATTCCTTGTTTGAAATACAGCTCAACAAAGCTGCGGACAAAGTTGTCATTCAGGGTGTCTTTCCAGTCCGTAAAATCAAGTGGTTGAATATCACAACCGAGCTCGTTAAACCAATTGTAGATCTGTACAACATCGGTACTTTGGTCTGACACTAAATGGAAGTTACTGTTTTGTCCCGTCGCACCTTTTACAATGGCCGTGATACAGGTTGCCACGTAGTCCACCGGTACAATGTTCACCGCTAACTCTGATGCCGGGTAGGCGTGAATATTCAAACACGCACGATAAAACTTTAAAAACGCATCGTCGTTAATAAATGGTACCTCTGTGGTTGCCCATGTGATTGTGCCTGGGCGCAAAATATTCACCGGCACGCCGTGTCTTCTGGCCTCTGTGAACAAGGTCTCAGCCATGATTTTTGACTGCTCATACGTTAAATCTACCTCTCTCCATGGTACTACATGGGTTTGTTCAACTACGGGTTGTGGTACATCGGCAGGCAGCGCATGGTGTACTCCGATAGTCGAAATATAATGTACTGGTTTCACTTGGTGTGAACTTGCCAAGCGGATGATTTCGCGCGCACCTTCCACATTGGTTGGGTAGAGAGCTGACAGCGGATCCATCAAGTTAATGATTGACGCGTTGTGAATTATCACATCAACCTTTGCACTGAGGGCTTGATAGTCTGTGTCGCTTAGCCCAAAGTTGACTTCAGACATACTGCCGCTGACCACATGAATGCGTTCGTGCGGAATTTTTGTAGGCAAACCTTTTTCTGCTGCGGCTTGTTCTAAGCGTGAGAAGCCATGTTGCACATCATCGCAGCGCATTAAACACACGATGTGATAATCACTTTTATCTAACATTTCGCGCAGTACATAGCTGCCCAAATAACCTGTGCTGCCAGTTAATAGCACTGTTTTAGGTTCAGAGTTTGGCTCGTACGCTAGGGCGTTTGCAAGGCCACTTAGCGCCTTGGTCGCCATATCGTTTAAATCAATGCTCTCTAGCCAAGCCTGTTTCGCCTCGTTTGCTTTGGCCAGAGCATCGGACATTTCACTGAATACGGCATGATTGAAAATGAGGTCAATATCTGCATCAAAGCCCGCCGCCAAAAACGCACTTAGCAGGTTGATAGCATTTAAGCTGGTACCACCAAGTTGGAAAAAGTCATCATGACGAGATACGTCACTCACCCCGAGCAGATCGCGCCAGATTTGGGCAACGGTTTGTTCAACATGATTGTCTAGCGGTGCTTCAAATTGCGTTGTCAGCTGTTGCTGTAATTGCGTTAGTTGTACTTTCAGCTGTTTTCTATCGACCTTACTGTTTTGGCTCAGAGGTAATGTGCCTAAAGCAAAGTAATGCGTAGGCAGCATATATTTTGGCAGTTTATCATTGAGTAAGTCACCTAAATCACTGATCGCCATTTCGTTGTCAGCAGCGTCTTCGAGCACCAGCGCAGCTGCCAAGTTACCATCGGTAGATAGATTGACCACTGCAACACTCTTTACCGCCGGATGTTTTGCAATGGTTGATTCAATTTCGCCGAGTTCTATACGGTGGCCATTTATTTTGATCTGACCATCTTCGCGCCCTTGAATGGCAATAATACCGTTGTCCATGATGCAGCCCAAATCACCTGAGCGGTAGAGTCTTTCTCCTGTGTGCGGGTGCTCAATGAACAGCTCTGCTGTCTTTTGTGCATCGTTTAAATATCCCAATGCTAACCCATCACCGGCAATATACATCTCACCGGTGACCCAAGTTGGGCAGGGCTCTAGTCGGTCATTTAAAATGTGGATCTGATGGTTCGCCAACGGTTTGCCATATGGCACCGAGACCGAATCAGAGGCGATCTCTGTCACTGTGTGTTGTACACACCAAATAGCTGTTTCTGTCGGACCGCCTTGGCTGATTAAACTAATGTGTGGCAACTGTTGGACTACTTGATGTGCAAGTTGAACTGGGATCCAATCGCCAGAGAGCATTGCCAGCCTGAGCGAACTAATATTTTGGTCCTCAGCCCAAGGTAAGCTGGTTATCAACATTTGCATTTGTGCCGGCACCGAATTCCAGAGGCTCACATTATGCTTGGCAATGACTTGATGCCAATGGTTTGGGTCGCCTCTTAATTCTTGATTTGGCAATACCAGTGTTGCGCCTGCAGAGAGCGTTCCGAAGATATCCCAAATTGAGAGGTCAAACCCATAACTTACCAACCCTAAGGTTTTATCTTGGGAACTGACATCATACAAGCGGTTAATCTCAAGCACCGTATTCAGTGCGGCACCATGCGACAGTTGGACCCCTTTTGGCTGACCTGTCGTACCCGAGGTATAAATTACATATGCAGGTGAGTCGACAAATGTTTGTTGCTGCCGGCGCTGCCCAAAAGCGTCCAATAGGTGTTTATAGTCTTGTTCAGGAATTGTTGGCAGCGTTTGATCAAATGGGATCACAGTCACATCTGGGCCAAACTCTTGAGCGAGATATAAAGATTCTGTCAGCACTATCTCGGCACCGGAATTGGCAATAATCGATTGCTGGCGTGCTAGGGGATGTTGCGCTTCAATGGGCACATATACACAATCGGCAAATAATACCGCAAACACCGCCGCAATTTGATGTCGACTTTTATCAGACACAATAGCAATGTGGTCACCAGGTTTGACGGAGTCTATAAAGGTTTGTCTGATCTGAATTGCTAACTCGGCGAGCTGTTGATAACTCATTTCACCGTTTTGGTCCTCTACCGCAACTTGATTTGGCGCTTGTAATGCGTGCTGTGCAAAGCCGGAGTGTAAGTACCCTTTAACGCGCTCTGCTTTGGTGTTGTTAAGCGCTGCAATATGCGCTTGTGTTTGCTCTGGCAAACTCACTGGGCTGGTGGACTGCCACAGTGCATCGTTCTCAGCCAGTGCACGCAGTAGCTCACAAAATGCCTGATGTGCTTGCTCTATGACGCCATATTGGAAAATTCCTTGGCGGATGTCCCAGTCTACAATCAGCTCACCAGCACGTTCCGTTGCTTGGCAATCCAACCAGACTTGTGGTGTTTGAGTAATGCCGTAACGCAGCTGTGCATCGTGCATAAATTGGTTGCTATCTAGCTCATCACCAGATAAACCAAGGGTACTGGTGTACACAATCGGCACTATGGTGTTGCTTTGCTGGGTTTGGTTCATTGCACGAAGTACTTCAACGCCCGTAAAGTCGCTGTGCTCCAAATCGCGCCAAAGTTGCTGTTGCAACTGGCTTGCCCGCTGCGCAAAGCCCACTTGTGGATCAGGCGACACTCCCAATACGTTGACTGCGATAAAGTCGCCAACTACACCACGCACATCTGGGTGCACATTAGCGCGGTTAAGCATGGTGAGATTCAAACAAAAATCAGGGCGACGTGACCAGCGGCCAATCACTTCTGTAAATGCGGCCAACACAAGGCTAGAAGGTGTTAATTTGTGGCCTTTTGCTCGTTCACTAAGACGCTGCCACAGAGCGGGCTCTAGACTAAAATGCAAGCGAGAAAATGCGACATTTTCCTCGTTGCCTGTGCTTTTTGCGCGCGGTAACTCGGGTGGCGCAGGAAGCGTTTTAATGCGCTCCAACCAGTAGGCTTTGTGCTGCTCATAACGCTGCGCTGTTTTTGGATGCGCCAATAATGCTTTGCGCGCAATCACAATATCACGGTAAGAAACTCCCAGAGGCGCAAGTGCGCGCTCTGGATGATTGTATAACTCACCGAGTTCAGCGAGCATAATTTGAATACTGGCAAAGTCAGCTATAAGCAAATCGATAGAAAAATGTAGTATTGACCCAGCACCAGTTTGGCTCAGGTGTAAGTCATACTGTGGCCATTTATCTGGTTGATAGTGGCGGTGAGCTAACTGTTCACGCAGGTCTAACAGCTTATCTTGGCGAGTCTGCGGATCACACTCTGAAAATTCATGCACGCGGATCGCCTTTGGCGTAACCTGTGCGACAATTTGCTGGGTGCCATCAAGGTTGATGATGGCGCGCAGCATATCGTGGCGTTCAACCAACTTGTGCCATGCCGATTGCAGCCGTTTAGCATCAATATTAGGCAGGTCTAATTCAATGTAACTGTGACAGCCAACGCCACCGAACTCGACGGCATTGTTACGCCCAACCAAGTAAGCGACCTGCAAATCTGTCAACGGAAACGGTTGATAGCGCTCGGCATGATTAGGTTCTATGGCTGCCATTACTGGGTCACTTAAATAGTCGATAAGCGCTGCTTTATTGTCTTTTAGCTGTGTTTTAAGTGCTGGAGTCATTACCCCAGCAGGTGCTTTAAATTTTAGGTTGCCCTGATCGGCCCACAGGTAAACACCGCGGCTTTCAAAATCAGCAATAATACTGGCGATGGTCATATTGTACCCTCTTCAAATAGTTCATCTGTGTCACAGGCCATGCCGCCTAGATCACGCCAAGCTTGTGTAATGGCAGCAGCCAAGCTGGCAATGCTTGGTGCGCTAAATAGCGTTGTGAGTGACAAAGATGTAGGAATAATGTGTTGTTGTTGCAGAGTTTGGATAAGCTGCGTTGCGCTTAAACTGTCACCACCTATGGCAAAAAAGTCATCGTGGCGTGAGATCTGGGCGCGTTTTAATAGTGTTTGCCAGATCTCTGCAAGTTGTTGCTCAAGTTCGCCTTCTGGCGCTTCAAACTCGGCTTGTTCTAGATCCAATGCAATAAACTCAATGCTCAATTGCTTGCGGTCAATTTTACCGTTGGCGCTTAGTGGCAGTGTTTCGAGTTCTAATAAGTGACTGGGCACCATGTATTCAGGTAATTGCTGCTCAAGTTGTGTGGTAATTGCCTGTGCATCCAGCGTGGCAAGTGCGTCTTTAACAAAGGCGGCAACGAGCTTTTTCGGCTCACCAATTGTCAGGGCTACACCGCGGCTTACGCCTTCAACGTGTGCAAGAGCTGCGTCAATTTCACCGAGCTCAATACGGTGTCCACGCACCTTAACTTGGTGGTCAATTCGGCCCAAAAACTCAAGGTTGCCATCCGGCCAGTAGCGGCCACGGTCACCTGTACGGTACCAACGCTTGCCATCTGTCATCACAAATCGTTGTGCTGTGAGCTTTTCATCGCCTCGATAGGCACTGGCAAGGCCAACACCACCAATCCAGAGTTCACCTGCAACCCAGTCTGGGCAGTCACGGCCAAATGGGTCTACCACACGGTACGTTTGATTGGGCAGTGGTTTACCATAAGGAATAGATGCCCAATGGGCTGGCAGTTCACCTTTGACTTCACAGGAGTTCGACCAAATCGCTGCTTCAGTCGCGCCGCCCATCGCAATTAATGGGATTTGTGAGTGAGCTTTGGCTTGTAATCTTGGCGGTAAATCTAAGCCAATCCAATCACCTGATAACATCACTTGCGTAAATGGCAGCGAACGTGCATCGTTTTCTGCCACCACCAATAACATGTCGAGCAATACCGGCACTGAGTTCCAGATAGTGACGTGATGTTGATGCACCACCTCAAGCCAAGTTGACGCGTCTCTACGGTTATCTTCATTGAGCAACACCACACTACCACCGACGCTAAGCAGGCCAAATAGGTCGTATACCGAGAGGTCAAAATCGAGTGCCGAAACGGCAAGTACTCGGCTATTGCTGTCGATAGCGTAGTGCTGATTAAGCTGGTCAATGGTGTTTGCAGTTGCCTGATGACACATTTCTACCCCTTTTGGCTCACCGGTGGAGCCCGAAGTAAAGATCACATAGGCAGGCGCATCTGTTGCTACCGTCAAGGGGGTTTCCAGTGGTATAAAGCCCGCTGCATCCGCCACATTGAGGCGAGTTACATTCTTCTCAACGTCTTGGTTGATGTGTGCTTCGTCCGTTAGTACCCAACGAATCCCCGCAGTGCGATGAATTTTTGCTTGGCGGCTGGTGGGTTGGTGCACGCCAATTGGCACATAGCAACCTCCGGCGGCCATAATGCCAAATACAGCGGCGACCTGCTCTATCCCTCTTGGTAAACTTACGGCCACCGGTTCACCCACTTCCAAACCTTGATGAGTAAGCAAGTGCGCGATACGCAGTGCTTTGTCTGCCAATTGGCCATAGGTCACCGTTTGTTCATCTGCAATGAGTGCAATGGCGTCTGGGTGCTGATGCGCATGGTCAAACATTGCCTGATGTAAAGTGCGAGGCGTTTGTTCGGCGCAGGTTTTGTTTACGCTGTTTCGCACCAGTTGCTGGGCTTCTGGCAATGTATGGCTAAATGGTGCGTCCGTTGATACGGCTAATTCGTCAAGTAGTGTTAAGAAGCGAGCAAACATATTGTCTAGCAAGTCAGCTGGGAACAGCGCGTCCACAGCATCCCAAGACAAAATTAGCTCGCCTCTGAACTCATACATTTGATGGTCTAGCCAAACCTGCGGGGTTGCCGACAATCCGCCGTCGGTAAACTGTGGCAAGTCTTCATTGAACGAGTCCGCCAACAAGTCATCGGCCATCCCTAACGTACTGGTAAAGACAATGGGTAGTGCCGCTGCGGTGCGCCCCATGGTTCGGCTGCGCTCTCTTTGCACCCAAACAGACGAAACCGCACGATGCTCAAGCACATCTGCAAGTTGGTTTTGCAGCTGCTTTGCATGATGGGCAATGGAACTTTGCTCGTCAGGGTGATAAGCAAGTGGCGCCAGTGAAGTAAAGTCCCCAACGATACTCCCCACTTCTGGATGTACATTTTGACGGTCAAAGAGGGTCAAGTTTAGCGTATGTGCATGGCCACCACTGTACTGACTGAGCACTTCCGCATAAGCACTAAGCACTAAAATACTCGGGGTAACACTGTGCGCGCGAGCCGCTTGTTTAATGGCTTGCCACTTGGCTTTTGGTAAGCGAGCACTGCGACGTGAGAATTCACTGTGTTCAATTTGTAGTGGATCTTGTGCCAGTGGCAGCGCCGCTGCATCTGGCAATGTGGCTAAACGTTCTTGCCAGTATGCCTGTGCGTCATCTATTGCTTGCTGATTGTCTTGAACTTGGGTCACATAGTCTCTAAAGGTCAAGGTCAGTGGTGCCAGCTCGGTATCTGGCGCTTGGTATAAAGTAGCAAACTCGCGCAATAGCAACATGATGCTATAGCCATCTAAGGTCATGTAATTAAACATCAAAGCTAGGCGCGTACGTTCAGTTTCACCTGCTTGATAACGTGCAACTTTAATCGTTATCGCATCATGCAAATGCTGGCTGTTTTGGGCTTGCCACCAAATGTTAATTTGTGCTCGTGCTTGGTCTAAACTTGCGTAAGTCGATGGGTCGATATCCAGTTTTGGTACGCTGCTTTGCTGTGACACAACCTGTTGATTATCGTCGCTCACCTGAGCGCGCAGCATGTCGTGACGTGCGTATAGCTTTTGCCATGCGTGCCTCATTCGCTCGACATCGAGGGTTAAGCCATCGAGTTCGAGCAAATAGTGGGTGCCACAATTAAGCGGGAACCCCGGCGTTTGACCTAACCAATAGGCACTTTGCACCTCAGTCAGTGCAAATGGTTCAAACTGCTGTTTGGGATTGGCCACAATTTGCTGGCGATGTGTAGCTTGATGTATCTCCAGCGTAGCTGCAAATGCGCCTAGGGTTGGATTAGCAAACAAGGTACGCAAAGGCTGCTTAGTCGACAATCCTTGTTGGGCAAGCTGCGTTAGGAATTGGGTCGCGAGCAGAGAGTCTCCGCCTAGCGCAAAAAAGCTGCTTTCAAGGCCGACATCAGCAACCCCCAGTAAGTCTGTCCAAAGCTGTGCAACTTGAATTTCGTTGTCTGTTTGTGGCGGTGTTACAGCCATTTCAACGTTGCTAAGTTGGCTGTCAAACTGAGCGGCAAGTTGCTTTCTATCTACCTTACCATTTGCACTTAGTGGCAGTACCTCCACGGCCAGCAAATGACTCGGTACCATGTAATCTGGCAAGGCAAGGGCAAGTTCGGTGTTCACCGTATCACTATCAAGTGCAGTGTTTTCATTCATTACCAGTGCAGCGACCAACACTTTTGGCTCACCAATGGTTAGGGAAACTCCACGAGAAATCCCTTCAATGCGGCCCAGAGCCGTATCAATTTCACCCAGTTCAATACGGTGACCGCGCACTTTTACTTGGTGGTCAATTCGTCCTAAGAACTCGAGGTTGCCATCTGGCCAGTATCGGCCTCTGTCGCCGGTACGGTACCAACGCTTGCCCTTATATCTGATAAAACACTCAGCGGTGAGTTTTTCATCGCCTCGATAAGCGGTGGCAAGACCAGCGCCGCCTATCCATAGCTCACCTGCAACCCAATCTGGGCAATCGCGCCCTTGCGCATCGGCCACGCGGTAAGTTTGGTTCGGTAGAGGCTTACCATAAGGAATGGAGTTCCAATGCGTAGGAATATCGCCTCTCACCTCACAGAAGTTTGACCAAATGGCCGCTTCTGTTGCGCCTCCCATGGCAATAAGAGGTATATTGGCTTTGCTTTTAGCCTGTAAACGCGGTGGGATATCAAGGCCGATCCAATCGCCGGACAGCATGACTTGATTGAAAGGCAGTTGCTTATCATCTTGCTCTGCAACCACCAGCAACATATCGAGCAGGACGGGGACAGAGTTCCAGACATTGACATTGTGTTGGTGAACGAGCTGTAACCATTGGCTGGCATCGCGGCGGTTTTCATCGCTGAGCAACACAGCCTGACCACCCACTCCGAGTAAGCCGAAAATGTCGTAGACAGACAAGTCGAAATCTAGTGCCGATACCGCTAATACGCAGCTGTGTTTATCAATGTTGTAGGCTTGGTTGAGCTGATCTATGGTGTTTGCGGTTGCCTGATGGCACATTTCTACGCCTTTTGGTTCACCGGTAGACCCCGAGGTAAAAATGATATACGCGGGGTGTTCCGGAGACACCTCCTCAGGTTTGGATAGCGGTGCACGCGCTGTTGCAACATCTAGCCTTGTCACCGAGTCGATGGATTCGAGGTCCAAGTGCTCGCTGTCTGTAAGGACGAGCCTAACCCCAGCTGTACGATGTATTTTTGCCTGACGATTGGCTGGCTGATGTATCCCGATTGGCACATAGCAACCGCCAGCAGCCATTACTCCCAATACGGCAGCAATTTGATTTATGCCACGTGGCAAAGTGACTGCAACCGGTTCAGCTGGTTCGAGCTGGTGTTGCTGCAATAGAGCGGCGATGCTTAGCGCCTGCTCACATAGCTGTGCATAACTGACACCCGAGTTTTCGAACACCAGTGCAGTGTCGTCAGGGTTTTGTTGAGCGTGAGCAAAAATAGCATGGTGCAAAGTACGCGATGATTGCGCACGTTCGGTGTGATTTACCGCTATGCGCGTATGCGCTTGTGCATCGGGCAGCGGCAATGACATTGCTTGTTCCCAGCTGCTGTGGCACAGCTCTTGTAGTGCGCTAACATAGCTATTGAACATGTTATCAATCATACCCGTTGGGAAGAGCGCATCCACCGCATCCCAAGACAAGATGAGTGCACCATCAAATTCGTATAATTGATGGTCGAGCCAAACTTGCGGTGTTTGTGACAAGCCACCCGGTACAATCTGTGGAAAATCGCCATTGGAGTGTTCAAACAGACCGCCGCCAAGGCCCAAAGTGCTGGTAAATACTACCGGCAGTGCGGCAGATGTGAATGTGCCGTGGCGAGCTTGCTCGCGTTGGATCCAAATTGATGAAATCGCTTTGTGTTCAATGGCCTGTGCAATTTGTAACTGCGCTTCTTGCGCTTGTGCCAGCAACGAAGCCCCCGCGTTTGTACGATACGCAATGGGTGCCAATGTGGTGAAGTCACCAAATACTTTATTGATATCATTATGCGCGTCTTGGCGATCGAACAGGGTTAAATTGAGCGTGTGGTCGCCTTCGCTCCAACGTCTCAGTACATTACTATACGCCGTCAACAATAGTACTGAAGGCGTAATGCCATAAGATCTCGCTTTATTCTTAAGTGCTTGCCAAGTATCTGCATTGAGTTGTGCTTCGCGGCGCACAAATTCAGGCTTGGTAATACTTTGAGGATCTTGTGCCAACGGTAATTGTGGTGCAGGTGGTAAGGTATTAATCTGTTCACGCCAGTATGCTTCAGCGGCTGCTCGCTCTGCATCATCGTGTTGCACTTGGATAACATAGTCTCTAAATGAAACATTGATCTCAGGTAGGTGATAAGCGGGATCGTTGTACAGGCTAGAAAGCTGATCTAACAGCAATTTAATACTAAACCCATCTAACGTCAGGTAATCGAAAATAATCCCTAAACGGGTTTTATTGTCACCATAATGTACCGCACAAATACGGTGGTTAGGCAATGCGGCTGAATCACTTCGGTCGTGACTTTGTAGCGCTTGCTGACAAATTTTACGCCAAAATTGATGGAGGTGATCCCGTGCAGCTTCGGTATGATTGTGTGTTTCTGAATTCAAACTCACTTGTGCAATAGACATCGCGGGTAAATGAGAGAGCAGTTGTTGCTGACCATCTGGGGTGATCACAGCGCGCAGCATCTCATGATGCTCAACGAGTTGATCCCAAGCCTTTTCCATGCGCTGTAGGTCGACGTTTTCGCCTTCTAACTCAAGTAAATACAAGGTGCTACAGTTAAGCGGTAACCCTGGTGTTTGGCCCATCCAATAGGCGCGTTGTACCTCGGTGAGCGGAAATGGTGCAAAACGATTATCCAGATCCGGCACTACTTCTAGTTTTGGTACCGACACGACGCTGTCTAAACGTGCTGCATAGGCACCTAATTGAGGGGTCGAGAATAGGTCGCGCAGTGGCTTTGGAGATGCCAAGCCTTGTTGCTTAAGCTTTGCAATTAGCTGGGTGGCAATCAAGCTGTCTCCACCTAATTCAAAGAAATGGCTTTGCTGACCGATTTGCTCAACCCCCAGCAATGATTGCCAGATTTTAGCGAGGCATTTTTCGTTGTCCGTTTGCGGAGCTGTTAAACTCACTACTGACTGTTGCTGTGTTTCAGCTAACTGATTTATAAGCGCTTTTCGGTCTACTTTGCCATTGGCACTGAGTGGTATCCTTTGTGCAAATTCGATATGACTTGGCACCATATAATCTGGCAGTAGCGTGTGTAATTGGCGTTGAATTGCCGTGCTGTCCAGCGCACTTTGAGCGGCCAAGACCACGACACTCGCTAGGCTTTTGGGTTCGCCAATGGTTACTGTAACCGCGCGCTGAACACCGTTGATGTTAGCTAGTGCGGTATCAATATCACCCAGTTCAATGCGATGCCCGCGTACCTTTACTTGATGATCGATGCGCCCTAAAAATTCAAGATTGCCATCAGGCCAGTAACGACCTTGGTCACCGGTGCGATACCAGCGCTCGCCATGTTGTTCAACAAAGCGCGTTGCGGTTTGTGCGCTGTCGCCACGATAACAAGTGGCCAGACCCACACCGCCAATCCACAGCTCTCCTGGTACCCAATCTGGGCAGTCATGGCCGTGGCCATCAACAACGCGATATTTTTGGTTTGGTAGTGGCTTACCGTATGGGATTGAATGCCAATGAAGCGGCAGTGGCGCACGCACTTCACAGCTGTTTGACCAAATTGCTGCCTCGGTTGCACCACCCATGGCAATGATGGGTGGATTAGTGGCACTGATATGCTGTAGTCGTGGTGGAAGATCTAGGCCTATCCAATCGCCAGATAACATCACCTGTTCAAAGTTCAACTGGCGGCTGTCTTGCTCTGCAGCTGTCAAAAGCATGTCTAGCAATATGGGTACAGTATTCCAAACTGTGACCTTGTGCTGATGCACCAACTCTAACCATGCTTGCGCATCACGGCGCTGTTGCTCATCAACCAGTACCAGCTGGCCGCCTGCGCTCAGCAAGCCAAAAATATCATAGACAGATAGGTCAAAATCCAACGCCGACACCGCAAGCGCGCTGCTATTTTCGCCGATTTGATAGTCTTTATTAAGCTGGTAAATGGTATTGGCGGTAGCCTGATGGCTCATTTCAACCCCTTTGGGTTCTCCGGTCGAACCCGAGGTAAAAATGATATATGCCGGACTTGTTGGGCTGGCAATAAAAGCTGATTGTAGTGGGTCGGCTTGTAGTGCTTGTTGAATATCAATGTGCTTTACTGATGCGTCATGTTCAGGGTCGCCATGTTCAGCGAGTACCAGTTTGATCTCGGCAGTGCGATGGATCTTCGCGCGTCTCGATTGGGGTTGGTGGATACCAATTGGCACATAACTGCCACCGGCTGCGAGCACGCCAAGTACCGCAATGATCTGCTCCGCGCCCCTAGGCAGTGTCACGGCCACAGGTTCTGATTGACTCAGTCCTTGCTGCTGCAAATAGGCTGCGACACGCAGGGCATTTTCGGCGACAGTGGAATAGCTCAAGGGCTGGTTGTTGAATACCAAAGCCGTCTTATCAGGGTGTGTTTGAGCACCTTTAAAAAACATTTCGTGTAAAGTGTGCGGCGTATACGGCGCTGCTGTGTTATTAACTGCTGCTCGCTGGACTTGTTGATGGTGAGGTAACTCAACAAGATGCTGCGACCGCCATACGCTACTATTTGCCGCCAGTTTTTCAAGCAATGCGACATAGCTTGCAAACATGGTATCAATCAGTGAGTCTGGGAAGATCTCGTCTACTGCATCCCATGCCAACATTAACCCTTCATCGACTTCGTACACTTGATGATCTAACCAAACCTGTGGGGTTTGTGAGATCATATAGTTAAATTGGCCCAGTACAGTGTCGTTTTGCGATAGCAGCGGGGTTCCTAAGTTACACGCAAATACAACTGGTGCGCTAACACCCTGCGCATAGCCGTGTTTGACTAGATCCCGCTGGATCTGAACGGCTGAATAATCACTGTGGGCAACATTTTGGTGAAATTGGTTTTGTATCACTTTTGCGTGGTCAATAAAGCCTTTTACGTCACTAAAATCGCAATCTAATAGCAACAAATTGGTGAAATCTGCAACCACATTTTCGATGCCTGGGTGCTGAGTTTTACGATCAAACAGCGGTAAGTTCAGAGTGAACTTTTGCTCAGCGCTATATTTTGCAAGCACATACGCGTAACTTGTGACAAGCAGCATGGCTGGCGTTACTTGGTGTTGTTGCGCCGTATTTTTAAGTGTTTGCCATTGGGTTTGCGTCAAGGTATGCAAGCGGCGAGCAAACGCTGGTTTTGCTACCGTCTGTGGATCGCAACGTAGTGGTAGCTGCGGGCCTGATGGCAGCGTGGCTAAACGCGTTTGCCAGTAGGCTTTGTCCGCTTCTAGCTTGTCTTGATTTTGTGCTTTTTCATAGGCTAAGTATGTTGCAAAACTCCAATTTGGGTCAGTCTCAAGCGTACCGCCATGATAAAGCACCGCTAAGTCTTTCAGTAAGATATTTAAGCTTTGTACGTCGGCAATCAGCAGGTCCACATCAAAGTGAATTCGGCATTTCCCCCCGGGAAGTAAGCTCAGTTCCAGCCCCATGGTTTGGCCATGCTCAATGCCCAGTTTACGATGTGACAGGCGGCTGCGAACTTGTTCTACTGCTTGCGTTGCCTCATCAAGCGTCAGCGACCTAAAGTCATTGATTGCCAGCCCAGGTGTTGGCAGTGGCGAATGCACTTGCTGGGTACCAGACTCAGTAAACTGCGCACGTAGCATTGGGTGGTGCTGATAAAGCGCATGCCAAGCTTGTTCAAGCTTGAGCGGATCGATGCCTTGATTGTCCACTTCTAGATAGGCGTGACACCCGATGCCGCCAAGCTCTTGCTCATCCTGACGACCAATCCAATAGGCATATTGCACGTCAGTGAGTTCAAACTCGCCGTATGGATCGATATTAGGTAGTTCAGGTGCTTGAGCAACCTCAGTAACAGAGCCTGTTTGCGTGCATAAAAGCGCTATCCATTGGTTGAGCACTGGTTGCTCAATCAGTTTGGAAAAGGTCACTTTTGCACCTTGTTTTCGCCACTGATTTACCAAGCGCATCATATGCATTGAATCTAAGCCAAGTTCGATTAGATTGGCATCTAACTTATCTTTAAGCGGTGTTTGCACAAACGCTTGCACGTGCTCTAATAGCTGCTCTTTACTTAGCTGTGTGTTCATTGTGTGTGCCATTGGTTAGCTCTCCGCCTCTTCTAACGTTTTTTCTTCAATTAGGTAGTTGGCGATACAGCTAAGTTTTTCGATGGTTTCGGTTAGCTCTCGCTCTGGCTTTGATTGGTCGATAACGCCAGCGCCCGCTTGCAACCAAGTACGGTTGTTAGCGCGATAAATTGAACGCAGTACCAAGGCAGAGTCCATAAATCCATCACTATCAACAATCATTACACAGCCGCTGTACCAATCTCTGCGGTTTGGCTCAAGCCGCAATATGGCTTCAATGGCTTCGCGCTTCGGGATCCCAGACGCCGTGACCGCAGGGAATAGCGCTTGAAACGCATGCCAAGGGTTTTTGGTTTCACTAAGTTGGCCACAAACGCGTGAAGCAAGGTGTTGAACACTGCCACGGCGGCGTACAGCCATAAATTCACTGACTGAAATTGAGCTGGGTTCACAGATCTGCTCTAACTCTTCTTGGGCTAGTTTTACCGATACGGCGTGCTCTGCGATTTCTTTGGTGTCGTTAAGAAGCTCTTCGCGTAGTTGCTGCTCTTCTTGAGGCGAGCTACCTAAGGCGCGGGTGCCTGCGAGTGGTTGTGTGCTGATATAACCTTCGTTGCTGGCTTCAAGTAAGGTTTCTGGACTGAAGCCTGCGACTGAAAAGTCGTTTAATTGATATAAGAATGAGCGTGCTGGCGAGTTGTTTAAGCGACCAAAGCGGAAGCTCTTGTTTAAGCACACGCTGTCGGGCACATGAATTCGACGAGACAAGATCACCTTTTGATATTGTTTATTACAGATTTCTTCAATAGCTTTGGCTACTGACGTTTTGTATTCGTCTTTGTATTGGGTGTTGATCTGCGGCGTTTGTAGAGGCTCAAGTGCGGCGATGCTTTCCGTTTGGACACATGTTTTATCTGCTTGCAAGACTAAAGCTTCAAGTATATTTAGATCCTCTGCATTTAAAGCACGCAATGTGGCTTGGTTTGCTTCAAGGCGGACTTCTTGCTCGGGTACAAATAATTGGAGAGATTTTTCATGCTCAGTGCGCGCTTGGATCCCGTGAAATACACTGGCCAGCTCAAACTTTGCCACGCCGTATAACCGCCAGTTTTCGAACTCAATACTTTGCAGGGCTTGTGCCATCAACTCGGGGAATGACTCGCCGCTAAACTGCGCTGTTCTTTCACCCTGCTGCAAGGTAATTTCGCTGCCATTGGAGTACAGCTCAGCCACTTTGCCAATCCCAACAGACCACGCTGATTTGCTCTCGTAAACGGCCTTGAACGGATTAGTGCTTAACTCAGAAATACTCGGGGCTAACTGCGTGGGTGTAGACCGAATGGAAATGGTTTTTTCAAAATAAGGTGTTGATTGTGAGTGGTTCATGGTGGTCTCTACATATTCTTCCTCAGCACGTTTTGCCAGTGCTGTTTTATTGATTTTTCCTACTGCGGTGAGTGGCCAAAAGCTGAGTGAGATGATTTGGTCCGGATACTTAAAGCGCGCAACTTGCTGTTCTTTTAAGAGTTCATGAACATCACTGAGTGAAACAGGCTGGTTAGAAATAATGCATGCACAGCTGCGTTCGCCTAGATGCGCGTCAGGCACGGGTACTAATATGGCTTCATCAATATTGGGGTGAGAAAGCAGGCGCTGTTCTATTTCGGCAACTGCGATTTTTTCGCCTGCTCGGTTAATTTGCTCTTTGATCCGCCCTTCAACAATCAGGTTGCCAGCTTGGTTCATGCGCACTAAATCACCCGTGCGATAAAAGCCCTCTGAAGTAAAAGCTGTTTGGTTATGTGCCTGCGCTTTGTAGTAACCCGCAATGGTGTATGGTCCTTTGGTTTGTAGCTCACCAATTTCACCTTGCGCGACAGGATTGTCTTGCTCGTCAACAATACGAATTTGGTCTAGGCTGCAAAGTGGACGACCTTGGGTATGTGCAACGTCACTTTTCGAGTCATCTAGACGGGTGAAACACAGTAGCCCCTCTGCCATCCCAAACACCTGCTGTAGCTGGCAGCCAAGCACTTCGGGCACTTGCAATGCTTGCTCAGAAGCGAATTTCGCGCCGCCTACTTGTAAAAGTTGTAAGCTACTGATGTCGGTGTCATCCCATTGTTTTGCCTCAAGCCAAAGCTTGGTTAACGCAGGTACGAGGGCTGTATGAGTAACTTGGTGCTGCTCAATCAATGGGAAGGCTTCGTCTGGCCCAGGCGCTGGGCAAAGCACCACTTTACCGCCTTGTGACAGCGTGCCAATAATCCCTGGGCAAGCCAGTGGAAAATTGTGTGCGATCGGTAAAACCGCTAGATACGTGGTTTGCTGACCAAGTTGACATAACTCAGCAGAGGCTTGGGCATTGTAGTGATAGTCGTTATGACTACGCGGTATGAGCTTGGGCGTGCCTGTGGTGCCACCAGAGAGCAGCATCAGCGCTGTGGATGAGGGATCAATGTTTGCAGCCGAAACGGAGTCTGTGCTGTCTAAGTGAGACAGAGAAGTAAATGCCGTTTCTTTTAGGGTACTACCTGATACCAAAACATGCTCAATGCTTGAACATACAGATACAATGCGCTCGGCCATAGCAATATAATCGTGGCCTAAGTAGCTGTCGGGTACGATATACGCCACGGGGTTACTCAGTTCACAAAGCGCTGCGATATCAGACTCACGCTGTGCGGGCATCGCTAAAATCGGAATGATGCCCAAGCGGAACATAGCAAAACAACTAATCACAAAATCTAGGGTATTTGGCAGTTGTACCATCACATGGTCGCCTGTTTTCAAACCTAAATTAAAAAAACCTGCACTGCGCTCTATCACACGTTGCTCAAATTGAGCGTAAGTGAGCGTTGTATCACCCTCAATCAAGGCGACGTTATCTGAAAATTGAGAACGCCAATCTGAGATGAGGGAACCAAGGCTTTGTTGCTGCCATATATTCTTTTCAATATAGAGGTTTTGCTTAGCCTTTGGCCGGACTGGGGTATCTGGTGTTGTTTTCACAATAGTTCTCCGATTATGAGGCACGATCGCGGTTTGTGTTCTGATTAGCGACAACTGCGAGTGTTATTTTTTTATGAAGTTTTCACGGCCTCAAAAAATAGGTGCTCAAGCAATTTGTTCCCACCCCTAAAAGTTGTTGTATGCCCCTATCGGTAATTTTTTCGGAGGAATTTGCCTGCTTTTTTAGGGGCTTCACACTTATTTCCGATCTGGGGGTTAGTTAACGGATGCGGGGAGAGCAAATGGCTTTACTCCAGTAGGCTTGCGGCTATTTTTTATTGCGATTAGACAAATCACTGTGCGGTGAAAGTTGTTGAAAAAACCAGGTAAGCTCTCTAGATGATCGTCTGGATATGGTGTTGTGCTATAGGCTTGTTGTGAAAATGAGCAATTTTACATTGATAAAAATGAATAAAATTGTAGTCTACACCAGTCCTTTATAATTGATTTTGTTGGTAAAGCTGGGACGTTTGTTTGATATAAAACAATGATATGTCAACAAACAGAGTTATCGGTAGAACCATATTTGCATTGTTGGGCGATTTTAATAACTATTTGAGTTGGTTTATTCAGCCGATTTTTAACCGCATTTAAAGGAGTAGGTATATGCGTGTTGAGTCGCATGAAACCGAGGAAAATCAAAGTCCTTGGTCAATCATATTTGCGATCTGTGCACCTCATAAAGGCAAGATGTTTATGGCATTGAGCTTAATGGCGTTTGTTACTGTCTTTGAGCTGTTACCGGTGTATTTATTATTTCTTGCAATACAAGAATTGCTAAACCCGCTGTTCTCATCTGCGGAACAGTTATTGTGGATAGCCGCCGGTATCTGCGGAGCGATTGTACTCAAGTCAGGATGCTCTATAGGAGCCTATTACTTCAGTCACCAAGTCGCCTTTAACGCCCTTACTGAAGTCAGAATGAAACTGGCTACACAGCTGGCAACTTTACCATTGACTTGGCTTACTGCGCAAAACCCGGCGGTGCTCAAACAAAATATTCTTCAAGATGTTGAGCATATTGAAAACTTTATAGCGCATCAAAGTGTGGAGTTGTTCAATGCATTATTGACACCTCTAGTGGTATTTACTGTGATTGCATTTATCGACTGGCGGCTTGCGCTAAGTGCCGTCGCCGTTGTGCCACTGGCTTTTTTTGCGAGCGGCTTATTTATGCACAAAACAGCGGCTCAATATGAGCGATTTAGCGGCGTATCGGAGGATTTAACAGCAACTTTAAGTGACTACGTTAAAAACATTCCACTGATGAAGTTATACAACTTGGACAGCAAGCGCTTTGCTGTTTTAAACCGCAAATTAGATCGCTACCACAAGCTCGTTTTAGAGCTTACGGGCCAAACTGTACCAGGCTGGACGCTCTATACTGCACTGTTAGGCGCTTCATTTGTCTGTTTGCTGCCAGCAGCAATTGGTCTGCATAGCACGCAGTCTGTAAGCACTGAGCAGGTTATTCTAAGTATGCTGTTGGCAGTTGGCATGCTTAGTCCAATTATAAAAGTCAGCCGGTTTTTTATGGAAGCCAATGAGCTACTAGCGGGTGTTAAACGCATCACGCCCATCTATTTATCACAAGAACCCAAACTCAATAACACGCAAATTCAAGCTGAAAAGAAGCAACCGCTGATGCAGTTTTATAGTGTAGATTTTGCTTACCAATCTCATAAAATTTTGCGAGGTGTGCATTTTAAATTGCTACCCAATTCATTGAATGTGATTGTGGGGGCATCTGGCAATGGCAAATCGACGCTTGCGATGCTGGCATGTGGATTACTATCTCCATCGTCTGGCCGAGTCCAGATATATGGGCAAGATGTTTCAATGTTAACCGACAGTGTACGCGCTCAGTTTATGTGCGTAGTGACACAAGAGTGCTATTTGTTTGAAGGCACACTGCGTGAGAATATTTTGTTTGGCCTCAGTGGGGTTAGCTCTGAAGTGCTCGATCACGCCATTGTTGCAGCTCAGTTAAAGCCATGGATCGCGCAATTACCCGACGGGTTAGACACGCCAGTACAAGTACGTGGACAAAACTTGTCCGGTGGAGAAAAGCAGCGTATTGCTATCGCCCGCGCGCTGGTGAGTGAAACACCTTTGGTGATTTTAGATGAACCTGCTGCGGCAATGGACAATGTCACCCAATCTAAGTTTTATCAGGCCATTCAAGGCCATTATCCAAATACCACTTTTTTGGTTATTACCCATAAATATTTAGGGCTAGAAAACACTGGCCAAATCTTTGTTTTAAAAGATGGCCAAATTGCCTCACAAGGAACTCATGAAGCTTTGCTTACGCGCTGTGACTACTACCGCGAAAGTTGGCTGTTGCAAGAAAGTGACAATGATTCCCCGAGCACAAAAGGGCATCCGCTAGACTTCCAACAGATAAGCTACGAGATTTAAATGGACAAACAAGCATTATTAAGTATTGGTCGAGTTATTGGTCATGCTGGCGTAGGAAAGTGGAGTTTTTATACGGGCGTTGCTTTTCGAGTGTTGGAACGCTGTGTCGCGATTGCGCCGCTGTTGTTATGTTTTTACTGGTTACAGCAGCAGTTTTTAACAATCGCACAAAGCGCACCTTGGCTCTTTACACCGATTGATTATTTAGTGGTTTTGGGCGGCATTTTTTTATTGCAACTGGTGTTTGCTTATATTGGCCAATATCAGAGCTTTGTGGGCAGTTATCGAGTTGTGCACGCGTATCGAATTAAGTTGATCAACCACGTTAGACAGTTGCCTCTTGGGCGTATGCGCCGTACTCATAGTGGCGAGTTTTTAGAGTTGCTCACTGAAGATATTAAAAAAATTGAGAGCATATTCTCGCATATTGCCCCTGACTTGATTTCGGCGTTGGTGGCACCTGTGATAGGTATGGTTGTACTACTTTTTGTTAATCCTTTATATGCACTTGGTGCTTTGATATTACTGCCATTTGCATTTTGGGTAATGCAGATGTCAAAGCAAAAATTTGGGCAAGTTGCAAGCGCCAAGCAGCAGTCATATCGTCAGACAGGCAGTATGATCACTGACTATGTTGAGGCATTAAAAACCCTGAAGTTGTATGGTCAAACTGAGACTTGGTTAACGCGTGTGGCTAAACAGTTAGAGCGCACTAAACAGCATAGTTTACAAGTAGAAATGTGGGGTGCAGGGCCGGTTTTAACCTATCGAATGGTGCTCAATATGGTGCTCACTGTGTTTGTAATTACATTGGCGGTGACTTTACCCGAGCATCGCTTTACTGGCATAGATTTTACTACAGTTTTGTTTGCCCTATTACTAGTGAAATTACTCGAACCGCTTTACGAAGTGGGAGAGTATTTGACGGTATTACGCATAGCTGTGCAGTCTGAACACAAAATAGAGTCCATTTTAAATGAGCCCGTGCTGGCAGAGCCGGATAACCCGCAGCGCCCTGAGTATTTTGATATTGAGCTTGACCGCGTGTCATTTAAATATGGCGATAAAAAGGTGATTGATGGGGTGAGTTTTCGAGTGAAACAAGGGACAACAACCGCAATTGTTGGTGAGTCTGGAAGTGGTAAATCGACACTCTTAAACTTGTGCGCACGCTTTTTTGACCCAAACTCGGGCTGTGTGAGAATTGGTGCGTCAGATCTCAGGGACATTGGTTCAAAAGGGATACATCAAGTGGTCAGCATGGTATTTCAAGATATTCAGTTGGTGGATGCCAGCATAGTTGAAAACATTCGTATTGGCCGGCCAGATGCCAGTGATGAAGAGGTGATGGAAGCGTGTCGCTTATCTAACTGTTTGGAGTTTATTAACAAGTTGCCAGAGGGGATGGACACCCGTGTTGGTGACAGTGGTTTACTGTTTTCTGGTGGACAAAGACAGCGTATTGCCATTGCCAGAGCGTTGTTAAAAGATGCACCCATTGTACTGCTCGACGAGGCAACTTCATCGCTTGACCCCATCACACAAGCTGAGGTGGTCAGTGCCATGGATAACCTGTTAAAAAACCGCACTGTGATCACCATTGCGCATCGTCTTTCTAGCATTGTGGACGCTGATAACATCATCGTACTTGAGCAAGGCAAAGTAGTAGAGTCGGGCAGTCACCGTTGTTTGGTGTCGCTCGGTGGACACTATACGAGTCTCTGGAAAGCGCAGGAAGTACAAGCTGCGTAAAGGGGATTTACAGCAGCGCCTTTTTTATCAAAAGGGCGCTATTTCAATCCATGTGCAAGTCATCGTGTTTCCCTTTCGATTTATTTTTACCGTGTCATTATTTAACCAAGTTTAAATCCCAAAGAAGTAAGCGGAGGTAGCGGTGATAAAGCAATGGGGAGTAATTAGCTTGGTAATTATGTTGTTGAGTGGGTGTGTTCAAACACAAAATGTACGCAACATTGAAATGTTTAAAAAAGGCAATACCCAGTGCTATAACCGCGCTACCATGCCACACACCTTTATAGTGGATGCTCACAATCACTTTCGCCCGTTTGGGGGAAATGCACTGCCAATCAACGAGCTAAATACCTATTTTGAGCGCCTAGGCATTTTATTTGTAAACGTATTTGGCATTGGCCAGATGGTGCCTATAGAGTGTGATTACTTTTATAACTGCCCGACCGCGCTGGTAAAACCCAGTATCAAAAATGACTTTAGCAATGCCGCAAACTATTACGAGCACGCACCGCAAGGCACCCATTTAACCTTGTCAATGAGCTTTCCAGACCTCAATGCACCGCAAGATATTGCCTATAAAATGGATCTGTTGGAGCAGGAATACCCAAATACATTCACTTGGATGGGAGAGGTAAATTTGGTCAAACAGGCGCTGTTTATTAATCGACATCGGACTACCGCCATCGAGAACATCGCCAAGTGGGACGAGTTTATGGCCAAGCTAAGAAGCCCCCGTGGCCCCGGCAGTACGCCAATTCCTATTTCCATTCATGCTGATATCGGTTCCAACAAAGCGCCTGAAAAGTACCTGTATTTAATGGAGGAAGTACTAAAACAATACCCCGACAACCCCATTGTGTGGGTGCATATGGGGCTATCAAGAGAGCTTACCAACCTTGACCCCACACGCCATACCGAAATTTTATCTCGACTACTTGATCAATACCCCAAACTGATGCTGGATATTTCATGGCGTGTTTTATACGACGAATACTTTAAACACGAAGCAATACGTGACCACTATGTGACCTTTTTAAATCAATATTCCACTCGTATTCTTCCCGGCTCCGATTTTGTGGCAACCGACACCAAACGCTTTAAACATTATGCTCGTGAAGTCGAGCTCACAAGTTATATCAACCAATTCTTAAACGACAACGCATTTCGTAATATTGCTCTTGGACAAAACTACTTCAACCTGATGGATTTGGAGTACGAAGCACCTCAGATTTGTGACGAGTGATGGGGGAGCCTGCTTCATGAAACATAGCAGGATAAAAAATAAAGCGTAAGAGTAATTTATCACTGTATATTCTTTACACAAAAAGATAAGGTTGCAAGGGCGTAGAGCATATGTATTTATTCAGGTTAAAACTGACTTTGCACTTTAAAAATTTGGGAAATATAGGATGTAGTTCATTGTAAACTTGAAGTGGTTTTTGACCTAATCTTTGTACCTATAATTTTTGGTAGATTTTTATGTTCTAAATTTACTTTTAGAAATCAATGGTATAAATTTAGAGTGTTCCCCGTATGCACGGGGCTAAACCGACTATCAATTGCATTGAGTGTTTCATTTACTGGTGTTCCCCGTATGCACGGGGCTAAACCGCGTAACTAAGAAAGTTGATGACGTTAAAAAAAGTGTTCCCCGTATGCACGGGGCTAAACCGCATGATTAATGCTTTAGCAGCACGTACAGGCAGTGTTCCCCGTATGCACGGGGCTAAACCGTTAGCGAAGCATTTGTAAAACTAAAAGCGTTTGTGTTCCCCGTATGCACGGGGCTAAACCGAGAGCTAACCAACCCATTTACAAGAGAGGATGCGTGTTCCCCGTATGCACGGGGCTAAACCGTTCTTACAGACAGCTATCAAAAGTCAGTTACAGTGTTCCCCGTATGCACGGGGCTAAACCGGCCCTACGCTGTGACTATCGCACGACGAGCCAGTGTTCCCCGTATGCACGGGGCTAAACCGTATCAACGATTGGAATATATTTACTGCTGAACGTGTTCCCCGTATGCACGGGGCTAAACCATCCTAATCAAAAAATAGGTTTGGTTAAAACACGTGTTCCCCGTATGCACGGGGCTAAACCGCAAAAAACAGTATTAAAAAATCACTCACCTTCGTGTTCCCCGTATGCACGGGGCTAAACCGCAAGCTAAATCTTTAATTGGTGCGGGGTGGGCGTGTTCCCCGTATGCACGGGGCTAAACCGCCAATTGCTTTAAACAGTGACGGCACTTGGAGGTGTTCCCCGTATGCACGGGGCTAAACCGCACTATGTAGTCACGGAAAATATAGTGACGCGGTGTTCCCCGTATGCACGGGGCTAAACCGTAAAACAGCAAACATTAGCTGCATTAACACAGGTGTTCCCCGTATGCACGGGGCTAAACCGCCAGAAAACCGACCGCCCATACGACCAGTACGGTGTTCCCCGTATGCACGGGGCTAAACCGAAACCAATCAAATATACCCATAATATAATCCTGTGTTCCCCGTATGCACGGGGCTAAACCGGCTGCAATGGCAAAGCAAAACGGCATAACAAGGTGTTCCCCGTATGCACGGGGCTAAACCGTGTTGATTTCTCTACAGCACTCCCAGCTAAAAGTGTTCCCCGTATGCACGGGGCTAAACCGAAAAAGAACATCATATGAATATGGCACTGGAAGTGTTCCCCGTATGCACGGGGCTAAACCGGGTGATTGATTTGCCAAACGGTAATTTAACCAGTGTTCCCCGTATGCACGGGGCTAAACCGCCCTGGCAGGGCGAACCACCTACCAACAAATCGTGTTCCCCGTATGCACGGGGCTAAACCGTAATTATTTTTTTCTGAATACTCAGATATGGCGTGTTCCCCGTATGCACGGGGCTAAACCGGGTGCAATTATGACAGCACACATCGACGAAGAGGTGTTCCCCGTATGCACGGGGCTAAACCGCGCAGAGGCTAAAGCTGTAATACTCAAGGCGAGTGTTCCCCGTATGCACGGGGCTAAACCGATGGCGCTATGGCTGTACTTTACGTACACGGAGTGTTCCCCGTATGCACGGGGCTAAACCGTGGTGTCACTACAATACCTCAATTTAGAGTTGGTGTTCCCCGTATGCACGGGGCTAAACCGAAATGGAAGCTGAATTTAAATCTACCAGATGAGTGTTCCCCGTATGCACGGGGCTAAACCGACAATTCGAAAAATCACGGTTGATATTGGTGGGTGTTCCCCGTATGCACGGGGCTAAACCGACGAAAATGTTATTTCAAAGACCGTAAATACAGTGTTCCCCGTATGCACGGGGCTAAACCGCCCAGCAATGGGCTTTTATCTTTTCTTTGCGTGTGTTCCCCGTATGCACGGGGCTAAACCGATGGTTGCAGATTCTGAAACCCTGATTTAAAGGTGTTCCCCGTATGCACGGGGCTAAACCGAGTAGGCACCGCACCATTTGAACCAAAACCAAGTGTTCCCCGTATGCACGGGGCTAAACCGTTGGTGCTATGATTTCGAAAATGAAAGCACAGGTGTTCCCCGTATGCACGGGGCTAAACCGCAACCTAATCAGGTGCAGTTTTATCAAAGCGCCGTGTTCCCCGTATGCACGGGGCTAAACCGATAAAGCTCATTTTATTGGAACTAACGGGAAAGTGTTCCCCGTATGCACGGGGCTAAACCGCTAAATAAAGAAAATCAGATTTTAAACGATGAGTGTTCCCCGTATGCACGGGGCTAAACCGCGTGCAGTCTGATGTATTGCTTTATCTCAGGCGTGTTCCCCGTATGCACGGGGCTAAACCGTGTTCCAGCACTTCAACTGTCCTCATTCTACAGTGTTCCCCGTATGCACGGGGCTAAACCGTTATGGTGACGTGCTGATTAATAGCGGAAAAGGTGTTCCCCGTATGCACGGGGCTAAACCGCAATTAAACGAAAGTGTGCAAGTGTTGAGTAAGTGTTCCCCGTATGCACGGGGCTAAACCGTGTGGCTATGGGTGCATTTGCAGCTGTGAAACGTGTTCCCCGTATGCACGGGGCTAAACCGCATGGCGCGTTGCTGTCTCACTTCAATGACAAGTGTTCCCCGTATGCACGGGGCTAAACCGGCTTATCGAGAGAATGGAGCAGGCAGGAATTGGTGTTCCCCGTATGCACGGGGCTAAACCGCATAGGAATTGAATGCCAGTGTGGCGCTTTGAGTGTTCCCCGTATGCACGGGGCTAAACCGCTGGTAACAGTGCCGACCACTTCACCAATAAAAGTGTTCCCCGTATGCACGGGGCTAAACCGCCGTAAATAATTTGTTCGGCGGGGATCCTTTGGTGTTCCCCGTATGCACGGGGCTAAACCGGAAGACATGTTTATCTTAGGTGACTTCGTAAAGTGTTCCCCGTATGCACGGGGCTAAACCGTCCTGTTGAAGCACAGACTGGTTTTGTGGTGAGTGTTCCCCGTATGCACGGGGCTAAACCGTATACTCACCTTCAGGGACGCAACTCACATTTGTGTTCCCCGTATGCACGGGGCTAAACCGTATGAATGAGTTTTTAATGGGAGTGGACTGGGGTGTTCCCCGTATGCACGGGGCTAAACCGGAGTTAGTGCCATTAGTGCATTAGCAGAGGCTGTGTTCCCCGTATGCACGGGGCTAAACCGCCATGTAATTAAATCACTCAACTGCTATCCTCCGTGTTCCCCGTATGCACGGGGCTAAACCGCAGGTCAAAACTTGTCAAACTGACAGTGCCATGTGTTCCCCGTATGCACGGGGCTAAACCGCAAACAAAAATCATAATAGAGAGACTATAAAAGTGTTCCCCGTATGCACGGGGCTAAACCGCTAGTTCGCAAATACCAGTGACGCAAACAAAGCGATAAACGCCTTCCATATCAGCGGGGGGATTGTGTGATGTTCACAAGGGGTTTTCCAGATTCGTTAGCGAGTGTTGAAGCTACCTTTACCAAACGTGCTGTTCTTCGTGGATCTCCTAACTCACTTTTTGCAAATTGTTGCTCTGCCCACTTGGTATGTTGGTCAATCATTATCTTCTCCAGTGTATGGTTTGAAGGTCTGATCACACTAAGGAAGTTTAGTTCAAAAAAATCCCCGCTAATTTCTTAGCGAGGATTTGTGTATAAGAGACAGGGAAAGAGCAGCGTTCTTGCTAGTTGGCAAACATATACAAAAATAATGCAATTGATGGCATTTCGATAACTTGTCTTTGATCAATGACAGCCTTAATGAGTTTTGATACATTTATTTCACTTTTAATTTACTGATAGTTGTTTATGCAGGCTAAGGAAGAGCAATATTTTAGATATATTGAGGCCGTGTTATTTTGGCAAGGGGAAATCCAAACGGGCACGTTTCAAGATAAATTTAAACTATCAAGACCCAGTGCAAGACGCTATCTAACTGACTTTATAGCGCGTTATCAAGTTGACGCAAATTACAACGAATCTGAAAAAGCCTATGTACTGGCAACCCCCTTTACACCAATTTATATTTCCCAAGACTTTACCGAGTACGCCAATTTAATTGGTGAGCAGTATGTACACAATTTAAGTACCTCGACCATTGCAACTCTGCCTTTACCGCATAGAAAATTAAACCCCACCATTTTACGACCAATTTTAAACGCTTGCCGCAGGCAAAGTGTGCTCGATATCTGTTATCAGTCGATAAAAGAAGGGGGAGAAACAGAGCGTATTATTCGCCCTCATACACTTGTAAACTCAGGCCTTCGTTATCACTTAAGAGCATATTGCGAAGAGGCAAAAGGGTTTAGAGACTTTTCATTATCTCGCATCCTATCGGCGTCCCCTGAATTTAAATGTAAGGCGCAAAAATACAAACAAGATGATGAAGCATGGCAACAGGAGGTAACTTTAACCATCATGCCTGATCCGCGCTTAAGCGAATATGCCCAGCAAGTCATTGCCCATGACTTTGATATGAATGGCAATAAAAAGCTGCTTAAAACTAACGTGGCGCTGCTTAATTATTTGATAGGCATTTTACAGCATCCAAGCCCAGAAGCCCAGCAAATTGTAATGGACCCTAAATGTTATCGCGAGTTGAAAGCCAATAAGTTGCTTTGGAATAGATCGTAACGACCAACCTAGTAAATTTTTTACTGGTTGAATCAGCAGAATTGCAGAGTAAATACTTCAGGTATAACCTAATCACGTCAAAACCAAGGAATGTGCAGTGTGAGTGATTTAAAGAGTGAAATTTTTCAGTTTTGGGGTAAAGCAGATGAACATAATACCTTGCCTGCCGTATGTCATATGCTGGATGTTGCCTTTGTTGCTAGGGCAATTATCAATCAGCTTGCTGAGCAAGAACGTTCAACCCTAATTGGCCCTTTTTTATCTATTGAAGGCGTCGATGAAAAAGCTGCAATTTCAATCGTCGTACTGCTTATCGCATTGCATGATATTGGTAAAATCACGCCGGGTTTTCAATATAAGCTACCTGTCGAGCGAATCGATAAGTTGTTTAATATAAATCATTTTAGTAACTGTGAAGGTGCAGAAACAAAACATGGAACTGCTGGTTTTGTAATTCTACACGACTATCTATGTGACAAATATGCTGTAAATAAAAACGCCGCAAGAGTGATGATTTCTGCTGTGGCCAGTCATCATGGTGTATTTGTAGCCAATAAAGGCCAAAGTGGCCCATGTGGTAATCATTACTGGAATCAAGTGCAGGTGACTGCAATTGAATGGCTTGCAAGTTATTTATCTGTAGACCTTCATTTATTAACTGACTTGCATAGCAAGGCTTTGACGCCAACTTGGTTTTCGTATACCGCGGGTTTATGTTCAGTTGCGGATTGGGTTGGATCAGACAAATCTCATTTTTGTTACTGTGAGGCGCAGGAATATGTCTTTGAACAAAGGCAGCGTAAAGCAAATGCGCTTGCTGATAAATTAAACATTAAGCATATCCTCGCTTCAAATAATCCATTTAAGTTTGCGGATGTGTTTACTTTTAAACCGAATGCATTGCAGCAAAAGGTACTTAACATTATTGAGAGTAAGGCGCTACCTTGGATAACTATCATTGAAAGTGGCATGGGTAGTGGTAAAACCGAGGCTGCACAGATACTTGCTGATCACTTCATTCGCCAAGCTGGGCATTCTGGCCTTTATGTCGCTATGCCATCACAGGCAACGGCGAATCAGCTCTATAAGCGCATGCTAAAATTTCTTCAACATGAGGCGTTGGGGTATCAAAATGTTGAAACGCATCTAAAGCACAGTAATGCTGACTTTGAGCCAAACTATGAAGCATTAAGGTTGAGCAGTATTGACTCCTCAAATGAGAAAAATAGCGCACTTTCTGTTAGAGCAAACCAATGGTTTACGTCAAAAAAGCATGGCTTATTGGCGGGTGTTTGTGTCGGCACTATTGATCAGCTTCTGATGGCCGCAATGTTGTATAAACATAATTTTGTCAGGCTATTTGGCCTTGCAAACAAGGTTTTAATACTGGATGAAGTCCACTCATTACAAAGCTTTCAACTAGATCTGCTAAAAAACACTTTGCATTGGATGGCTAAGTTAAAAGTCAGGGTCATCATACTGTCGGCTACTTTACCTCGGACTATGTTAGTTGAGTTAGTTAAAGCATATGGGCAAATAGTAACAAAAGAGGTTGAAGTTGAAAATAAGCCATACCCAAGAGTCACAACATATAGTTCGGGGGCTTTAGCACAATCCCACACAATTACTGATGATAAAGACCTCTATGAAAAAGAAAGTGTGAGCCGCCCACCGAATAAGTATGAGATCAAATTGCATGCTACGTCGCCATCTCAATGTGTGAGCACAATGGCAGGTGATGTTTTAACGACAGCAAAGAAAGCAGGCACAGGTGTATTTGTCTGTATTTTAAATACTGTTTCTAAAGTTCAAGAGCTGTCGAAATTAATTGCACGTCACTGCAGTGAAGTTCCTCATTGCGGCATCGAGCTGTTAACTTTTCATGCAAAATACCCGCTGGCTACGCGTTTATCGATAGAAAAAATGATTGAATATTTAGTTGGTAAACATCCAGAGGAACACAGCTCAATTAACCCAAATCGACCGGTGAAAGATAAATGCTTAATCCTGATAGGAAGCCAAGTGTTAGAGCAAAGTTTGGATTATGATGCGTGCGAAATGTTCACCCAAATAGCCCCAATTGATTTGCTGCTACAGCGAGTTGGTCGAGTTTGGCGTCATCAGGTTAATAACCCTGTACGGTCGGAGTTCACTCAAGTACCTAGATTAAATGTTTACTTGCCTTCAATGGATAAAATTCCGAACGACTATGGAGACTGGTTTGGTCATGGTGAGGTACTTATTTACCCATCTCACATACTAGCCGTCACAACGCGTTTGTTATGGGAAAATACCAATGTTGAAGGGAGTGCATTTGAGATTGATATTAATCGAGATATGGATAATTGGATCAACCGTGTTTACGCAGATGTTGAGCAGCAAGTAACGTGGCTTGAGCAGGAGTATGATAAAGCGTTTGAATTCAGATTAGATAAACGCACGCAGTTTACGCTCGCTAAGAATATGATGTTTGATGCGGATAAAAAGAGCGTTAGGGACTTATTAAAGTATAACAATAGTGAAATTGACCACGATGAAGTTGCACTCAGTACGCGGTTAACCAGCATCAGCGTGCAATTGATTTTTCTTGTTGTTGAAGATGGTAGCGTGATTCCAGTAACCGAGTTTTCGACTTATAAGCAAGGTGTGCAGGGAGCAGAGTTTCCATTATCAAAATGCAAACAAGAACTAGAATATGAGATTGACTGGCAAGGTAAACAATGTTTGCAAAAAAGTGATATTGCTCGCTTAAAACAGTCCATGATCTCTATATCCCACAGTAAATGGGTTGCCCATTTTAAAGAGCTAGAAGCGCAATGGCTGTATTCATTTGTAGCTAAAAGCGTATGGCAGCGCTCACCCACTTTATTTAATTGCATCCCCGTGATCTTGGATACGAGCCTAGTCTACCAAGTTGAAGGGTTAGGTGAGCTTAAATTAGATTCGAAGCTGGGGCTTATTGTGGGTAAAGGAGGTAACATTGAATAGAGTAATATTGCCGGTAGTGTTAATACTACCGGCTAGCCCCGTGAATACGGGGAACGCATTGTTTAGATCTAATAGCACGGTTTAGCCCTGTATAAACAAGGAACTTTAGTTCATAGATAAGCAACAGTAGATTATATCTAAAGAAAGTGGAGGGTACATCGAAATGGAGAGGAAGTAAAATATACAAATAGAAACCCATACAACCCTGTATTAGAGATTTTTATCTTCTTAAAATAGATTTAATTAAATTTAAATCTAATAGTACTTCAAAAGAATTTGCGCTTATTTTTTGGGCATGATAGGTTTTGTCATGTCGATTGAAAAGTATGAGTACTTATTAGCATGGATTGGAAAAGTTTTATTGAAGCGCTTAAGACACTTGATAAGCGTACATATTATTTGTTGGTTTTGATTGCTTGCACTTGTCTTACTTGGAAAATAGTAGATCTAGTCTCTTTATTTCAGACTTGAAGTGAGAAATGTATAAAGCTCTCGATACGCATTTGATTTATTTAAAGGAATTTAAAGAGAATGAGTTATAACCTTTTGACAGAAAGCTGGATACCAGCTTTGGATAAACATGGGCACACCCGTGATTATTCAATTATATCTATACTTGAAGCTGCACCAAGGTTGCAGCGGATAGTCCATGAAAAACCACTGGTTGTGGCCTCAGTACAACGCTTGTTGCTCGCCATTTTATATCGCAGCTATGGGTATCTCGATATGGACGAGTGGGATGAGATTTTCGAAGCCGCTGAGTTTGGCAGTCAAGTCACCAATTACCTGTCATCGCCATGTTGTGAAGCGCGATTTGATTTGTTTTCAGAGCGTTATCCTTTTTTCCAAACTGCGAATTTCACGAAAGACAAAGGGGTGACAACGTCAGTTAAAAAGCTCTCTCTTGATTTGGCCAGTGGCAACAATAAAAGTCTCTTCAGCCACATTGCTGATGCTCACGATTTTTCATTATCACCTAAAGAGGCTGCGCTTCAGCTACTTGTTTGTCAGTACTTTAGCCTAGGTGGCGGTGTGAGTGGCAGCTCTGTGCAATTTGGTAAACACCCTAATCTAACCAATGCGCCATTGGTTGGCGGGGCAGTTGTATTGGTTGAGGGCGAAAACCTTTTCCAAACCTTGATGCTCAATTTACAGATGCCGAAAAATGAACAGTGGCTAGAGCATACAGTCGACTTGCCTATTTGGGAGCAAACTGAGCCTGAAGAGCCTCAAGCTCGCCCAATGAAAGGGCTGACTGATTATCTAACTTGGCGAGCGCGGCATGTACGTCTAATTCCTGAAAGTGATGGGCGGGTAGCTAGGATGTTTTTTGCTCAGGGGTTGCCCAATCCAAAAGAAATGGAGCAAGAGCCCTACTTTGCTTACCGCTTGAATAAAGACGATAAAAAACTACCAATAAGATTAAGTTTTGAGCGAGCGTGTTGGCGAGACACTGCAAACTTACTGCAATATGCACGTTCTAAGAAAACAGGCATAGACCCTGAAGATTTAAGACCAGCAGGCATTCAATTATTGGCTGCGGAAGATAACGAGTTAATTGATGCACTTAAACTGAACTGTTTATTGGTTGGTTTAGATAATAATAAAGCGAACCCGCTGTGCTGGTTTGAGGAGCGGTTACCGTTATCACTTAACTTGATTGAAAAAGATCGCGCGTCACACAATCAATTTAGTACTCATTTACTTAAAGGGTTAGAAACTGCTGAAGCAATTCATGCTCAGCTGTTAAGTGCCGTACGTACTTTTGCTTCACATTTACTCCCTGAAGGCGCGAGAGTAAAGGATGTGACGACTAAGTTGGAATCAATTAAACCCAGTCGCTTTTATTGGCCTAAGTTAAATGAATCATTTGAACAGTTTATTTGGGCACTTAGCGCTAATAGCGAAGATGCTAAATCTCATTGGAGAAAGGTTTGTCAAAGTATAGCGTTGGCAGCATTTGAAGGTGCAACACAAAGCTGGTGTTATGGTGGCGTTAAGGCACAAAAAGGTCTGAGCCTCGCCAAACAGCAATTGGAAGAAGTATTATATGGCAGATCTTGGCAGCGACATGTCTATTGGAGTCAAGATACACAAGAAATTATAAAAAAGTTATACCAATGGGGAAACCCTGATTCTCCTAGGAGAGATATTTTAGCAGCACTGCGTAAATCTCTTGACCTTCAAAAAAGCTCACTGCTTGCCAGTATGCCGTATTTAGGCCCCTTACTTTCTGAACAAGGGGAGCGTGCAGAGATGCAAGCTTATGTAGCGGGGTTATTTGCAAGCCATTATAAAATCTATGAAGAATCGAGCCACAAGAGCCTAGGTACATTGTGGCGTTATGCAGATGAAAGCAAACGCCCAGGTATGAGCTTTCGCTTTGAATGCCTCCTAGAGTCCGAAGGTGATCAGTTAAAACAAATACTGCGGCAAATGGTGCAAATTCTCAAAAGCAAAGACATTGCGATTGATTACCGTACCTTGATGGAAGACCTTTACCACTGGGACTGCGATGACAAGCGCATTCAACTAAAATGGGCCAAAGATTACTGGGCTAAACCAATTCAATCGGATGAGCTTGAAAGCTCATCCGATACAACACATTAAAAAAGGAGTTTCTTATGTCATTTATCGAATTTCACTTATTACAAAACTTTGCGCCAAGCAACTTAAATCGTGACGACACGAATACGCCAAAATCGTGTGTATTCGGTGGCTCACAGCGTGCTCGTATCTCTAGCCAATGCCAAAAACGCGCAATTCGCACTCATGGAGCATTTAATGATGCGGTTGTCACGCATCAAGGAGACCGCGCAGTACGTACACGCAAATTAGCCATTGATATTCGGGACCATTTTGTGGCTTTAGGTAAGTCTGAAGCGCAAAGCGAAGTGGCTGCAAAAAGGCTGTTAGAGCAAGTTAAACTAAGCTTAAGTAAAGATAAAAAGCACCCATTTAAAACTGAGTATTTATTGTTTTTAGGATTAAATGAAATAGCGGCGTTGAAGGCAATTGCTGAACAGCACTTTGATGAGCTACAACAAGAAAAATTAGACAAATCCATCACCAAAGCAGTGAATGATGTTTTTGTTAAAGACGGTAAATCTTTCGCAGCAGATATTGCTCTATTTGGTCGTATGGTCGCGGATAACAATAACATCAACGTTGATGCTGCTTGTCAGGTTGCGCATGCAATTTCAACTAATATCGTAACGCCCGCCATGGACTTTTTCACCGCGGTGGACGATGAGTTACAAGCGGGAGAGCAAGGCTCAGGAATGATGGGCGGTGTGTACTTCAACAGTGCGTGTTATTACCGATATGCGCAAATTAATATTGATAAATTGGCTGCAAATCTAGGACATGACAACGAGCAAGTGTTTGGCGCCGTTCAAGGGTTTTTCCGTGCATTGGTACAAGCGGTTCCATCTGGTAAACAAAATAGCTTTGCAGCACAAAACCCCCCGAGTTATGTCAAGGTGAATGTACGAAAAGAAGGCGCGCCTTGGTCTTTAAGTAATGCATTTACGCAAGCAGTGGTGATAGATAAGCCTGATGAAGCAGGGTTGGAGCAAAAATCGGCACAAAAATTAGAAATGTTCGCTAAAAAGTTATCGTCTATGTATGGTGAAAGCGGCTTTATTTTTGAAGGGCGCAGCACTTATATTGATAACCTAGAGGAGTATCAAGATAAAGACAGCGGCACAATTACTCAACTTGAAGCGCATATGCTCGATGCACTGCAAGGTGCTTTGGAGTGTAAATGAGCACATTACTGATCCGGCTCGCGGGTCCAATGCAATCATGGGGGCTAAAAAGTGCTTTTGAGCTGCGCAATACTCAGCTTGATCCTACTAAAAGTGGGGTGGTCGGTCTTCTGTGTGCATCGCTTGGTCGTGAGCGTAATGAGTCATTAGAAGACCTAACATCGCTACGTATGGGCGTTCGGATAGATAAGCCAGGTGACTTGGCATTTGACTATCAAACTGCACTTAATGTGGCTAAAGCGGATGGTGGAAAACCAGATACCCAGTTGTCGCACCGGGCTTATTTAGCTGATGCCGCTTTCTGGGTTGGCTTTGAAGGTGATAAACCATTGCTTGAACATATATACGCAGCATTACTGAATCCAGTATGGCCGCAGTTTTTGGGGCGAAAATCGTATTTGCCGGGGATACCTTTGGTTGACCCACATAATGCGCTTGTCGATATACCTTTAGAGACAGCTATACAACGGGCCCCGAGGATGATAGCCGAGCATGAAAAGCCAGCTAATATACCTATAAAATTTATTTTTGACAGTGAACACAAAGCTGGGACTGAACAGCGGCATGATGTGCCGTTGAGTTTTGAACTAAACCATCGGGCTTTCACATTTAGATGTGTGAAAAGCAGTTGGGGGCTAGTGGATACAGAGGAAGTGCTTTATGTCTGAAGAAGTTTGGTATGAAACGCGCTTGTATTTTGACCCTGAGCAGCAAGGCGAAGATTTAGGGTATTTACATCCTGATGATTTGTATCAACAGCATCAGTGGGTTTGGCGCTGTTTTGAGCAAAGCGACCTTACTCAAGCTGACTTTATGTTTCGTGTTGATATGACACTGCCAGTACCTACCGTGTTTGTTCGCTCAAAGCGGCAGTTAAAAGCAGCGATCCAAGGTTGGAAAGCCGTTTTTAGTAAAGGTATTGAGCAGCAAATAGGCCAAGGTTTAGTGCAGTTTTCATTACGTGCTAATCCTACCGTGGATATCACGCTTAAAGGGGATAAAACTCGTCGTCATGATGTGTTGATGCATGCTAAAAAGCAAGCTCAAAAATCCAACGTTGATGTGAGTGAGGCTGTGGATACTGCGGCAAAAGCTTGGTTGGAAAAAAAGCTAAAACAAGGCGGCCTAGAGCTGTTAAGTCAATGCATTGAGTTTAGCAATTATAAGCAGCACAAAATTGTTAAGAATAATAATCCAAAAGCAATTCATTTAAGTACTTTGGATTATTTTGGTGTAGCAAAAGTTACGGATGCACAAAAGCTAGAGCAAGCTCTACTTTCAGGCGTCGGCCGATCTAAAGCGTTTGGCTGTGGACTTTTATTGATAAAACCATTGTCATAATTATATAGGCGAGTTTGCTCGCCTTTTCTTATTGGAGTGCAAGGAATGGCATTTCTCCCCTTAAAACCAATACCTATCAAAGACCGAAATTCCATGATTTTCATTGGTATGGGTCGCATTGATGTGCGTGACGGTGCTTTTGCTGTGATTGATGAAGTAAACGGTGAACGTATGTTGGTTCCCGTTGGTTCTGTAGTGTGTATCATGTTGGAGCCGGGTACACGAGTAAGTCATGCTGCCGTAAAGTTGGCTGCAACCACAGGCACTTTACTTATCTGGGTTGGTGAAGCAGGCGTGCGTTTATACTCAGCAGGTCAACCCGGCGGTGCGCGTTCAGATAAACTCCTTTATCAAGCAAAGTTAGCACTGGATGAAAATCTACGGCTGAAAGTCGTACGTAAAATGTTTGAATTACGATTTGGAGAGCCTGCACCTGAGCGGTGCAGTGTTGACCAGCTTCGGGGCATAGAAGGTAGCAGAGTTCGCAAAACATACGAGTTACTCGCCAAGCAGCATCAAGTTAATTGGCAAGGTCGCCGTTATGATCCAAAAGATTGGGCTAAAGGAGACCTTATTAACCAGTGCATTAGTGCCGCAACATCTTGTTTGTATGGGGTGACCGAAGCGGCGATCCTAGCTGCTGGATACGCACCGGCTATTGGCTTTTTACATACCGGAAAACCTTTGTCTTTTGTATATGATATCGCGGATATCATAAAATTTGACACAGTGGTACCCGTGGCATTTAAGGTCGCTAAAAAACGTCCGCACTCACCAGATCGCCAAGTAAGACTTGCATGCAGAGAGGCTTTTCGCAAAGACAAAGTACTGCAACGCTTAATTCCTTTAATTGAAGAAGTATTAGCAGCAGGAGAGATTAATCCCCCAGAACCATATGAAGATGCGCAACCTCCAGCAATTCCTGAACCCGAATCAATTGGCGATGATGGTCACCGCAGTGGTGGTCCATTATGAGTATGTGTGTTGTTGTAACGGAGGCGGTACCGCCAAGGCTGAGAGGTAGGCTCGCTGTATGGCTGCTGGAAATCAGAGCGGGTGTATATGTGGGGGATATTAGTCGCCGCATTAGAGAAATGGTGTGGTTTCAAGTTAGTGAGTTAGCTGAAAACGGTAATGTAGTAATGGCATGGGCAACCAATACTGAATCGGGCTTTGATTTTCTTATGGTAAAAATGCTCGAATGCCAGTTGATTTTGATGGGCTGAGGTTGGTGAAATATACACCGCAAGAAAGCTCTTCTATTGATAATGAATAATTGTTTTGCTCTTTAAAAATATGGCTATTTAAACCTCGTATTGTACCCAAAATTTTTGGTGGATTTTTATGCGTTAAATTTACTTATATAAATCAATGGTATAAATTTAGAGTGTTCCCCGTATGCACGGGGCTAAACCGGCAGCGGGGGCGAAAGCAGTACGCAAAACTGGGTGTTCCCCGTATGCACGGGGCTAAACCGATTGGCAACTGTCTATTCGAGTCAGCTCGATAGTGTTCCCCGTATGCACGGGGCTAAACCGGCGCATATTAGGAGCTAACTAATTAATTGATAGTGTTCCCCGTATGCACGGGGCTAAACCGCAGTGCAGTCATCAGCAGATGGAGACCAAGAGGTGTTCCCCGTATGCACGGGGCTAAACCGTTCGACGGCTTCCTCTTTGGTCAGATTCCAGTGTGTTCCCCGTATGCACGGGGCTAAACCGGAGGCAAACAATAATTTCGTAATGTAGCCAAAGTGTTCCCCGTATGCACGGGGCTAAACCGCTAGGTATAGATACTTCGGATGGTGATGATGTGTGTTCCCCGTATGCACGGGGCTAAACCGCGCTTGGTATTACTCCTGAGCGCGTGGAGAAGGTGTTCCCCGTATGCACGGGGCTAAACCGCACAGGCAATCTAGTGCATTACATCAATAGTCGTGTTCCCCGTATGCACGGGGCTAAACCGAGTGGCCAACGGCAAAAGAACCTTATTTTTATGTGTTCCCCGTATGCACGGGGCTAAACCGTTAGATGACAACCCGCACTACGTAGCTGCACTGTGTTCCCCGTATGCACGGGGCTAAACCGTTTTTAAGCTGTCCAATTCATTAGGGCACAAGGTGTTCCCCGTATGCACGGGGCTAAACCGCATGTTTTTTAAAATCAGACATCTTTACAACTGTGTTCCCCGTATGCACGGGGCTAAACCGTTTAAAGGCAAGCTGAGAAAAGGCAGAAAGCTGTGTTCCCCGTATGCACG
>NZ_AUXT01000182.1 GCF_001625595.1 Pseudoalteromonas luteoviolacea NCIMB 1942
CAAAGTGTGCTCGCACCCTGCTTAAAAGGCTTAACTTAGCTTTAAACTATATTGAAGATATTGATATTGCTGAAAATAAAGTATTGACTATACTGGAGTTATAAGAAAATAATATTAACCTTATAAATAACAATTAGTTAGGTGCTTTTTATGTCCTGAAACGACATCACTTCAATCGTTCTAAATAAAAATAAAGAATTAAAGATATTGGGGATGATGAACAATGAGCTTTACTCGGCTAATTTAACTAACAATACTAAGCTTACTTATGTAGAGCTTGGTTGGAACCAAATTAGTTGGGTATCCTTGCCCAGTGGCGTCATGATTACTGAGTTGTCTCTGAGCAATAATAATTTATCATGTATTAATACTGATTATTTACCTAATTTAAAAAGTTTAAGACTGGGGGAAAATAAAACTAGGCATTTGTCAATTTCAGAAAACCGAAAACTATTTTTACTTAATGTTAAATCTAACCCGCTGAATGCATCGACCAAGCAAGAATTGAAAAGCAAACATGCAATCTACAATTTCATTTTCTTAAAAGACCTCTAACACCGCTATGCTCACTTTACTGACTTGCCACGTAGGTAGGTCAGCATGTCTTTCTACCCACAGCCACTTATTAAAATGATTCAATTGCTGTCATACACGCGCTCAACGCGTGTACTTTGGGATTTGTCCTTCATGAAATCGTTTTTTAGGGATCTAGAATTAAAATGGATACTTGTATATATGGCTCTGAAGGCGCAGACGTTTCTTCAGCCTCGTTTGTTTCTTGCAGCCTCTGGTATGAAGAGCGTTAATTTTAACAGTGTTGAGCGCAGCGAGTAATCGGTGCTCTGTGGCTATGTAATCATTCATTAATTATTGTTGCGTAATTGTGTACCCAAATTAGTTCTGTTATTTTAAGACTATTGAATACTTATTTTTGGATTAATAGTTGTGTCGCCCTCTGTCGTTTCAAAATTTCCACTGCTTTTCTTTATTGTCATTTCAATTTGGTGGGGGTTTTACTACCAAAGCAACAGTAGCTTGAACGACTTCGGACAAGCGAACTTCGAATTCTTGTATCTACTCGACGCATTTATTGTCTTGCCAATTATTTGCTTTTTGGCAGTGAAAAACAAAAAGGAAGCGTTACTTAAGGCTGTCGCTCTCTGTTGTCTTGCAGTTTGGGTAGGAAGTTACATAATCCCAGAAAGTAGCAAGTTTATATGGCCTTATCTCGAAAATGGTCGCTATGTTGTTTCGGCGCTCATTTTATTGTTTGAAGCGGCTGCCATTGTTACGGTGATCCTCGCGATTAAAACGGCGCTGTATGACGACGTTGATCCTGATTTGGCAATATCACAACCCATTGAAAGGTTTTTAGGTAAAAGTGCTGTGGCAACGATTCTTAATTTTGAAACAAGAATGTGGACATTTACGTTATTTGCTATGCGCGTTAAGTCAGAGAACTATCAAGGTTCAAAACATTTTACCTATCATCAGAAAGATGGATCTCAGAGCAATTTACTGGGCTTTGTTTTTTTAATTGCCTTAGAAATGCCGTTGATGCACCTTCTCTTGCATTTTGTCTGGTCACCAATGGCCGCCAATGTTGTCACAGCTTTGAGTGCACTAAGTTTGGTGTTCTTTTTAGCAGAGTACCGGGCTTTTGCGAAAAGGCCCATTTCTATTGATGGTCATGATTTAATCATTCGTTATGGTTTATATCAGCCATTTAGGGTGTCGCTATCGAATATCACGAGTGTTAACGGTAACGATACGTTTGTTGCTCGTGAAAAAAATATAAAACGCTACAACTATTCTGGTGTGCCAAACGTTGAATTGGTACTGGCTGAACCGATAGGGCAGATTGAGAGAATTTACTTAGGAGTAGACAACCCACAGCAGTTTATCGCTTCGATAAAACATGAGTTTTAAGTCTGACATGAATAAGCCAGCGTGGTCATACTGGCTTATGTATTGTTAATTGAAACAACTCAACTATTTTTTCTTCCATTTAGCATTATCAGGAAGAGATTTAGCGGGTACTTTCACCTGAATAAGGGAAGGCGAATGAGCATTTTCTAAAGCGCCTAAAATTGCTTCATCAAGCTCTTCATAGGTGTTTACCTGCCAAGCCTTGCAACCAAACACATCCGCAAGCTTGCAATAATCCCACTGATGTAGAATGCAGGAGTCAAAGAACGGTTGGTCACTGGAGAAGATTTCTGCATTGTATAACCATTGCTCTACACCATATACGCCATTGTCCATAACAAATATAATTGGGTTGAGGCCAAACCGTGTCTGCGTTGACAAACATTGTGGTGTCATTTGAAAGCCCCCATCACCGGTAAATATAAACACGCGCTGGTGCTCTTGTTTTGCTAAGCTCATTCCTGTTGCTGCTGGGCCGATATACCCGATGGATGAGTAAGTAGGCTGAGCAACAAAGCCTCTTGGTGTTCCGACTTTTAACAGCAAGCTGCCAAAAAAGTTAAGGCTCGCGTCACTGCCAATTAATACATTGTCGCCAATGTATTCTCTGCTTTGAATAAAGTCGTAAAAGCCTTGATAAGAAATGTCACCTGAAAAGTTCTGACATGGTTGTACTGAAGATTCTGGAATAGCGCATGGCGGTGCGCAGTTAATCGTTTGATTGGTCAACGCGTCAATAAAGTTTTCTAACGGAACTTGAGGGACAAAGTAGGTTCCCAGCTTAACTGTGTCCCAAGCGATTAAAGCTGTTTTATCGTAGTCAACGCTTTGGCCTAGCGAATTGATGTCCGATAGCCAGACACCTAATCCAAGAATAAAATCAGATTCCTTGACCAAAGCTTGTGTTACATCTGATGAAGCCTGTCCATCAAAGACCCCAGCAAATAGTGGGTCGTTTTCTGAGAATACTGCCTTACTGATGAGTTCTGTTACATAAGGGAGGTCTAATTTCCTGATTAAGGCATTGGCTTGGTCATGTAGTCCCATTCGGTCGACCTCTGCGCCTAACCAGACGATAGGGCGTTCAGCTGCTTCTAAGACTTGTTTAATTTTTTCGATAGATTGGTCAACGCCGCCTTCATAGGGGATTGGTTTCAATGGTTGCAATTGACCCACAGGTTTTGAACACGGCTGCTGTACCATATCTTCTAAAAGCTCTATGTAAGCTGGGCGTTTTTGAGAGATACACTGAGTCAATGCGTAGTCAATTAATTGTGGCGCAAGCTCTGGCGCATCGATTTTAATGGCTGCGACGGTGATGTTTTTATAGATGTTTAAATCTGTCTCACCATCGATCATGTGATGATAGATAAATCCTGTTTGTTGCGCAGTGAGTCGCTTTTGAATACTCGGAGCGCCGTTGATCACAACTACCGGTACTCTTTCTGCATAAGATGCCGCGACCGCATTGACCGCGCTGAGTGTGCCTGCGGAGTATGTGAAACACATTGCCCCAATGCCATTTAGTCTCGCATACCCGTCGGTTGCATAGCCCGCATTTAGCTCGTTTACTTCTTCTATTAGCTCGATACTACTGGGCTCAATATGCTTATTGAGCCACTCGATGGTGTAATCTCCGGCAATGGAGAAAAGGTGTCTCAGGCCAAGTTGCTCAAGTCTTTCGGTGAGGTATTGTCCTACGGTATATTGTGTATCCATGCTGTTCTACCTATGTATTTAGTCAAAGAAGTTAAAATTCACTCGCGCCATCAAACAACCTTGGCAGGTAAATGTCGAAAATTGCAGGGCACTGTCGAGTTGGAAATTTTTGCAGCATAAACTGTTTAAAATCCTGATTTTTCAATCCATCATCAATCGCTTGCTTTGCTGCAATTAAATACTTTAAGTTCTCTGTCACTTCTTTTTTATCTGCGGGAGCGCCGTGGCCAGGCAAGAATATGTCGTAATCTGATGTCAGCATGTCCTCATACTGTTCCATCCAGTGATCTAGGTATTTAGTGAGGTATAAGTGTGTACCGCTATATATAAGGTCTTGTGCGATAAACACGCCCAACTCAGGGAGTTTAAGTGTAATGCCGTAATCAATTTCAGTATCGATGACGCGTTCAATAACGTATTGTAGACCGTCGATGAATTCGACACCTGGACTGACAGAGTTTTGAGGTATGACAACTTTATCAGGCGCTAGATCGCCAAGTTTACCCATATGGTCTTCGCGAGAGGCTTCACCATGCTGCTTTAAAAAATCAATGGTCTCTGGCAGCGTGTAGATTTCAACATCCGCAAAAGCATCACCTAACCCAAACCAGTGATCTGGGTGCCTATGAGACAGATAAAGACGTGCAATGGGTTTCTTTAAACTGTCCGCATACTCCCTAAATTTTTGTGCATAGGGTTTTAAAAATTGGCCATCAATCAGGACTAGCACATTTTTACTCTCAATAATATGTGTTGCATTGGCAATATTGTCACCTTCATAGGATGAGATGAAGGTGTGTATGCGAACATCGCCGGTATGTTTTACGACTATCTTTATCGGGTTGGTGATTGGTATATTCATAACAATTACTCATGGTTTGTCTATGGTGGGTATGGGTGTGTCGATAATACAAAGGTATTTCAGGCGCAGCGGCCAACATACGTATTCGCACGCTGCAAAATGTGGCAATAAGCTAGAAACCAACAGAGAGGTGAACGTACTTGTTAAGCACAAGTGCCTATGGTTTTGAATAAAATCGCTACAAACCGCAAACTTACCTTGTAAAGAAATATCCATTTATATCCATCTTGACTGTTAGCTCGAAAGGAAATCACCTATACGTCAGGTCTTACAACGATTAGCTTTTAGCTAGTTAATTACTGAGGGTATTTGCCCCGCATTGCGGGGCTTGAACTGCTTATAGTTTTATTGCGTTGCGTAGGTCAATTGCAATGGCAACTGAAACATAACTCCAAGTTAAATCGTTGGCACTGGTCATGAAGCCGTCATAACGACTAAATTGCTCTGCAAGAGAAACATTTTCGCCACAATGAATTTGTATACGGCGCAAATACGCATCCCCGAGTGTTTTAAGACCTTGCACTATGGCTTTAAAGGTTTTGGTGCGACTGCTAAAACACTCTCCAACTTCGAGGGTGATGTTCGGGTCTTCATGCGAGAGTGCCATGCTGAGTTGATTGATATTGTACTTGTTTATTTCAATGCTTTTTTGTTCTACAAACAAGACGACCGCTTTGTAGCAAACACTACTCAAAGAGGCAGTACATAAAAACCAAGGGTTGCCTTGGCTGAGCGGAGCGCTACCAGCATATTTGTCTTCTGGATAGCGGCCAATTCCCGGTGCAACCGGATCACCTGAGGTGGTTTCTTCAATGGCGTTAATTGGATAAAGAGGGTCAAATGCTTGATGTAAAGCGTATGCGGTTGCCAGCACTTTATCTTCATGTGGATTTAAAAATGGATGAGAGTCAGATAAAGCCTGACAAATGCCAAGAGTAGTTGCGACATCTAGATTAGAATCTTTGTAATCTAACCCTCCCACACGGTTCAATGTCGACATATAGTAACCTTTGTCTTCGTCCCAAAAGTCAGCCATCGCTTGTTCGATATTGGCAGCTTGAGCGTTGTAGTAATCTGCGGCGCCTTTGTCGTTCAGTTTAGCTGCGAGATCAGCGCCTTCACATAGTGCAGTGCGTTGCAACATACGGGTGTAAAAATGAGTACCGTCAACTTCTTCCCAAAGATCAAAGCATGGATCTTGCCAGTGATTGGCAACAAAATCTAAATCTGCTTTTATCATACTGAAAGAGGGCTCTTGGCCATCATAGAGCGTGCCTGTTACATACTCTTTCTCGCCATTTGCCAGTAAGATATTTGCCCAGCGAGTGATGGTGAGCGCGCGCTGTGCTGGACCATCATTTTGAGGCCGTCCCCATGGGCCGTTAAAAGCTTGCCCAGTCACATAAAACTTGGGCTCCCCTAGGCTGTTGCTTACTGTGGGCGTTGTTTGGTTTATTTTAGAAAACTCGACATAGTCGATCATCATATCGTAGTACTTGTCTTTAAAGTTACGACGGTCTAAACCATTGAGTTTGGCAATTTCGCTCATTGTTCGCGCGGCATCTCTGACCCAGTGGTAGTAGTAATTTGGGTTTGAGCGTGAGGGGGAAGCAAGTACGGCTCCTCGTTCTCCATCTTCTGGAGAGATGTTGGCAACCATTTTATCCAGCACGTGTTTTCTCGCCGTAACTGTCCACTTGTCTAAAGGCTCAGCAGCAATTGAGGCCACATAAGAACTGTCTGTGTTAAGTACAACGTTAGTTTGAGTTGTCATAAGTTTTCCAAGAGTAAATCGGGTTGAAATTCTCGGAATGTCTGTGTGAGAAGCCAAACATAAAACCATTTTATTAACGCACTCAATGTCTCACATTGGCAATCCGTTGTATCGCGTCAAGGCGCATCGGAAAGTATATACACAAAATGTGGCTCTTCACGTCAATATTTAATTTTTTTTAACAAGTGATTAATTTAGTTGGGAAAGTATTTTTTTATTGAATAGTCGTTATAAGGCAAATAATGGTTTTTTATTAAAGTTGATTTTTTGTTCTATTTTAAGCATTTTTGGAACAAATTTATTGAATTTGGAGATGGTTTATTGGATTTTCCTTATATGGAAACTGATATATTTACTTTTTTATTTGCGCTTTAAATTATCTGCTACACTGACTTTTAGCTTTAATGTTAATGTTATTGTTAATGGATTACAGCGGGAAGACTTGTATGAGTGAAGAAAATTCAACAATGAAACAAGTAACACCTGATTCAGCAGTTCAAAATTCAGCCAATAGGAAGTACGATGCCGTAATCATTGGATCAGGTATTAGTGGGGCGATCACTGCTAAAGAACTTACGGCTAAAGGCCTAAATGTCTTGATGCTGGAAGCTGCACCCGCCAAGGATATGTCGTATAAGGGGTTCAAATCATACCTCAGTAATTACTATGCAAATGCATCGAAAGATAACAACTCACCGTACCCAGACAACCCAAATGCACGCATGCCGCGCTCAACAGATGTTAGTAAGCTCAAGCCTGGGGTTGCGGATACCAAAGGATACATGGTGCAAAATGGTCCTCTGGCCTTAGATAGTACCTACACTCGTGTGACTGGTGGCACGACAATGCATTGGGAAGCAAAAATTCTGCGCATGTTACCCGATGATTTTTCAATAAAAACCAAATATGGTGTGGGATTAGATTGGCCAATTAGCTATGACGATTTAATGCCGTTTTACCAAATGGCCGAGCGAGAAATTGGTGTGTCGGCAGATGTCGAGGAGCAGGGGTTTTACGGTATCAAATACGAGCCGGGGTATGTTTACCCTATGTATGGGTTGCCTCCCTCATATCTAGATAAGGTTGTCGCACAAGGTATTGATGGCACAGAGTTTGTGTTAAGTGGTGAAACACATACCGTAAAGGTGAGGCCTTTTCCACAGGGGCGAAACGGCATACCAAATGAGCGCTACAACAAAGGTCAAGGCTTTACTCCTGTCGGCGCGCTAAGCACCTATCAAGTAGAGCATGGCGGGCGCTGTCAAGGTAACAATAACTGCGTGCCTATTTGTCCGGTACAGGCAAAGTATGATGCGAGAAAAACATTAGTCGCTGCGGCGAAAACGGGCAGGTTAGACTTTTTACCGCAAGCGGTGGCAAGTAAAGTGGTGGTAAATGAGCGTGACAATAGTATTCAGCACATTGAATTCAAGCATTACTCTTCAACGTCGTCTACTGAGCATACGGTCCACCAGATCCATGGAAAAATATTCGTTTTAGCAACTAATGCCATTGAAAATGCGCGCCTAATGTTGGCATCAAAATTACCAAGCTCAAGCGGCTTGATAGGTAAAAACTTGATGGATCATACTTATTTGCTTGCTTGGGGTCTGCTACCAGAAGCCGCAGGGACTATGCGAGGAACCAAATGTACTTCTGGTATTGCCGATTTCAGACATGGTGAAGGTCGCAAGTCTCAAGCGCCATTTGGTGTGGATATTCACAATGATGGTTGGGGGTGGGCAACCGGTTCACCTTTTGCTGATATTGAATCGCTGGTGGATGAAGAGAATAAGTTTGGTCGTGAGATGCGCCAAAGTGTCGTGGATAGAATTTCTAACCAGTTGCTGTTCGCATTTATGGTTGAACAGACGGCAGATGAAAGTAACAGTGTTACGGTTGATGAAGAGTATCTAGATGCGCTAGGTAACCAACGTCCAGTTATTCATTATCAGTTATCTGACTACTCAAAAGCAGGTATTGCTTATTCTAGGCATACTTCAAAGGTGTTTTTTCAGCGTTTGGGAGCAAAGGACTTTTCTAGCTACTCATCACTGGATTATGGGCACTTTCAATACGAGGGGGAAGACTATTACTTTCGGGGAGGGAACCATTTTTCGGGAACACATATCATGGGGACATGTGCGAAAAATTCGGTGGTAGATGAAAATCAAAAGTCGTGGGATCACAATAATTTATATCTTATAGGTTCTGGCAGTATGCCCAGTATTGGCACTTCAAACACAACCCTTACCTTGGCCGCACTTTGCTATAAAACCAGCAAGCATATTATTGAAGCGTTGAACCAGTATTCAGTGGGGGTTGTGTCAGATTCAGATTACAAAATAGCAAAGGGAGCGAGCAATGAGTGATCGTATAATCAATGATATCAGTGACCTGTATCATATGTTAGACGCTGCAATTCAATTGGAGCATGCGACTATCCCGCCTTACCTCACTGCTTTATATAGTATTCACCCAGAAACCAATATCGAGGCGAGCGCGGCAATCCGAGCTGTACTTGTTGAAGAAATGCTCCATATGACTTTATCTGCCAATGTGTTAAATGCAGTGGGTAAACATCCAGATTTAACCGCTTCTGATTTTGTTCCTGATTTTCCGACTCGGTTACCCGATGGTGAAACAGACTTTATGGTGTCAATCGACAAGTTTTCTCCAGAAACATTGGAGACCTTTCTAAAAATTGAACGCCCTTCAAAAACTCAAGTTGAAGACAATAAAATGGGGCCAAGAGGGTGCATAGTACGAAATAATAATGCCGCGTTTCAATTAAAAGCTATAAGCCCTAAACGTGCACAAGAGTATAGCTTTTATAGCATTGGTGATTTTTACGAGGCCATTATTGAGGGGGTTGAATATTTAGAGGCTCAAGCGAATCAAAATGGAAGCACCATTTTTACTGGAGACCCGAGTTTACAAGTCTCAAGTAAGTACTATTACTCAGGGGGAGGCCATGTCATTGAAGTGACGGATAAAGCCTCTGCAATCCAAGCTTTGTCATTGATAATTGAGCAAGGAGAAGGCCACGGACATGCAATATTCGACTCTGAGGGAGAGATCTCTCACTACTATCGATTTGAACAATTAAAGCTTGGCCAGTTTTACAAGTTAGGCGATGAGCCTAGTAAGCCCTCTGGTGAGAAGTTTGAAGTGGACTTTGAAAAAGTCTATCCCATCAAATGTAACCCCAAAATGGCGGATTACCCTAAAGACTCACAAATTTTTGCTGCGGCAAAAGCTTTTAACCTTAATTACCAACAGTTTTTATCAATGGTCAATAAGGCATTTCGTGGAGAGCAAGATCTGTTGTTGGGCGCGGTGTGTGGCATGTTTAGGTTAAAAGAGCATGCCAGCCAACTGATTAGAAATCCGATCCCAAACGAACCTCGCAGCCATGGTGGTCCTACATTTGAGGTAACTGGGCAGGACACGACGCAAATTGATGATGACCGTTGTATTGCGGAGACCGTGTAATGGACAACCAAACGTATTTAGTCCAACAATTTACTGAGCTGTCTGGTGCGCTTACAGACTTTAATGCCTTTGCTCTTAATGGGACCGGGCAGGTACAAAATTATTATGACACTTTAACTCGTATTGTCGGGCATGCAATTGTAGAAGAGCTACTCTCTACTTTTGTATCGCTGTACGAGTCTGCGTCAAACCATGAGCAATTCAATGAGGCGTTGCGAAAACACATTTTAGGTGACGAAAAGCTTGGTCCAGTGGCACGAAATATTATCAAACTTTGGTATACCGGCACCTGGTATCACATGGCCCATTTTTGGCGAGAAGCGTATGGTATGAGCGAAGATGACATGACATTTTTCGTCAATTCAGCGTCATACGCAGAAGGGCTTTTATGGCAAGCCATTGACGCTAACCCTTCTGGAGCGAAAGGGCCGGGCTATGGTTCTTGGAGTTCACCACCAAATATTCACTTCGACAATGGGTGGCAGTTTAAGCCCTTTACTCACACTAGCAAGTAGGTGCAAGACGACTTTAGCTAGATAAATATATTATCACCAACAGGGAGTTTAAGATGAGCCGACTAACCATGTTTCCAGAGGGCACAATTAAGTTTGGGGTCACGCCAACAGGCTGGGTAAACGATGATTTTTTAGACATTGATACCGGTATTCCATTTGGTCAAATTGTCAGTGAAATGGCACTTGCAGGATTTGAAGGGTGTAGCCGAGGGCACAAGTATCCATCTAACCCGGAAGAATTAAAGCGGGAATTAGAACTTCGAAATTTAAAAATATCCGAGCCGTGGGTAAGTACTTACTTTACAATTAATGATATGCGTGAGAAAACATTTGAAAGCTTTGACAAGGAAATTGGATTTTTGCAAAAAATGCAAAGTGGTGATTTGGTGCTCGCGGAATTGGGTGGGTCATCTCATCAACAGCCTATCGCACTGGTGCCAAATGCCCCTAAGTTTAGTGATGAGCAGTGGCGCAGGCTGGCAAATGGACTGAATGAACTTGGCCATAAAGCAAATTGCCAAGGTATAAAAATGTGTTATCACCATCATATGGGCACGGGCGTGATGACAATGGACGCAATTGCGAAACTTGCCGAACTAACAGATCCGAATTGTGTACATTTTTGTTTAGATACCGGTCACCTATTTTTCGCAGGCGGTGATAACTTAGAGTTTATTAATTTATACGGCGAACGTATCAAGCACGTACACTTAAAAAACATCCGCAAAGAAGTGATGGACTGCTGTTTGGCCAATGATCTGTCATTTAAAGAGGCAATATTGCGAGGTGTGTTTACCGTGCCGGGAGACCCCGCAGGTTGCCTTGATTTCAAAGAGATTTTACAAGCGTTAGCAGACAAAAACTTTGCTGGATGGTTGATAGTAGAAGCAGAGCAAAATCCCGTGAATGCCAATCCTTTATTGTATGCGAAAATGGCACGCAAGTACTTACAAGAAGTAACTGGCTGGTAATACAAGGAGTGGTTTTTATGCAACGTAATTCAGACATGTACTTTAGTTTTTTTATGTTTGGTTCAAACTTTGCGATAGAGGACCCTGCATTTTTAGACCAAGCGATGGTACACATTCGCCGCTTGGTAGAAATGGGCTATACTGGGTTTGAATTTCATCCTGGCAGAGAAGATACGACCGCGTACGCTTTTCCAACATATCAACAAGAGCTAGATGCCTACATTGCATTTCGTAAGCGGATGGATGACGAAGGGTTTTCGCATATTAAAGTGGCGACTAATGTAGGTGCAACGACGGAGTGTGATCCGAGTTCGTCATGCACAAATATACGTGAGGCTGGCATCGCCTATTTAAAGTCACGTATCGATATTACCGCTGCACTTGGCGGGGACATTATGATGGGTCCTATGGTGATCCCGTATGGGAGGTTTGTTGTACGCGCTCCAAATGGCGAGCAAGTGTGGAGTGACGAGCTGCAAGATGAACTGGCGACGCGATATAGGACCGCACAACAGAGCTTTATTTTACTGGGAGAATATGCGACATCCAAAGGTGTTAAGTTAGCTATTGAGCCAATAAGTCATTGGGAAACACCTGGGCCGAATAAGTTAGCTCAGCTAATTTCCTTTTTAGATGGTATTGATAATCCCACTGTTGGTGTTGTGCTAGATAGCGCACAAGAGGTGCTGGACGGTGATGGTCCTGAGGTGTTTAAGGCACAGATTGACCACATTGCCGATCAAGGGAGGCTACACTATGCGCAAGCGTCACCGCCAGATAGAGGTGATCTGGTAAACTGTTGGCTTCCTTGGGAAGCGATTTTCACACCTATATTGAATCGTTTTAATGGTCCGATTGCAGTGGAAATATTTAACGCTGTAGGTGCTTTCAATCATGGGTTGAGGCTAAGTCGCCGAAAATTTTGGGTACCCGAGGTGGACGCACCAAATGGCTATCCAAATGCGTATGAGATAGCACAGAGCGCCTATGATTTTACGCAGACAAAGCTAAATAAAATCCGCTGTGAGTTATCATCGAACTCTCGCAAGCTAACCCATACTAACAGATAAGAAGTGGCACCTAACATGCCACTTCGTATTGATAGTGTACTAACAGATTGCTTTAGAAGGCGTGGTTTCAGGCATGGTACAGCAACTATTAAATGAATAAGTTAGACACATTGCGGCAGACATGCCGCCAGCCACAGCAGGCGTGTTCATATTGTCTAATCCATTATGCTCAAGTGACAACTTTTTTAGGTTTTTCTTTGTAAGTTTAACGTTTTTCATCATATATCGTACTTTACGAATATCAGCCCAATTACTGAGACTAAAAATTATCATAACGAACCTATTGTTAGGATATTGATTCTTTAATAAGTTTAATTTTTGAGTAATTAATTCTTTATTTTCTGGATTGAGTTTTTTAATCTGGTGGGGAGGGAGTTTGTACTTGTCTCAAAAGTGTTTGTAGATGCGTATGTACTTGTATTCTTTAATGACAGCTGTTTTTTCTAAGAGCGTATCAGTTGTGAGTACATACTCATAAGTAATTGGTAACTCTTGAGCTGTTACTAAATTGGCAGCGAGCTGATGGTAAGAGTTGGCTTTTTTATATACTCCTTTTGAGTATATAAAATACCTAATACGCATTTTGTAAAATTAACAAAGATTACAATTGAATTTTATTTTAACTTGACTTAACTTAATTTAATAAATTCAATGCCGGGTTTTTTAATTGATATTTTAATTTAAGAGGGGTTATTTTTATTTGGTTTTTATAATAATATCGAGTTGGTAATGTTTGATTTTTTATTTTAAATAGTAAACGAAAAAAGCATATCTTACAAAAGATATGCTTTACGTTGGACTATCGTGAGTCTACACGAAACTGGTAGAGCCTCTGGTTACTAGTTAATTTTCCACTGCTGTGTTTCTAAAGACCCGTCAAATTTCCAAGTGAACACCAATGGCTCAATGCTTGTGCTGTAATACCAAATCTCAGCTTTTAGTTTTTGCTTCGAATGCGGTAGTAGTATTTCTACCGTTAACCCACTGCTGTCAATGGGCGCTCGTAAAAAGCAGGTTTCATCATTTGTTAGCGTGGCATCCTGTTGGCAGATGTTGATAAACGCTCTGCTGCTTACGACATCTGGTCCGACTGAGACGGAAACGGGCACATCGGTACTGAAATCAAAAGATTCATCAACCACTACCGCTTCCATACCTTCTCCATTCGTCGCCTCTTCAGCCGTTTGCTCTTGCGTTGTGTCTGTTTGCACCTGTGTATCGCTAGCGCTTGTGCTCTGTGCTTGCACGTTTTGGCTTGTCGAGTTTGTTGGTTGTTCGTCAGAGCCACCAGAACCACCACCGCAAGCCGTTAATAATAATGTGATTAAAGTTACAGTAAACTTTTTCATAATAGTCTCCTAGTTTTGTGATGCATTGCTGATGGTGAACTGGTTATTTGGTACTGGATCCTCAAACCAAGTTGTATATTGCGCGCCTGCAGATTGGGCAAATTCTACAAATTGTGGGTAGGCGATAGACATATCAACTCGTTCGATTGGATGGTCCCATTGAGAGTTAATAATAAGTGCCCACGGTAACCCTGTTGAGGTTTGAAAATAACCATTGATTGATGACCTATCATCAGCTTGGTCTAGGTAACTATTGTCGAATGCTTCTGTTGGTTCATGATTTTTGAGGTGCACTTCCCAGCCACGACCATTGTTCTGGTCGACGAAAGGCCCATGGTAGTAGCCGTCTACAGCGAAAATAAATGGGTCGACTTTGCTGGTGGTTGCAACACTCGCACTGTAGCTTGTTGATAACGGTATGGTGATATCGAATGGAATAGGTGCTCTTTGAATATCACTGCAACCAGTTTCAGTTCTAAAGAATTTACATCCAGGCTGAACAGGGACTATTTCTCTTGTATCTGCAAATATAACAGCGATAGCTTCATCACGACCGGCTTCAAGTGGGCTGTCCGATTGAGTAGCACCGTCTATAGTGAGTTCGATATTGGCTTCATCAACATGCTGGCGTGCTATGTCTTTTATGCGTATTGCAAATGCATTGTGATAGCCAGCTCCAACAGCCGTTAATGCGCCTTCGACTTTGTAACGAACTACCTGGTTACCAATTTGGCTAGTAACAACGCGGTACCTCACAACTACGTCATTGAAATCATAGTCTCCTTTTTGTGGCCATAAGTCTTCAAAAGCAGCTGTTTTCCAAGAGGTTGAGTTTTGGATAAGACTACTTGCAACTACAGAAACATTTAGATCTTCAACTTCTCCATTGTCAATACCACCTTGTGGGGCAATATCGCTGTTGTTTGATACTCTGAATCTCGCCCATGTATTGCCTTCAACTGCGTCAACTGGTACTGACACGAGCACACGATTCTCTCCAGCACTGCCTTGGTACTGGCTGATCACGCGTTCGGAGTCATGAAACTCGCCATCTCTGTTCCAGTCAATCCAGCCGTTTACAAAGCCAGTTTTTGAGAGGGTAAATGACACTAGGCTATCGAAACCGGTTTCTATGTTGGTTAAGAAGCTGATGCCGTTGTCATCATCCGTTGCTTTTGGCAGATACTCTGCGCTCACACTTTCACCAAAGAATAAATCACCGACGTTGTGTCGAGCGCCATTGGCGTCTAATGACGTACCGTAACTATCTGGTGCGTCTCCATAATCTATGGTTGGATCTTCGCTGTCATCAATAATAGGTGCGATAGCACAACGTGCGCCATCGTTGGTACTAGAAATTGGACCGTAGGCAAAAAGTTGTGTGTTTGCAGGGTTATCAATGTCAATTTTGTATACATGACCGTCTTGGTTTCTGCTGATGTAAAAGTTGTTTTCTACATCAAAGTAAACAGCACCAAAAGTACCGGACTGACCCACGTTACCGAGGTTAGAGCTTGTGCCGTTTGATACATCAATTCTGTGTAAGTTCCCGTTGCTATCAACGCTATAAGCTAGGCTGGTGTTCTCGTCAGGCGCAAATGCCATATCAAAAATATTTAGGTTCAATGAGCTGCCATCAATAATGCGAGTGGCTTGGAGATAGTCACTACTGCTTTCGTCTAGAGACACTCTGTATAACCCTAGGCTGTCACCTTTTTTGTAAACGTAAAACGCATTTTCGTGTATCGCGACATCACCCACATAAAAATTTGTATCAGGAAAACCAGACGTCATAATAGGCTCTAGGACATAGTCTTTGCCAACACGGCCGATGTCTTTGTTGCTGTAATCCCAGCCGTAGATGTAGCGGTCATGTACACTAAACCCAATGCCGTTTAATTTGTTTCCAGTGCCCACGTTTTCGGCAAAGGTCGTATAAGCGCCAGACACCAAGTTTACGCCATACATTGTGGCTGTATCACCTTGCACTAAAAATGCTTTTGACGGGCATGTATCGAATGGGGCGGCGGATACGCCTGCCGACAGGACGCAGGCTCCTAATAAATATCTTTTCATGTGACTCTCCAACGTTTTATTTTGCTATCGTTGGTATTGCAAGCAGAGGGCCAGTTTTAACCTGTTGAAAATAATGAGGTTTTAATTTTATGATTTACTAAAATTGCAATATGCGACGCAGTTTCAAAATGAGAAATGCAATCTACAAAGCGAAAATTGCGGAAGGATAGGGCAATTCATTGGGCACAAGTAAGCAAATAACTCCTCTATATTTGATAAATTATTTCTAAAAAACATGGCCCTAAGTACTAAGAGCCATGTTTTATTATTTAAATAGGTGAGTAGTTAATATCGCTTACTTTTTAACACGTCTTACGCTTGTTAATAGAGCAAGCATAAACAAGCTAAATATGCCAAGCGAACCACTTTCTATGTTTTTGACTTCAACACTTACGGTTTCAGAATGAGATAGACCAAAATCGTCGGTTGCGGTAACAGTGAATACAATGTTGCCTGTTTCGTTTACATCTGGCGCAGCAAAGTTAAATTGGCTTTGGTTACCAGGTAAGGTTACTGATGGTCCTGAAGTTTGTTCCCAACTAATTGTAACGTTGTCGCCATCTGGATCTTCTGCGCCAACTACATTAATGGTTAGTGCTTCACCCTCATGGACACTTGAACTGCTGCTGGTTAAAGAAAGTGTAGGCGCATTATTTTTAATGATATTTACTTTAACAAGCGCAGTTGCAGACGCCTCATATTCGTCAGTTGCGGTTAGTTGATATGTAACAGTTAAGTCTTCAGTCGTCTTTTCTGCTTTGAGTGTAACAACACTCTCTTCACCAACCTGTTGCTCCTCATCTGCAAGCTTAACCCAAGAGTATGTAATCGTATCATCTTCTCTGTCTGTAGTAGCGCTAGCATCTAAGGTAAATTCAAGCTCACTACGCACATCCAATTCGGTTTGTGCAAGCTCAATAGTTGGTTCGGTATTGACAAACGTTGTGCTGAAATTTTTGAGAGCGACGTTATCTTCACCAACGGTGACAATATAATCTTTCAAATATTCAATACGAATTTGATTAGCACCGTCAATTAATTCGATATTAAAAGGTTTGTATTCTCTATCGTCTCCACTATCGATGTGAACTTGCTTACCGTTATGGAATATACCAACAAAATCGTATCCGAGCTCACTTGAAACAAGATAGTCAAAGCTAATATCTTTGATATGAAGGTCATCGATGTCAATCATTAGCGTTGATTCTTGGTAAGACTCGGTTAGCTCGGGGGTCTCGTCACGGTCAGTGACGTCGCCGCTCACGAGGGTAGGTTCTTGCTCTGGTGTTGCGCCTACATACCAGTTTTCGTTACCACCCGTTGACCATTTGACGCTCGACGGTGTCGACATCAACTCGTTGATACTTTCCTCGAACTGAGCCAATTTTGTATAGCCAAAAACTGCTGAGTAAAGGCTAGTGGATGGAGACGTGATGCTTGCATCAACAGTATATTTATCATGCTTTGAGCTATTAGGTGTTAGCACAGTGAATTGACATTGTGCGCCCGGTTCAAGCACTGTATTAGCGCAGTTTTGCTCAGAGAATTGAACGCCCTCGGCGTGCTGTGACAGGCTGAAGTCTGCAATTGAGAGTGGGTAATCTAACGTGTTCTTGAAGGTATTCTGAATTATGAATGATGGCTTATCTTCTATGTAAACATGCGACTCATTTTGGCCAAAGCCAAAATCTGACGCTTTTGATTGTACCCAATAGAATAGAGATTCTACGTCTGCATAGACGCCCGGTCTATTCGGTAATGCACAGCCTTCTCCCCAGCTAACAACACCGACCTGAAACCATTCGTCATTTTTTTGTACGATAAGTGGTCCGCCACTGTCACCTTGGCATGAGTCTTTGCCACCTTCAGAAAAACCCGCACATATCATCGTGTCAGATATGCCACCATCATAGTATTCAGCGCTATTACACACTTCATTGGTGACGTATGGTACATCGACTTCTTGCAGCTTATCGGGAGCTACTCCCCCTGAACTGAGTCGGCCCCATCCCATGACTTTTAAATTATCACCGGCGACAAGGCTATTTCTAATTACCTGATCAGCGAGTTTGATTGGCTTGATGTTTTCTACTGGACGGTCGAGTTCTAACACTGCGATGTCGTTACTGTATTGCAATCCCATGTTATATTGGTCATGCATTGACATAGAGACTACGTTATAAGTCTGCCATTGCGACTCGTCTGTCAGGTCATGACCTTCGAATTTAACGGTAAAGCGATTTGCTGGGATCCCCTCGATACAATGGCTTGCCGTGAGTACCTTATTATCCCCAATAAATGACAAGCCACAGAAGTGACCATTATCTAATTGAAGACTTCCCATAAATGGGTAAGCAAACTCCGCAGTTTCTTGTCCACCAACGATACGAGGTGAATCCATACCACGACTCTGTAGAGGCTCTACTTTACTTTTTGCGTAAGCGCTAAGTGGTGTGGTAATTGTTGCGAGAAGAAGCAATCCCTGTAGTTTGTTATACATATTTGTTCCTGCTTTATGTAATTAAACCTCCATTCTATAAAAATAAAATGATTTGTCCAATTTAGTCCGATTCTTAACTTTATGTATTTGTTATTCATATGTGTTTTTTAACTTAGAGATTTGCTACATACGGTTATTCATTAGTTTGGCGGTGGGGTGTATTGAAAGGCTAATTCATCCCAATAAAAATGACAGTCGTCTAAATTGCACCATTTCGTTATGACAAACGTAAAAATCTAGATTAAGTTAAGCAAGGGAATCGAATGTCACTAACGATTGCCTTCGTTAACATTTGGTCAAATAGTAAGGAGAAAAAAATGAAGTTCGAGCAATTATTAAGTCACTTTGATACGGGTATCTGTGTTGACCAACTACAAAAAGAGTCCTTGTTAGACATCGCCTTACTGTTTATTGGTGTCGACGGTGAGATTGACGAAAGTGAAAAGCAAGTGGTCTATGACTGGGCAAAAAGCTTACAGTGGAACTCAAGTATAGCGATTGAAGACTACCTTGAAGACAGTTTAGGTAAGTCAGTGCTTGCTGTACAGCAAAATGACATAGAGTCTTTCATCAGACATCGTATACATTATATTGTAGATGAGCCAATGAGACGGCTTGCCAAAGAGCTTGTAGTTAAAGTCATTGAGGCTGATGGTAACGTAGATGAAGCGGAAGAAAAGGCCTTAGCGATATTGGAAGCTGAGTTGTAGCACGCTTTGTTCATTCAAAATTTAAGGTCAAGTGCAGTGCAACTGTGTTTGGCCTAGCTTGCCTAATAAGATTTGCTCGATAACTAAAAGCTCTTTCTCGCCTAGCTCCTTAGATGTATATCAAACTTCCTTATTTTTGCATATTTAACAATAGTTTTTTCACCATATTCTATGTGGCCTGAATAAAATATCCTATATTTACCTAAAAACTAGAAATAATGAGGGCATGATATGGCGAAAACTGTGGTGCAAATAAATGCAGTGTCTTTTTTGTATCTGCTATTAGCAGGGTGCGGTGGCAGCAGCTCTGATGATAGTTCAAATGTAACTGGTGAACAAAATAATGTACCGTCGTGTTCATCCAATCAGTTGGTTGTATTACGGGGAAGTAGTAGTGTGTCTGTGGGCCGTTCTTTGCAATGTGCTGAATCAGATGGCGATACTCTGACATTTGAGCCCTCGGTTATTGAGAGTGACAATGTAGCAACCGGTGAGTATTCAGCCGGCATTTCGATATCGGACGGCTGTGGAGGGCAAACTTCTGTGCAGCTGCAATATCAAATTACTAACCAGTGTCCACAGTGTATAGCCAAGCGAGTCGGCCAAGTGTCTCCTCAAGTAGTGAAAGCCTAAATATTGCCAATTATTTGTCTTGTAGCGATACAAATGGAGATGCAGTGACTTTAACACTGTAGAGCATAGACATTTCTAATTTAACCAATGACAGCTATCAACAGTAAGTGACTTATAGCGACTGTGAGCTAAATGCGACACTTACATTTGAATACACAATTAATGATGAGGCGTAGGTCGAGCTGACGCGGTGTGAACGTATTACTCAATCTGTCTCTTTGTATCCAGAGAGGATGTTACTGTTACATGTGATGATGACTATGCATATATCACTTCTGATACCTCCCCAAGTCATGACCTGACGAATGGGATAACAGCGACCAATGAGCAGAACCCTGTACCTGCGATTGACTATGCTGCACCGATTAAGCTTGAGCCGCATACAGCCACAACCCCAACAACAATTGACGCTGCGATAGGCGTGGCGGGTAACTGTGTACCTATATCGGCTGCGGATATGATGGCTACCCTCTGTATGGGTTTAATCACCCGGATGGTAGTGCTATTTCCGATGTTGATTTAGAGCTATGCAACGGTTTACCTGATGAAGACTTTGGATATAGATATCATCTATCAAATGCGCCACCTTATGTTTTTAATGTTTGGTCGGTGAGGTTAATACGGCTATTTTACCACGAGTCGCGCCTTTGTCTGGCGGTGGGGAGCGTGGCGATCTTAGCCCCCCTGCTGGCGATGTACAAAATTTGACGCACACTATAGATAGTGAAGGTAAAAGAACCATGAGCTATGACTATCAAGGTGAAAACTACTACGTTACCTACACGCCAAGCTAACTGCTATAATTTTGAAATGAAAGCAATTTCAAATAATGGCGCGATTCAAACGAGAACATACTGTCGATGAGCAACGCAAAAAATAATCTTCAGCTGTATGACGCTATGGCTACTGAGTGCAAGTATGCTAGCCAACAGTCATGCACTGAAAGAGACCATCGCGACGATCACGCTAAGAAGTGGCCAGTTAGATGTTTTCGTAAATACAAACTTCTGTCATGGGTTGTCTCTACTACATAATCACGAGACGTGGCTTCTGGGTGACACTGAACTGGTTTTATTAGCTAATCACACTGACTCAGAAAAAGTAAAATTGCTGAAGGGTTTGATCTTAAAGCATACAAGCTTGAGTAGTATTGGCACAAAACTCAATTGCAAGGTTAGCCAGTTCCCTATCAAGCTTGGCGAATTGCAAAAGGATCATCATAAGCGAGGTTACTTTAGACTTGGGTGCAAATTACCCGTGAACAAAGTAGCGTCTGTAGGCCTTTCGTTACCCAAGTCTTTGGGTCGAGTGTATGTAATTTTAGTTAAATAAAAACAATAGGTTATTCATGGTGGCGGTCTTTAAACTTTAATTTGAGTTGATTTGGGCCATACTGCGGATTGTTGTATGGCCTCTTATTAGTTTTTTCCTTAGTAAAAGGTAGTGCATTAGGAGATTAATTTTTTAGCCAAGTCTGCGTGACCTCTCACCATATTAAGTGTCAGCTGATCATTAGGCTTTGTATCGTATGCTCTTTTTATTGCCGTGCCGCCAATGACAATCGACCCTTTGCGCGGAAACATGTACAGATAGCCTTCTGGTGTCGGCACTACATAGGAATAGTTAATCTCGGGTTGAGGTAGCAGGTGTGTCAATTGGCCTTGTATGGGGTACATACTATTATCACTAAAGAGCGCGCTTGCGCCAAGCCCGGTACAATTGACAATGACACTTTCTTTTAGTGAGAGGACGTCATCAACACTTTTAAACTGTGAGTATTTCAATTTGGTACCAGCGAGCTGTGCATCTTCTAAAATAGCTGGCAAATAAAGCATAGGATCAATGATCAACGCCTTCATATAACTCTGATAGGGATAGCCGAAGAGATTATCTTCGGTACTTGTCGTGAGTTCTGGATATAAATCATTGCCACCAGGTAGGGTTCTTATCGAGTTACGTTCCTCTGGTAGTAATAGGTGGTAATTATTCCAGTATACCCCGTAACGAGGACGGTTAACGTAAGTGAGAAAACGCGAAAAAGATCCACGAATAATCGGTTTGTCTCGTGTTAAAAATTGCGAGGTGGCTACCTTTCTATCGAAGTAACTGCTAGGCAACCACAATGCTGCGGCAATGTTAGACGTTGTATTTGGTGGAAAATCTTTTGCGTATATGGTGACTTTAAAACCTTGTTGAGCTAGCAACAGGGCGGTAGTTAAGCCCATGACACCGGAGCCCAATACCGCAATATCTCGCGACATGGGTTTGCTCGCAAATTGAGCGGCGATGATAGATGTACCCCAAGAAAGCGTGATGCCGCCACCGCCGTGACCATAATTATGGACAATGGTTTTATTTTCGAGCTGCTCCGACTCTAGGCGATACCCTTGTGGCCTAAAGGGCCTTAGTCCAACAACTGAGTGGGTGACTCTGTCCATTGAGGATAAGAGCGGTTTGTAATGAGAGTATCGGCTTTGCTTATTTATTGTAGCTTTGGGGATTGCTGAGCAAGAGGCTAACCCTAACATACCAAGGCTATAACCCGCTCCAATCAAAAGATCTCGTCTATTCATTGTAAATCATCCTTTTTATACTTGTTATAACATTACACTGTACCTAATTTGACAAAATGTAAAGTGAAAGGAGACGACGCTATTTACCAGAGCGACTTAGGGTGGGACAGTCACAAATGTATTGCTTAAATTAGGCTCTTCGAATACTGCTTAAATACACTGTTTATGGTGGGTTTGAATAGGAATGACGAGAGTAAGGAAAGGCATTGATAGATTTGTCGTTCAAGGACCATAATGAAGGAAGAAAAATCTAAAAATTTAAGAGGTGCTGAGAAGATAGGCTCTAGACAGCCTATTTACATACAGTGATAACCCTTATCCAGAAAACTCCGACGCTTTGACTTATTTGAAAGACAAGTTACTCAGCGTATAAAACGAATGGAGAATGTTAAATGCGAATCTTATCCTATAGGTGAAGAGTCGCAGTTTGTTGCTTACGAAGAGTTGAAAGGTAGTAAGCTTGCAGCAGAAAAGAAGCCAATCAATTCAAACTGCTATGCTGCTGAAAATAAGTAGAACCTCAAGAAAAAGCGTTATTGTAAAGAAAGGCTGGTGCGATAGCCCCGTTAGTCGAACTGCTTTACGCAAATAGCACGGTAGTGTTCAAAAATCTG
>NZ_AUXT01000183.1 GCF_001625595.1 Pseudoalteromonas luteoviolacea NCIMB 1942
GTGGTTTAGGCGACGCTTACATTCTACAGGCTCGTTATATTTACAGGAAGTATGAGTGAATCTATGAAAAAGTATTTTTCCTTAGCGATCAGTTTCTTGCTTTTATTGGGCGTAACTACAACTTCATTATTTTTTAATACATTTTCAGGCCCAATATCTAAAAATCACCAACTGTAGTTCTATGAAATATTTTAGAAAAATGATTGAGCACTCTATTCCTGTCGATGACGATGAGTGGGCTAGTGCTTGCAAAATATTTGACATAAAACATATCAAAAAAGGAACAATGGTACATCACGCAGGTGAAGTGTTTAGTGAAATATGGTTTGTTAAAAGTGGTTTAGCCCGTTCATATTTTAGTGATATGAATGGCACAGAACATACTTGGCAGCTCTATTTTCGCGGAAAAAGTAAACATGGTTTAAACCACTTTATGGACGATAGTGTAAGCTTTTACGAAAAATCAGGGTCAATGCTTCACTTTGAAATTCTTGAAGATTCCGTTTTTTATGTAACGTCTCTGGAAGCGCTTGATAAGTTTATATCACAAGATAAAAAATGGGCGTTTTTAGCGAGTAAATGGATACATAACACCTATTACTCTGCAACATACAAACGTGTCCTTTCTCTCATGTCAGAGACTGCTGCCCAAAGATATGAACGTTTACTTGATGAGTATCCTTTTATATTTAAACAAGTTAAGTCATATCATATCGCATCTTATCTTGGTGTCGCTCCCCAAACATTGAGTAAGTTAAAAAATGAATCTAGGTGAATGAATTTAAGTATTCCGTTATCTACCATGTGACTTTTCAACGGAGACTAACAATGAATACCTTGCAAAAATTTAAACACCTACAAGTACAAAACGCCCCGCTGTATTTTGATATCGCGTGGAATTTAAGTAACGTTGCTGAGCTTAGTGTTAGGCATACATGGGGAAAATCATGATAGAACTTACACAGATAGGTGAAAAACTCATCGTTATTGGCATTGTCTTTTTCCTTGTGGGTTTAATACAAGGTGCTTTGATCCCAATTGTAAAAAACTCTCGAATGGCGCTTTCTGGTCACTTGACTGCTGTTCAGTGCGCAATGGCCCTATCGATCTTTGGTGTTATTTGGTCGCTGGTTGAGCTGCCCTTATCTTTAGAAATTTTTGTGGCTTATGGCTGTGCATTGGGATTCATACTTATATGGCTGGGAATAACAATTGCGTCTGTCACAGGTGCAAGCAAAGCACTTCCAATCGCTGGCGCTGGGTTTTCAGCTATCGTCACTACCGAATTTACGGTTAAAGTTATGGTACGTATTGGGTCACTACTTTCACTAATCACCTGTGCTGTGTTGGCTTTTGGGTTACTGCCAATACTCTGGTAGTCGTAACAGATGCATAACAAAGCCATCCATTAAGCCTTCTTCGGTCTCGCTTTTTGGGTTAGGCTCAAGCGCCTGTTTAGCCCAGAAAGCGCGCTGGTCGCCGTCGGTAAATAGCCACGTTAATAAACGTCTGCAATTTACACCTAGAGCTAAGGATAGTTTACTGGTAAACGACCAAGTCTGGCGTATATGCGAACGTCAGATTTAATTGTCCTCCAATAACCTAAACCTGACAGTTTAACTTAAACGCTGCGACGACTATTAATTATTTACCCCATAATTGCTCCCGTAACCCACTATGCTTTTGATTTTTCAACGAGTCACTTTATCAATTATCCCTTGTTTAGCGACAAATATTGGATTAACTTAGATTTTTACCAGTATCTAGCACAAGGAAGATATTTATGAAGTATGGTTCCATTTTGACCTTCTTATCTTGTCTCACATTCATAGGCTCTAGCCAAAGTTACGCCAAGCAGCAAAAACTGTTACCTAATGATGGGAAAGCCGAAGACCAATTTAGTTTCAGTGTTGCGATAGATAACACAACCGCATTGGTGGGAGCTCATAAAGCGGATATCAAAAACATCCAAGATGCAGGCGCTGCCTATGTTTATTCTCTAGGTTCGGATGGTTGGCAACAACAGGCAAAGCTCATCGCATCTCCCGCATTTTCTGGTGACACGCTGGGCGGCAATGTGGCATTAAAAAATAATATAGCCATGTTAGGTGTCATCAAACGAGATGACAAAGGTGACAACGCAGGCGCTGTGTTTGCTTTTGAGAAAAACGCAAATACATGGTCACAAGAGCAAATTTTAACCGCTACAGATGCAAAAGCTGGCGATGCTTTTGGGCAAAGCATTGCGCTGACAGAGCGCTTTTTGGTCATAGGAGCGCCACACAGCGATGCACCATATGAAGATTCGGGCTCTGCCTATGTCTTTGTGCGAGAAAATAATACTTGGCAGTTTCAAACCAAATTAACCGCAAACGACGGTGCTAAGGACGACTTATTCGGCATAAGTGCCGCTATTGAAGGAAATACGATACTTATTGGTGCTGATTTGCATGATGAAAAAGCAAAAGAAGCTGGTGCTGTTTATGCGTTTGAGTTTGACGGTAAGCAATGGCGACAACAAGCAAAGCTCATGTCTAATGATGGTGCAGACACCGATATCTTTGGTGTGCGTGTGGCGCTGTCTGGTGATACCGCTTTGATCTCAGCAAGACGTGATGACATCGAAGGCGTGGGCACCGATGCCGGCTCAGCTTATATATTTGAGCGAAAAAACGGGAAATGGGCGCAAGTGCAAAAGTTAGTGGCACCTGATGGCCAAGCTGATGACAGGTTTGCTCGTGGTGTTGCACTTAATAAAGACACCGCTTTGATCAGTGCGATGCACCACGATGCCAAAGGCAATAATGCTGGTGCATTGTATGTGTTTAAAAAACATCTTGGGCAATGGCGTTTTACCTCAAAATTAATGGCTAATGATGCAGCACCTGAAGACAGGTTTGGTTGGAACATCGCTATAACCGATAAAAGAGCAATCGTTGCGTCGCCCCATCGCGATGACAATGGCAACTCATCTGGCGCGGCTTACGTCCTAGATTTATTGAATTAAGCACAACCTTTTAAACTTTTTAGTACAGATATAAATTAGTTCACAAAAAAAGAGCGCTCTATGCGCTCTTTTACCTTGCTTAACACGCTAACTTCCGTTAGCTGCCAGATCCTGAGCCACCATTCATTTGGCTCTGAATATAATTCTGGATGCCGATCAAATCTATTAAGCCCAAGTGTTGCTCTAGCCAGTAGATGTGGTCCATCTCTGTGTCATCAAGCAACGTTTCTAGCATTTCTCTTGTAACGTAATCTTGCTCTTTTTCACAAACCGCAATCACTTTTTTCAAATGATCTTTTACCACTACTTCAGCGGCTAGGTCATTTTCGAGCATCTCTTTAACGTTACTGCCCACATTGATAGGCGCGCGCGACGCCGTATCTGGCGTCCCTTCTAAAAAGAGAATACGCTCAGAGATGCGCTTTGCGTGATCCAGCTCTTCCTCATATTCATGCGAAAGCTTGTCATGTAGTCGGTCCATACCCCAGTCTTCATACATTTTAGAGTGTGCGAGATATTGGTCCATTGAACTGAGTTCAAGCGTCAGTTGCTTGTTAAGTAGATCGATAACCTTTTGTACACCTTGCATAATTTAGTCCTCCATCTGCGATTGAAGATAGTTTTCAATGCCAGTGTTTTTAATCAAGAAGTCTTGTGTTTCTAACCAATCCACATACTCTTCTTCGTACTCTAAGATGTCTTCAAGCAGCTCTCTACTGACATAGTCTTGTTCTTTTTCACACAAGTCTATCGCTTCTCGAAGTGCTGGTAACTGCTCATGTTCGAACGCAAGATCACAACTCAGCATTTCTTCGGTGTGTTCACCAATACGCAGTTTTTCAAGATGTTGTAAATTAGGTAGGCCTTCAAGAAATAGAATGCGCTCGATTAAGTCATCGGCTTGCTTCATATCCTTAATCGACTTCTTATAGGCCTTTTCGTTTAGCTCTTCTAACCCCCAGTTTTTATACATGCGAGCATGTAAAAAGTACTGATTGATCGAAGTGAGTTCGAGTGTCAAAATTTTATTTAAAGTGACAATTACTTGCTTACTACCCTTCATAGGGCCCCCTAGTGGCAAATTCAGTTAGACGCCATATAACAGTAGTTCAAACACAGGGCTTCGCAAGAATAAATAAAAATAACAAACTAGTTTATATATTCTTTTAAAATAAATAACTTATAAAAGAATTAAGAACAATTTTCATTGCCAATAACAGTTAAATTTCGGTCTCTATTACCACTTTAAATTGACACTTTCGATTACCCATCTTGACTACTTAACTTTCTTGATAGTTTCGATCCCTAAGCGTTTTGCTAAACGCACTAAATTCGCGCGGTCAATGTCAAGTGTGCGGGCGGTTGCAGACCAATTTAGGTGCTCATTATTGAGTTTTTGTAAAATAAGCTGCTTTTGAAATTGCTCGGTCGCGACTTTTAAAGAACTAAACGCTGAACTTTCTAGCAACGTTGTTTCATTTCTCTGCTCGGCTGCCGCAGCCTCAACGTACGTTAGCTCACAGTGCAGGGGCGTTATTTTGATAATGTCTTTTTGCCAATCCGCGTGCTTTGCTTTTAATGCTGCGCGGCTAAGTACATGCTCTAACTCCCTAACATTACCTGGCCAATCATGGGTTTTTAGTTGCTCGAGTAAAGACTGATCTATTACAAGCTGTGATACCCCCAATTTTTTGCGCAGCTGCTCAACAAAGTACCCAGCCAATGGTACAATATCAGTTACCCGCTCTCTAAGCGGTGGCACTTGTAACGGAAACACGCGCAATCTATGGTATAAGTCGGCTCTAAAACGCCCTTCTTCTACTTCCTTTTGAAGATCTCGATTAGTTGCTGCGACAATTCGTACATTAACGTGATGCGGCTTATCACTGCCGACAGGTTGAATCTCTCCACTTTGCAGGGCCCTCAAAAGCTTGCTTTGTATATGCAGCGGCAGCTCACCAATTTCATCTAAAAACAAAGTACCCTGATCAGCCACCAAAAATTTACCTTCACGATTGCTATCAGCACCGGTAAATGCGCCTTTGCGATGACCGAAAAATTCACTCTCTGCGAGATTCTCAGGTAAAGACGCGCAGTTTACTTGTACAAATGGTGCATTGCAGCGACTAGAGCTGCTATGCACTTGCCTTGCTACGAGCTCCTTACCGGTGCCAGTTTCACCTTGGATCAACACACTCAAATCTGAATTAGCAACCAAATTAATATCTGATTTTAATCGCTCCATGGGTGGTGACTCACCGATCATGTTTTGCGCTTGATGGCTGAGTTCATGCAACATCGCAAGTCCCGATTGTGCCCGTTTTGCCAATTTATGTGTATTTAATACAGCACTGTAATGTGCACTTACGGTCGACTGGATCATGGTTAATAAAGAGCGACTGTATGCATCAAAAGCATTTGGGGTCAGGCTATCGAAGGTAACCGCTCCGAGCAGTTGTCCCTGCTCATACAAAGAAAACCCCATACATGCATGCACGGGGAGTTCTCCATCTTCGGCGAGTAACATACCGTCATACGGGTCACTTAGTGCACAATCTGAAGAAAAAATCACAGGCTGCTCTGGTGCTTTGGCAATATTGGCAAGTCTTGGATGTTCAGTGAGCTTAAAGTGCCTCCCCATTACTTCTGGTGCAAGTCCGGTAAAGGCCTGAGGTATTAAAACATCACCTTGTGCTTGCAATACCACAATGGCATCTGCACTGATGCACGCTTGCAACGCACTCACTACAAACTGACTGTAAGTGCCTAATTCTACATGATTAGATTTTGGCAACGCCATTGCCAACTCATGATTCAAAGCGAGCAATTGTGACAAGCGTCTTTGCTCCATGTCATTTTGACCTATATGTGTATTTTAAACTCATACAAGAATATGTCTTTTTGACTCAAAAAATCAAGCAACAAAAACTAAGTGATTGTTTTGTAATAGGTAAAAAGTTGGCATGACTCATGCCATTAATAAACTACCTTATATCGACAGTGAGTTTAATTATGATGTCTGTCCACCGCTTAGATTATTCACCAATGCTGCGTAAGTTCCTCAGCATAGCCAATTATAGTCTCGTGATTAGCGTGATAGGGTTTGGTTTTGCCATTCTTGCAAGCTATCCGCTTGCAACAGCATTCTCACTGCCTGCACAAATTACGGCACATATCAGCAGCTTGCTCTTTGCCACATTACTCAAGATAAGTTATGTCGTGCGCTGCCTTTGCCAGTACAACTTAGGCTTGGAGGTGCGTTAAATGTCACTTATACAACTAGAACAATCATTGCCTGACGCTCACTTATTAAAGCCCTCAACCTGGCCTTGTCTTATGCAGGGGTTTAGGCCCATGTTTTTGCTCTCTGGTATTTGGGCAGTGTTCAGCATGCTAGTTTGGACATTAGTACTTAGCGGCACGCTACCATGGCACTTATCTGTTTCTCCAACACTTTGGCATGCACATGAGATGCTATTTGGCTTTGCCAGCGCAGTGGCCATTGGCTTTTTGTTTACGGCTTCACAAAACTGGACGGGGATCCCTACACTCAATGGTATTGGGTTACTTTTGCTCTCATGCGTTTGGTTAGCTGCCCGCGTTGTATTCCTATTTGCAGATGATTCATTAATTTTTCTAGCTGGCCTGCAAGCTGCATTTTGGTTACTTGCGATTTGTCATCTCACTCACACGTTGGTGCAAGCAAAAAGCCGTAAGAACTATCAATTTGTTATCATCTTGTGTGTGATGGCAAGCTTCAATTTAACGTTTATTTGGCTACTCGAAAATAACGACCTAGCGCTGGCCCATGTTTTTTCTCATTTAGCAATTTTAGGCTTTACCCTGTTGATCAGCGTGATAGCCGGACACATTATGCCCTTTTTTATCACCAGAGGGCTTGGCCTTAATCAGCAGGTGAAAACACCTAGGTTAGATAAATTACTGTTTTGGTCAGCAATCGTTGGGATCAGTGGCTTTTTCTCCCACCATATTTTCTCTAGCCCACTGAACCCTGGTTTCGTTTTAGTCTTTACAGCCTTTTTGCATTTAATGCGCTGCGCATACTGGTTTAACACTGGCGTTTTTACACGTCCACTGCTTTGGTCTTTATATTTGGCTTACCTATTTATGGCTTTAGGCCTTTTAGGGTTTGGTGGCGGATACCTCGGTTTCCCTTGGTATAGCAAAGATGCGTTGCACCTTATTACGATTGGCGCTATGGGTCTGATGATATTGTCGATTATGGCAAGAATATCCCTTGGTCACACAGCAAGACCATTGCAACCTCACCCGCTCATGGGCATTGCATTTGCGCTGTGCACGCTTGCTGCAATCACACGCAGTATTTTACCGGTTTTTATCAACCCTCATCACAGTTGGCTGCAAGTGCCCTACTTTGGATTGGCGCATTTGTCATCTTTGTCGCTGTGTATACCCCTATTTTAATGAAAAAACGCCTTGATGGGCGTCGTGGTTAATTTGGAGAATTTATATGCTATCAACACAAACAATAAAACTGGTTAAGGGCACCATTCCTCTGCTTGCAAACGCCGGAACAAAAGTGACAGACCACTTTTACAAACGCATGTTTAGTCACAACCCAGAGTTGCTTCATGTCTTCAATATCAGCAACCAAAAATCAGGCAAGCAACAGTTTGCATTGTTTAGCGCTTTGGCAGCTTATGCCACGCACATCGACAACCCTTCAGTACTTTCAGAAGCCATTAACCGTATTAACCACAAGCATGCGAGCTTAAACATATTGCCTGAACATTACCCGATTGTTGGCACCCATTTACTAGCAACTTTGGAAGAGATGTTCCCAAATGAATGTACGCCTGAAATCATCGCCGCATGGGCTGAAGCGTATGGCTTTTTGGCAGACTTATTTATTACCCAAGAAGAAGGGATTTATCAACAAAACGAAACCAAAGCGGGCGGATGGCGAGGCAAACGACGCTTTACTATTTCGAAAATAGTGCAGGAGTCTGATGTAATAAAAAGCTTTTACCTAAAACCTTTGGATAGTCGCCCTGTTGCTCAATACCAACCGGGACAATACCTTGCTGTCGAATGCCAAGCTGAGGACCAAGCATATCGCCAAATTAGACAGTACTCTCTTTCTCAAAGTGCTAAATCAGATCATTATCGCATTTCGGTTAAAACGGATGGGCTTATCTCTGGTCACCTGCATACATTAAATGAAGGTGATGAAATTGATGCCTACCCACCAGCTGGCGACTTTGTACTTCAGGTTAATCAAGCGCCAAAAGTACTTATTAGTGCAGGTGTTGGTATTACGCCTATGATGGCAATGTTAGAAACCCTTGCACAGCAGAATACTCAAGCACCATGTATGTTCTTACATGCATGTCGTAATATTGGAGAGCGCGCATTTTCTAGCAGTGTAGAAAGCTTTAAAACCGAGCTTCCTCAATTACAAACGCATACTTGGGTAGAAACAGGCCCTGAAGGGGCACACAGCGGTCTTATGCACCTTGCAGCACTAAAAGAGCTGCTGCCTTTGTTCGACGGTGAGTTCTATCTTTGTGGGCCGAGTGGCTTTATGGCATTTATCAAGGCTCAATTAATCGAACTTGGTGTAGACGAAGCGCGCATTATGTACGAAGTATTCGGCCCGCACGAAAGTCTATAAACTCAATCTTAATCAGACGAGTTCAGCAACCTGAACTCGTCTACATCATTCTCTATTTGCAATGAAACGCCTATTACTGCTCAATGAGCTGGATCGTGACGCTATCTGTACGTGGTCGGCAGTCGAATTTCGCATTGCGCTCACCGCCTATCAAATCGGCTTCCCACTCTAATCCACATTCCTGACCATAGGCTCTGGCGCTCACTTTACTGGCATGTGCGTTATTTAGTAAGGTAAACGTCAAATAGTCTCCACCTGTCCCTTCATCGAATTTAGCGTTACGTTCATTCAATATATGATCAGCATCCCACTCCAGTGCGCCTTTACCACCTTGCGCTACAAGGTAACCAGAAACTCGCTTAGTGACCTTAGATGACTCAACTTTATTAACTTGTAGCATTAACGGATCAGCGCGTCCTGCACAGTCCCATTTGGCGTTACGCTCTCTACTTCGTAACGCGGCGTCCCACTCAAGGCCACAAGTTTGACCATTTACTCTGGTAGTAATAATCACAGGATAATTTTGCCCAGCAGCAATGTTTGACTCAGCCGTTAAATATTGCGTCGATGTATTACCTAATATGCTGTTGATTTCTTTGCCTGCTCCGCCATTATATAGCGTGCGAACTTCATCCAAGGTTAACGCGCGACCCCATACAGCAAAATCATCCAAATCGGCTTTTAAATTGTATTTGTATCGGCCAGTTCCATCCTGTCCGATATTCCAATCAAGCGAAGAAGTAATATCTCCAACATCTGCGATACTCCCCGAGATGATATTCAACTCCCCTGTAGGGCTGCCAGCATATAATGTCGCGCTGCCGTTACGGTCAAACGTCGCGACCAAAAGCCACCAGCCATTAAAAGTATAATCAATTGGGTCGATGTCTTTTCGATCTGCCGAAGTAGATGCGATGTTGATACCGACATCATCGCCATTGCCTTCATTAGCTAAAAGTAATGTGCCACGGTTACTGCCGCTGTCCCAGTTTTTATTGCCGACAATTACCGGGTCGCCATGTTGATCACCACTGACGCGATACCATGTCATTAAGGTAAAGTCTCTTGCATGAGCAAAGTCCAGCTCAGCAGGATTGCCTAAGGTCAAAAACTCTTTGTCGCCATTTATGGCAACAAAGCGACCAAATCTCCCCCCAGAATTCATTTCTGGATTTCCCCCGCCAACCTCTGCGTGTAGGTGATTGCCCGATTTATCTTGAAAGTCGCCTTCAAACGGCAAGTATGTAATGAGATCGGTTTCAATGGCATCAGGAGCCTTTTGCTGCACGCTGTCACCTCTGACGACGCCATCCATATTGCTAGGCACAGCTACGCCGTGATGTGCAAGCACAGTCGGTGCTGCATCATAATTTTTTGGAATGCCCGTTAAATAACCCTGCTTTGCGGACTTAGATGCCACCAAAAATGGAATGGTATAGTTGTCGGCTGAGTGAATACCATGCGATGAACCCCGACCACCATGATCAGAGGTCACTACAATTTGCCAATTCTCATTAGCAAAGTTTGGGCGTGCTTTAATCGCATCGATAATACTACCAATTTGCCTGTCGACATCAGCGATTTCATCAACATAACCGGTGTCAGAAGCTGTAAAACAGCAGCTGTGACCTGCTGCATCAACGTCATCTAAAAACAAAAAATTGAATCAGGCGTAGTACCACGAGGCCATTTTGCGGCTTGATAGGTCCCGTTAATAATGGCCAATGTATTAGCAACATTGCCAGCATCATTAGAGTCAATTTTTACATCCGCTTCGTTGTCAATCTGCATATCAGTTGACCACGTTACTAAATAAGCAGTATTGAGTTTACTATTGTGTCGCTCTAACAGAGTTTGATAATGAGGGTACTGATCGTACCTTCCCGTATGTACGTCTGAATTCCCAGTTACGCCGCTTTTGGCAGAAGTAACACCGGTCATGATCCCGACATGATTAGGCCCACTGTTTGGCGCTGCGTCTTTCATTGTCTGCGCGTAGAATGCAAACGCACCTTGATAACCCTCAGCCCAAGTACCTTGAATTAACCTATCAAAGTTAGGCGTTTTCGCATTTTCAATACCGTCGCCGCGCAAACCATCGACAGCAATTAGTAAAGAGTGGTTACTTGCATCAGCCGCATTTACAAATGACAAACCGAGTGAGGCTAGCAATGCAGAACAATAAATGTTCTGACGTTTCTTTCTTGAGTTGTTTACTTTAAACATTTTCACATGATGTCCTTGTTGTTGGTCTAGTCCAATTACTCGGTGCCATCTTGATAAAAAAACACTCAAAAAATGAATTTATTATTAAACTTTTATGAATGAAAAATCTGAGGAGATATCATAAAACGCACTTTAAAAAATGAATTATTTTATGCCTTTTATAAAACTTTACAAAACCTTACAAATATAATTGCAATGAACTACCGATGTACCTAGAATTCCGCCTTTATTTTTTCAAAAGGTAAAACAATGAAAGCGATAAAATTAATTTTTGTAGCTGCACTTACTGTGTTCTTGGCTGCGTGTGGATCAACCCCTCAACCCACTGTTCAACTACAAAAACAACTTCTCAATGCAGAGAAACGTGTGGGAATTTATGTTGACGTAATTAATGAACCAACAACAAATATCTACGGTGCTGGTTGTTTGCTTTGTTACGGTGTTGCCGTAGCGGCAAACTCGTCTTTATCTAAACACCTTGAATCTCTACCAACTAGCGATATTGAGTCAAGCAAGCAAATCCTACTTGAAGGCTATAAAGCGAAGACTGGTTCTGTAGAGTTTATCGAACTAACAGAGCAAGAATTTAAAAAGCTTAAAAAGTTCAAAGGTGAATTGGGCTACGCGAAAAAAGATTTTCGCTCTTTAAAAGAATCAAAAAATATTGATGTACTGGTTGTATTAGATATTGCAACTCATGGTGCCTATAGAGGGTACACCAACTACATTCCAAATACTGATCCTCAGGGTTATGTGCGCGGCTTAGTGTACTCAGTAGACTTAGAAACAAACCAATACCTTCAATACCTTGAGCTTGACAAAAAAATCGTTGTTGATGGTGAGTGGGATGAGCCAAAGCAACAGTTCCCAGGCGTAACGAATGCTTACTATCAAGCGGTTGAACAAGTTAAAGAGACAATCAATAAGATTTTCTTATGATAAGCGTAAAGAAACTTTTAGTCTCTTTAGTGACGATTGCAGCCTTAGCGGGCTGCAAATCTCCAAAAAGAGATGACTATGTTGTAGCTAAGTCACTCAATAAAGACGACGTTATTGAACAAAGCGAATTTAAGTTTTATCTAGATACCAGTGCCCCGGTTGAGATTCGAGGTGAGTATTCTCACGATCGCTCTATCGATGGCAGTCAGGTTATGTATTACGGCACCCCCGGCGCCGCGTTAGTACAGGTATTTTCTCATGCTGCGATAAACAGTTCGTTAAAAGAGCAAAAATTAAAAGAACAGCAAGAAGAAGCAAACCGCTATATAAAACCACTTATTGAAGCTTCAAAACAAGTTACTCATGTTACTTTAACTCAAGGTATGAGTGATTACCTAGTGAGGCAGCTTCCTGTTGCTGGTGACAAAACGGTACATGTGAGGCCCATCTTCTTTTCTAATCAGGACATGAACAAGTTGTCTTTAAAGCTCATAGCCTGGATAGAAAAACCTAAGTCAAGTAAAACTAAAAGCCGTAAAAAGCTTAATAACTTGATGTACCAGAACATAATTGAGGTTCATGGTTCAACTTGGGGTGATGAATTGGCAACTCAGCTGATGGAAGGGCAAGCAGATATCTCAGAGCAATATGAGGCACTTTTTGTTCGCGCTGTCGACAGTTTAAAAAAGGACTTATCAGGCACGTACGTTCAGACACCACCGCAACAAACACTACACATTAAGAAGAAAAACAATAAACAATTCTTAAGAGCCAGCGTAATCGAACAGTCATGTGAATACGTTGTCATAAAAAACCTAAGAAACTGGATCCTTCACTATCCAGCTAGCTATGTCACTAATATCCAAAACCAATGTTAGTCACATTAAGTGAGTGTTGCTACAACTGATTTGTGCGTGCAACACTCTCTTTTCCTCTCAAAAATTTGGTCTCTTAAAATACTTTGGCACTGAGCTGTTTTGGCGTCAGGACAAACCTTTGCTTTAACCCTAAGCGTTTATATTTGGCAGTCATTGTCAGCTTTTGCTCGCCACTTTGACCATATAAACCATTATGAAATAACAACTTCTGTTTATGGTTTATGGCCATAAACTTACCCATTACCACGATTTGGTCAATGACTTTGCCATCACCACCGTGTGCAGCCTGAGGCGAAACCATTATACCTTGCAGTGTTTTCTTGGTTTCATTTTGATCCATAAATATCTGTTCCTGAATGGCCTCAATGATATTGTTCTTCGCGGCCTTAAACTCAGTGAGCGACAACTGTCCACTTTTATCTCTGTCAGCTTCTACAAAACTGGATGCGCTTAACGACACCACCATGTACGCACCAGAGTCGTCAAAGTTTAATGTGCCGTGCTCTGAAACCATTAAATGAGCTTTCGACGTGGCACAAAAAACCAGACTCACGGCAACAATTGCGCTAAATAAATGTCTCATTTCAACCTACTCCACACGGTAATTATTAAAGTTGGCCTTTTACACAGCGCTGAAAGTATGGGTAGCTATCAGTCGCGTAATAATGGTAAATACCCTCTGGAAATTCAGGTGTAACTCCAAAGCGACCATTGCATTCATCCAAGTCGCCGCTTCCAGCTACATATTCCCAATCTTGTGCAAATGTGCCCAGCGCATAAACCGAGGTAGAGGGGCGGTTACTACTGACATTTTCGACTAATTGGTAGCTGCCTTGCACCGCCTTTAATTCAGATTGCGCATTTTCTGCCTCGCTGTAACCATATCTGGCATAAATTGGAAATCCATCAGCGGCCCAGCCAATCAAAGTCATCGCGCTTTGAGATCCACTTCTTAGCGCTATAAACCCTTCTGGCATGCCATGGTAATGATAAGAACCATCCGGCTGGACATGTGCGTTGTTATCATCTGTGCCAAAATCAAAACTGGTTTGCCCAAGTGCCTCAATACTCCAATTACCCGTGTTGCCAACAAGGCTGCAACTGTTACCAGAGTCGTCACACGATCCCGCTGTATTTGCATCAATCTTAACGCCATTTAACACATAACCTGTCGCGCCCCTTGGGCCGCCTAGGGTACTGGCAGTGTCGGTTTTTGTGGGTGTTAGGGTATAAGCTATCGAGACATTAACTTCACTGATGGTATTAGGGTTACCTTGATTAGGGAAAGTACCCGTTGCGTGGTCCGGTATGCCATTTGCTACTAGTTGGCGCGCTGTGCCGCTGCAACTCCAATCGGCGCTACTGGTCGCTTGTACTGATGCCGCATCATTAAACTCGTTGTATACGTACTCACATAGCACCCCGTCGGTTGACCCTTCGGTTTGTGCTGTTCCATTCGCGCCGTCGTCGCTGTCGCTGTTATCCGTACTGGCATCTCCAGCATTTGAATCTGTGCTGGTGTCAGAACTATCCGACGACGAGGCGCTTTCCGATGTGGCAGCGCCACTATTTGTTGAACTTGCACTATTGTCAGACTGCACACTATCCGCAACTTGATTAGCATTATTGTCACTTGAACCGCACCCAGTGAGTACTAAAACAGACGCGCCCAAAGTCATCGCGATAACTCGATTAAGATAGATATTGTCGCATTTCATTTTTCACTCCTAAAGCTCTCAAAAACATCGGCCATGTTACTCGATCTATTCTTGCATTTTCGTTAACTATAAAAGTTGATTGTGCAAATACTGTGCAACCCGATAATTTGTTTCAACTTACTGTAGATATCGGAAATACAGGTAAATTAATTCAATGAGTTAGTATTAAACTCTAAGCCATCTTGTAATAAGTTTTGCATTGATAAAAACAGTGGTTTAGGCAATTGATCCAGAGGGAACCATTGCCACGATTTACATTTGTTGGGCTCCATTATGCTTGCTTCACCAGTTTGACACTGAGCTTGAACAAACAAAGTAATATAATGCTTCCCTTCTTTAAAGATGTCATTGGTAAAGCCAACTTTGGTCGGATTGGAGATCTTCAAGCCAGTTTCTTCTAGTACTTCTCTTACAGCACACTCTTCGACGCTCTCACCAAGCTCCAAATGGCCTCCAGGTGTTGCCCACGTATTTTCACCATGAGAGCCAATACGCTCCCCTAACAAGATCTTATTGTCACGCACCAGAATTACACCCACACCCACTCTGACGGTTTTTTCCATGATTGTTCCTTTTGTAATTTTCAAATTGCACTCAGCTGGGGTCAAAACGACCACCCGAATTTATCACTTAAATGCACATGGTCATTTTAACATGGAGCAAATCAGGAAATACATTCAGAATGCTCAAGGCAGCGCATAAATATCCTACCTTGATGATCAATAGCTTAGAATACAAGCAAATCCATCAAGCGATTAACGGGCGTCGATGTTAGCTTGCCAGCATCTTTACACAAATCATAAATAGTCTGGCATTGTGAAGGTGGGAATCGCGTGGCTAAACTTTGTCTGAACTTCTCTTCTAATACTGACATGCCCTCTTTTCGACGTTCTCTATGGCCGGTTGGGTATTCAATCTCTCCTTTTTCAGTGCCGCTACCGTCATTAAAAAACACCTGAATAGCATTCGCAATGGAGCGTTTTTCTGGGTCATGATAGTCTGCGCTGTAACGTTTATCTTCTATTACCACCATTTTATTACGCAGTGTAACTATTTGTGGCTTGCTGTGTTGGAAGGCATCGACATTCGCGCTCATACTTATAACTCCTGTTTTTCGCTGTTAGATGATTCTCATCCAGTCGAGCTTCGTTCTGTATCGTTCACTCAGAATGAAAAGGGCTGGCACAAAATCTAAGTAAATAGTCATTCATTTACGCACAATTTAAAAGATGGTACAGGTGAAATACTCTAAATTAATTAGGGAAAATATATGGTCGCTCGAAAACTCTCTTTAGTCTCCTCCTCAGACTCTGGATCTTTGGTTGTTAAATACAATCAACTCATTGAACACGCTGAAAAAGCGTATTTTTTGGCTTACAAGAGAAAGTAAGTAACACCTACAAGCAAGCATTTGAATTAAGCATTCAGTTACTTTGATCCCCCAATGCAAATATAGTGTCGGTTCGGCGTGTTGTTGAGGTGAGTAGCTACCGGTTTGATCACTGTCCTGTTTTCGAAGAAGCTGAAGATTAATTTTATTTAGAGGCGGCCGCTAACGCATTGGAAGATGTAGTGTGTGCAGGTACAGATATCGCGACAAGGAAGCAGCATTACAAGCATATAAATCAATAGCGTGCCTCGCCTGTGAACTCGTTCGTTTTAATCAAAGTATTCGCTGTCAGGTATTAATCCATCAATATGTTCAGACAAAAATGAGGCACTCTAAATTCCTAGCAAATTAATTTACATAGTGTGATGAATGTCCTGACAGCGAGGTGTATTAGTTAAAAATGTATGTGTATGCACCCAGATAAGACTGATTGTTACCCGATTTAGCTGGAATTCGGCATTCAAAATGGTACGCAGTACCAATGTCTCTGTCGCTACCACCTATCCCACTCGCTGACACGGACTGTAACAAGAAACCGGGGTAACTTGAGAGTGTAAAATCTTTGACGTTCAGGGTTGGTTTATTCGCGTAATGCTCCCAGTGTCTGCGTACCAAGCTACAATAAACCGTGCGATGAGGGTTTTTCCAAATTTCTAAGCTACTAAATTGCTTACCGTTGGGGTTTGGAATTGGGCATCTAAGCTTTAGTTCGTGCGTTGTAGACACATTTGTAACACCCGCTTCTTCATATGCTATTTCGCCATACAAACCCATTTGCTTACACTCTGTAGGATCTACTGATACTTTAACCTGCGCGGAGGTTGCACAACTGGCCAGTAACGCAGAGATTGCTAGTGTATATTTCATGATTCATCCTTAATCTTACCTTTAATGGAAACTCAATATCGCACAAATAAAACACAAAATACACATTTTAATTACAAGTTGTTAAGCTTGAATATTCCCTTTGATAAAAGACAACACATAGCTACTATCCTGTTCTAAATAAGTCGCTAATTTACGATTTAAATAGCGTATATATTGTGGCTTAAAACTTGTAATCACATCACCATTTTGCGTCGTTTCTACTCTAAAATATGCGCTTGGGTGTGCTCTTTATCGTCAGGAAAGTCAAAAAAGCACAATATTGATAAAATTCGATTGAGCTGCTCATAGCCAGCTTACCTTCAAGCCTTTCAAGCGCTTTCTTAACGTCTCTTGTTTCGACCAGCAAACGCTTTATGTTATTAAAATGACTCAAATGTTGATCCAGCCATGTGTGATAACAGTCAATCAGGTCCCCTTCAGGTTCGAGCAAAAAGTCTTCAGCATCACATTACTCAACTAATTGTCCAACGTGTGTACCTGTCTTTATTACACCCCATATGAACATAATACAAATCAAGTACGCCTATCATACCAGCTTGAATATCTCTAAAAGGCCACGTTGAACGTCGATAACACTCACTGTCAGGCCAAGGTAATTACGGATTATAAAGTTCGAGCTTATGTAGCTTTTGAAAACCCCAATCAGGTCCTGCCCCACCATTACTCAGCTCTTAATACAGGGTGAACAATTGCTTTGGTAATGCCAACTTCATATTTGTTTCGTACTGTCTCAGTGAATGACGACTAATCTGCTGACCAAACTCATACTTATGAAACCTTGAGTCAAGTACTTTAAAAAGCGGTTTGTTTGCTTCAATTCTTCGATACGCATACGGATGGCGGACCAAGATTTTTCACCATGGGCCAGATCAGTTGTGTATAGAAACTGTAAATCAAGAATACCTCCTACCGATCACGTTACTTTAGACTCTGGTCACTGAGACAAATTAAGTAAATATCGGGTATCTAAAAAATACTCACTATTGCGCTATCAAAACAGATTTGCATAGCCAAAACCATCAACGTATAAAAAAGCTTATAAATTTCAAAAAAGCGTGCTATTCGCTTTTCTTGATTAGTCGAGAGTGTTAGTTTTTAGCCTCTAAAAAATAAACTTATAATCAACAGGTCAAGACATGGCAGCTAACACATCGGTCAAAAAAATACTGGTCGTTTGTATGGGTAATATTTGTCGCTCCCCTACTATAGAAGCAGTAATGAAAACCAAAGCGCAAGCGCAAGGACTAACGCTCACCATCGACTCAGCAGGTACTATTAATTATCACGAAGGCAATTCACCTGATAAGCGCAGTGCCAAAGCAGGCCAGAAACGAGGCTACAGTTTCTCGGGTATTACCTCTAGACAAGTTGTTAAACAAGACTTTGAAGAATTTGACTTAATACTATGTGCAGATAAAAACAATTTGGCTGACTTGCAAGCAAACTGCCCACAGGCCTATCGACATAAACTACATTTGTTTTTGACTTATGCAGGCATGGACGTTGCTGAAGTACCTGATCCGTATTACGGAGATGGCGATGGATTTGAGTTAGTGTTAGATCTTGTTGAGACAGCGTCAGATCGCATTATTAAAGCACTGAACTCTTCCACCTAATCAACAACTGGAACAATTCTTCACAAATCTGTTCTCAACTTGATGGACCTATAGTATGTTTTTACCCATAATGAAAACATATTAAGAACAACCGAACACTTAAGGAAAAGAGATGAAAAACATATCAATCGCCTTAGTTGGAGACTACGATGACTCAGTCCCAGCTCACCAAGGTATTCCTCTTTCTTTGGATATTGCAGCAAGTGACTTAAGACTCAACCTTAAGGCCACATGGCTAGCGACAGACAATGTCAAAGATACAGACTTAAGTCTCTTCGATGGGATTTGGTGTGTACCAAAAACTCCTTACGTTGATGCTGATGGCGCATTAAATGCGATTAGATACGCACGCGAGAACCTCATCCCATTTTTAGGCACCTGCGGTGGTTTTCAACATGCGATATTAGAATATGCCCAGAATGTGATTGGCTGGAACGACGCGGTACACGCCGAGTCTGCCCCCCAAGGTCATCGACCTGTCATTTCAGAGCTTGCTTGCGCATTAGTTGAGACAACTGAAGTGGTAAACATCTTTGCTCACTCACAGTTGGCTGCAATATATGGCACGACAACAATTCGCGAAGGGTACCGTTGCAGGTATGGCCTAAACGACGAGTTTCGTCACGCACTACTGCAAGAGCCACTGGTTGCTTCGGCAGATGATGACACTAAGGAAGTAAGAGCGATAGAGCTCACCGTGCATCCTTTTTACATTGCTACGCTATTCCAACCAGAGCGCGCAGTGCTCAGCAAGAAGCGCTCACCTCTGATAGAAGCGTTTGTTAACGCATGTGCGCAAAATCAAGGTTTATAGCATTGTAAAGGTCTGCCTAGAAGTATCACTTGCCTTTTCTTCATTGATTAGGTAAAAAGCCTCCACACTATCTGGAGGTATATCTTGTCTAACTTTGACTCTCAAAACGTATATACGCAAATTGCCGATGATTTGCGTGCAACAGGTCTTAGCATTATTGAAAGTGCGGTTGATCCCCAAATCATACAAAATCTCAACAAGCGAATTGCAACGCTAGAAGAAGACAAGTTCCAAACGGCTGGGATAGGTAGACAGAGTGATCATGAAAAAAACGTCAAGATCCGCCGTGACAAGATCTTATGGTTAGACCAAGGTAATAAATTGGAGTTAGGTTATATCCAAGCTATGGATGAGCTTAAAGACTTTTTAAATCGGCGCTTGTTTATGGGTCTATTTAGTTACGAGAGCCACTTTGCTCACTACCAAGAAGGTGCGTTTTATAAAAAACATTTAGATGCATTTAAAGGCAGAGCAAACAGAGTATTAACAACGGTATTTTACCTTAATGACCAATGGCAAGCAGAGCATGGCGGAGAGCTCGTAATTTATGACCCTAACGATCACGAAAAAGAACTCTGCCGCGTGCTACCCAACCAAGGGACATTGGTCACGTTTTTAAGTGATGAGTTTCCACATGAAGTGCTACCTGCGCGTAAATCCAGATATTCCATTGCGGGCTGGTTTAGAATAAATGCGAGTACCGCAGGCCACATAGACCCTCCACGCTAGACCCAAAAATGCTGTTTTCTAGCTCCGCATGCTTATGGAGCTAACCGCTTTCAATTACATTTTTTACTTTAAATTTATGCGCTAAGTCGATAGTGTAGCGAAAAAGATAGGAAATCTTCATGCGCATTTTTACACTGACAGCCTTAATTTTATGCTTACTTTCAGGTTGTATATTTGTACCAAAGGAAGTGCAATACTTTGACGAACAGTGCCAAATCACAAAACGAAAACACGTCTTATCACAAGAAGAAATGGGCTATTTGGGTGGTTGCTCAGACAAAGCATGTGCCGTGTTTATGGTAGGAGCTGGCCTCGTTTCGGCTGCGAGCTTGGTTGTCTCTGGTACTATCGTAATAACTCACAACACCTTGACTTGGATCGAGCAACGAGGCGACTGTGGGGACTAATTAAAAACCGCAGGTTAAACTAGTTTCCCCCTGTCTAATTCGGTAATCCAACTTCTACGCATAGGCCACCTAATGAGCGATTGCTCAAGTTAATATAGCCGTTGTGCGCTTCTACGATTTCTCTGCATAGGGCTAAACCTAAGCCCGTTCCACTATTTTTAGTAGAGTAAAACGGAACTAGCGCGCTGGTTAATACCGCCTCAGACATCCCCTGCCCGGCATCTTCAAAGAGAAATTTAGTCATGCCATTGCGCGACTGAACTGTAAGGGTGATAGCATCCGACTTTGAGCCCGATTCATGGGCGTTTTTTAATAGATTAATTATGAGTTGCTCAAGCTGCCCTCTATCCGCTTGCAATGTGTCTACATCACATTGAATTCGGCTTGGCCATTGCAGTTGAATCGATTCAAGTAAAGGGCGAATTTCTATTGCGGTCAGTATGGGCATAGGTAGCTTTGCAAATGTGCCATACCCTTGTACAAACTCTGTAAGGTGGGAAATACGCTCGTCAATTGTGCTAAATACGCGATGTAACCTCGTATCTTCCAATTTAGTCGCGATGATTTTTCCGCTATGTGACATCGATGAAATTGGCCCTAGCGAGTTGTTTAACTCATGGCTGATAACTCGGATAACCTTTTTCCATACAGCGACTTCTTGACGGTTTAATTCACGGGTGAGCTGCTTAAAGATATACAGGTTATGGTGCTGATTATTCAATAGAATTTCACCAACAGAGGCGTGCCAAACTTGCTCATCTGCATCACCTTGGCAAATACTGATTAAGCCATCTTGTGCAGTGTTTATGGCTGCCGTAATTTCTTGCGGTGCCGTATCTTGCAGCTGTGAAATTGATAAGCCTTCGAGCGCTTGCAAACTACCAACCAAGTTTTGAGCGCTCTGATTAGCAAACACCACCACACCATTATCATTAATTAACAGCAACGCTTGCGGCGCGCTTTGTAACATTTTGTCTAGCATCATTTCCCTTTGATACAGCCATTGCTTTTCTTTTCTCAGTTGTTGTGCAGTTTCGTTATAAAGTTGGCATAACTCGCCAAACTCGTCTTCATTTTGATACGCCAATTGATTTGAAAAGTCGCCATCTTTAAAGTTTAACAACCCGACATTCAACGCCTCAACCGCTTTAATAAGCTTATGAAATATCAGCTTTAATAACAGACAACAGCTCAAGCTTGCAACCACACTCAATATAAGCCAGTTCTGCCAAGTAGAAAGTAAAATCACGGGTGAGCAGGATATAAAAATACTGACAAAAATTAGTAAAATGACTTTGCGCTTTAATTTACTTAACGGGCCACTCATCAGTAATCAATTCCGTGCTTTTGCAATCTTCGATAGAGCGCTTGACGACTTATCCCAAACTGACGCGCGACCTTAGCAATGACGCCTTGGCATTGATGCATCGCTTGTTGCAATTCTAGCTTTGTTGGCTCTGTAGCTTGTTGCTTATTCGATTGTGGGATCACATTATCCAGCAAACCGAAATCTTGCGCTAGGAGCTCTCCTTGCGGTTTCAACACGCCAGCTCGTTTGCAGGCATTTTCAAGTTCTCGCACATTGCCTGGCCAACTGTGCACACACAATGCTCTCTCCGCCTCCAAACTTATTTGGCGACCGGGTAAAAAGTGTCTCACCAGCGGTAAAATATCGTCTTTACGCTGAGCCAAGCTTGGCAAATTTATTTCTATCACATTGAGGCGGTAAAAAAGATCTTCTCTAAACTTTCCTGTCGCTACATCATTCAACAAATTCGCATTTGTCGCAGAAATCACTCTAACATTTACTTTTTGTGTCTCAACAGAGCCAAGACGTTCAAACTCTCCTGTTTGTACCACTCTGAGTAATTTCATTTGCCCTGATAATGGGAGATTACCGATTTCATCTAAAAACAGTGTGCCACCATCTGCCGCCTCGAACCGCCCTACGCGCTTTTTGTTTGCACCGGTATAGGCGCCGGCTTCTGCTCCAAATAACTCAGCCTCGATTAGATTATCAGGCAGTGCGCCTGCATTGACCTTAATAAACGGTTGATTAGCGTGCTTAGAGTTTGCTTGAATGATCTGCGCTATTTTTTCTTTGCCGCTACCATTTGCACCGGTGATCAAAACAGACACATCTGACTTTGCGACCTGTAGCGCCATTTCTACAGCTCGCTGCATTGCAACACTCTCATAAATGAGGCCAACCAGTTCGGCACCTGCATGATAGTTTTCTCGCTCTATTTGCTGCCTGTGCAGTTGCAGGCTATCTGAACTTGCTTTACCTAGGGCGATTAAGTTAGCAACAGACACTAAGAGTTTGTCATCATTCCAAGGTTTCGCTAAATAATCAGCGGCTCCGGCCTTTACCAAAGAAATGGCCATTTCAAGTTCAGTCCAAGCTGTTAGCAAAATGATTGGCAAATTTGGCGACAATTTGCGTAGTTTGTGGAATAACGCTTTGCCTTCTTCACCTGAGGTGGTGTCCGCCGTAAAGTTCATATCCTGAATTACTAATTCAACGCGCTGATATCGCACGACTTGCTCAGCCTCAAACGGGCTGCTCGCGACTACAACCTCATAGTTATGCAATTCAAAGAGAAGAGATAATGATTGTAGAACCGCCTGATTGTCGTCGACGATAAGTATTTTATCCATGTGTTTATTATTCATTATGTTACACTCTCTCGAGTGTAACATAATCTTGTTTCCTCTGATTAAATACTGCGAGTAGCTATACTGGGAGAAATATTGGCGGCCCGCTTAGCTGGTTGATATACAGACATTAAGCTCATACCTAACATCGCAACCCCGGTATAAAGTACAATTGACCAATCCAATGCTGGGATGTTGTATGAGGCCATCAATTGTCCACCTAAATACAGCGCTGCGATAGAGCCAGCAATGACACCAAATAACGTCACCAACGTGTTTTCAACTAGAAAGTAGCTGAAGATGGCAGACTTTCTTGCACCTAGGGCGCGGCGCGTGCCAATTTGTTTAGTGCGCTTGCTAATGTTGAAATGGGTCAAACCAAATATGCCCAAAGCAGTGATAATCACTAAAAATACAATCAGCGCCACCAGCATTCTTATCATCAGCGTATCACGTTGATAGGTTTGCGCCTTTGCTTCATCAAGTCCTTTGACATCAATAATGACTCGTTGGCGCTCATTTTCTAACAGTAAAGGCTCAATCAACTTCATGATTTTTGCTCGTTTACTTGGCTCTGTTTTTACAATGACACGCTGGTACATCCTGCTTCTTTCTATTGGAATAAGCATGACATTGTCACCCATTTTAGAGTCAGGCCACTGGCTTTTCATGGTTTCTACAATGCCAACAATCTTCATCATATTGTCGCCACTATAAATAAACTCATTGAGTCCTTTACCTTCTCCAAACAGCTTGTTTGCAACGGCGCGGCTTACAATAGCAACAGAGGGAAATTGACTATCTGTCCCATCACTTTCATCCTGAGGTTCAAAATCTCTCCCCTCACTAACTTTGAGGCCAAACGCATTTACCACTCTGTGATTTGCTTGAATATAGCCGCTGTCAACGCGCTTTCCTTGCATTTCATCCGGGTTATCACTGATGATCCAAGACCCACCACTACTCGACAATGGAATTGAGCTCACAGTCATGGCTTCGATGACTCCATCAATTTCTTTTAGCTTGGCCATGTCTTCTTTAAATTGCTTCGCTCGGTCAATATTTCTGTTGTAAGTCAGTACTGTAAAAGCAATGATACCTTGCTCATCATAGCCTGTATCTTCACTAAGCTTATCGACTCTATCCGACACAATAGATATCGCGTTGCTCACAATGGCCAAAGTAACGGCAATTTGTAAAATCAGCAGTAAAGCCCCGGCTTTAGAGCGCATCAAGGTATTGAGAATAGGTTTAATTTCTGACATTTTCAGCACTCCCCTATTGAACTTTTAAGTGGGTTGCAGGTGAAGTTTTACACACCACCCAAGCTGGAAACAGACCCGCCAACATACACGCAAAGATGGCTATGACAGGAGATATAAGCAGCATCATCCAATCCATTTTCGCGATCCCCACGTAAATCGACATGGTTTCTCGGATCCCAATGAGGCCTAGCTGTGCAAGCAAGATACCGACTAAGCTGCCCAAAAATCCAAGGAGTGCAACTTCAACTAAATGTTGATAAAAAATCTGCCTTTTACTTGCCCCTAGCGCACGTCTTACGCCTGCATCTGGTGCGCGTTTCAAGAATTTAGCCAATAGCATGCCTAATATATTCGCCAAACATACCGCTAAAAACATAAAGCTTAGGCCAACCAAAATCTTATTATCCGGATCAACGACCTGATTGTAGCCAAGCCACTCATTAACATTTTTAAGATTGTAATCTAGTTCCTTGCGATTAAAGCGTCCTAACTTTTGCTGTTCAAACATGTGATCCATTAAAAGTTGTTGGTAGCTTTTTAGTTGCGATTGGGAATTTATCTCCACCCAAAACTGCAACCAAATCATTTCAGAATTAAGGAATTGCGCATACGAGCGTGTTTCTTCATTTTTCCACGCATTGGTGTTACCCCAGCTATGAAGCTGATACGCTTCAATATGGCTAAACGGAATGAATATGTGTTCTGCTCGTTGAAAAGGGCCATTGTTTACATCATAAAACTTCAGTGATGGCTGCCAAGATTGGGTTACACCAATCACTTCATAGCTGCGCTCATCCAAGTAAATTGACTCTCCGAGAACATCCGTGCGTTGGAATAACCGCTCTGCTAAATCTTCGCTAATAACAGCAACTGGCGCAGCCTGTTCGCTTTGTGCTTGAGTCCAAACTTCTCCGTGTAAAAACGACAAACCAAACATGGAGAAAAAATCTCGCCCTGTGATCCGTACATCTTGAATAAACGGAGTACTGCCAGCCTTATCTATATGGACGGCAGCGCCAGACTTCATCATGGCTACCCGCTTGGTCAATGGGGAGTTTTCCATCAAATACTTAGCATCTTGATAGGTCAATTGAGTAGGTACATCATCATGCGTATTCCAAGTTTGCCCGTCATCCATCGTCTGCAATTGCACAGCGTATAATTGCTCACTTTTTTGTGGGATCGGATCTGCACTCATCATGTGATACACAGATAGCGACGTCATGGTGACACCAATACCAATTCCGATTGCAATAATCATCAACAGACTGATTAATGGTGTGAGCTTTATATTTCTCCATGCCAAATCAAAATAGTGCACCAACATGCTAAACCTCCACAGACATTTGTGGATTAACATGAGGCGCCTGAGTCCCTTGATACAAAGTAAAGTCAGCGACTTGGCCATCAACTATTTGAATATTACGCGGCGTTCTTCTAGCCAGTTCAGGGTCATGCGTAACCATAACGATGGTCGTGCCAGCGCGATTTAGCTCTTCAAGCAACGTCATGACTTGTCTTGCCATCAAACTGTCGAGGTTGCCGGTTGGTTCATCAGCAAGTAGAAACCTTGGCTCTCCGGCCAAAGCGCGTGCAATCGCAACACGTTGCTGCTGGCCACCTGACAGCTGCTGAGGCAAGTGCCTAGCTCGCCCAGCTAACCCAACCTGTTCAAGGCAGTGCTCGACACGTCTTTTTCGTTCTTTGGCTTTTATACCTCGATATCGCAGCGGTACTTCTATGTTTTCGAATAAATTTAGGTCTGGTATCAGATTGAAGCCTTGAAATATAAATCCAATTTTTTGATTTCGCAGATCCGAGCGCTGATTGTCGTTGAGTTTGCCGACATCAATCCCATCTAACATATATTGACCTGACGAATATGACTCTAACAACCCTGCAATATTTAAAAACGTTGTTTTACCTGAACCTGATGGCCCTGTTACGGCAATAAACTCGCCTTCATTAACGGTTAGATTAAATTCTCTCAGTGCCTGTGTTTGCACCATTTCTGTTTGGTACAATTTGCCAATATTTTGCATGTTCAACATAATGATTGTCCTTTTTAATATCTAATGAGCACTGAATCTGCTTGGGTAAACGCATCATATCCAGAGACGATGATTTCGTCACCCTCTCTTAACCCAGCTTTGACTTCAATGTCTTTTAAACTGCTTGAACCCACTTCAATCGACACTCTTTGTGCCATATTGCCCTGAAGCCGATAGGCGAAGTGCCCACCCACATTCAAAAATGGTCCACGCTTAACTTTTAATACGTTTTCTTTGTTTTCTAATTGAATACGTGCGAGTACACGTTGGTTTTGACGAATACCCGAGATATCTTGACGCCTGAATTTAACACGGGTCGTGACCTCTCGATTGTTTACTTCAGGTGAAATCGCACTGAGCTCCCCAATCAACTCCTGAGCCCCGACTCTCATGACGACTTGCATCGCAAGTCTGAGTTCGTTGGCGTAGCTTTCTGGGACTTGCAACTCAACTTCATATGCAGATAAATCGACTAGACGCATTAAGGCCTCGTTTTGAGAAACTGCGGCCTTGTTTTGCACCAATAAGTTGCCAACAATCCCCTCCACCGAAGCTCTAATTTCAAGGTTGTTTACACGGCGTTGAATTTCTTCGACTACAAGTCTTTGTCTTTCATAACGATTTTTGGCAGAGGATAATTCGAATTTTAAAGTGTCCCGTCCAAGCGCAGCTTCTTGTTGAGCATGTGCGTAGTTTAGCTTTGCACGCGCATACTCGTCCTCCGCTTGTTCAAGATCTATTTGGCTGATTAAGCTTGCTTTGATGGACAGCTGAGCGCGGCGGTTTTCCCGTTCAGCGGCTTGTAACGAAACACTCGCTAAGTCCAATGACTTGGTCAGTGCCAAGTCTTGACGGCGGGACTCTAACTTTTGCCTCTGCCACTCTCCCTCTAAACGAGTCAACTCTGATTGTTGCTGTTTGAGTTCATTACTAAGCTCTGGGCTGCTGAGTTCAACAATTAATTGGCCAACTTCAACTTGGTCACCGGCTTTAACGTGCAAGGTTGCAACACCGACTTCTGGACTGTACACCGTTGGCGCATGAGCTGCGACTATTTTGCCATTTGCACTGACTTCTCGTGTGAGTGTGCCCAATTCAACCCTAGCAATATCCAAATCTTGCTTAGCCACAGACAACTGAGCCGTTGTCTGTGTCATTGCACCATAGCCAAGCGCAGCCAGTAAAACGCCTAAGCCCAATCCAAATACTCTTTTGCGTTGCCAAATAGCACGTCGAGTACCTACAACAACGTCTTGTCCGCGTGTGTCCTTTATCATGGTATTTCCTGTAATTGGGTATATTGAAATAAAGGAATACCAATACCATGCCAATTTTAACTAATTGTTTTTAAGTTGTTTTTAATTTTTATTGAATCACATTTCTGTCCGCGGACAGAAAATGTGTCCGCCGCGGACAGGTGAGAGGACGCGAATGATTTTGAGTGCGTGAAAACACATAAAACGCTATAGTGAGTTAAAAATTACAACGAGATACCATTTATGCGTACCCTAATTTTCATTGCTCTAAGTTTACTAACGATGCCAGTGGTTGCGGCACCAGACAACATTGTTTTACTACGCCACGCCGAAAAGCAAAAGGGAATAGATCCCTCTTTGACTGCTAAAGGTATAGCGCGAGCCGAACGCTTTGCGCAAATGATGTTGCCACTGGAGCCAACCAAGCTCTACGCGACGAACTATAATCGCACCAAAGCAACCTTAGCACCTTTGGCTGATATGATAGACACACATGTTGCCACTTATGACGCCGGTAACTTGGATGGTTTTGCCAGAGAATTAAAGCTAAAGACTGGCACCGTTGTTGTCGCAGGCCACAGTAATACCACTCCGGTACTCGTGAAGCTACTTACTAACCGAGATGTCGAAATTGACGAAGATGAGTTTCATAAAGTGTTTATTGTTACCTTTGTGGATGATGAACCTCGACTCGAGATAAAAAGCTCCGATAAATAGTACCTCGAGAACAGTACATTACACTTTATTGGTGTAATAAAGTGTAATACACCTCGACCGCTTTTGACCCTATAGTGGACTCTATCAGGTTCATATAATTTGAGCGCATATCTAGCGAAGCACAGCAATTTATTGTTGCACTTGACCAAAAAGAAGATGGTAGCTACGTAGAAGGCAAATTGAAGTGCAACACCGCGAATCTAGATGGCAAACTCGCATGGTGCCCTGACTCAAAGTAATTCCCTTTTAAAACATGCAATCAATACGTCGATAATGGGCCTAGGCATGGGCCTTTTTTCTTTTGTATTCCTATAACAAACTAAATAAAGCGTCTAAACCATTTTCAATATCTTGTTCAGCTTGGCCTGCAAACCCCAAGCGGATATGTGTATAACATGCTCTTGGACTGTGACAAAAGCTCTGCTCTAGGTGTGCATTAATGCCTGCTTGCAATAGTTTTTTAGGTAACTGAGAGACGTCTTGCTTTAAATCGACCCAATATGCCATGCCGCCTTGTGGCTTAATATATTCAATATCAAACCCTTGCTTTTGATAGCTTTGGAGCAATCTGTCCATCACATCACAGCGCTGTCTGTATAACTTTGTCATTCGCCTTAAGTGTCGCTCGAAATTCCCTGCGGCCATCCAATCTGCAACTGCCAACTGCATTAGCGCGTCATTTTTGTGATTTACGATCTGTTTTAATGCAATGAGATGTTTAAGCACCGCCTCAGATCCTGTGACGTACCCCATACGCGCACCAGCAAACATAATCTTGGAGAATGTGGCGAGATAAATGACGATTTGTGCTGGGTCATTGGCTGCCATAGGCTGCAACGGTGGACAGCTGTAATGAAATTCATGGTCGTAATCATCTTCAATGATAAAAACCCCATGCTGAACACATAATCGATATATTTCCATGCGCCGTGACACTGGCATAGTCACGGTTGTTGGGTATTGATGTAGCGGAGTTAAATACAGCAATTTCACGCTGTTTTTTGAGAGACAACGTGCTAAGGAGTCGACGCAGAGCCCATGTTTATCTTGTTCAAGATCATAAATTTGAGCGCCAGCGGCTTGAAATGCTTTTCTTGCTGGTGGATAGCCCAGTGCTTCCATTGCCACTCCCAGCCCTGCTTGAATAAAAGCCTGTCCGATAAGAAATAGTGCTTCTTGAGAACCATTACATACTAAAATATCGTCACATGTTAGCCCTCGTGCAGTACGCAAATAGTGTTGTAACTGAGTCCTTAAAGACAGTTCCCCGGCAACACTTTGATAGTGTAATGATGCTGCACTCGCATTTCGACAGACTCGGTTCATGCTACGGCGGAACTCGTCGAAGGGAAAAAATGCAACATCAGGTAACCCTCCTGCGAAGTTATATTTGTATTTTGTTGGTAGGGTTAGATCTTCGTGCTCCACCGTATATGCAAACTGCGGGTTAATTGGGCCTGTCTCGTCCGTTTTCTGCAAAGTTCCCACACTGTCAACAATCGGGAGCTGCGTATTTACCTGATAGCCTTTTCTAACCCGAGAAAGCAGCCAACCTTCAGCCACAAGATTTTGCATTGCGGTCATCACTGTGTGTCGATTAACTTCGAAAAGTAGCCCCAATTGACGCGCGGAAGGTAATTCATCACCGGGTTTTAACTGACCGGCCTGGATCGCTTCGCGAATTTGGCTTGCAAGTTGAACATATTTAGCTTGTTGAGTGTTACTGTCTAAAGGCCTACCTGAAAACATAATACCTGCTACTAAGTATAAAGCTTTTAATACACTACAAAACTCTGTTTCCCAGTACAAGCTGGTATAGCTAATTTTTTAAATCTGGTTGTTTTAACCAACCCAGAAGTGGATATGCTAATAGCCATACCTTGTGAGATTTACCCCACACTACTAGTTCATTGCACGTGCGAAAGGAGTTTTTATGTTTGAAGCAACTGTATTATCCACAGATAAAGTGTGCCTAGAACCTTTATCAGAAAAACATTTAGAACAGTTACAAAAAGTCGGAGAAGCTGAAGCAATATGGCGCTGGGTACCAAGTAAATACTGTGCAACACCAAAAGTATTAAAAGACTGGTTTGAACAAACGGCGCAATTTGATGCCAAAGAACAAATTGTTTTTGCCATTATTGATATAGCAACAGGTGCCGTGACCGGCAACACCCGTATTTTTCGCCTTGATGAAGATAATTTGCAAGCCGAAATTGGCCACACATTTATTGGCCTAGAATGGCAGCGCAGCCATATCAACACTCATGCAAAGTACTTACTGCTACGACATGCCTTCGATCAATTAGGGCTAGTGAGAGTTGAGTTTCAAACCCACGAGCAAAATCATAAATCTCGCAGCGCGATTGCCAGATTAGGTGCTCACTTTGAAGGGGTACACCTAAAAAATAGAAAGTTACCAGATGGAAGTTTTCGTAACACCGCACGTTTTAGCATCACCGATGACACGTGGCCAGAGGTTAAATCGCGTTTGGAGGGCTGGTTATGAGTTACCCTCCAAAAGACTATGTTGAATCAAACAAAGTTGAGTTATTTGACATCATTGAGCGATACCCATTGGCAACGTTGTTTTGCCAATCTCATGACATGGACCATAACATGAGCACCCATAGCTGTCATATGCCGCTGAGCCTATGTAAAGAATCGCTCACGCTATACGGCCATGCCAATCCAGAGAATCCATTAAAAAAGTTTAAAGGCAAGCAAATACACTGCGTCTTTCATGGCCCCAATACATACCTTTCCCCTGCTCAGGTAAATAGTATTAAGTTGCCAACATGGGATTATGCAACTGTTCATATCCAAGCAGCGCTGCATGAGATTGAAGAGTTTGATAAACAGGTAGAGGTTTTACATCATATGCTCATTGCTTTTGAAACAAATTCTCAGCCATGGCAATTGAGTGCGGTGCCAGAAAAACAGCTAATTGCCATGTGTAAAAGCCTACTGTTCTTTGAACTCAAAGTAAAACATATCACTGGCCAATTTAAATTAAGTCAAAACAAACCGGCTGAAACACGAAGCGAAATAGCCAACCTGTTAAGCGCCTCGAAATCCGAAATGAGTCCATATTACCAATAGCTTAAGAGGCGCTACCAACGCGCTTCTTGCGCCCTTGTGGTGGCGCCAAAAATTGCAACACCATCACGGCATTTATGATAATTTAAACATCGAGTATTCGTATCCAATGCAAATGGAGAGCACAGTGGAAGTTTTAGCTCAAAAACCCTATTCGTGATCACTCCTTCGTGACGGAAATGAGTATATCTTCTCAGCTGTTCAAGGTGGTCATGCAATAACTAGCCGAGAGATTACCCCAATCGCACGAGAAGTTAGTTATACGAAGCCTATGGCGAAGAAGTTTTAGACAACTTGGCAAGGCAAGTTAATCAGTGAAGCGTTTGCTGTATGGCACAAAAAGGGGACTGGCTAAATACCAATGCAAAAAAACCGCCCAAAGGCGGCTGGTTGGAAACTTAACAACAAGTCACAAGGAGAATTTTTAACTACTGTTCAATCAATTTGTTTGGGGCAATCTCTATTTTTCTTGGCTTCATCGCTTCAGGTATTTCTCTTTCTAGGTCAATCACTAATAAGCCGTTTTCTAATTCTGCACCCAATACTTTTATATGGTCACCGAGTTGGAACTTTCGCTCGAAGTTACGCTCTGCAATACCTTGATGAATAAACTTTCTTTCTTGTTGTGCATCTTTATCGCTTTTTTCACCGGTTACGATGAGCGTATTGTTTTCTGACTGCAACGACAGCTCTTGCTCTGAAAAGCCTGCCACTGCCATGGTAATTTGGTACTTATCTTCATCCAAAGCTTCGATGTTATAAGGAGGAAATCCAGATTGCTTTTCGGAACTTCTTTGAGCAGAATCCATCAGTGAAGCAAGGTGGTCTAGGCCAATAAATGAACGATAAAGTGGTGATAAATCTACTGTACGCATAATAATATCCTCGTTAAGCGATAACAATGCTATTCACCCTCAAAAAATGAGCAATAAATAGCTTTAAAAACATATGGTTATTTAAATTTCAGGCCCCTATCGGCGACCTCATAAACATATCTATGGACACATCACTTTCTTTTCAAGGATTATCTTGGAAAAAATTTTTAATTATTTTTAAGATTTTGAATTTAAACAATTAAATAAATTGTGAAATTTGATTTGTCGCTACTAGCTAGTCAATTACCAGCAGCGGATCTTTGAGCCCAAAAGAAGCCTTACAAACCTAAAATAAGGTTGTATCAGGTTTTGGAGCGTGTTCTTTAAATAAAAACCTCAGCTCCTGAGGAGGCTTTTTTAAGCTTCCAAGAATAGCACTGATTTTTTCAGCATTATCACCAAACTCCTCAATCAAACCCACCAAGTTATCACTGGAACTGGCAATAAGTTCGTCCAGATCATTTTCATCTTGTAGATCAAATTGAGAAATTAACCCTGAATCAAACAATTGTGTCTTTAGTTTACTGCTTGATTTAAATTTTGCGTCTTTCAAATTTGCCAATATTTCTTTATTGGTTTTCTCAATGGTTAAAATTTGAGCTACCATATCAGCCCGACGACTAAGGTTGCTAAGAGCAAGTTCCAATGCATCCATAACATGAGCGCAAATGTCGGTTAACTCACCAACATTTTTAACCAGTAAAATACTGCTACTCCAATTAAATACCATGGGACCATGCTCAAACTGATGGATACGCTCAAAATCCTCGTGATGTAACAACAACTCTCTCTCTAGCTTAGCTACATTGCCTGACGCACTCCCAATCTGTTCTCGCCCTTTAAAATGCACAACAGCACGCATGTCTAAATTTGTCATTGTGTTGATAAACACCCTTTGCAGCGCATCAAAGTCACTGCAAAAATGTGTCGCTTGCATAAATAGACTAATTGATTTCATACACGCATTTTGCCGTTGCAGATCGAGTAATAGAGATTCCTTTTCATCAATATCAGCATGCGCTTCGAAATAATCGTGATCCGCTTCTAATATTTCCACGACCTTGGTTTTGAGCTGATCTGGATGAGTGGTTTTACAAACGTATTCATTGGCGCCTATCTCAAAAGCTTGCAAACGACAATCTGACGAAGACAAATTTGATATAAAAACAATGGGGGTGTGGCTCAGATGCTCAATTTTCCTCAGTTCCGAACAGGTTGCGTATCCATCAATACCTTCCATGATAATGTCGAGCAAAATTACATGAGGCTTAATTTGAGTGGCAATACGAATGCCCTCTTCACCACTGCAAGCAACTGACACATCATACTCACAGAATGTTTGCTGTAAAAGCGCTCGATATGTTTTGTCATCATCAATTACCAAAACACGAGTTGTCATTTTAGGTCCCTTTCATTAACTAGCCTAATCAAAATATAGACGGAAAATTAAAAAGCATGTGTTTCTGCCTGCCATTTATTCCTCTATGTCTTTGCTTTGTTCTTTAGTACATCTGAGATCTGTACTTTGCGATAAGGTTTAGTGATCACTCCATCAAATGCAACTCTCAGCTCCCGCTCTCGAAAGATATCGGCGGTGACTGCAAATACGGGTTTTGATGGGCATATGGCTTTTATTTGTTGTTGTGCTTCTAGGCCCGACATACCTGGCAGATTTATATCCATTAAAAAGGTATCATATTCATTTAAATGTGGACTGCTCAACATACTCTCTGCACAATCAAAGATCTCAAATCGGCACTTTAATTGTTTTAGGATCGTCTGCATTAATACTTGATTCAATGGATTATCTTCAACAACACATACGTATTGATGACAAGGTACTTGTGCGTCAGTATTTATTGTTTTCACTTTTGCCTTTGCACTGGCTATGGGCAAGGTAATACGCACGATTGTTCCTTTTTTGAGCTCACTGCTTAAATGAATACTACCGCCCATTAATGTAACCAGCCCTTTGCATATACACAGCCCAAGACCTGTACCCTCTTTTTGTACAGCCCCCACTTGACGGTACTTGTCGAACAATACTCGCTGGTCCTCGTCACTAATACCAGCTCCTTGATCTATCACTTCTATCGAAAGTTTGTTATTCACTTTTTTGGCAACTAACTTCACGGTAAGGTTCGCTTGGGTATACTTAATAGCGTTACTCAAAATATTGGTCAAAACTTGAGTCAACTTGGTCTTGTCTAGGTTAAAGACAGCCTCATTTAATTCAGAGGATATCGATGACTCCAAATTAATATGTGCTTTTTTGGCATTGACCGTCATCATCGCCAATACATTACTAATCAAGTTCGATATCTCTGTAGGCTCAGGCTGCAACTCCATCTTTCCAGCATCAATTTTCTCAAGATCCAATACTGAATTCACAATACTCAACAATTGCTGAGATCCAAAGTCGATATTTTTTACATAGTTGGTTTGTGCCGCACTTAAGCCTGTTTGTTCTGATGATTGCAGTAGCAGTTCACTAAATCCGAAAATCGCATTGAGCGGCGTTCTAATCTCATGACTAATATTGGACAAAAACTCATCTTTGGCCTGATTAGCCTTGGAGATTTCTTTAATTCTTTTCCTGAGTTCTAACTGGGCTACAACTTGTCTACCTAAAATAGTCAACGCGTTACGCTGCTCTGCGTTTAACTGCATGGGTTTTGGGTTAATCACGCACAAAGTGCCAATGGCTTGGCCTGAAAATGACCTCAAAGGTGCACCTGCATAATAGCGGATTTTTGGTCCACCAGTTACTAAGGGGTTGTCAAAAAACCTAACGTCTACCGACGCATTACACACTTCGAACACTTCGTCTTGCAAAATGGCGTGGGCACAAAATGCGAACTCTCTTGGTGTCTCAGAGGCATCTAGCCCAACTTTAGATTTAAACCACTGTCTTTGACTATCAATCAAGCTGACCAACGCAATGGGCGTGCCGCATAGTTGCGACGCCAATTCCGTGATTTCATCGAAACAATGCTCGGCCTCAGTGTCCAATACTTCATATTCATGTAATGACTTTAGTCTTTCACTTTCATCATCGGGTAACTTAGCTGCTTTCACAAATGATCCACCTTGTTGTACTGCGCTTCCACCTATAAAGCTAGCAGTGACTAACATAACTGCCTAACTTATCAGCTACGAATATGGTAATTTTTGTTTCAGCATAAAATAAAGTAAAAAAGGGCCACATAAAATATGCGTGCCCTTTGGGGTTCTCTAAAGAGATTGTGAACAATTAAAGTGCGTGTTTATTGAATCTGTTGCTTCAATTTTAAAACTTTATATTCATACCCGCATAAACATATCGCCCGAGCGTGTCATATGTGTATGGGTCGGTATTAGAGTCATTGTTCCCTGTGTAGTACGGTGGCTGCTTATCAAATAAGTTGTTGATACCTGCCGTTAATTTCATGCTATCGTTAATAAAGTAACTACCTGATATATCGTGATATACAATGCTTGGTAAACTTGGCGCGTAGCAGCTACTTGGGTTATCTATGCATGCAAAGCTATCCATAGACGACAAATATCTAACTTTATAGTTTGCATTCCAAACGTCCGACTTCACCGCTAGGTTAAGGCTTGATTTGATATCTGCATAACTACCTAAGCCAGAGGTTATCAGCCCTGTGTAATCAATGGTTTCGCCAGCCATTGTTACTGTACGCTCATTCAGAATCGACGTATCTAGACCTGCATGCCAATTAAGCCCCATCGCTTCGAAGTTGTAAGCAAGATTAATGTCATAACCTTGCGTTGTTTCGTCACCAATATTTTGCAACTGATTGTTGAACGTTGCTTTACCATTGGCTATTTGGATGTTTGCCGATTGGCACACTGCCAAGCCTTGATTAATTAAATTACCCGAGCTGTCGACACAACTATCCACGATATACTGATTGTTCACTTCGCTAATCGCGTTGGTAATCGCGATATCAAAGTAATCAACCGTCAATGAAAGACCTTCAATAAAACTGGGCTCATATACCAATCCGAAAGTCAGCGTATCCGCTTCTTCAGGCGTTAGACTTGCGTTACCTCCTACAATAACTTCCGCTTGGGTATCTAACAATGGATGAGAGATCTGTTCAAATGAAGGCGACTTACCACCATATAACTCATCAACGGTCGGTGCTCTAAATGCGGTTGATTTCACCCCTCTAAACATAAGCTGGTCGTTAAGCTTCCACGTAAAACCCAATTTCCACGTCGAATCACTGCCAAAGCTTGAATAATCGAATGCGCGTACTGCCGCACTTAAGTCTAAATTCTGTGCAAAAGGTACATCTGCCAATACAGGAATAGCAAATTCTACAAAAGCTTCTCTGACATCATAAGAACCGCTGGTAGGTTCTACTTTCGGGTCGTTAGCCAGCCCTTGTGAAGTTAATGAGTCAGGTGTATACCAAGCTTTTTCAGTGCGCTGTTCGATACCAGTCGCAAAACCAAGGTAGCCCGCTGGTAACTCAAGTATGTCTCCCGCAAGAGAGGCACTTAGATTGAGCATCTGGCTGCCACCGGTATTTTGTTCCGTATAAATGTAATCGGTCATGTTATCTGCCGACCAAGAACTTTGATCTAGCGGATTGAAATTGCCTAGCTCTATATCTTCTGTAAGACTTCCAATGTTGTGCAAGTTTGAAAGCTTGTCTACCGAATCATTACGGCCAAAGTTAACCGCAACATCCCAGCTCCAATCGTTAGCTAACAGGCCTTCAACGCCAACAACTGTTCTCACCGTGTCGACTACCTGTGCAAAGTCTCGAGTGCCAGTGTCCGTCATACGACGGCGATAGTGAATTGAGTCGCCATACTCAGCACCATGCTCTAACAAATCATCACCCATGGCTTCGGTGTACGTAAAGTCAAACCACACTGGCTGCGCTGCCATTTGTTGTTCAGACCAACGCTTTGAGTACATAGCCTCAGTAAATAATATCGTGTTGTCATTTAGTTCGTAATTCAGGTTACCCGTGATATTCAGCCGCTGCATTGGCGTGTACAAGTAACTTTCAGCTGCATAATTATAAGGGTCTGTTGCAGGGTTATACTCTGCATAATTACCGTCTTTGTCCCCTTGCAACTCCTTACCTTTTTCTAGATATAAATGACCATTAGGAGTGATAGTCGAGCCACCACAAGCCAAAGCACTGCCATTATCAATTTCAGTGATCGGACATTTAGAAAAGTCCCTATCCGCTTGGCTTGCAGATCCCCTTTCCATGTACTGAATACCAAACACCATATTACCGCGGTCAAAGCTAGTTCCCACAGTTAAGTCTACGTTGTGTTGTTCAGCATCGCCTTCACCGGACACACCCGTTTGTGCGTTTAGCTCTGCGCCCTCAAAGTCATCTTTTAAAATAATGTTGACGACCCCAGCTACAGCATCAGTGCCATACACCGCAGACGCACCATCTTTGAGTACTTCGATATGCTTAATCATCGCAACTGGAATCGTATTTAAATCCACCGTCGAAGCGGCTCCTGTGCCCGAGTTGATCATTCGCCTACCGTTGACCAAAACTAACGTGCGCTGAGCGCCTAACCCACGTAAATTTATACTAGCATTACCGCCTGATCCGTTATTTACACCAGGGTTGGTCATTGCCCCCGCTGCGGCAGTGATATCTTGTAAAACATCATCAATTGTCACTGCTCCACTGGCTTGGATAGCGTCTGCACCAATAAAGGTGACCGGGCTAGCTGTTTCCATATCAGCGCGCTTGATACGAGATCCAGTCACCTCAATCTTTTCAATTTTCGCGGCGGAGTCTTGTGCAAAGACGGGCGCCGCAGTGGCCGTGGTAGACACTGCTATTGCGATACTTAACGCAGTTTTTCTCATAGATACTTTCCTAAGTTGGTATTGTTAATACTTGCCATGGCGCTTGCCCAAGACATTAGGGCCGGAAAAATGAATAAAAAATTAATAAAAGCGCAACAAACAACCAGGTTTTCAAAAGTGTTCTCAAAATGTCATGACAATCGACTGGAAAGAATAAAAAATAAATAAGAATCAAGTAGATAATAAATTTGAAAAGATAGGAAAAGGTAGGTAAAGAAGCGTTTTAGAGTGTAAAACCATGTTACCCAAGTTGATAAATATTGATTAACCCGCATTTAATATGAACTTTTTGACAACAGTCAAATAAGCTTGTTGGGTATACAAAGGCTGATTTTCTGAAAGAAAAATAAATATATTTATAAACGCTTTATTATCATGAGTTTAAATACAAAAAGTTACCATAGTTAAAAAATATTTTAATATTTGTGAAATAAAAGAAACTTAACCATGGTCTTGCTTATTGTCATTTAATTAAGGAGAAATAAATCATGACAACTTTAAGCAAACCAGCAACTTATTACCCTAACTATGAAGTAAACGCTGACGACATCATGACTGTCATTGAAGTTTGCCACCCAGATAGCCCATATAAAAAACGCGCATTTGAAATGATCCAAAACTCTCAAGTAGAAAAGCGACACTTGATCATGCCCCTTACAGACGTTGTAAAACAAGGGGATTTCGGGGAGCGTGCTCATGTATATCAAGATGCGGCCATAGAAATGGCAGAAAAAGTTGCCCGTGAAGCGATCCACAACGCTGGATTAGATGTGGATGATATTGACATGATCATTGCCACCTCCTGCACTGGGTTTATGATGCCCTCTCTTACCGCACATTTAATTAACCGTCTGTCACTACGCCCCGACACTAAGCAAATTCCGATTGCACAACTTGGTTGTGTCGCTGGCGCATCAGCTATCGGCCGAGCGTTTGAGTTTTGTGAGCATCGCCCAGACCGAAATGTGTTAATTGTGTGTGTTGAAACATCGTCTCTGTGTTTTCATAAAGAGGCTGGACGACTTCAGGATTTTATCAGCAACTCTTTGTTCGCTGACGGTGCCGCGGCAGTTGTCATGCGCGGTGATAATCAAACATGGGGGCTGAAACTGACTCACAATCAAAGTGTAACGATTGAAGACACCATGCCATATATCGAATATCAGCTAACAGATAAGGGCTTTAAGTTTTCTTTAGATAAAGACGTTATGCATTCTATTCCTCACGTTGCCCCTTACCTTCAGTCATTTTGTCAGGACAAGTTGAAAATTAATGCAAACAGTGTCGACAACACCATATTTCATACCGGTGGCAAACGTATTTTAGATGAGCTAGAGAGATGTCTGGAACTAACCCCCGACAAAGTTAGGCACTCTAGAGCATGTCTTGCAGAAACGGGGAATACTTCCAGTGTGGCTGTAATTGACGTACTGCGCCGCACATTTGACAATGCACAATCAGGAGAAACAAGTTTACTGGCCGCTTTTGGGCCTGGCTTTACATCAGAAATGAGTGTGGGTGTTTGGCAGTGATAAATTAACCCAACTACCATGAAGCAATATGATAAAAGCCATTTTACTCTTGTCGCCGAGCAAAATGGCTTTCCTGATTACTAAGCTTCTTCTTCCAGCCTCAGTAACAGCGCTTTAATATCTTCTTTGGCACCTTTAATATGCTTCTGTAAATACGCACAGGCACCATTTGTATCTTTATCACGACATAATTGAAGCAGTGTTCTATGCTCTTCTGGCGCAGTCACAATACCGCCCGCGAGTAAAATATGCATACGCACATATCGCTCAGAGTTTTTACTATAGACGGCAACAAGCTCTTTAGTTTGCGGTCGCTCTGCACGGCTATATAGCTTATCGTGAAACTCTGCATTAAGCTTACCTGTCGCCAATTGCGCATCACCCGCATTCATCGCTTCTTCAAGATCAGCCAAGATCGCTTCAGCTTCCAATAGATCTCGATTCGTTAACTTTTCAATGGAATGGCGCAGTAATTCCGCTTCAAGTAAAGCACGTAAATCGAAAATTTCGTCGATTTGCTCAGCGCTCAAACGGGTTACGGTCGCACCTTTGTGGGCTTCAAAATTAACCAACCCTTCCGCTTCCAGCTGCAGTAATGCCTCACGGACAGGAATTCGACTCACATTGAGTTCTTCCGCAAGTGCCGCTTGGCGCAGAGGCTCTCCGGCTTTGATTTCGCCACTTAAGATTTTGTCTCGAATCGCTTCGGCTACAAGTTGAGTTCTAGTTTTATGTACGATCGCCATATGGTTAATCAAAAGTTTACAGTGGCTTACATTATACGTAGCAAAATAAAAAATGCACGTCAGGCAAGATACCTTTCAAACCTGAATAATGTAAAAAAAGCCTCTTCACAGCAAGTGAACAGGCTTTACTCCACTGACAAATAAAAACACGCAACATTCTATTTCGCACCTGACCGGGCTTGAAAAGACTTGCTCTCTTTCTTTTTTAAGCTTAGCTTTGTATACACAAAGGTCTTAAAAAACGGGTCATGGCTTGCAATCCGACTGATGTTGACCTGACATCAGTTGAAGATGGGAATGGCCCACCATGATTCATCGACGCGCATATTTCAACACCTGTCGGCATTTGTCCAAGTGTAATCCGGCCAACTTTGTAGTGTAAATCGCAGATAAGCTCAGCATTTTGTGAAAGCTCCTCTTCAGTACCGTGTACACTTGCTGTTAATTGACCGGCTAGCGAATCTACTGCCTGAATAAGCGACTCTTCACTGTTATATCTCACAATCAGAGCACAAGGCCCAAAAACCTCTTCTTGTAGGTGTTTATCCGTCAGGAAAGTCTCCACTTCACATGCAAATAAATGTGCATCCGCATGGTAAGGCTTTTCTAACTGACCTTTAGCAAGCTTAGTTACGCCATCACAACTTTCAAATTCAGCAATAGCAGAAATAAATGACTTAAGAATTCCGGGCGTTAACAGAGTATCAGAGCTCGCCGCCTTAACTGCTTCGATAGCTGCGCTCTCAAACTCTGTTTGTCCAGACGGCACAAACCAAACACCTGGACTGGTACAAAACTGACCGTTGCCCATCAACATGGACGTTACCAACTTCTGAGCTAAAGCTGCTCCTTCTTGCGACGCCTTGTCTTTGAAAATGACTTGAGGATTGACACTGCCAAGTTCGCCATAAAATGGAATGGCCTCTTCACGTTTATTTATCGTTTCTATAAGTGCATTTGCGACATTGAATGAGCCAGTAAAACCGACCGCTTTAACCATGGGGTGAGCCACCAGCTGATGAGAGATACTATATGCTTTGGCTTGCAACATAGAGAATACACCGTTTGGCATATCACACTGCTTAATTGCGCTGTCTATTGCCTTTGTCATTAACTCACTGGTTGCTGGATGAGCATTATGTGTTTTGACAATCACAGGGCAGCCCGCAGCGAGTGCCGCTGCCGTGTCCCCACCTAACGTCGAAAATGCATATGGGAAATTCGATGCGCCAAAAACAGCAACAACCCCGACTGGTATATAGCCCAGCTCAGTACGCGGCTTAGGCAGCGGAGCGCGATTTGCGTCGGCTTCGTCAACATAGTTTAGATTTAGTGGCGCTAGATCCTGTTCAAGTGCGTTAGCAAAAGCACGCAACTGCGAAACGGTTCGCATGCGCTCACCTTCGAGCCGTTGACGCGGCAAGTTGGTTTCTTGCATTGTGGTTTCGATAAGAATATCACCGAGGTTCATTATCTCTTGTGCGATAGTATTTAAAAATTCAGCACGTTGCAGGTTACTCAGGTTACGGTAGGGCTTAAATACAGCTTGAGCGGCTTCTGCTGCTTGCTCTAGCTGTGCCTCAGTCGCATCATAAAATGTCGTTGGTAACTGCTCATTTGTGCCCGGGCAAAAACTTTGGAAGGTTTTGCCATCTTGATTGCCAAGCCACTGCCCAGCAATATAACTTAATCCTGTGATTGCCATCTTCGTCTCCTATAAACGATGATACCGATATCTTTAATCTACTTAGATCACTTGAAAGCCGTATGCATATGGATCGTCATCGTCCACAGTAATACAGTTTGCGCCTGTGCGTCTTGCCCAACCTTGGATGCTGGGTAAAATGGCGACTTTGCCCGCCACTTCCGTGACACCTTCTACACGCCCGATGAACTGACTGCCAATATAACTTTCATGAACAAAGTCTTCCCCTTGCTGCAACCGGCCTTGGGTAAATAGTTGTGCCATTCGGGCACTTGTGCCGGTTCCGCAAGGCGAACGGTCAATTGCTTTATCTCCGTAAAACACGGCGTTTGCAGCACTAGAGCCAGAGTTTTTGGGATCACCTGTCCACAGAACATGTGTTGCCCCGCGTACAGTCGGATCTTCGGAGTGTACGCATTCAATTTGCGCATTTACCGCTTCACGTAATTTGCGACTCATTGCAACTAGTTGATCTGCTGTAGAATTGTGGGTGCCACTAAATAGTGACTGGGGTTCAACAATAATGTAAAAATTGCCTCCGTAAGCGATATCAACTGAGAACTCGCCGAGTTCAGGCACATGAATAACTTGCTTTTCGTAGGCTAAAAACGCAGGCACATTGAAAAGTTTTACCCAATTCACTTTGCCATCACGCATCTCATAGTGCGCGTCAACACGCCCAACTGGCGTATCCAATTTAGCTAACCCCGGCTGTTTCGGATGCAATAAACCGCGTTCTAAAGCAAACGTTACGGTGCCAATCGTGCCGTGCCCACACATAGGTAAACAGCCTGAAGTCTCAATAAACAAAATACTGATATCGCCATCTTCAGTACAAGGCGGGTACAAAAAAGATCCTGACATCATGTCATGACCACGCGGCTCAAACATCAATGCTTGTCGGATCCAATCATAGTCTTTTAAAAAGTGTTGTCGCTTTTCACTCATTGTGGCCCCCTCAAGATGAGGGTGGCCACTGGTGACTAAGCGCACAGGGTTGCCACATGTGTGGCCATCTATACAAAAGAATGTGCCCCTGTTCATCGCGTCTTATCCTTAGTCGAGGTTGTACTTACTTAAATCAATACGGTTGTTAAGTGCTTCATCATATAAGCGACTTACATAACTCTTTTCATCTTCAGTCAAAGCTAAACGGGGTGAGCGCGTTTTTTCACTGCCACGACCCGCCAGCTGCTCCGCATATTTGATGCATTGCACCAAAGTTGGAATAGTGTCTAAACGTAACAATGGTAAGAACCAGCGCCATAATTCGCGCGCTTCTTCGTAACGCTCTTGCTGAGCAAGTTTATAAATAGCCACTGATTCGCGAGGAAATACGTTTGTCAGGCCAGAAATCCAACCCGTTGCACCCAACATTAAGCTTTCTAGAGCGATGTCATCTACACCACCAAACACGACAAAGCGGTCGTCGAATGCAGAGAATAGTTCACTGATACGACGTGTATCTTCTGTCGCTTCTTTCACAGAAACAATATTGTCTTCTTGTGCAAGTACACCCATACCTTCGATTGAAACATCAACGCCGTATGTAATTGGGTTGTTGTAAATCATAATGGGTAGCGATGTGGCGCGCGCTACTTGCTGATAGTGGTGAATAGCTTCTCTCTCTGTTGAGCGGTAAACCATACCAGGTAACACCATGAACCCATCAATACCGATAGTTTGTGCATCTTTTACAAACTCAACAGCCAGTGCAGTTGTTGTTTCAGCAACACCTGACAACACCGGCACCCGACCCGCAACGACTTCTTTCGCGGCTTCTAGTACCTGTCTTTTTTCTTCGGCGCGCAGTGAACAATTTTCACCGACTGTACCTAGCACGATGATGCCATGAACACCTTCTTCAACGAGTGAATTGATCATCGTTTTTGTGGTTTCAAAATTAATGCTTTCGTCGTCGTTGAACTGTGTTGTTACTGCTGGGTAAACACCCTGCCAATTTACCTTCATAATTATTCCTCTGTGATAATTCTTGCCTTTCATCATAGGTATATTGTATACAATAATCAATATGCTTTTTTGATGCTTTGCAAAAACATCCACTCAAACCATCAAAAAACAGCTTATAAACTTGTTTGTATTGAAGTTATTTATTTTTATTTTTTTGATAAGCCTTGCAATTGGGGTTGATGCAATCTGAAAAAAGAGAGATACAATGGAAAAAAGCAATAAAATTGCAGTAATAGGTGCAGGTATTGTAGGCCTCTGTAATGCCCTTCAATTACAGCAACAAGGGTACCAAGTCACATTGTTTGACAAGCATGGTGTTGGTGAGCAATGTTCTAAAGGCAATGCGGGGCACTTTGCAACAGAGCAAGTATTTCCGCTCGCTGATAAATCACTCCTGCCCAAACTTCCAAAAATGTTGCTAGATAGCATGAGCCCATTACGGATAGACTGGCGCTATTTCGTAAAGGCAATGCCTTGGTTTACGAAGTTTTGCCATAATATGTTGAGCAGCAAATACCAACGACACACGCAAGCACTTAAAGTCCTCAATAAAGACGCAATAAACGCATACGCCAGATTGCTTGAAGATAGTTTTGAGGAGCATGTCACACTCAGTGGCAGCCTGTTAACTTTTGAACACGGCAACCTTACTGAGATTCGCACACTACAAAACAAGTTTCTAAAAGAAGGCATCAAAGTAGAGTTACTTAATCAGGATGAAGTGCAAGCGCTTGAACCGCAGCTAAGTATTCGTATTAAGTATGCTTTACTGTTTACTGAAGTTGGGCACACCACCGATCCATTTCAGCTTAGCCTTTGTGTTTACAACAAGTTTGTTTCTTTAAGGGGACAGTTTGTACAACAACAAGTTACTGATATTTGTCAGGCCAATGGCACATGGAAAATGACCGCGCAGCAAACTGAGCATGGCGAATTTGACAAGATTATTGTGTGCACTGGTGCTTGGAGTAAACGCTTATGTAAGCAACTGGGGTATCAAGTGCCTATTGAAGCTGAACGCGGTTACCACAATATGCTCTCCACCCATGTCCTATCGAGACCCGTTGCTTCTGCAGAAAGACAATTTATTATGACCCCAATGAACTCGGGCCTCAGGTTGGCAGGCACCGTAGAATTTGCCGGACTCGAAGCCCCACCGATGTATGAAAGAGCGGCATACCTGTTGGCACATGCAAAGAATATGTTGAAAGACTTTGATGAAGTTCAGCAAGGGGAGCACTGGATGGGCCCAAGACCATCCCTGCCAGACTCACTCCCTGTTATTTGCGAAGCGCCAAACCACCCTAACATTATTTTTTCATTCGGCCATCAGCATCTCGGTTTGACACAGGCCGCTATCAACAGTGAACTCGTCGCAAATTTGGTTGCAAAGCAGCCAAGTGCATTTGATATTAGCCCCTACAGTATTACGCGTTTTCAGTAACACTGAGTAAAACATTTAGGATTATTTATGAAAGGTATAGGTTTTCAAACAAAGCAGGCAGCATTAGATAGCCTCGATAATATGACCGCGGGCGTTGCGCCCATCGCCGAAGAAGAGTTCAAAGCAAGGATGGAAAGAGCGCAGTCATATATGCGTGAGCACAACATCGATGCCCTGTATCTTAATGCTGGAACCAATTTAAAGTATTTTACAGGGCTATCATGGTCTGCAAGTGAACGCTTGGTTGGTGCTATTTTGCCTGCACAAGGTCAAGTTAGATTTATTGCGCCTTTTTTCGAGCTTGGCACTATCAATGAGTATCAAATCATCAAAGGTGAAATCCATGCTTGGCAAGAAGAAGAGTCTCCCTACTTACTGGTGGGTGAAGTCCTAAAAGAAATGGGCATTGCTCAGGCAGCAACACTGGCGATAGATGAAAGCACTGCATTTTTCACCGTTGACGGCATTGCAAGCGTCAACTCTGAGCTAAACATCATCAATGGCCACCACGTAACAGCTCATTGTAGAATGCACAAATCAGATAATGAAATTGCGCTAATTCAGCACGCAATGGACATGACGCTTGAAGTACACAAAGCCGCAGCGTCTATCTTACATGAGGGTATCTCGACTACAGAAGTAGAAGAGTTTATTGAACTGGCCCACCAGAAAGTCGGTGTGACGGGCAATTATTTTTGCATTGTGTTATTTGGTAAAGCGTCGTCCTTCCCGCATGGTGTTAAAGACCCTCAAACGCTGAAACAAGGAGATGTGGTTTTAATTGATACAGGGTGTAAACTACACGGTTATTTGAGTGACATCACACGAACTTATGTGTACGGCGAAGCAACAGAGCGTCAAAAAGCGATGTGGCAACATGAAAAGACCGCACAAGCGCGTGCTTTCGAGGCTGCTCAGATAGGTGCAACGTGTGGTGATATTGACCATGCAGCCAGAAGTTATTTAGCGTCACAAAATCTTGGACCTGATTATCAACTGCCTGGTTGCCCACATAGAACGGGCCATGGTATTGGATTGGATATCCATGAATTGCCTTATCTAGTGAAGGATAACCCACAACCTCTTGCTCCAGGAATGTGCTTTTCGAATGAGCCTATGTTGGTGATCCCTGATGAATTCGGCATTCGACTTGAGGACCATTTCTATATGACTGAGCATGGTCCCAAGTGGTTTACAGAGCCAAGCTATAGTATCGATGACCCATTCGGAATCGATAAATAAAATACGTTATGACCAACGGGTATTTTACTCGTTGGCCCATTCGATTTATTGCTCTTTTATGTCATACAACTTAACATTACCAGAGTCGTCGCCAAGTAATTCAAATGCACCGGCGTTTCTCACGGTAACATTACCACTACCATCGTCCACAGACACTTTTCCTGTCACATTTTCAATCACTATATTGCCAGAACCATCCTTGACCACCACATTACCTTCAATGTCTTCCGCCCGCAGCTTTCCGGAGCTATCATCTACTGTAAGTGCTCCTTGGATACCTACTAGCTCGATTTTGCCCGAGCCGTCCTCAACTTCTAGTGCAGTAATATTGTCACGAACTTCAATCGAACCAGAGCCGTCATCAATAAAACTAATACTCGCATCTCGCGCTTTAATAGAGCCCGAGCCGTCTTTGATTTTCGTCATTAATGTACTTGGCAGCGATACTGTCAAATGAATAAGCGTGTAGTTGTTCCTCGTATGGCAAACATTGGCTTGCAACTTTGCTGTACCGCCCTTTTCAACCAAATTTAAACAATAATCTGAGCTCTCTTCAGATTGGTAAATATCTGCTTTTACAGAGACTTCATCAGTATCTGTGCCAACCAATGATAGGCTACCCGCGCCAGCATCTATTTTTAGGCGCGTGACCTCTTTGGTTGATAGCGACAGCATTTCACTTTTAACAAACTCATAGTCGCTAGAATAAAATTGGTGTGCCGAAACACTCGTAGCGCTCAGCGCCATTGCCGCAAATACATAAGCTTTCATTTATTCATCCTTTATCGCTCTATTTTGTTGATTAGGACGCAGCCGCACCAAAAATGGTTTAAATCCATTTAAAATAATTTCCATTTCCCCTTTGATACACACACCGATCTCTGTGGATAAGAAAATACCTTGGATTTACATAAAAATTATTGTATACAATATACATAAAACAAATGAGATCCTGTTATGTATAAAACTTGTTTAAGTTTATGTTTTGCGACGCTCCTAGCAGGGTGTGCAATGACATCCGCAACCAAATCCGAATCTAATATAAAATCACCTGCGCAGATGCAAGTAGATATCGATGTCTCAGGGCGAGTAAGTACACTTAACCACATTGATATTCAATTTGTTGGAAAGCAGATCCCTCGCACCTTTAGCGATGGTAAAATATCCAATAGCCGAGGCTATAATTGGTGGGTTAGTAAGCACTTTGCACTGAAAAGTGATTTACCGGAAGAGAAGGTATATTTGTACCTAGAGCTTCTAGAAATGTCGTACCCTCACTACGTTGAGCTATTTGGTATGGAACCCAGTAATATTGAAAACCAACGGATTGCTGTAGTGTATGGCAGTTCCCGTGAGCGTGTGCGCGAGGCAATGTTGGATGATGGATTTTTACGCGGCGTACACACACATGCTGGCGGTGAAACCATGTTTTATAATCGCGTAGGATACAGCTTTCCAAGCCATCGTCAGCACCATCAAAGGTATATCGTAATTCACGAAACCATGCATGCATTCCATATGGCCTTAAATGGGCACTCTACGTGGGCACCAAACTGGATAACCGAAGGCATGGCCGATGCAATCGCAAGCCACACGTACGATCCAATATTAAAGCAATTAAATGTTATGGTGTTTGATAGAGCTCCTATGAACTATCTCGCGTTAGGTCTAGAACAGTACCACAATGCCAATCAACCCAGCTTTGAACAAATTAATGATGACCGGAGACTAAAAAGAGGGTTAAACTTTTTTATCGTACATTTCTTACTTAGCGACCCAACTCGTTACCATTATTTCAAACGCTATTTGCGCACGCTCATGAACGCTAACCCTGATTCCGAGCACACATTACCAACAGCCAATAAGCTGCTTAAAGCAACTTTTCCCAACTGGCAGACACTCGAAACACAATTTGCTCAATTTATTCAATCTGCACAGCCTAGCTTTTACATAGTAAAAGGTCCTTGGGAGCAAAACGGAGCAGGCTATTTCTTACGTAGCGATAAAAGTGACGTTTTACACCGTATAGATATCCTTGCAAACAATGACAGTAAACAAGTCACCCTCGACTTTCCAGCACCACTTGCACACCCTTTGATTGCTCCAGTAAAACAAGATAGCCTCAGTGCGCTAATTGATTTTGAGTCAGAGCAATTAGCCCGGGGTAAATTAGGACTGGGATTGATCACCGAGCTTTCACCAGACAGTAAACAAAAGCGGTTAGGTTTAGTTGAAAAAGCAGATTTTAGCCAAGATAAGATGTTGGCTTTATTGATAGAGAATGGCAACAAACTTACCTTACAGTTTGTCGGTTATAACTTGCCAAAACAGTTTGTTTCTCTCCCAGCAGAGATTATTAAAGACATAGCGTTACACCATCAACTTGCAGTAAATTTAAGGCAAAAAGGCAACACACTTAACGCGACTATCAATACCAAAAATCACAGTCATCATGTTGAATTTACCTTGCCAGAGAAAATTAGAGCCAATTTAGACTTACAAAAGTTATCTGTTTTGGGTAGTGCGATGAACCACACCATAACGCCCTATATATTCGGGCACACAAATAAAGTACAAAGGCTCGCTTCAGCCTCTCCAAACCCTTGGCAATATCAAGACGCGGCGCTTGCCCTTCGCGCTTTCAATACCTGTGAATCTTATGTATCGCAGCTGAAAGCTTGTAGAGCAAAACTTAATCGGGCATTGAACAAATTGACAATGCCAAGCCAGCATGAGGCACTCTCTACCCAACTTTCCTCGTTATTAAATACTTGGCAAACACAACTTGATGCGCCAGATGCAACCACACTCAGCGGCATTATCATCTACCCGAGGTACGATGCCCAGACACCATTTTTGCAGGTTGTAAATCCGAGCAAATACGCGGCAAAACTAACACTGACTCAAAACGGAAATAGTGAAAACCATATGGTCTTACCAGGAAAGAACCGTATTGAGCTGCCCGCTGAAGCGGCACAATATACTTATCAATTGAATTGGCAAGGTTTTGATCAGCAAGGCGCAATAGATATTGAGCCTCACCGTTTTGACGGCGTTTACTTAAACGCCGCTCTGCACCAACAGCAACTTCAGATTGCGCTGTCTGGACCGTATTCAGGCGCCACAGCAGGTCAATTAGATGTAAAGTTTTTGCCCTACGAAACACCAATAAGCACACCAGTATTGTGGCAAGATAAAGTCGAAATCGCGCCGTATGAAAGCCGCACATGGCAACCTAAGCTACCGAACCTAACTCAGTTAGCTCATGGTGTTTTAGAGATCACGGCAACACTTGACGTGGATGGCGAGCCCATTTTGCTAAAACAGCAAATAAAGCTTTAAAACACTAAAGCGCATAGCGTATTTTACTATACGCTATGCGCCTCATTTAAAATTTATTTCTACTTGCAGCTAAAAGACATGTTGATTTGATACGGTTCACCCATTGAATCTTCTGCGATACCCCCACCAATCCACATAGCAGTTCCCACATCATCTACCGCATTGCGACCAAATATCGCCATCCCAGCACCAGCAACTTCAACCGCATTTGCCAAGTCTCTGTTACGTAAATATTCTTCTTCCGGCATGGATCCCACGTAAGTCAACTGCTCATTGATTATATAAGCCCGATCACTGCCTTTTTCTTCACAGAAATGATTGGCTTGGTCAATGGCCTCTTCAGCCGCTTTTTCTCTAGTTTCAGCTGTCAAGTTGACATAGTGCTTACCATCTTCAGCAGGTCTTACATTGTTGTGGTGTGCACACCCAGTTGCTAATACGGCTAGAAGCGATGCAGCGATAAGTTGTTTCATGTTTTTCCCCAATTTGTTTGTTAGAAAAAATAATAAGCGACCTCAGTGTGCGTTTCAGTCAGGGAATGTTTGAAAGTGTTAAGTTTGTTATGGTGTTTTTGACATTGGCTACAAACGTAACGCCAAAATAAGCAAGAAAAGATGTAATGAGTCACTGAGTGACAAGTAACAGAGTGACTCAATTATAAGTTTGGTGACTATTCGCCTATGATAGCGAATATTACAAATGCCATATCATTTTGTCATCTGCGAGAACATACAATTGTTCAGTAACTCTAGACTTTTCAAAAAATGATTCATCGTAAAGCACTTTATTGCTGCAAACTTCATCATCATACTGATATGCGATTAGTAAATGCGCTTGATGGCAGACAAGGGGATTGCATAGCCGCTTGTCATGAACGACGCTGACCTCTAGCACTTTACATAATTGGCATTTCGCTTTATTCTTGAACCAAGTCATAAACGAGTTTTGCAGTCACCAAATCACTCAGTGCCGTCCCTACTGATTTAAATAAAGTGATCTCACTTTGAGATTCACGCTGGTTGGTGTTACTTTTGGTCAACTCGGTCAATTCTGCTTTAACCTGATCTGCACGAAACACATTTTCTGTGATAGGGATTAGCAGCTCACCTGCTTCGTTTAATACATTTGCTCGGCTATCCACATACACTGAACTTCGTGTTACGGTACGGGTATCGCATTCTCTGTATTGCTTGTGGTGATTGCCAATCACATCAATGTGCGTACCTTCAGAGATCCAGTTACCGTCAAACAAGGGGGAGTGACTTCCTGTTGCACAACTAATTACATCGGCAGCTCGAATTACATCTTCACTTGCACTTCCAAGAGCAAACTCAACTTGACGAAATTGCGACGCCATTAAAGAGATTAAAGTACGTGCCTTGTCTTGATTTCTCGCAATAATAGTAACTTTTTCATATGTTCGTACACTCAAGTGAGCACGGATCATAAATGGCGCTAAGTTACCAGAACCAAAAAATACGAGATGCTTTGCATCTTGCTTTGCTAAATAAGATGCAGCCAGTGCAGACACCGCAGCGGTTCGCCATAACGTTACTTCTGTACCGTCAACCAATGCTAATGGCCCTCCTGTTGCCCTCGAGAACAGCATAATTTTTGAGTAGAGGCTTGCTTTATCTTGCTTAAAATTATCGGGAAAATAAGTAAATGCTTTTACCCCTATTACTTCGTCATTCCAAGCAGGTAAAACCGCAAAAGCATCATAGTTAGTTGGATTGTCGTCTAGCTCAAAAACTTGCCGCATTGGCACGCCAGCATTGCCCGCAAACCCTTTCTGCAAAGCAGATATTAACTTATTAAAACTAAGCGCTTGCTTTACTTGCGCTCGATTAATTTGCTGCATAGAGATAGTCCTTATAATTCGAATGTTTGAGGAGCTTTCGTGAGGTACTTGCAACCCTGCTCCGTTACGACAATATCTTCTTCAAGGCGAACTCCACCAAATCCAGGAATGTAAATACCTGGCTCGATTGTGATGACATTCCCTTGCTTTAAAATATGAGAGACTTTGGGTTTGATAAACGGTTGTTCATGCAGGTTAAGTCCTAGACCGTGACCTAAGCCTTCACCGGCGAATCGTGCAAATGGGCTACTCGTCAAAACTTGATGTGCCACCTTATTTAAGCTGTCGCAGTCAATTCCAGACTTCACACTTTCTAATGCTCGTTGCTGTGCTTGCTGAACAGTATTAAATACGGACGTTTGTTTGGCTGTTGGTGTGCCGAGTACATATGTTCGCGTCATATCAGAGCGATACCCATTCACGACCGCACCGAAGTCAACCAATATAAAATCACCTTTTTTCAAACGCCGCTCACTGGGGTTACCATGGGGTAATGCACTGCGTTCGCCAAATAATAAAATGGTGTCGAATGAAACCCCTTCAGAGCCCTTGCTACGCATTTTGTACTCAAGCTCTAGTGCTAATTCGCGTTCTTGTACACCTTCTTTTGCAAGCGTCAACATTTCACTCAGTGACTCATCCGCGATTTGTGCGGCTTGCTGGATGTAAGAAATCTCTATTTCGTCCTTAACTTCACGTAAAGCTTCTACGCACCCTGTCACCCCTCGTAAATTCGAGTAAGGTAACTCAGCAGCAATTACACGCCATTGGTCAACGCTAAAATGAGCAGCCTCAAAGGCAACAGCTTCACAATTAGGCAAACAGCGCGCGATACACTGACCAAGTGATTCAGTGTCTCTATCTCTTTGGATCACTTCAATATCACTTGTTTCTTCACATGCACGTTCAAAATAACGATAGTCTGTTATTAAATAGGACTCGTGTTTACTCATTAGCAAAGTCGCAGCATTGCCACTGAACCCAGTGAGGTACCGGATGTTTTGACGGCTAGATATAATCATCATGTCTGCTTGATGCTGCTTCAACGATTGCAGTAACTTGCTCTTTCTTGATTGATAATTAACGTTCAACAGTTTCACCTTTCATAAATTAGTGATGGACACTCTCGCGTAGGCTTACTCACTAGAATAAAATATATTGTATACAAATGAATTTAGCAAGCGAAATACCGTGCGATAGAAGACTTTAAGGTATGGTGTTACTGAGAAGAAGTTCGTGACATTACTTAAAATGAGAAGGTCAACACTTTTACATTAACCCATTAATTAGCTTAAATAAAAATCAACAAAAAATGATGAAGTTTTTTAAATAGCGAAAAGCAGAACCACAATAATGTGAATACAAAAAGATAATAAAGCATAGGCCCCTACTACTAGTCTAAAAAGTCAGCATATTAATGTACCAACTCAAACTCTTATGAATCCTTTTTCCATATTATCAGTAACACTTTTTATATTTAAGAAATAACACGCTAACAGACTAATTTTATGAAGAAAATCATCCCCTATAATTTAAATTATAATAATAAATAACAACGTTAAACGACCTCCTTAGCACTTAATACCTGAATGTTTGCATACACCGAAAAAATCCATTCATTTGCAAATTCCACTTTCGCTTACTAACGTTAGAAATAGTTAAATTTTACTATCAAGGACTGGCCTAAAATGAGTATCCAATTGCGCCATGCTTTCGACTCAGAGAAACTTGTTAACTGCTTAAATGATGCAATAGTCATTGGCCATGTTACACGTTCCACGGCAAAGGTATGGGTAAGAAGTAAACACTGCGGCAAACATTATGTAGTATTGAGCGATACGCCAATTCAGCCAATAGGCATTAACATTGACTCGCCTGATACTAATACCACTTTGCAAAACGAATTCGAAACGGGTGGTCAGGGTCAAGTTCGACCAATTGCTTTAGACGATACAACAGACCGCACTCATTGTGTCGAGTTTCAGGGCTTGCAACCCGCAACACGATATTGGGTAGCACTCTTAGCTGACCAATCGGTCCCTGCTCGACGCCATTGGCGCAGCGGTTACGAAATACCAGCTTCATTTAAAACACAAGTAGCTAATGCTCAATCCCTCGCTTTTGGCTTTTTTAGCTGCCATGACCCCTATAAAAAAGGTCATGGACCTGATGATATTTTTCAAGATATATTGAACAGATTAAATGAACTAGGCGGCGACTTTATTATCGCCGGCGGAGATCAGGTCTACGTCGACTCAAGCACCAAAGAATTCGATATATGGCGATGGGTAACCGATAATAAAGCGCAGTTAAAACCCTACTTTGAAACACAGGACCAAGCGGGCTTAATTAAAGAGCTCAGCTATTTTTATCGGTTTATTTATCGACTATATTGGCAATCAGCACATTTTCAAAAGTTATTGCGCTCATACCCTACGTATATGATTTGGGATGACCATGAGATTATGGATGGATGGGGCTCACTTACTGAAGAGGAATTGAGTAATAAGTTAGATACTCTTTTTGAGTGGGAAGACAGTGAATTTAACCTGTTTATCGCACATGCAATGTTTCATGCTGCTGCACAAGTCTACCAAGAGTATCAGCATAGCCATAACCCAACGACGCCTTCTCTACCAAACGTACCATTAGCAAACTCTCAGTGGGACTATAGCTTTGCTCATAGCTTAGCGAACTTTTACGTATTGGACCAAAGGGGACATCATCAATTTCAAAATCCAGAAGGTTATGATCTATTGGGGCCTAAGCAATTTGCTCGTTTGTCTCAATGGTTCGAAAACATACCTAGCTCCGCAAAAGCGATATTCATAGTTTCTCCTGTTCCCGTTGTGCACTGGAGCTGCACCGTTGTGAACATGGCTGACATAGGCTCCTATAAAGATGATTTTAGAGACGAATGGGACCATGAGGCAAACCACCAAGAACGCAATGAGTTACTTGATTTAGCTTTCGACGCCTCGCAAAAGCACAAGGTACCAGTGATATTTTTGTCCGGCGATGTACACTGTGCGGCATCTTTTAAACTTAAACGCCGTGCAAATAGCGGTACTGTTTATCAATTTACAGCCAGTGGTGTAACACGAAAGTCAGCGCCATTTGTCAGCAAAGCCATTTCTTGCGCGCAAGGCACATTGAGCGGCTGCAACGTTTTAACGACGTTTGAGCGACTAGCTTTTAGCACTGAAAACAACTTTGGCATCATCAAACTTTTTATGGACGCAGAGCAAACATACCTTGTTGCGGAGCACATTTCTACAACAGACGAAGAAGATGAAATTTTAATAAAACAAGTGCGATTAATTTAGTTTTAACCAATTTATTTGTCATTGGATACGGCTTAGGATTAAGCCGTAGTTGCCTACCTTTAACTCTCTTTGTGAACACTCATTAACCACAAACCACTTTAAAAGATTACTTTTCAATCAATCAATCCGAATAAACATGCATCATTAAGTGAATTTCTATATCATCCGCCCGATTAAAAAGAAAACATAGGACAACAAGTATGAGTAATTCACAAGCGGGAGATGCCCGCAGCATGATGCCAGAAGGCCAAGCTCGCTGGACCCAGCATGATACTAATTGGGTACTTAGCCTGTTCGGCACCGCTGTTGGCGCAGGCATATTATTTTTGCCTATCAACATCGGCATAGGTGGATTTTGGCCATTACTCATTATGGCGGTACTCGCATTTCCAATGACTTACCTTGCGCACAGAGGCCTAGCAAGGTTTGTGCTTTCTTCTAAAAACAGCGACTCTGATTTTACCGATGTCGTTGAGGAACACTTTGGTGCAACAAGTGGTCGATTAATTTCTCTTCTTTATTTTTTCTCTATTTTCCCAATTTTGCTTATTTATGGTGTAGGTTTAACCAACACAGTAGACAGCTTCATGGTTAACCAAATGGGAATGGAGTCTCTACCAAGGGCTTTACTTTCAGGCGTACTAGTAGCGGGTATGATTGCCATTATGTTAGGTGGCGAGAAGCTATTGTTGCGTGCATTTGCTATTTTGGTATATCCACTAGTCGGTGTCCTACTATTTTTGTCACTTTATCTTATCCCAAATTGGCAAATCCCAGCTGTTTCAGCGCCAGACATTGGTTCGCTAAGCGAAACCCTTTGGCTATCTGTTCCAATTATCGTTTTTTCATTTAGCCATGCCGCAGCCATTTCGAGTTTTGCAAACACTCAGCGCCGCCACTATAAGTCTGAAGCAACAATCAAATCAGAATCCATTTTACGTAATACTGCTTTGATGCTGATTGCGTTTGTACTGCTATTTGTATTCTCTTGTATTTTCTCACTTACACCTGAACAAATGGCAGAAGCAAAACAAGCGAACGTATCAGTACTGTCCTATTTGGCAAATGTTTACAACAATCCTTTTATTGAAACATTAGGACCTTTAGTCGCGTTTATTGCTATCACCTCTTCATTTTTAGGTCATTTTTTAGGTGCGAGAGAAAGCTTCAATGGCCTGTTAACTAAGCAAACAAACATCAGTCTCAAAACAGCTGACAAGCTAGGTGTTGTGCTCATGTTTGTTTCTATTTGGGTTTGTGCGGTTATTAACCCTAGTATTTTAGACATGATGGGCGCGATATCCGGCCCTGTTATCGCATTGATCTTGTTTGTAATGCCAACTATTGCAATATATAAAGTGCCTGCATTACAAAAATACAAAGGCAAACTCAGTACTTACTTTGTACTCGCTGTAGGCTTGTTAGCAGTCTCAGCTTTGCTATTCAATATGTAAATGCAACTAGATGTGATGTGTGTTCGAGTTAGTTGAACACACATCACCGTTTATTCATCCAACAAAAATGATTGATTTCGGCCGTTACCTTTGGCTTGATAAAGTGCTTTATCGGCGGTTTTTATCAACTCTTCCACTTTGTCGTAATGACCATATTTACCCACCGCGACACCTGCACTGACAGTCACGACATCAAACCGCGACTTACTATGCGGAATTTCGAGTCCTTTTATTGCTGCTACAATGGCATTCGCGATCTTCTGAGCGCCTTCTCTATCAGTATTTGGCAGTAATACAGCAAACTCTTCACCTCCGTACCTAAATACACTGTCAAGGGGTCTATTTACCATTTTTACTGCTACTTTTGCCACGGCTTTAAGCGCGTCATCGCCTTGCAAATGACCGTAATGATCATTGAAAAACTTAAAGTAATCGATATCCAACATTATCACAGAAAGACTCTGCTGCTGGCGTAAATTTTGTTTAAATAGTCTCTGACATTCCATATCAAAATAGCGTCGATTGAATACTTCTGTCAGGCCATCAAAGAAGGAGTACTGTTTGAGAATATCCGTTTGTCTTTTGTACTTAAGATGCGTGCGGACTCTATTCACTAAAGTTCTTGCAACTATTGGCTTACCTAAAAAGTCAACCGCGCCCGCATCCCAGCACAACTCCTGTTGATTTTCATTCGTGTTTGATGTCACAAAAATGATTGGGATCTCATTGAGCTCATCCATCGCTTGAATCTTTTTACAAGCTTCTAAGCCGGTCATTCCTTCGAGTATCCAGTCCATTAAAATGAGGTCTGGCGGATTATCTATGCAGTGCTTAATAGCATCTTCTGCCGAAAAAACACAGTCAACTTTACACAACCCATCCAAGCAAGCACTCAACACTTTTTGCGTGAGTGAGGAGTCCTCTACAATTAAAACTGAACTATCGCTGAGGTCATCAATATCCTTAAACATACGGCCCCCAAAAATAATTAAATATATAACTTTGTTTATAGCGAATACTCATGCACCTAACAAGTTAAAAAAACTCATGAAGTGCACAAATAAACTACGATAAGCGCTTGTACAAAGTATATTCTTTCTCTTGAATTTAGCGACTAATTTAATTCGCTATCTGGCCAAAACTTCGTACCTTTAATTGTTGCTTGCAACGCTAAACCACTCTTTGTCATGGTGTAGACAGACATATCACCATAGTAAAGCTCTCCCTGCACGGACGCGCCCTTTTCTGACGCCTTCGCCGCAGCATCGGCATTACCACCAAATGTCCAACCGTGTTCAATAAAAGTATCTAGCGCTTTTTGAGTATGAAACACTAAAACGAGTCTATAGTCTTTCACCCCTAAGCCCAAGCCTACGCCACCTTCGGCCATATTCATGTAGGTAAAATTACCCGTCTTATTAGTGTGCACCACGCCATATCCTGTACCTGCTGAAACGAGTAGTAAGTTGACATTGGCATTAGAAAACACCGCATATCCCACCGCGGATCTTAATTGGGCCCGCGTATCAGGCTTTTCGGAATATAACTGTGAAAGCGTTTCATTTTTCATTTTTATGATATCAGATCGTTTTTGCGCGATATCTCCTCCCCCCATCGACGCGCACCCAGCCAATACCGCTGCAAACCAAAGCACAGTTACTTTAAGCATATATTTCATAATTTTTCTCCTAATCAGGTACTGTGAACTGCAGGTTGTGCATATGCGCACAACAATTGTCGGGGACTATGCACTCACCAAGTTTAGCCCAAGATGAACGAAGCTAAATTAAAATCAAAATGATAGTTGAACGGGCGCGATATTTACCCAGAGTATATTTCAAGCATTCAATAGCTAGCAGATTATATAACTTACAAAAACTCACAGTTTAAAGCCTTGCCGCAGATGAATCTAAGTGCATAGGTTTTCAGCTACAGTGAAAGCCAATCATGCTCAGTAATACGTTTTAGGCAATCATTGAAAAAGTAATAAAGTGCTGAAAATAAAAAGGCCGCCTGGGAAGGGCGGCCTTTAACACATCATGGGTAATCATGAAAGGGATAAATGTGAAAACAACTTCATTGTAACCATTGAGTAGTAAATTAAAATCATATTATAACGGTTATTTACTTCGTTATTTTCGAACTATTATATTTTCAATGAAGTTAGGTTTCCTTCTGAACACAGCTCCACTATATGAAATTTCTATCGATTTCATTTCTTATTACGCATAAAATGACTAAAAAACTCAGTCAATCTCTATGCTACATTTATCACTTGTCACCGCACTGTGGGCATTTTCATTTAGTCTTATTGGCGTTTACTTAGCAGGTCAGGTTGATTCTTGGTTTGCAGCAATGAGTCGCGTATTTATCGCGACGCTCATCTTTTTACCATTTATAAAAGTTGGGCAGGTCCCACTGCAAACAGCTTTAAGGCTCATGCTGATTGGAGCCATCCAAATAGGTGTAATGTACGGATTTTACTACCATTCATTTTTATTTCTTAGTGTCCCTGAGGTATTGTTATTTACTGTAATGACACCTGTTTACATAGCCTTGATTAATGATTTTTTGAATAAGCGCTTTCAAGCTCACCATATTCTGGTAGCACTTATCGCAACCTTAGGTGCTATTACTATTCGCTATGAACAAATCAATGAGAAATTTTGGGTTGGCTTATGCTTAGTGCAAGGTGCCAATTTGTGCTTCGCACTTGGTCAAGTGCTCTACAAACGATTAATTCAACATTCATCCATATCACAACATAGCAGTTTTGGCTTTTTCTTTATTGGTGCACTGATTGTCTCTGGCGCAGGCTTTATGTTATTTGGTGATAGTAATAAGCTCCCTACAACCACCAAGCAATGGGGGATTTTACTGTATCTGGGTCTCGTAGCATCAGGGCTTGGGTATTTTCTTTGGAATAAAGGCGCAACTTTGGTATCAGTTGGTACATTGGCAGCAATGAATAATGTGCTGGTACCAGCTGGAATTTTGGTTAACTTGGTTATTTGGAACAGAGAAACCAGTTTAGAGAAACTGGCTATTGGCAGTGTAATTATTTTCTTTGCTCTGTATCTGGATAGATATTTTGAAGCCAAACATTCTAAGACTCAGACATTCGAAAACGAGTAATAACTAGAGGCCACAAGCAAACATGAGGCCTCTCAACCTAACAGCTTTAGAAATTTGATTTTACTATCTGTTCCATCATTGACAGGGTTGCAAGCCACAATGTGATAATTATTTTTTAAAAGCATCATAAGCATAGATTTAAACTTATTCATGGACTTCACAGATATAAATTCATAGCCCTGCTCTAGACACCACCTTTCTTGTTCATTCAGTAATGATTGCGCAATGCCACTACCGCGATACTCAGGTATTACAGCACCTAACCAACTATAAAAGTGCTGTGTCGATTTCTCGTAGCCTAGTTTATACGCAACAGGCTTTCCATTTACCTTAGCAACCAACAGCAACGAGCGACGGTTTTGTAGACGTGCAACTATCGTATCTTTAGATTTAAGGAATTTGTTGTTCTATCTCAGACAGCTCGTCTAGCGTGCCTTGTTCAACCAAATACTGCACTTTGCTGTGACCCCCTTAGGTGTATTTATCAGTAACTCGTTAGATCTTTTTTAAAACTATTTGTCGGTAAAATAGTTTATTTTTTGAATGATGGTTGCTATTTCCCGATAGAAAAATTATAGCGATACTTTTCAACATATTATACATCATTACTCAATATTTTTTTAACCGCAAGGTCTAAAAACAACTGATGAAAAGCCCAATAATCTGACTATTTATCAAACCAAAAAAACGCGAAACAGTTAACCTAATGTAAAAAACCTTTGACAAAGTACATTTTACAACCAATTATTAAAACGTTCCAATAAATAATAACAGTGACAACGACACAAAAAATATGAGTTAAGCAAGAAAGAACTTATTGGAACATCAGGCAAATTCGAATAATTTTTGGAACGATACAAGGTTGCGTAAAAATGAATCAAAGACATACAAATAACGCTTTGAAGTACACAAAGCTTGCGTGCATAATTGCTGCTACTTTATCAATTTCGGCATATGCTAATACAGATCTCACATCAGCAAACCCAAATGCAATATCCGCTTCTGGTGAAAATGGCACTTTCGAAGGACGTACCAAAGCCTTTGATAATGACCAATACAGCAAATGGCTCACGTTTTCTCCATCAGGCTGGATCAGCTATCAGTTCGACCAGCCGCAGCGAATTACCAGCTATACACTCACATCAGCAAATGATGCACCCAGTCGCGACCCTCAAGACTGGCAATTGCAAGGATCTTCTGATGGCGTTAATTGGTACACATTAGATACCCGCAATAACCAGTCATTCGGCGCTCGCTATCAAACTAAACAATTCAATGTACCTAATCCGCAAGCATTTCAATTTGTTCGTTTAAACGTAACGGCAAACCATGGTGCCAACATTTTACAGCTAGCTGAGGTTGAGATGTTTGGTTCTAGCATAGTAACCCCACCAAATGAGCTGCCTATCACACAAACTAATTCATTAAATGCGCGCCAATGGCAACACTTTGGTCCATTTAATGTTGCAAATAAAGTGATTGCAACCACCAGCGGCTCTGGCGATGCTGACTTGTATATGCGATTAGGTGCTCAGCCAACAACACAGAATTTTGACTGTAGCAGTACATCACCTACCACAACTGAATCATGTAATTTACAGGGTAATGACCTCTATGTATCTGTGTACGCATACAGCAATACAAGCTATACCGTCAATATCCTAGAGCAAACCACAACGCCGCCCGATGGACAGTGGAAAAAGCCACAAGTCGATTTCGTTGATGTAGACCCGCAGACTCAAGGCTCAATTCTATTCAAACGTATAATATCTGATCCCTCTGGACATATGGCGAATCGATGTGTCGATGTTGCCAAGATCCTTTATAGCGATCCAATAGAATCGAACAGATTTAGAAATCTTAGGTTCGAGCTAAGGGCAAAAGATCACTGGGGCAATGAATTTGTCGCTTACAAAATGGGAGAAGATGGCTCTGGAGAAATGACCATTGTAGTCAGTACGACCCATCTAGCTAACCTTTATCGAGACAACGGAAATTCTGACGCAGCCATAAGAGATGAGATTGATGGTATTCTTTTTCATGAAGTAACTCACGGGTACAATAACTCACCGCTCACCCGCGACAGTTATGGTGATGGAAAAGCGTTTTGGGCATATACCGAAGGACTTGCCGATGCGGTAAGGATCGGAGAAGGCTTTCATAAAACGAGACAGCCTAACGTTACCGATCCAAAAAAATGGTTAGGTGGCTACACTACCACAGGCTTTTTCTTGCATTATGTCAGGGTCACACATGACCCAGAATTCTTGTATAAATTTAACAAGACAGCTAAAGATCTTGGTAATTATACATGGTCATTTGATTCCGCGTTTAGAAGTATTTTAGGAAGAGGTGTTGACGATCTTTGGCAAGAATATGCCAACTTTATCAATAGTGGTGGACAACTCCCATATTGAAAGGTGATAACTGATCCCTTCCCCGTCTAAAACCCTGCAAGCTGCATTTGGCTTTTAAGTTTGAAGCGGCTTGCTTTCACTAAAAATCAAACCAAATTATTCTGAACATAGATAAATAGCCCTAGCTAAGATCATATTTTTTTAGCGCATATAATCGTTCTACACTATGCTGTTGAGAGTGGTACATTTTATCTAGTTTTACCAGCTCACAGTAGGAGTATAAGAATCATGTCGGGCAACGCTAAGGTGCTAATAGTTGATGATGAAAAACCAGTGAGGGATATGATCCTCGCCGCACTCGAGCCTTGTTTTTCATGTGAGCAAGCCTCATCCGCACAAGAGGCCTATGAGATTCTTGAGAATTATAGCCCGCAAGTAATTTTGATGGATATTAGCATGCCAGGTATTGATGGGCTTGCAGCTTGCGAGAAAATCAAAAACGAAATTTTAACCAGCAATTGCGCCCTATTTCTGGTGTCCGGGTACAATAATTTAGATATGCGTTTACGCGCTTTTGATGTAGGCGCAGATGACTTCATTGCAAAGCCATTTCAAATCAAAGAACTCGTCACAAAAGTACAGAAGGTGTCTGAGTTTATTCAATCACAAGTGGAACTCAAAGCCAGCGAACAAGAGTCGATCACACTGGCCCTCTCTTCAATGCAACAGGCTTCCCACTATAGTTTGGTAATGCAGTTCTTCAAATCACTTAACCAGTGCAAAAATGAGCATCAAGTAATCAATCAATTTTTCGCTACCATGAAACAATTAGGATTACTTACAAGCGTCATGGTCAAAAAAGAAGAGATTACTTTTTATGGTCCAAATGGCGCAAGTATCAGCCCAATAGAGCAAAACATATTTGAGTTACTCTGTACAAAAGGTCGTCTGCATAGCTTTGGTAGACGATTGATTGTAAACGAAAAGCACATATCTTTTTTAATCAAAAACATGTCTGAATCACCCGAGGATAGCGGTGCTATCAATGATATCTCAGTTGCTATAATTGAGGGGCTGGAAGCCAAATTACTGGACTTGTACCGCCAGCAAGCAATGGAACAAATCGTTGTAGATATCACTTCAGGCATTGGCGAATTACACACTTTATCAGAAGAGTATAAATGTTTAATACATGATGTCATGCATGACTTAAACCAGCAAATTACGTCTAGTTTTCATATTTTAGATTTAACTGAAGAGCAGGAGCAGTTTATTGCCAATTTAATTGAAAAAGAGGCCAAAAGCCTCGGCTCAATTGAACCGAAAATTAATTTATTAAAATCAAACTTAACCAGCATAATCCAAAAAACTGATAAGTACTTTGAAATGGAGCAAAAAGTAGCTCCCGAGTTGGAAACGGACCTTGATTTAAACAATACTAAGCCAGAGTTATTTTGAGCAAAGTGTCGCTACTCTATTTAGTAACTCCTGAGGGCGAAACGGTTTGCGAATAATGTTTGCGTAAAGGGCACTATCAAAATCGCTGACTTTTTCAATATCCACATAGCCGCTTATCATCTGCACTTTTATCTCTGGATGAAGCCCCTGAGCCTGTTTGACTAGACTAAAGCCATTTACATCGGGCATTAGTACATCCGATATGATCAAATCATATGCGTTTTCTTTTAGTATCTCCAGCGCTTCGATACCACAAGTTTTAGTGTCTACAGTGTGACCCGCCTGACATAGAAGTTTTGCCATTACGCCTGCAAGTGATGCTTCATCATCAACAACTAAAATGCGGCATGGCGTTTGGTGTACATGTTCATAGTTAAGCTTAGCTTGAGACATCAGCTTGGACTTAGATTCCAACGCAGGAAAATAAATGGTAAATGTAGTGCCTCTTTGACAGCTCTTTACATCAACAACGCCCAGACTGCGTTGAATAAATGCATATACTTGGCTTAACCCCAAGCCAGTGCCTTGATCACCCTTGGTTGAAAAGAAAGGATCAAAAATATTGTCTAAATGCTGCTCTTTAATACCTTCTCCGGTATCTATTACTTCACACTTAACATGTAAACTCGTTGAGTGATCTATTTTATCATTTTGATACCAATCCAGACTTGTTTTGATGGTCACACTACCTGCTTCTTTAATTGCATGAACACTATTAATCACCAAGTTCAATATCATGTCATCAAAATCATGCCTATCAAGCTGCACATCAGGTAAATCCTCAGCCAAGTCAAAAATTAGCTTTATATCAGGCTTTAGTGACTTTTCTAGTAATTGGCGGCTATCAACAAGGGCGTCATTTAAAGAAAAAACCTCACTCAGTGCACTTTCTTTTTTTGAAAAGCTCAATAATTTGTGGGTGAGATTTGTTGCCCGCTCTCCTGCTTTTACTATTTCTTGTACATAACTTTTGATTTCAGGCTCAAGAGATGACTGCATCGTAATAATATCGCTATACCCCAGCATTATCCCTATTAAATTATTGAAATCATGCGCTATCCCTCCCGTTAATTTACCTAGCGCGTCCATTTTCATCGACCGCCTGAGCTGCTCTTCCTTATCTTTGATGTTGGTCAAGTCAACGCAGTTACCAATAAACCTTCTCACCCCATTTGGCATAATAGGCAATTCGCTAATAGACAAGTGCATAGGAAACACATCTCCACAGGCCCGCTTGCCCATCACTTGCCTACCGATACCAATTACTTGTTTGTGACCAGTTGTAATGTAGTTAAGTAAAAAGGAGTCGTGGTGCTTTGCAAACTCCTCTGGCATCAACATTTTGACATTTTCACCAATTACATGCTGCGCCTCATATTGAAATGCAACCTCTGCGGCTTTGTTAAATGTCAGTATTTGCCCTTTGTCGTTGATGGTAATCACAGGATCAACCATTGATTGGAGCACTTCGTCTTTTTCTGCTTCTTTAAGCTCAAGTGATTCAATCACCTCGCGTAGCATCGTAATATCAGAAATTAGCGAAGCATATCTCGCTGCCTCGCTGGTTTCATCAGAAAGAATGAAACTATGCCACTCAGTAACCCGTTGCCTGCCTTTTTTATCTGCTATAGCAATTAACTGTTTTGCATTGTGTTCGTTCGATATAGTTTGAAGTAAGTAACGCTCTAGATCAGAATAGAAGTCAACTGCAACGAGCTCCGACAAATTACTCCCTACAAGAGAGTGTTGGCAACTGCCAAAAAGATCTGAAGCAGCCTGATTACAAAATACAATGTTAAGCGCTTGGTCCCATTCAATAATTGCCATCGGAGCGTGGCGAACCAACTCAGCTAATCGTTTTTGAATCTGCTGTAGTTCATAATCAGTTTTCTTTTGTACCGTAATGTCTGAAATAAACCCAGCCATTGCATAATTGCTTTTATTTTGCTTGATAATTGGAAACAGCGTAATGGCACAATAATACGTTTCTCCGCGAAATTTATAATGTATTTCTTCTCTTATATAGCTATCTCCAGACATCACCGACTGCATACGAAGCTCTAAGAAAGTGGCGATATTTTTTGGACATGCCTTTAATAACTCTTCGGCATTCGATACCTTAGTATCCGTAGTTAGAAAACGCTTCAACTGCCCGTTGAGATAAGCAACCTCACCATTCTCCTGCAATAAAAATACGCTTTCAGGTAAGTTCTCAATGATGGAAAACAGTTTTCGCTCACTCAGCTGTAATTGCAACGTGAGTTCAAACTCTTTCTGTTGGTCTACAAATGCGATCAAATAGCAAGATAACCCCTGCTTTGCCATTGTCAGTTTAGTAATAGATAAGTTGATCGCATGCCATTTTTTCTGATTTAGCCAAAAGCTTTTTATACTTTTTCCCCTGTGGCTATCCGCTTCTTTTGAAAGAGATACTAACTGTTTGGTGTCAAAGTCATGAGATAATATGAACTGCTCGTTAAATTGCTTTGATTCAGCCAAACCCTTTGAAAGGCATTGCTTGGCAGTATGGTTCAAGTCCAGTATTGCACCTTGCTCATCCACAATGACGACGGCATCTGTAATGCCCTCAAATAGCGCTTGAAAATAGTCCTTTTGCTGACTAACCTCGGAGTGACTTATGGCTAGGTCTTGGAACAATACATTGCTCCTTCTAGCCAGTTCACTAAGTTCATCTTTTCCACCAATATCAATAAAGGTGATACCTTTTTCGGCATGGAAATTATCAAAGTGAGTAAAAATTTTTCGCAGCCGCTTTTGAATCGAGACATGAAAGATCATTGCAACTAACAATGCGGTAACGAGCATGATGACAAAGAGCGGTGTAAAGGCATGCATGGTGGAATTTTCTATGTATTTTTCTGCATAGGAATAATCCGCCAAGATCAATAAACGCTTGGCATTTTCTTGATGAGTGGTACTTTGCGAAACTATCGGGCCAGACATAACAAAAAGGTTTGACTCGCGGTCAAATGAATCCATTGTCTCCTTTTGCACTAACACGTTTGATAAATTTGATGACTCAGATTCATTGAATTCAAACTTCGCGAGTACTGCGCTTGCAGTCATGCCGATATACTCAGGTTGAGTAGCTAAAAACACTTCACCTTTATCATCAAATACAACGGCTAATTCAACGTCTGAGTGGGATTTCATTAAGTTTAAATATTTATCAATTGCATCCTCTCGATTCTCAGAGACCATAAACTCTAGAGCTGTTTGTGCTTGCACGAAAAGGCTCATAACCTCGTCCACACGCGTATTAAGATGACTATCAACGGTTTGTTTGAGGGTAAATAATTGTAAGGTCGCCACCTGAGCTAATAAACCAAACACCACTACAACAAAAATCTTCAGTGCAATAGGCAATCTGACAAAGTTTTTCACCGAGTGCATGTCAGTCCCCTACAGTGGTGGATTGACTTATTGTTTTTATGCACTTTTTATTCTGGGATTGAACGCAAGGAAGCAAACAACCAAGGGGATAAGATGAACGAAGCACTTTGCCTCTCAAAGCATATAGTTAATGCTCTGAGCATAGTACATAACAAAAAAACCACCCACTTATCAAAAAAAGGGCATCAAATTTACTACTTTGAAGATGAGAGAAATACAAAATTAAGCTTAGGTATTTACCTAAGTTGCCCCATTAAGAGGAACAACACCTAGCTGCTTTACACTCTTTAATATTTTTTAAATGTGAAAAGGCAACAATGAGGCTTCCTACAACGGTCAAAATCGTTTCACCATATTCTCCAAGAAAATCATGCCCAAAGAAAGCCGCGATTGATAGTACTGCCAGTCCTGTAATCCCAAACGAAAAAATGTGCCATTTACTATGTGTTTTACAGCCTGATACCAAAGCTAAAACACTTGTTAAAAGTACACCTCCAAGGAGCAATTGGTGAAATGCCTCTTCTTGTAAAAAGCTTACCGATAAGAAAGGCAATGCCACAAACAAAATAGGCAGCACAATACAATGAATGACACACATTGTTGCCAAGCCGATAGACACTTTGTCTCCAACTTGTTGAAATTGACCACGCAATTTAAATCTCCTCAAATTAAAAAGAAACAATATAACATAACAATGCTGAGCAAATAATTATAAATTTCATGTCTTATTTAATACCTCGGTCATCACATTCACCCTCAAGATCTCTATATCCAATCGATTTAGTACATTTAGCAAATCCATAAAAGTTAATAAAAAAGACATCAACAACACATTTTTTTGTGAAATAAATTATGGCTTTACAAACGATAAACAACGTCCTCCCATACACAAATGGCCCGAATTCAAGTCAAAAAAAACACAAAATTAAAAATTTAAAACACAGAATTAACCTTTACAAACATTTTTTCAGTAAACTATCCACAGCTTTAACATCAGAATACAAGGAATAAGCATGAGTACGACTACAGCAGAAATGAGCACAATAGATGAGCAATCCGAATCTCCTTTGCTCACCGGACCTATATTTAAACAGTTCTGCTTTTTAGCAATCCCAACAATTTTAGGTATGGTCATTAATGGGCTGTACACTTTTGTTGATGCACTGTTTATCTCTCAAGGGATTGGCGCGCAAGCAATGGGCGCTGTATCAGCAGTTTTCCCCATCCAAATGATACTCATCGCTATCAGCACAATGCTCGGCAGCGGTATGGCTTCTCTTGTGTCTAGATATCTAGGCGCTAAACGACAAAAAGATGCAAACGAAGTATTTTCTGCTTCATTTATGTTAGCCATATTGAGTGCATTGCTACTTTGTACTCTCACCTACTTGAACCTTGGCAGTATTTTTAGCCTGTTGGCTGTTCCAGAGTCTTTACAAGCTCAGGCAACTAGCTACATTACTCCCATTGTGTTGTTTTGGGTAATTGGGTTTATTTGTAACCAAATTACTGAAGGCTTTCGCGCATCAGGAAACCCAAAAGCTATGATGCAAGTACTCTCTACTGCATCTATATTGAACATATTGTTGGATGCTCTTTTTATTTTTGTATTTGAGTGGGGAGTTGCAGGTGCCGCTTGGGCAACTATCTGTGCTTTAAGTATTGCCTTAGTTATTGCAATTCAACTTCAATCTAAGGGCGAAAGCGCTGTTAAATTCCAACGTCGTAGTTTACTGAGCCCAATCCAAGTTCATCTCAAAATGCTAAGCCTGGGATTACCAGTTTTACTTTCACACGGTGGCTTTTCAGTGATCTTAGCTGCAACAGTGTATTCAATCTCTACTGTATTCGCGCAAAATTCTGAGCCCCTTATCACAGCCCACGGAATTTTGGTTCGATGTTACATGTTCTTGTTTTTACCAGTTATAGGCATGATGGTGGCGCTGCAAACCTTGGCAGGCTTTAACTATGGCGCTGGAGAGTTTTTGCGCGTTAAAAAGGCCTATCTGGTCGCGTGCCTAATCAGCACAATATGGGGATTGGTCGTTACCTTTATCCTGTGCTTAAACGCACAATGGCTTATTGCACTATTTACCAGCGATGAACTAGTAACGAATTTAGGGAAAGAGATTGCTTTAATTGCATTTGCAGGTTTTACCACTGCAGGATTCTGTATGATGTCTAGTGGATTGTTTCAAGGAATGGGTAAAGCAATCCCAGCTACCATGTTAGATGCCGCCCGCACTTATGTATTACTTTTACCTTTAATGGTAACTCTACCAAAACTATACGGTTCGGACGCTTTATGGTGGTCATTTCCCATTGCAGACGTGGCTGGTGGAGTTTTTGCCCTCAGCTTTTCAATTTTCACACTTAACAGGCTAATAAAAAAGAACTAGAAAAGGATGGAGTTATAAAAAATTCATCTTACTTTTTCCATTGCAAATAAACAAATACCGGGTTATCTATTGTTTTCCTACTCTAGGTAACCGGTACAAGCTAAGATCAAACTCTCGTTAAAAGTGCAATCTTTCACAAAGAAATTTTCTCAATTTAAATAACACGCTTTAAATTCTTCATATTCCCTTAAAAAAGAGTTGTTTTTTGCTATTAGTTCAGTTAATTCATGGTCTTATTCAATAGTCCTAAAGAACTATCTGCATAGTGACGTACACTTTGTAACCCGACTTGTAATACAATGAAATTACAGCTCCACATTTCCAACATATTTATCCCCAAATTGAAAACAAAAATTCATCGATTTATCACCCAACCTGCACATTGATTTATCCCCGAAAATAAAATTAAGGCTAACTTTGCAATAGAGCAAATGCACAAATTGCAATAATAAGGACAATGAAGGATTTATTTCAGACCGAAAATATCATTATTTTAATAACATTTTACTGATCTTTGTTAATTATGAGGAACAACAGTGGTATCATTTAATAAAACGCATACTGCGGGTTTGAATTATCGTAATCGATTGATTTTAGGGAATACGAATTTAATTTCATCGTGAACCAGTGAATAAACCGGCTTAAAAGTGATATTTGATATTTAATTAATGTTAATTATTGATGAAGTCTCATTTAAAGCTATAAGTTTTTAGGAAAACTCAAGGAAATATGGAACATGGCGATTAGAGAAAACACTATCTCGATCATAGGTGCAGGAATATCAGGCATTATTTGCGCGCTTACATTAGCAAAATCAAAAGCATGCAAAAAGAGTTCAATTAAGGTTTATGAACATAAGAAACGAGTTGGTGGTCGAGCACATGCAGTTAAAGTCAATGATCACTTTGTGGACCTGGGTGCAGGCAGATTTTCTTCCCAGCTTCATCACAATGTCAAGGAACAAGTGACGTCTTTAAACTTACCTTACGAAACATTCCCTTTTACACAACTAAAGCGTCCACAAGCATTGCATAAAAGTTTAAAGAGCATTTTAAAAAATTTAAAACCTCTATGTGATGAACACCCAAACGATTCTTTTGAAGAGTTTCTAACTATTTATGTTGGCAGACATCAAGCTAAGGAAATGATCAACGCACTAGGCTACGACTCTTTATCACTGCCCAACATTTCACCGCATATTGCTTTTGATATAATTGAGAAACACCCCGAAATACAGGGCTTTTCTGAAAATGCGGGATATGAGTGGTTTAACTTAAAAGAAGGCTTTTCAGCGCTAACAGAAAAGCTATATCAAGAAGCATTGGCACATGGCGTTGAATTTTACTTTGACCATGAACTTGCAGGTATAGAAACCAACAATAACGGCTCTGCACTCAAATTAATCAAAGATGGGAAGCAAGAGGTCACTATTTCTGAAGGTGAGATGATACTAACCTTTCCTCCAACAGCGATGAAAAAGCTCAATTGTGGCTTTCCACAAAATTGGAGTGACTACACTTACGGGTCCATTCCTTTGTTCAAAGGCTTTTTATTTTATGATGCACCTTGGTGGCAAGAGTTAGATCTGGCAGATCATGTTGTAATTACGAATAACCCTATACGTAAGCTGTATTTCAAGGACAACAGGTATGTATTTTTTTATACCGACAGCGATTACGCAAACTTTTGGCGTGATACGACCTTAAGGGGCGAAGCTCACTACCTAAGCACAGTAAAAACACTGATGGCTGAAGCATTGCGATGCCATGAAAGCCAACTGCCTGATCCGCATATCCATACCTACAAACATTGGACTCATGGCGTTGAGTTCTCTCAGGAGTGTTGCCCAAATCACCCTATGACATTAGTGCATAAAAAATCTCGCATAATCTCTGCGAGTGATGCCTATACACCGCACTGCGGCTGGATGGAAGGCGGTATTATGGCTGGCAGGAGTGCAGCTGAAACACTATTGAAGCGACTGGGTTCTGAGCAAGCTCAAAAGCAGAGAAGCGAAGAACTGGCACACGTTTAATTGTCATCTACACAGTACAGACTAAAGAAAAGTAACTAGGAAGTTTGAATTAAATGAGTATTCTCGATTTTCCCCGAGTTCATTTTAAAGGAATTGCACGGGTTAACGTCCCAACGGCAAATCGCAATATCAACAATACATTAGATATTGCGACCAATACGGCAATAAAAGATGGAAAGCCCTATGATGTGGCACAGCCACCAGCACATTTCCACGAATACTTAACAGATATAGGGCCCAAATTTGATGCGCAAGGACGTGTTGATGAATCTGGACCGTTTAACCTCGCTGCTGGATACAATATGCGAGGAAACAACCATTTCAGTTGGGAAAATACACTCATTACCAGTGTACAACTGAAGCCGGGGGAATATATTACCAACGATAAGCTAGTTGGTCACAAGCTATCTCTTTGGGGACACTACAACGAATACTTGCGGACTTCTTTTAATCGCGCTAGATGGGTAGATAATGATCCTACTAGGCGAGACTCTGCGCTTATATATGCGGGTCAACTAACAATTACAGATCCAAAAGCATCAGCAAATACGACCCACGTATTGTCGGCTGATATTGATTGCACTCACGGAGTGCGATGGATAAACAAAAGCTATATCGCTCAACCTATTTCTCACTTCTTATATGAAGAAATGAGCGAAGCTAGACTGTTCCAATTTTCGATAAGAAAAAACAGTGACGAGTTTCTATTTAATCAATTAGGGCTTAATTCAGAGTTTATGGCTGCCCTACAAGTTGCATTAGATGACCCTAAGGTTTTGGGGTTAACTGTACAGTATTGCGTGAGTAATTTATCTCCTCCAGCGGGCCCAAATATGCCAGTGTTTTGCGACTTGCATGGCACCATTGGCTTATGGCGCGAGGAAGACATGATGACTTCACCGACTGGGCGTATCTTAAGACCAGAAAACAGCGAGCAATATGCACCGATTGCAGTATCAATCGGGCAAGATTGGTTGAGTTTAAACGCTGCTGTAGGTTTACCGCATGGAAGTTACCAAGAAAGCCTCCCTGTCAATACTGGCATGCCACCAAAACTGAGTAGCAAAGTGGATTTAGGTAATCTATACCTCAAATCAAACAATGGGCAAATCATCGCAACAATTGCTCTAGATGATTACAAAGATAATGCGCTGAATTCAGGTATTATTGATATTACGCTCCAGCAGATTGATGAACAATTTCATCAGCAGTCACTCCGACTATGCTCTGAGGAGCATACATGGTATGAGAGTGACTGGCACATCCAAGCTGAACAGCATATTTTTTCCATGGAAAGCCCTAATCATATTAAGGGTGACAAGAGTACAACATCGGTTGCAATTCGCAGTTACTTTCACGGTAAGCCGATGCCAATTGCAAAACTGGCCTCTCATGTAAGAGATTCAAAAACTCTGAGTTGTGACCAATTTATAGCGACAGACTTAGAGGGCAAAGGTTCAATCACCATAGAAAGCCTAAAGCCCGGTAGTACCGAGTTATTTTTAGGCGAGTATCACAACGCCATCTTAGTGCGCGTTTTGCCAGACGATTGGGCACTCATGGATACGCCAACAGAGCAAGTCGACTACGACTTTTTGTATAAGCATGTTATGGCTTACTATGAGCTGTTCTACCCTTTCATGACCGAAGCGGTATTCAGTATGGCTGACAAATGTAAATGCGAAACGTACGCACGGCTAATGTGGCAGATGTGCGATCCTCGAAATCGCGACAAAAGCTACTACATGCCTAGCACCCGAGAAATGCCACAAGCCCATGCTCAACTCTTTTTAAAATACCTATGTAATGTTGAGCAATCGGCTATGCCAAAGATTTTACCTCCCCAAAAGCCACAATTTAAAGCTAAGGGGAACATTAAAAGTAAATCGCAATTAATCAGTGCACTACGTGATGCTGTAGATCTTGAGCTCTCAATTATGCTTCAGTATTTATACAGTGCGTACTCGTTACCAAATTACAGCGCCGGAGAACACTTCGTCAGTGCTGGAAGGTGGCAACAAGCGCAACTCGAGTTAGTCAATGGCGGTGCAGACAGACGTCGTAATAGTGGCTGGCGCGGTGCATTATTAGAGATAGCCCATGAAGAAATGATCCACTACTTGGTGGTTAATAACTTGCTTATGGCACTGGGAGAACCTTTTTATCCTGGCAAACCCGTTTTAGGTGAGGAAGCCAAAGAGAAATTCGGCTTAGATACCGAGTTTTCATTTGAGCCTTTTTCGGAGCATGTCATTGCCAAGTTTGTGCGCTTTGAGTGGCCAGCATTCTTTCCAACGGTAGGAAAATCAATCGCTGATTTTTATCACGATATCACGGTCGCGATTGGAGAATTACCAGATTTATTTTCATCAGAAAAGGTCAATCTAGGTGGTGAACATCACTTATTTTTGAATGAAATTGTTAATCGAGAGTATCCGGGTTATCAATTTGAAGTCTATGACAGAGAAACGGCAATTTTTGCTATCAACTTTGTAACAGAGCAAGGTGAAGGCGTTTCTGCCGACTCACCCCAATTTGACGTAAGTCACTTTAATCGACTGCGTTCGATTTCAAAAGCACTTACACACAGCGATATTCCGTTTGAGCCTTCCTATCCAGTGTTGAAAAACCCAGTGTTTGAACCTCGCCAGGGATGCAACCTCGTGACGGATCCAGAAGCGGCAGAATTAATGGCATTTTATAAAGGCTGCCATGAATTAATGTTTCAGTTGATGATGCAACATTTTGCCATCAAGCCTCTGGGCAGCATGCGCCGCTCACGCTTAATGAATGGCGCGATTGACCTGATGACCGGGATTTTAAGACCACTATCAGTACAGTTGATGACCCTGCCCTCTGGCGAGTTGGGACGCAACGCAGGTCCCCCTGTACCCGACGCAATTTCGACGGAAGTCTTCGACAATTTAGAACAAGGATGCATGGCCATCTCAAGGCAATGCAAAGATTTGGTAAGCATGGCTAAAAGTATGGTTTCGGCCACGCCACCACAAACACAAATTGAGTTATTAGAGTTTTTTCAAAATCAGATGCAAGAAATCGCAACTGGCAAACTTTCAAGGGAAGCGTAAATATGAAGAAAATAATTGTCATTGGCGGCGGTCTAGCCGGTGGCTTAACAGCCATTTACTTAGCAAAACGTGGATACGATGTTCACATTATAGAAAAACGCGGTAACCCTTTGCTAAGCCAAACAGACTATATTGATCAAGTCAGCTCGCGCGCAATTGGCGTTAGTATGACTGTGAGAGGTATTGAAGCGGTTGTCTCTGCTGACATTCCACAGGCTGAATTACAAGAGTGCGGTGTTGAAGTGTCAGGCATGTCATTTTTCGTTAAAGGTGAGCCTAAAACGCGTGAGCTTCCGCCTCTTGATAAACTTAAACCGTTATCACTTAGCCGCAGTGCATTTCAGGTGTTGCTTAATAAATATGCTGAACTAGCAGGAGTTCATTATCACTACGACCAACGCTGTATTGAAGTGGACCTAGATGGTTGCAGCTTAATGACCAAAGACAGCGAAGGTAACTTTACTACCCACAAAGGTGATTTACTCATTGGTGCAGACGGTGCTCGCTCTTGCTTACGTGAAGCGATGCAAGCCAACGGCCGACGCTTTGAATTCCACCAATCGTTCTTCAAACATGGTTATAAAACCTTGGTTGTGCCTGATGCGTCAAAAGTTGGTTTAAGAAAAGATTTGCTGTACTTCTTTGGTATGGACTCACAAGGACAATTTGCTGGACGCGCGGCAACTATTCCAGATGGTAGCATCAGCTTTGCAGTCTGTCTGCCATATACTGGACAAGTGAGCTTGCACAGTGATGATAGAAAAGCGATGAAGGCGTTTTTTGATCAGTACTACCCAATGGTGCCAGAAGATATCCGCCAAGATATGTTTGAGCAATTTATGGTTAAGCCGAGTAACGACTTAATCAATGTCCGTTCTTCAACTTTTCATTATAAAAACACGGCATTGTTGATAGGTGATTCCGCACACGCCACAGCTCCTTTCCTCGGTCAAGGCATGAATATGGCACTCGAGGACTCCTTCGCCCTTGATCAGCTCTTCGGTCAATACGGAGATGACTTCGAAAAGATTTTAAGTGAGTTTACTGAACAACGTAAAAAAGAAGCCGACGCGATGCAAGACATGGCCAGAGCAAACTACGAAGTACTCAGTTGTTCAGACCCAATATTCTTCATGCGTGCACGCTTTGCACGTTATATGAATCAAAAATTCCCAGACCATTACCCACCGGATATGGCTGAAAAATTATATTTCACTTCAATGCGTTACAGTGAGTTACGAGAAGAGCAAGAAAAGCAAAATGTTTGGTACAAAATAGGGAGAATGAATTAATGAAGATTTTAGTGATTGGCGCCGGCCCTTCAGGCCTTATGTTTGCAAGTGAAACAAAAAGATTTAAACCTGATTGGGATATCAAAATAATTGAGAAAAACCACCCCGATGATAACGTTGTTGGGTGGGGGGTTGTACTACCTGGGCGTGCCCCACACCACCCAGCTAACCCTCTGTCGTATCTCGCCAATTATGAAACTTTAGATGCGCAGTACCTTGAAGATTTTAAACTCACCCACCACAACCAGAGCGCCTTGAAAAGTACCGGTGTCACTTTATGTGGTGCTGAGCGTAAATCAATGGTGAGAGCGCTACGCCAAATGTGTATTGGTTTAGGTATTGACATTGAGTTTGAGCAACCAGTTTTAACGGATGCCGAACTGGCGTCTAACGACTATGATCTAGTAGTTGTGTCAAACGGCCTTAATCACACTACCACCTACTATCGTGACGCATTAAAGCCAAAGGTAGAATTCGGTAAAAATCGCTATATGTGGTACGGCACAACCAAAACTTTTGATGCAATGAACCTAATCTTTAAAGCACATTCAAAAGGTGTTTTTGTTGCGCACTCTTATAAATACTCCAGCAAAATGAGTACTTTTGTTGTTGAATGTAGTGAAGAAACTTACAAAAAGTCTGGCCTAGATGAAATGACTACAGCAGATGCAGAACGTTTCATTGCTTCGGTGTTTGAAGAAGAGCTAGATGGCAAAGCGGTCATTGCGCAAGAAGGTCTCAAATGGCGTAACTTTATGACGTTGAGCCATGAGAAGGCATACGATGGTAATGTAGCACTACTCGGTGACGCACTCCAGTCTGGGCATTTCTCCATCGGCCACGGAACAACAATGGCTGTTGTAGGTGCGCAAATATTAGTAAAAGCGGTCTACGATAACCCAGACAATGTTACTGCGGCACTTGAAGACTTTAATCAACATGTCATGCCTGTTATGCAACTGTTTGCTCAACATGCAACCGTGAGCCGCTTATGGTTTGAGTCAGTAGAGGACAGAATGCACCTATCTACAGGTGAGGTCGCGCAAGGGTTCGCTGAACGACGAGGTCAGCTTCCTCCATTGCCGGCCGCGCTTGGCCAAGCATTGGAAAGAGCTTTAGACCGTGGGGAAAAGTAACGTGGAACTAAACAAGCAAATAACCCCACCAAAATTGCCACAACAATGGAGCAGTAGTTACATTTCATACTGGTCACCCATGCAACCTGACGAGCATATAACATCAGGCTATTGCTGGTTTGATTACAATAAAAATGTATGTCGTATCGATGGGTTATTTAATCCATGGAGCGAGGAAAAGACAGGTCATAGATTATGGATGTCAGAAATCATGTACCCTGGCACAAATGAGTCGTTTAAAGCAAAAGTTGCTTATTCTCGTGAACACATGGACAAACAAAGTGAGTTCAAAGGTGAAGTACTAAATGACGAAGTAGACCCGTGTCACGAGCTGATTTTAATGCAAGATGTATTGCAAACGTGCAATGCTGAACATCAGGGCACTTGTGACGTACTGGGGTTTGAAGCTGACATTTGGCATTTCCAGAGACCGAATAGCAAAGGCCCGGCTACTTACTATTTAAAAGCAGGCACCAATGAGCTACTTAGAATGGTTACGGGTGACCCTAAGGTCATGGCATCTGTGAGAGATTTTCCTAACTTCAATACCAGAGAAATCGATGCAGATATCTTCAAGCATGAGCCCTTGAAGCAAGCATAAAATACCAAGTAACATTGGGAATGAGGCGTGCCGGCCACAATGTTTATTTTATTGTGGTCGGTCACATTGAACGATACATCCCCTTTCAAAGTACATTTAATCCAAACGCACCTTTTACTCGATTGAGCACTTGTTGAGACTGCTGATCAGCTTTCTCTGTACCCGCTTTTAATATTTCACGTAGCTGTACAGGATCCGATAGAAACATTTCACGCCTAGCACGTATCGGCGTAATAAGGTTAATCAAACAATCCGCTAAAATACCTTTCAGTTTACTGTCACCCAATCCACCGCGACGATAATTCGCCTTGAGCGTTGACACGTAATCTTTGTCCTCATGAAATGCATCTAAGTATGTAAAAACAACATTCCCTTCAACTTGGCCAGGATCTTCTACTCTAATATGGTTTGGATCCGTGTACATCGCTCGCACAGCCTTTACGATTTCATCATCACTGCTACCAAAGGTGATAACGTTACCAAGCGACTTTGACATCTTTGCTTTGCCATCTACACCTGGTAGCCTTGAAACCTCACTCAGGAGTGGCTTTGCTTCTACTAACACTTGCTTGTTTGCTACGCTGTTGAGCTTACGAACAATTTCGTTTGTTAATTCAAGCATGGGGAGTTGGTCCTCTCCAACAGGCACTAAGGTCGCGTCAAAGGCAGTAATATCAGCAGCTTGGCTTATAGGGTAATTCAGGAAGCCCGCGGGAATTGACGCGCCAAAGTCTTTGCTCGCGATCTCAGCTTTTACCGTTGGATTACGCTCTAACCGCGACACGCTCACAAGGTTTGCATAATACATACTTAGCTCAGCCAACGCCGGCAATGCGGACTGTAAGCAAATTGTTGTTTCTTCTGGGTTGATGCCAACAGCAAGGTAGTCGGCCATCACATTAAATATATTGTCGGCAACTTTCTGCGGGTTGTGGCCGTTATCAGTCAAGCCCTGCATATCTGCGATTAGAATTGTTTGAGCATGCTGAGATTGCAATGAGATACGGTGTTTTAAAGAACCCACATAGTGGCCCAAATGTAGAGGTCCTGTTGGTCTGTCACCGGTAAGAATTGTATGTTTCATGTCTGTCTCCTTATTTTGTTTGCTACCGAAAGAGACAGTGGTCATGTCAACTATTACCTTTCGGCAGCAGTTGAACACGTGTATTCAAGCGCCGCTCTAATAAGAGCGCCACCAAGAAATTGTGATGTGTCGTAAGCTTGATAAAATATTCATAACGGACAAAAAACTAACACAGTCAGTTTGACGCATCAAGTCTAATTTCTAGGTTAATACGATCGTATAATGGCTGGTATGTACAAAGTGAGAAAATTAAAAGCATCCCCTACACACTTGCCGGAAAGATACAATTTCACTTGCGTGAAAAATATTCAACACCCTATTATAGTTCTATAATAAAGAAAAAAATAGACCTAAAAACAAACCTTTAAACAAAAAGCCGTGTTAACCAGCTATATATAAAAACCCAAAAAACCATCACCATATTGAATACAAATATTTATCATTTGCATATAAATTCACAAAAATATACTTTGAAAGGCCTGCTTAAAAAATGTGTAGCTCACTGTGCACTCTTTAAATCACAGTGAGCACACCCGTTTTACTGAATTGGGTACACTATGAAACGATATTTATTTGATAGAGACCTAGATAAGTCTAGCTGTGGTGTTGGCTTTATTACCCACAAGCAGAGCTTACCAACTCATCAACTGATTAAACACGCACATCAAGCACTGTGTAGAATTCCGCATAGAGGCGGTATGAATGCTGAAGGAATTGGCGATGGTGCTGGTGTAAATATTGATTTATCTCTCACATTTTTTAGAAAAGTTACCGAAAGGCCAAACTTAACGCTTGGAGAGTTTGGTGTCGCAAACTTTTTTCTGCCAAATGAGCAGACTAACAATGAACTTGCGATGTCACTTATCTTAGAAAAACTGGCATCATATGAGTTACAGGTAATTAAGGTTCGTACTGTAAAAACGGATCAAAATGCCCTCAACACGGCAAGTCAAAAAGCCCAACTTGCCATTAAGCAAATCGTCTTTTTGCGCCCAAATCATATAGCGGATCAAAATGTATTTGAATCACTTATCCATGAAGCGCTTGAAGAAATTGAAATGCACGCATTTACTGGGCCTCAGTATGCAGGGTTATATCCTCTTTCTATGAGCTCAAGGACACAAGTACTTAAAGGTCGTCTAAATAGCTGGGAGGTTGTCCCCTACTTTGCAGATCTCAGTGCACCAGAGCAGCAGATCCATACACTTTTCTTTCATACCCGATTTTCGACAAATACTGCACCCAACCCCATGTTTGCGCAACCCTTTAGACGTATGGCCCACAACGGTGAGCTCAATACCGACCGAAAAAATAGGTTAAGTGAAAATGCCATTGCAAAATATAATAAGAAACGACTGATATTCCCTCAAGGACAATCTGACTCTGCACGATTAGACCAAACGCTTGCCCGACGAGTTATTGAAGACCAAATACCAATCGATGTCGCTGCATTAGCGATGATGCCGCCTGCATGGGAAAACGACAACGGACTACCAGCCTCAGTTAAATCTATGCTTGAGTACTTTTCTCTCTATGAGGAAAAAAACGATGGACCAGCAGCTTTTATATTTGGTGATGGAGTCAAAGTAGGCGCAAGGCTCGATAGACTCGGTTTAAGGCCACTCAGAAGCGTAGAAACTCATGATTATTTGGCCGTAATGAGTGAAGCTGGTCAGATTGATTTTGAGCCATCAGACATCATTCGACGCGGCCGTATTGAAGCCGGTGGCATGATTGTATTTGACCACGCCTCAAACCAAATAAAATATACCCAACAAATTTTAGAGGAACTTGCCGAACAAAAAGACTACGCTGAGTTGCTACACCAAGCGCAGGTTACACTCGCTGAATTACCACAAGTTTCACTGACTGAAGTTGCCAAAAATCAACATTTAAGTATTACGGCTCAGCATGTTGCATTTAGCATGAACCAAGAAAGCTTTAAGTTCATGCTCGACCCTATGTTGCAAGATGGCTCAGAAAAGATTTCGGCAATGGGTTATGGTTTAGCACCGAATGTGCTAACCAGAGAAGAGGGTGGTGTATCTCGATATTTCAGCCAACGCTTCGCGCAAGTGACTAACCCTCCGCTTGACAGTATTAGAGAGGTAGATGGCATGACACTCAGGGTTGCACTGGGGCCAAAACCCAATATATGCCCTACAAGCCATCGTCAAATCGTACTAGACTCACCTATTTTGCAACCGCATGATTTAACACAGATCACCAATCAGTCTGCACTCAGAGTCGAAACATTACCCATGCTGTTTCACATTGACATTATGCAAGCTGATCATCAACCTCAACTTTTAGACGCCATTAAAACGCTCGCCGCTCGCGCGGAGGAACTGGTTAAATCAGGCTGCGATGTGATCATTTTGAGCGATCTGAATGTGACCCATCAGCAAGGTGCTATTCCAGCGTTGCTTGCCATTGCAGCCATTAACCAAAAACTCATTTCTGAAGGGCTCAGATTTAACACCAGTATAATATGTCATACAGGACAAGCTGCCAGTACTCATGATATTGCCTGCTTACTTGGATTTGGCGCGTCCGCCGTTTGCCCTATCACTGTGCACAATCGTGCTATCGAATTGTTCCAACATGAAACTGATATTTTAAAAGGACTAGCAAGGTATCAAAAAGCTGTAGAAAAAGCGCTGATGAAAACGATGGGGAAATTTGGCCTTTGTACCGTAGAAAGTTATATTGGTGGTGAATTTTTCGAAGCTAACTTCATCGATACTCAGGACCCATTGTTAAAAGCAATATTTCCAAATATTCACTCGCCTGTGGGTGGCGCAAGGTTTAAAGATCTCGTGCAAAGCGCAATCAATTGGCACAAAAAAGTATTCGAAGTACAAGCCGAAGATCAAATTCCCGTACTCGGCCTATTTAAAGAACGAACGCAAGGTGCCGGTCACAGCTTTGGTACCACAGCGGTACGTGAGTACATTAATATGACTCAAGAGCGCATACAGTATGTGGACGAGTCTCAGCTTGAGTCCCATAATACAGGCGTTATCCTGCCACAAGACAATGGCTATGAAGACCTAGGTTTTGAGGCGAGAACACCAGAACAAATCGCTCAGTTTAAAGTGACACAGGCCTATAGAAAGTTCAGTAAAAATTTAAAGCACGAGCGCTACCATAGACCTGCAGCACTGCGTGATGTACTGGCACTACCTCTAGATTTCTCGCAGTTTAAAAGCTGCCAAGAGTTTATTGGTGCGCTTTCATATATTGATGCCTCGGGGTCATACAAAGTGCGCGTCAGAGGCTTAATGGTTGAAGCGATTTCACAGCGAAAATGGTTGCTTTGCCATACATCAAAATCCGATAGTATTCATCAACAATTGGTGTTAGCGTTAAATACACTTTACGAAGCTGAAGTATACGAAATAGTCCCAGCTTTGGACAAAATCCTTATTGAGACCAGAACAAATTCAACGCTAGATACATTGTGTGCCAAGCTCAGTACCGCGAGAGATACAATTGCACTTGAGCAAGTACAGCCAGCGTACGAAATCACCGCAACCTTCGCCTCTGGCGCAATGAGCCATGGCGCATTAGTCGAAAAAGCACACGAGGCGGTCGCGCAAGGAACTAATATTGCTGGCGCAATGAGTAACTCTGGTGAAGGCGGCGAAAACTCGCGCCGTTATAACACAGTCAAAGCCAGTAAAATTAAGCAGTTTGCATCCGGTCGGTTTGGCGTGTGGACAGGTTACTTAGCAGATCCTGCATTACAAGAGATAGAGATAAAAATAGGCCAAGGAGCCAAACCGGGAGAAGGCGGCCAACTGCCAGCTCCTAAAGTCAATGTTGTCATTGCCGCGGCACGAGGTGGCACACCTGGTGTTGAACTGGTCTCGCCCCCTCCCCACCATGATACCTATTCAATAGAAGACTTAGGCCAATTGATTCACGATGCCAAAGCGGCGAGGGTCCGTGTCATCGTTAAATTGGTATCATCAGAAGGCATAGGCACTATCGCAGTGGGTGTAGCCAAAGCTGGGGCAGATGTCATTAACGTTGCGGGTAATACCGGTGGAACTGGCGCGGCACAAGTAACCAGCCTTAAACATACCGGACGCGCAGCAGATATCGGCATCGCTGAAGTTCACCAAGCTCTGAGCGAAAATGGTCTTAGAGATAAAATTACATTACGTTGCTCAAATGCCCACCAAACTGGTAGTGATGTTGTAAAATCAGCTATGCTAGGCGGCGACTCCTTTGAGTTTGGCACCACAGCACTGATGATGCTCAAATGTGTTATGGCAAAAAACTGTAACTTGAAATGCCCCGCAGGACTCACCACAAACCCAGAAGTGTATAGCGGCGATCCCAGAGCGCTGGCCCAATACTTTATGAACGTAGCTCATGAAGTACGCGAGATCTTAGCAAGTATTGGTTATACGTCATTGAGTGAAATTCGCGGCCGTTCAGATCTGCTACACCTTGTATCTCATCCAGCCATGGTCGGAAAACTAGATATGACAGCCATGCTGCAACCTGCCGAGCAAGTCATAATAGCCAACCCTGTTTACCTCGAAGCTAATTTTGCACCGGACGATATTTGGCTAAAAGGAATCGAGGCACAATTTTTTGCGACACAGAGTGAATGCATCGAAACCACAACCCGAACCCTCGACAACAGCAATAAAACAGTTGGCGGTCAATTGGCAATCGATATTGAACGCAAACTCAATTATCAACTAGATGATGACCAAATTGCTGGACACCCAGCTGTTATGAAACTAAGTAATGGCCGAGTCGTGCTCAAACCAAACAGTGTAAAAATAAACACTCGTGGTTCGGCAGGACAAAGTTACGGGGCATTTCTCAATTCGGGTATGGTATTGCGCCACAAGGGAACATGTAACGATGGTGTAGGTAAAGGAGCCAGTGGCGGAAAAATTGTCATAGATAGCGAAGGCAGTCCCCTAGCCGAGGATGTGCTCATAGGTAATTTTGCGCTCTTTGGTGCAACCGGTGGCCAACTGTATGTGAATGGTCAAGCGGGAGATCGGTTTGGGGTGAGAAACTCTGGCGCTGTGGCTGTCATTGAAGGCGTCGGCGATTTTTGCTGTGAATATATGACCAACGGTTCCATTATCAACCTTGGAGGCTTTGGCAAAGGATTTGGTAACGGCATGAGTGGTGGTACGGCATATCAATATGATCCCACTGGCAATATCACCCACTTGTGCTCTAAAGACTCCGTAACTGCAATACAGATATCGCAACCAGATGCACTATGCCAAGGTCAGGAATCGGCACTACTTCAACACTTGCAAAGTCACATAGACGCAACACAATCAGCATTAGCAAATCGCTTGCTGAGTAATTGGCAGCAATCTAGACAACACTTTTATGTGCTTATTCCAAATGCACTTTACCAATATCACTGTGCAGAAAACATTGCGCAGCAACTCGACAGGCGGTCAATGTTGGAAGAGTTGGCTATTTATTGGGGTGACAAGTCCCTGAAAAGTATTCAACAAGCCTATAAAGCATACCAGCACACAAACCTGTGTCTGTTTAATGGTCAACTTCCTGATTACGGAGACAGAGACTCTGTGTTGATTTATCAATACATTATCCATGCAGGCATACTCCACCGAGGAGAGCAACTTGCACTTAAGCAACAGTCCCAAGGGTTCAGTGAGGTCAGCGCTCAATATTTGTTTGATACCTTAGATCATAAACTTGGAGACGCTTTAGCAAAAGATGCCAAAGAAGCACTAGCAAGCTATGACGACACAGCGCTCAGCTGCTTAGTCGCGCAAAAACGCATTCAGGACTACAAAGAAGCCCTGTCACTTCGAGAAGTTTGGGATACCGATGCACTTGGTACCAGCGTCTGGATTTTACATCGAGATATTCAGGCTAGAAATGCGCTCACGCAATACCGTGACCTTGATGAATTACTTGCAACGCATTATTGCCATGTGCTGTCAGAAGCAGTTAAAGCGGCTGTTTAAATAGGAGAATATGATGGAACAATTAAAAAGTAACAAAAAAGTCCCTTTTTTACCGCAAGACATCCCTTTTAATGATGATCAAAGGCAGTGGCTAGGCGGCTTTTTAGCCGGCTTGCACACCAGACTATTAGTGAAAGAAGAGCATGTCACTACTGTCAACACAGTCACTTCGCAGGTAAAGCCTTTGACCATCATTTATGGTTCGCAAACGGGTAATGCCGAAAGTGTCGCAGAAGAAGCCGCCGAAATTGCAAGAAATCATGGCCTGACGGCTCATGTGCAAGATATGGACGATGTCGATTTACATCAGCTTAGCAAGGTCGAGCGTTTACTCGTCATCACCAGTACCTATGGTGAAGGTGAAATGCCAGATAATGCACAGGCGCTTTGGGACGATATATCAGCAGATGATGCTCCGAGGTTTGATAGTACTTATTTCTCGGTATTAGCATTGGGAGATACCAACTACGATGATTTTTGCCTAGCTGGCATTGAGTGGGATGAGCGCTTAGAGGCACTCGGCGCGACACGTATTGCCAACAGAGTAGATTGCGATGTTGCCTTTGAATCACCGGCACAAGAATGGATTGCAGAAACACTGCCGACTATTGCTCAAAAAGGCAGTGATGGTAGCAGTGAAGTACTACCTGCCCCGTCTAACTCAACCAAGAAAGTTAAACCAAAGTACAACCGAGATAACCCGTTTGAAACTGAGTTAGTGCGAAAGTACACCTTGAATAATCCAGATTCTGGGAAAGAAACTTGTCACTATGAACTTTCTTTATTGGATTCTGGAGAGACTTACGAAGCGGGAGATGCCATTAACTTGCTGCCTCGCAATCGCCTCAAGTTGGTAGAAGAGCTTATTGGCTTACTCGGTGCCAGAAAAGAGCAGCACGAGCATTACGATGGACACACCCAAGAGCTACAAAAAATATTTACCGAAGATCTAGAAATACGCATTCCAAGTAAAGAATTTATAGCCGAGGTCGCAACACGCAGTGGCGATCAAGCGTTTATTGCCAAGCTTGAAGAAAGCACACAAGCACTCAATGAGTTCGTTTGGGGCCTAGATTGTGTGGATCTGCTCAGCCGCTACGCGCCCAATGCCTTTACAGCCAGCGACTTTATTCGCCTTGCGAAGCCTTTGGCACCGCGTGCTTACTCAATTTCTTCCAGTATCAAGCTGCATACCAATGAAGTGCACTTAACTATCGCAAGTGTGAGATATCACCAAGCGGATCGTGCACATAATGGTGTCTGTTCAACTTTCTTGGCCGACCTCTGCGAGCCTGGAAGTAAAATAAAGTGTTACTTTGCACCAAACAAACACTTTAGCGTGCCACAAGACCCTACAGCCCCCATTATTATGGTTGGTCCAGGCACAGGGATAGCGCCGTTTAGAGGTTTTTTAGAAGAGCGATTAGCCACCAAAGCAAGTGGCGACAATTGGCTATTCTTTGGTGACAGAACAAAAGAAAATGACTTTTTGTATCAACAAGAACTTGAGCAGATGCAAGAAGATGGTCTGCTTACTCGCTTAGATCTCGCTTTTTCACGCGATCAAGAACAAAAAATCTATGTACAAGACAAAATGCAAGTACAAGGCGAGCGATTATTTTCTTGGATTGAGCGCGGTGCGTATTTGTATGTCTGTGGTGACGCCTTCAGAATGGCCAAAGACGTAGACAAAGCATTACATGATATTATTGCTAAACATGGCGGTTTAAACGAAGAACAGTCTCAAGAATATGTCGCTAACCTTAAAAAACAAAAACGCTACGTAAGGGATGTTTATTAATTGTGAAGTGCCAAACAGATAATCCCTGTTTGGCACTCAGGTTCATGTGTTATTTCGCGTTATTACCTTGCTCTGCGAGGCCAATCATATCACCAGTAAATAAGCCTACCCCGTACTCTCTCAAGTCTGAACTTTTGGAATATGGTTGAGATTTTTGATACAGGTAAACTTCAGTACCATTTTGTTGTGCTCTTGCTGCAAATTGCTCAGGCCACCCCCATAAAATACGGCCAAATTGCTCAGGTAAAACAAGCGTTGTGTTGGCACAAGATGCTGGGTAATAACGAGACCAACCGATGAAGATATACTTCACCAAGCAACGTTTACCAACTTCTTTTGAATAGGTCATTTGCTCAGGAAACTTTTCGGCAATGGCTTCTGAGATACTCTGCATACCAATAAAGCTCAATCGGCTTCTTTGCTCTGGGTCCATATCATTTAGGTGTGTAGCAAGTACTTCTATTGCTTCTGGGCCAGCCGTTTTCATATTGAGCAAAAATGACTTTTCAGGAAAACGTGTTAACACCTCATCAAGTGATGGGATCAAACCAACCCCCAGCCCTCTCAAAGGATACACACCTTCTTCTTCACCAATTCGGTAACCATAACCTGCATCTAGCGTTTTAAGAAATGCCATTGACTGTTCTGAGGTAATACCTTCACCATTTGTTCTGCAATCTAGTGTCCAATCGTGAAATACAGCCAGCTCCTTATCAGATGTCGCATGGATATTTAAGTGCACGGTATCTGCGCCTAGCTCGAACGCTTTTCCAATTGCAGGGATGGTATTTTCAATGAAAGGATGCCCCACCTTGGTGAGTCTATCTGCTGTACAGGTTGTGTTTGTGACGCCGGTGTAGTCTGTAGGTTGTACTAATCCTTTGTACGATATGGTTTTGCCGTGATGATCAAGTTCTATACCTGGCTGCCTCGCAACCAAGATGATAATAAATAAGACGGATAGTCGTACAGCCCAGTGCTTCATGAAACTCCTCAAAAATAAGCTTTTAAGCCCGCTATTTTATCAAAGCTCTTAAAGTTAAGGAATTACCAAAATAAGCGATAAAATCCGAATTAGATTTATACTTGCTCAATCGGGCATAATTTGTGCCTTCTTTTTGCTGATCTACATGTTGAATGTGTCAAACGTTAAAGAATGTAATATCGTCAATATTGGCAATTACACAAAACTAGCTACCCCTCCTCTATTTTCTAAGGAATCAACATGTTGTTAGAAATTGCCATTGGTGACGCTTATCGTGCAGGTTTTGAATTTTCTGACAGAGAAAAAGTAACTCGATTCAACAATCTGAGTGCCTATCATGAACATGGCCTGGGTATTGCTTCTGGACACTATACGGACGACACTCAAATGTCACTTGCCCTGGCCGAACTGATTATTGATGGCGAAGCTTGGGATAAACACACCATCACCCGTAAATTTATCGACAGCTTTAAACGAGACCAGCGACTAGGTTACTCTAAAGGGTTTTATGCTTTTTTAGATTCTATTTCTAGCGCCAAAGAGTTTCTAGCCAAAATCAAGCCAAACAGCATCGCCGATGGTGCGGCTGTGCGTTTAGTCCCCCTTGGGCTATTTCCTAAAGTTGAAGAGGTACTCAATAAAACTGAAGTTCAAGTCTCAATTACACATAACACCCCAATAGGTATTAACTCCTCACAAGCAGTTGAACTTGCCAGCCATTACTTTTATTCCAAATTAAGTCCAAAAGCACAACTGGGCGAATTTGTTCTGTCCCATAATGATATTGAGTGAAATACCAACTGGCAAGGCTAGGTCGCTTACTGTGGCTACGAGACTGTCAATGCGTTACTCACTCAATCTGTGGAATTTGGTGGAGATGTGGATACTATCTCAGCCTGCGCACTTGGTATTGCAAGTTTAAGTGAAGAGTATAAAAACGATTTACCGCGCTTTTTATATGATGAACTTGAGAACAATGACTACGGTAAAGACTATTTAATCGAGCGGGCTAAACAACTTCACTCGATAGTGCTTACATTCAAATGACACCTGATTGGGCGCTACTTTAGGGCCCATTAGACTTGTCTAAGCAAAGGCACAATATTTCTACCAAACGGTGTAAATACCTGTACTAGATTTTTATCTATTAGGTTGAGCTCCTTTTCACACATAGCTTGAAAGCGCAAATTAGCAGAGCCTCTTCTATGATTTAGCACGAGGTTTCGCCTAACCCATAGCCTCAAATTAATTACCAAAAGCCGGTCTTCATCTTTTAAACAAATATCGATAAGCTTTTTGGCAGATCTGATGTACGCAGCGAGATTATCTATATTTGTGGGGCTGTGCTTTAGTACCATAGAGCGCACCGCTAGCTCTGCATTGGCATCTTGATATGCACGCATGTGGGCATCTTTAGCTTCTAAGTCGATATCAAACATAGTGAATATTTGGGCCAAAAAATTATTGATAATGATAATTAATATCAAATAAACTGTAAACCCAAATATAAGCTGATTTCGATGTGCTAACCCATAAACGTCACACGCTTGATTAAGTCGTTTTCGACTTCATACGCTGCTATCACCTTCACACTATAATCGATTTCTTTGTTGGGCTGTGTAGATGACTCGGCAAGCTCATGATCTACCAAAAAGCAACCTTGCACCATACGAGTCATTGACGTTGCGTTCAAATAGCTCAAACTCTCAAACTTTTTACCATAGCGTTCGACAAGCGCCTGTTTTCCCCTAAATACTATGTTTTGCCCTTGATAGATTTCGACATCGTCACTGTAAGTTGCCGCAAATGCATCGATATCTTGGTTGTTGTAGGCGTCGAGTTGTCTGTCTACGATGGCGATGGTTGCTTGTTCTATTTCTGTGTGCATAAAAAGTCCAAAAACTCATTTAGTTGTTTGGACCGTAATTATATACACATGTATCAAGACTGTTAAGACGCTCTTCAGCTTACCGGCTAACCTTTTGACATCAAGGACTTCCACCAGAAATCATTATTATGAGGCTCTCCTGCGGTGATCACCTCACCAACAATTGGCGTATTGATCGTCACTTTTTTTTGCGCGGCAGCCGTGGCTACACGTTCTAGCGGGTCATACCAAGAGTGAAACGCTAAATCGAATGTACCATTATGTATTGGCAACATCACCTCAGCATTAAGGTCAATGTGCGCTTGAACGCTTTGCTCTGGTGTCATATGAATATCTGCCCAATCTTTATCGTAAGCGCCTGTTTCAATAAAGGTGTAATTAAAAGGCCCGTAGCGACGGCCGATTTCTTTAAATCCATCAAAATATCCAGAGTCACCGCTAAAGTAAATGCTCTGTTCAGCCGCTTTAATGACCCACGATCCCCATAGAGTTTTGTTGCCATCACTTAAGCCTCTGCCAGAAAAGTGCTGAGTAGGAACAAATGCAACTAGACTGGTTTTATCCCCATGCTCTTGCCACCAATCGAATACTTTTACCTTATTTTTGTCTACTCCCCATTGCTGCAGGTCACCTTCAACACCTAAGGGAACAAAAATCTCTTTTGTTTTGTTCATAAGTGACAAAATGCTCTCTTTATCTAAGTGATCATAGTGATTGTGGGAAATTAAGATTCTATCGATTTGCGGTAAGTCTGCTAAAGCGATTGGCGCCTCATGGAATCGCTCAGGACCTGCAAAGCTAAAAGGTGACGCACGCTTTGAAAATACAGGGTCTAGCAACCAGTATTCACCAAACACCTTTAACAGCACTGATGAGTGACCCAATTTAACCATGTGTATTTGATCGTCTGAAAGTTGCGCCAGCATATTCGGGCTCTGTTGCATCATAGGTAGAGGAATGTTGGGCATTGGATCTTGCTTAGACTCTGTAATAAAGCGCCAAAAAATTCCTAACGTCTTTTTCAAGTTCGGCTGCTCTACCTCATTTGTATTGTAAAATTTACCGTCTTTAAATTGCTTGGAGCTGTATCCTGAATCGCTCACTTGCGCGTCTAAATTCGAAACCATTGCACATCCTCCAACTGTCAAAACAAATACCGATGCTAGTAAAGAAAATTTGTATATAGCTTTCATACGCCACCACAAAAAGTAAACTACACGGTGCAGTTTTCCATATTCTGGACTAAAAGTAAACTACCTAGTGCAAGTTTTTTCTAATTCCGCTAAACTACGCTCACTTTAGTAAGGAGTTCATATGAAGCTATCAGAAAAAAAACGCCTGCAAATCATTCAAGCAGCTGAGCAGCTGTTTTCTGAAAATGGTGCACAGCAAACCAGTATGGATCTGGTCGCGCAAACCGCAGAAGTATCTAAGCGCACGGTGTATAACCACTTTGATAGCAAAGAAGCACTTTTGTACGCTGTAATCGAAAACATGCTGACCCACGTTGAGCAAGGTAATACATTGGTTTATACGCCAGACAAGTGCATTCGGTCACAGCTACTCGATATTGCGAAGGCTGAGGCACTATTGCTCTCGTCAGATCCCTTTCTGCGTATTGCCCGTGTTGCGTTTTTAGAGTTATTGCAAAACCCAGATATGGCCGCGCACCTAAATAATACTAAAGTTGGCTGTATGCGTTATTTGGAAGAGTTTCTTGTCGCTGCCAATTCATCTGACGCCATCAATGTGGAAGATGTTACTTTCGCTGCCAAACAGTTTGTGTTCCAACTGAAGTCATTTATTTTCTACCCGCGCCTTTACGGCTTCGCTTTAGAGCCCTATATGGATCAAGAGTTTGTGATAAACCAAACTGTCGAAACATTTTTAGCCCGCTATCAAGTCAGTTAAAAAGGTGTTCAATGAAATTGGGAAAGCGCCTGTCGCAAATTAGCGATTTAGTGAACAATGACTACGCACACATTTGGGATTGCTGTTGCGATCACGGTCTACTTGGGGCGAGTTTATTAGATAAAGATCTGAACGCAAAAGTCCACTTTGTCGACATAGTACCGCACCTGATTAATGAATTAGGCGAAAAGCTCACACAGTTCTATGCCCATAAAAAGGCTCAATGGCAAACATATTGCCAAGACGTCGCGACTTTACCTTTATCACAATATTCGGGCAAGCATTTGGTGATTATTGCTGGCGTTGGCGGTGATTTGTGTAGCGCTTTTGTACAAAATATTATGCGTCAAAACCCAAATCTAAGTATCGACTTTATTCTTTGCCCAGTCCATCACTTATATACACTGCGCCAAACGTTACAATCGCTGGAACTGACCTTAAAAAATGAACTATTAGTAAATGAAAAAAAACGCAGCTATGAACTCATTCATGTTTCGACTAATAAAATCAATAGTGGCTCCGTTCATGCCGTTGGTGAGCGTATTTGGCGTTATAAAGATAAACAAGAATATGAGATAGCCAGGCACTATTTGAATAAAACAATAAGCCACTATCAACGTATTAACCAAGGTAGTGACGATGTGTCAGATATTATATCTGCCTATAAAAGTGTTCAATTAAAGTCTGTTGAGTGAATGGTGATGAAAACTTATGCGCTCACCTTCTTTAATGTATAAATATCTCGATATAATCCGTCAGGAAACAACATTCTGTCAGTTTTAGTGCCTCCCAGTCGCTCAACTAATTTGCGTGCAGCGTCATTTTCATCGTTCATATAAGTGCGCACTTGTACAAACTCGAGTTTGTCGTATGCATAATTAATAGCAGCAATAGACGCTTCTTTGGCATAACCTAAACCACGCGTTTGAGGAAGTAACCACCATGTAAGTTCGGTGGGCCAATTATAGCCTTGCCAAAAACCACAAGTACCAATGTACTTACCAGTGGCTTTCTCTTGTACAACCCAAACTCCGAAACCATGTAAATACCATGAGCCAAGATCTGCCTTTAACCTCGCAAGTACTTGCGCAGGCTCAATCGGCCCACCGTACATTTTTGATGCTTCACCATCAGTATAAAATTGTAAATAGGCGTCTAAACATGCTGTGCTGGGTGCCACTAAACGTAACCGTTCGGTTTCTATTGATGCTATTTGAATCATGTAGTCCCCTGTTCATTTATTATTTTTAGGCTGCAAGCGTCACAGCCAATACTTTACCTAACTTACTAAATGAAAATGCAAAAATGAGATTAACAAACAAAACAAGGGTACTAAGTAACACCCCAAGTACCAGTATTTACAATGTAAAAGACGAGTTACTATGGGTTAACTGCACGAGAAACACACTTAAGAACAATAGCGTTTTAGGATTCATTAAATTATTTAGAAAGCCTTTTAACACTAACCCCCGACTAACATTCTCACCACCGTTGAGAACAGTCTTTGGAGTGTTTTTATTCACCCACCAAGACTCAAACATATTTACACCGAGCCATGCTAAGCACAAAGCACCGAGTAGCTTTATTGCCATCACTATTAGCGGAAGTTGTTGCATCAATTGCCCAAGCCCGAGCGCCACAGCCAATGTCTGCACAATACTAGCAATAAAAATCCCTAATGCTAGGCGCGCCCCAGCCATAAACCCCTGCCCCTATGAATAAGCAGAAATTAGTACCAGAACAAGACCTGACGAAATAGCTAAAAGTACGCTCTTAATTATAAATAATGGCAGTATTGCAAACTCAGGCATAATTCATTCCTCGGTCTTTTATTTGCTAATAAAACCGTCAATACTGCCACATGGATTATCTAATTAAAAAGCGTCTAAATTATTAATTTTAGCGTTTTATACTCCATTTAAAGACTATTTAAATTTCATCTATGAGCGTGTCAGGTACTTACTGATCACGCTCTTTATTTGGCTTGGTACTGCCATACCAATTGATTTTACGTGTAAGTATCATAACAAGTGACAAAACGATAAAGCACATTAAGCTACCCATGAGCAGCGCATAATCTTCAGCGCCAAGCATGCCGTAAAGCAATGAGTACAGCATGATTAAGCCTGCAAAATAATAAACGCCCATCACACCACTTTTTAGGACACCACTCACATACCAGCCAAGCAACCCAGTCGCGGCAAATGATGAAATCACATATGCTAGCCCAAAGCCTAAATGCTCACTTAGCGAAATAAGTAATAGATAGAATATCGCCAGTGCAAGTCCCACAAATCCATATTGTACTGGGTGAATAGGCTCGTCTCTTACCATTTCCAATAAAAAGAAACTAGCAACCACGAGTAAAATGACCAACAATGCATAATTAACCGCTCGATGACTTTTTAAGTAATGATCGACAGGGTCAACTAGAGCTACACCCATAGTCCGCTCAGTTAAATCTCCACATTCACTGCGTAAAATACAACTTTCAAAAGTACTTTGCATATTGGTTGAAAAGTAACTTGCTTGCCAATTTGCACTAAACTCGTCGCCGTTAATATTTGAGGTTATTGGTAAATAAGTCCCAACAAAGCTCGGGTGCGGCCAGTCTGCGGTCATACTAACGCGAGTTTCCCTGCCCAGTGGCGAGATAGCTAACTTTTCCATCCCTTGCAAATGTATATCTGCCGAAAATGACAGCTCTGATGATGCAAATAAGTGAGCGCTCTCAAGTGGGGCGTGCACCCCCTCTTTTAACCTTTTGACTCCTGTTCCAGGCAAGATTTTAGCGTCTTCACCCGCAACTTTAACCACCGAGTCTAACCCAATGCCTCGAATATCTGAGATCCCAAAAACAAGGCTTACCGATGTTACACGCTGATCTTTTAATATATGAAGGTCAGAGGTTTTGAATACACCTGAAATAGTGTTATTTGAACGATACAAGGTCGCTTTATAAATACTGCGAAATTTTTCGAACGTATCAAGCGCACTGTGGATATTGAGCTTTTCAGGCAACAAAAAAGTATTTTCCTTAATAACGCTCACCGTGCTCTGTCGCTCTATGTCTCGTTCATATTCTACGTAAATGAACGGGCCGACAAGGCGCTGTTGTGCACTGCTACTTTTTGCAATTTCTTGCTGCACTTGCTTTTGCATGTTACTGCGTTCAGATATCAGCTCTTCTATCATGATCATTGGGATCATTAATAAGATAATTAGCCCTATTAGCATGCCAAACTTGACACCAATTTTTTCTTTATTTTGATTGTTCATCATTCACTCCTTAGGTTTGCCCAAACTTTAGCAAGGCAGCTTGGGCAATCTATGGAGCTTATATGGAGAGTTTATGGAGACTTGATGGCGAGCGACACTTCAACCCCTTGCTGGCAATTTTTTACCTTTAAATACCCAAAATGAAGCTTTGCAACTTGTTCAACGAAATTAAGTCCAAGGCCCGTACTTTTATTTCCCGCAGCCCGCGGTAATGAATAAAACCGCTCAGTTAGACGAGACAAGGCATAATCGGGGATTAACGGACCATCGTTATATATTTTAAAACAAACATGTGTTTGCAACTGCTCAACAGATACTTGGATTTTTCCATCTTCACATACAAAGTCCAACGCATTTTCAAATATATTGAACAGCGCTTGGCGAAGCAAAAACTCATCACCGTTAATCATAATATTTGACTCAGATTTGAGGGCGTAATCAATCGACTTGTGCTCTATTTTCACACTCATCGCTGTAACCACATAATCGACCAATTCCTGACTTTGCATTGATTTCGGTTTTTCAAGCTCTGGCAACTTTTCTAATCGCGTAAGCTCTAAAAGTTTATCGATAAGTAACTGCATGCGCTGGGATTCGCGCTCTATATTAAACGCAAATTTTACTCTCTTTTGGTCATCTAGTGGCAATTGCAGTAACTCACTCGCCCCTTTAATACCTGAAAGTGGACTCTTTAACTCGTGCGTTAGAGTTTCAACGTAAGTTTCAACATACTGTTTTCCATCCAGTTGCGAGCGCATATTCGCCAATGCATCGCTTAATTGGCCATATTCATAAAATACTCTAAATACTGGCTTATTGGCCTTTTCACCTTGACCCATTTTATAGGCGTACAACGACAGCTTGCTAAGTGCAGAGTTAATTCGCCACGCGATGACCGCCCCAACGAGCAGTACCAACACACTCATCACCGCAAGCCAATTAAAAACGCGTTGTTGCGAAAGCTCAATGAATGGCTGTACTGATCGATTTGCCTTAGCAACCGTTAAACTGCCAATGGTCTTTTTATCGAAAATGACCGGTGCCGCCACATGCATAACGGTTGAAAGTGGATCACTAGGGTCAGTAGCTGTAGAGCGCGCGCCATATTCCCCCCGCAGCGTGAGGTAAACATCATTCCAACGCGAAAAGTCATTGCCGATGTCTTGGTACCACGAGTCAGCTACCACTATACCATTGATATCAGTAACATAGATGCGATTCGACATCACAGTTTTATCAACTCCCCAAATTGCCGCGTCGACACTTCGGTTACCAAACTGCTGTAAAAGCGTCGAAATTTGGCTAGTTTCCAATGTTCCGTTAGCCAGCTCTTCAGCCACCAGCACCGCTAATAAGTTAGCCATGTCGACCAAAGTTTCTTCTGTCGTTTGGCGTACTGTGGGTTTAATTTCTTTGATCAGTGTCGAGCTAACAAAGTAAGTCGTCATAATCACTATGACAAAGTACAATAAAAACAATCGCAACCCGAGTGGGATCTTAGGCCAGCGGCTCACGCTCTATTCCTTTTCAAAATAGTAACCAAAACCCCGTTTGGTTTTTAAACATTCAGCAAACTCTACCTTTTGCAATTTATTGCGGATAGACTTTATGTGGGAGTCGACATTACGCTCATATGCTTCTTCACTTGGCATGCTAGAAAAGTCCATAAGCTGTTGACGGCTCAATACTCTGGGAGAAGATTTTAGCAAAGCATCTAACAACCTAAACTCTAATGCTGTCAGGCCCAGTGCAATGTTCCCTCTAAAATAGTCAAAGTTTTCGACGCGTAGAACATCTTGCCCTTGTTCACTAGTGGACTCAGCTTGTCGCCGTATCGATTTCAGTCGCAGCTTTACCCTTGCCAACAACTCTCTAGGACTAAATGGTTTAGTTACATAATCATCTGCGCCTATCTCAAGCCCCACCACCCTGTCTATTTCATCCGCTCGCGCGGTCAAAAATATAATAGGAATGTCAGAAAAGCCTCTTATTTGCTTACACAACTCAAACCCATTGCCATCAGGTAACCCCACATCTAGTATTAGCAAATCCGCCGATTTTGTTTTTAAATGCGCCAACCCAGCGCCAGCGGTATTAAACCAGTGAGCTTTAAAGCCATCCATTTCCAGCACATGAATGAGGGTATCAGCAATGGCAGACTCATCTTCTATGATGACAATATTCACGTTATTTCCCCAAAATACAGACTGGCTTTATATATTTACGTTATTCAATTAAAGCCACAAATACCTATCTCAATACATCATAAGTATAAGTGATTGCCCATGCAGCCACTACAGATAAAAACTTAACATTATGAAATAGCTGGTTTTGTCATTAGCTTCATGGTGAGAACTTTACAACCGTAACTTTTACATTGCTCTCAATGGACTCTAACGTATGTAACATGCATTCTAATGACCATTTTTCAGAGCGATTACCAGAGCCAGCACCGATTAATGGCATTGCTAAGGTTTTAAAACTGTTCGCTTCTGCCAACTTGATTGCATTAATGACCGACTGCCTAACCGAATACTCAGTGGCATACCAGCATAAATTAATACCCGCGACGTGAATAATTCCCTTAAAGTTCAATGTTCCCGCAGAGGTCAGCCGCGCCTCCCCTAACGGAATTGCACCATATTTTGCCACTTCTTTGAATGGCTCAGTACCAGCTCGGCGCTTTATCGCCCCCGAGACTCCCTGAGGTAAGAGCAACCACCAAGGTATTATGTTGCGATTCCAGCTATTTACAATTACATCAACTTGTCGATCTAAAATATCACCATGTACGACAACGACATTTACGCCCACAATTTTGCCACCTGTGGTTGTTCAATTACTTCTAACACTACTGGCATAACAGATAACGCCAGCAGTATAGCCATCACATAATTAAACCGGATTCTATATTTATCTTTGGTTAACACCCGCTTTAAAGCTGAACCACACAGTAGCCAAGCGCCAACACAAGGGAATGCCGCAATAAAGAAAACCAAGACGATTATGAAGTTTTGCGTATAGTATCCATCCCCAATGCTCGTAAATGCAGCTATCGCGCCCGTTGCAACCACCCATGCTTTAGCATTGACCCACTGAAATAGCGCGCCATTCATAAAAGTAAGCGGCTTAGCTTTGTCTGTATCAATTGGTGCACTTGCAGATTTTGCAATAGCCCATGCCAGATATAGTAAATAGGCTACACCTACACATTTTATAATTAGGTGTAAACTTGGAAATGCCGTAAATACTTGCCCGAAGCCTAACCCTATTACTAACAACATCACACTGAAACCTGCACAAATACCCACTAACAAAGGCAAGGTCTTTTTAACGCCAAAGTTGAGTGCTGATGTCATCACCATAATATTATTAGGTCCAGGGGTAATCGATGTTGAAATGGCAAATAAAATCACTGGCAGCATGTATTCCATGTTTTTCTCCATTTCCTTTTTACAATTGAATTGCCGAGTTTGGCGATACTTGCACTTTCTATCACCTAACCAATTTACACATATTTGGCCCATTGGCAAATAGCTTATCAATATCCATCTGATAGCAATAATTCTATAGGTTAAGCGAACTTCTGCATGATCCTAGCTTTTCATTTAAGGCTTTTGGACTAAAGTTATGCTGTATACCCTACTAAACGATGAAAAATGTAGCATCTTAGGAAATCCTTAGCTGGCTCACAGCCACCGTATCTATGGGGAAAAGGACCACATGACTTACACCAAGTTACTTGTCGTTGACGATGATGTAATAGACAGAAAAACAATAATTAGAACCCTGTCTAAAGAGCAAAACCATTATGATATTGTCGAAGCAAACAATGCCGATGAAGCGTATGCTTACCTTGATGAAATGCACTTTGATGTGATTCTAATGGACTACAATATGCCGCAAATTAACGGCGTTGAGGCTATTGTAAAGCTAAGGAGCCAACCGCAACTGAAACACACAGCCATTGTGATGATCAGTAACCTCTATAACGAAGCGCTGGTATTGGATTGTATCAATGCCGGGGCACAAGACTTTTTACTCAAGCAAGAAGTCACCAGTACACAATTAACGCGCTCCATATTGCAAGCGCGCAAGCGACATGAGCTAGAACAACAGCTTTATGAAAGCTACCATCAAGTGAAACAACTAGCAGAAAAAGATTCGTTAACCGGTCTGCACAACCGCTTTCACTTTGACGAAATGTTGAACCGTCTGTTGCTAGCAAGGCAGCGGCGACATCGCGAAATAGTTGCCGTGATGATGCTGGACTTAGATAAGTTTAAGCACATCAATGACAACTTTGGTCATGAGGTTGGCGACCAGCTTTTGGTGGCAGTGGCCGGAAGAATAAAAGAAGTACTGAGAGAGAATGAGCTTCTCGCTAGGTTAGGGGGTGACGAGTTTGCTTTTGCTTGTGGTGAACTCACTTCTATCAGGCAAATTCAAGCAATTGCCAAACGAGTCTTAAATACATTTCACGTCCCTTTTGAAATTGATGGCCATGCAATTCACTGCTCGGGTAGCATTGGGATTGCAGTAGCGCCCATTAATTCTGAGAATCGTAAAGAGCTCATGAAACTCGCAGATATTGCGATGTACCGGGCAAAAAATGGCATCAGCGACAAAGTTTGTATCTTTCAAGATAATATGCAAGAAGCCTTTTTACTCAAATATCAGATTGAGTCTGAGCTTAGGTTGGCAGCGCAAAATCAACACTTTGAACTCAACTATCAACCCATCATCGACAGCCAATACGATACAATCAGTATGATTGAAGCGCTGATCCGATGGCCTCTGGCTAATACCACACAGTTACCAGAAGAGTTTATACCTATTGCTGAAGAAGCGGGCCTTATTCAAGCTATAGGGCAATGGGTGTTAGAAAGTGCTTTAGAGCAGTTTAGCCAGATGTTATGTGATGACCAATACCAGTTCAGACTGTCTGTTAATATCTCCCCTTGTCAGCTATGTGACAGCGATTTTGCCGACATGGTTGAGCAAACTCTTCGAGCTATCTCGGTACCACCTAATAAGCTTGTGCTAGATATTACTGAGGCTGCCCTGTTGCAAAATGATCAAGCTATTAATGATACGCTTCTCGCATTATCGGACATTGGCGTAGGCTTAGCATTGGATGATTTTGGCAGTGGCCTTTCTTCGATATCTCACCTGCTGCAACATCCGTTTGAAATAGTGAAAATCGACAGTTCAATTGTACAGCAAATCGCGCAACAAGAATCGAAACAGCACGATATGCTACAAGGCTTGTCATTTATGTTAAACAAGCTCGATATCAAGGTCGTTGGTGAAGGTGTTGAAACCACGCTGCAAGCAAAAGTATGCGATAGCATGGGGATTTCCCTTCAACAAGGTTTTTTGTTTTATCAGCCGATGAGTGAAGACAAAGTCAAAAATATCTTAAAAGATGAGTGCAAAGCCAGCCGTCTATCTCTTGTCAATTGTGACGCAAAAACACATGCAGGCAGTAACAATGGAAAAAGCTAAAGCAGAATCCAGCAAGCGCGTAACTCACTGCATAACGTAACTATTAGCTTTTGTTATCTACCAGATAAAGACATTTCAGCCTTGAGCTGCTCAATGTCATATTTTCCTTTTACTAAATAGGCTTTCACTATTGAAAGCCCCGAAGCCCTGTCAACATCCTCTTTTCTGTCAGAGCTGCTGAACATAATAATAATGGGGTCTAAGCCATGATTGGATTGTATTTTTTTAAACTCCTCCAAAAATTCAAATCCATCCATAAGCGGCATATTGATATCCAGAAAAACAAACGTAGGCGGGTAGCCATTCGAATAACGCTCAACATTTTTAGCGTAGTCCACGAAAAAACGCAAAGCTGACGCACCCTCACTACATTCAAAGATTTGACTGATTGGGATTTTTGTATCTTTAAGCTGTCTTGTTAGGATGTATCGATCGTCTTCGCTATCGTCTACAATCAAGACCGAAATGGGATTCATTGATTTTATTTCCTTTTAATATCTACTCGAAAGGTTGAGCCTTGCTGCGACGATGTAAGATGAATGCTACCCTGCATTCTTTCGACATGTTTTTTGACAATCGCAAGACCCAGCCCAGATCCAGACGCTAAGCTGGGATGAAATCGCTTAAACATCTGATATATTTCACTATGGTGCTTATCTGGTATACCTACACCATTGTCTTCAACCGTGATTGACAAGCGTTCACCGGCACTGACAACATGTAATTTAACGTAAGGGTTTTGTTTCGTTTCATCTTTGTATTTAAACCCATTAGAAACCAAGTTTTCTATTATTTGTTGATATCTAATTTTATGTCCGCTGATTATGGGATCTGTTAAATCAACAATTACCGAAAATGTGCAACAATCTTCTTCAAAGAAGGTCTTACGCTTATCGACTATGTCATCAATGAGCGCTTTAATATTGAACTCAACTTCATTTTCTGTAATTAAGTCTATTTTGGTAAGAGATAAAACATCGTCAACTAGACTTTCTAGTTTAGTAACCTGCGATTGAACCCGTTTGACACTGCTTTTTGCCTCTTCAAAGTCACCACTTTCTATGTCTTGTAAAATGTATTCAGTTAACTTTTTAGAAGCTGTTAAAGGCGATTTTAAATCATGGGATGTGCGATAAGAAAACTGGCTTAATTCTTCATTCGCTTTTTCAATCCTACCGATATTTTCAGTTAAGCTAATTCGCATTCTGTCTAGGTGTTTACTCAGCACCCTAAACTCTTCTGGTGACTTAATTCTCAATCGTCCTTCCAAATGTAAGTGAGATAACCGCTCTGAAAATGAACTTATTTCACTCAAAGGCTTAATGACAAAATATCTATACATTAGAGAAGTCACAGTAAATAACACGACCAAAATCAGACCACATACAAGAAACGCTGCAAATGCAACTTCTCTCAATAGCTCACTGGTTTCTTCAACAGGGTAAAGACCATATATATCCCATTTCCAAGGTGCAAATTGCAGCTTTGAAAAGACGTACTTTTCGCCGCTCAAGTTTAGTATTCTGTCACCGCGCTGTAATCCAGCTAAGCTTGAGTTCAGCTCCAAATCAGTCACTCCGACAAAGTATCCCTTATTATAGAAAAAGCGTTCCCCTTGGTTTTCGACAATAACAAAACTGCCCTTGTAGGACTCATCTTCGGACTGAGCCTCTACAACCACTTCATCTTTATAGGCTTTGACGTAATTTTTCAGACCATCCATCTTATTCTTCACTAAGATGTCATGCCGTGCATTAACATGTAATTCGACAAAGTCCTTCGTATGAAGCGCGTTTACAACTTGAAGCTTATCAAAGGTGATTTCCTTTAAAAACTGGTATGAGATAACGCCCACCAATATCGGACCGATAACCACTAGCGGAAACGAGGTGATAAATATCAGATCCCTAAGCTTCATTGATATCAAGCTCATTGAAAAATATTATCGCCAGCAATACTAAGCAAGTCATAAGGAATGACTATTCCAAGCCGTGTAGCTGTCTTCACATTAAATGCGACTGTACTACGTGGCGCAGGTTTTACTGCTATGCTGTGCGGACTCACGCCCGAAAATATAGCTTTTACGATTTGTGCAACCTGCTCTGCAGCGCTTTGCACATCGGGGATAACTGTGAAAAGCGCGCCTTGCATTACTGAATTAACATTGGCGCCATACAATACAGGTTTAATCTTTGAAGTTTCAGGGACAAAGCTTTGTTTTTCACTAAATGGCCCATTCACTGACCAATAAAAGTCCACCTCAGGCTGAATGGAAACGACAGCATTCTTTGCTTGCAGATAGGTATCCGTCAGCTCCACATCATTGGTATCTTTATAATCAACAACCCTTTTTACAAGATTAATATTTTTATATTTATTAGAGATCGACTCGAGTTTGGCTATGTCCGTCAGTGCCGATGGGTACGTTGTTGCAACAATACCAATGTCTGTCTGTTTGCCTTTCAATAACTGATTCGCAATTTCAAGTTTGGTGCCTCTTTTTACCGAATAGATTGACCCAGCAATAAAGTTTAAGTCAGTGCTATCTTTGCTAGGGACCAAGCCTGCACCATGCGGGTCAGCCACCGTCACAAAGACCATAGGGATACTTTTCCCTTTAAGAACACGCTTACCAATCTTTGATGCCAGTGTACCGTTAGTGATTACGAGGTCTATACAATTACAATTTAGCTTTTTTGATATATGGTTGGCTATTCTTTCGCTCTGACCATCACCGTTGTATATTTCTAATTTAATATCCATATTTAGGCGACTTAACTCGGCCGAGATGTATTGTGTATGCGTGGTAACGATAGGCACTGGTAGTGTTTCAATTATAAGTACTTTCTTGCTCTGTGCATTTGCCAATGAGTAAGTTAAAAGCGCAAATACATACAAAAAATAAGTCACTAAATTCATTTTACCCTCTCAATATCTGTTTGAGACCCATTACCACACTTCACAGCTCAACAGGCTTTTTTTAATGGTAAAATTGAGCTTACTTCCCTCATTTTCACAATCAGAAAAATAGATAGCTCCGCCGTGTTTATTGATAATTCTTTTCGCAGTTGCAAGCCCCAATCCAGTGCCTTGGTAGGTATCTGCGCTATGCAACCTAAACAAAGGGTCAAAGGCCTTTTCACGAAATTCTGTTGGAATACCTATGCCATTGTCTTGAATAGAAAAATACCAATGCGTCTCATCACTTTGATGGCTAATGGTTAAATCGGGCTGCTTCTCACAGTACTTTAGTGAATTATCAATAAGAATTTGAAATAGCTGAACGATAAAACAGGGGATAGCATTTATAACAGGGAGCACACTAAATTTAATTTGTGCGTTACTGTTACTCACCTCAGTCGCAAGATTAGCAAGTGCAAGTTCAACACAGTTGGTAACATCGGTACTTTCGATTAAATGTTCTGCGTGTAAATCCATCTGAGTGTATGAAACCAGTGCATCGATAAGCTGGAACATCTGTAAAGAAGACTCAGTAAGTAAATTTAATTGGTTCAATGCCTCTTGGGGCATATCTTGAGCAAATTTATTCGTTATCAACTGCCCCATTTTAAATATGGCATTTGCTGGTTGTTTTAAGTCATGTGCTAACACATGCGCAAATTGTGTCAGTTCCTTATTCTGCTCTTCGATTCTTTGCTGTAACTGCATCGACTCTATCGCATTATTCACCGCTTTGAGCAATGCATAATGCGTTAGCCCACCTTTACTGATGTAATCTGAGGCCCCTTTTTTTATAGACTCAACGGCCACTTTTTCATTGCCCTGACCTGTTAACATGACAACAGGAATAAAGGGGTGAGCTCGCTTAATTTGAGGCAATGTGTACAACCCATCAGAACCTGGCAGAGAATAATCTAACAAAATCGCGTCAATCTTTACTTCATGTAAGATTTGCAGCCCATATTCACCTGACTCGGCTTCTTGTATGCTCCATCTGGGGCTGTGCTCTCTCATCAAACGTTTTATTAAATACCGATCGTCTTCACAGTCATCAATCAATAAAAGTGTATTGGCTTCCATAGCTAGTTACCTTTAGGAAGAATCGCAATTTGAAACCAGTAGTCTGTGAGCTTTTGTATCGCCTCAAACAAGGAGTCGAGTTTCACAGGCTTTTGGATATAGGTATTTGCCCCTAGGTCGTAACACTCTTCTATGTCTTTTTCGTCGTTTGAAGTTGTTAATACCACAACGGGGATATTACACAGGCGCTTATCCTGCTTTATTTTTTTTAATACGTGCCTGCCGTCTAAACCCGGTAAATTGAGGTCAAGCAATATGATCGCTGGTTTCAAATGTTCATCGGACCACGGTGCTCTTAAATAATCCAAAGCCTCTTGGCCATCTTCGCAACGTCGTAATGGGTTAGATAAATTACCATCTCTTTTAAAAGCTCGTAACGTGGCGTAAAAATCATCATCACTATCTTCAACGATTAGAATAAGTTTACTGTCCTTCATTGTTCTGATTATCATCCTTTAACGTAAAGTAAAAGCGCGTTCCACTTCCTATCTCTGACTCATACCATATCCGGCCACCGTGCCGTTCAACTATTTTCTGTGCGATGGTCAATCCAGCTCCAGAGCCTTCCCCAAACTTTTTGGGACTATTTAACCGTTTGAATATTTTAAAAACATCACTCCCAAACTGTGAATCGATCCCAATGCCATTATCTTCAACACAAAACGCTTTGAGATTTTCATCAAAACGTACATTGATAACTTTTTCATCCGATAGATTATATTTATAGCCATTCACAATTAAATTGTATAACAGCTCTTCAATTCTAGTTCGATTTCCGTAAACTGTCGGAAAATCACTTGAAATTGTTACAACTGCGTTGTGTTCTTCTAACAATTCTGACAGTCGACTTTTGGTGCTTGTAACAGCAGACACCATATTAAACCTATCCATATTAGGCTCTTCCCTACCCAGCCTCGAGTAGTACATTAAATCAGATATTAAGCGCTCCATTTTCGCACCCAAATAAACCAATCTATCTAATTTGTATACGCCATCACTGCCGAGTATCGACTCATAGTCCTCTTTTAAAAAACACGCGTGGTTTTGAATTGCGCGCAGCGGCTCTTTTAAATCATGCGAAGCAATATAGGCAAAGTTATCTAACTCTTCATTTGATTTTGAGAGTTGTTTAATCAACTTCTCTTTTTCTTCAGCAAGCTTCACAGCTACAGACACATCTTTCACAACGCAGCAAAATAGCTGTTCTTTGTGTATTTCGAACGAGGTGATCCCTAAGTCTAATGGGAACACATGACCATTTTTGAGCATGCCTGCAACTCTTTGTACTTTGCCAATCTCGACACAGCCCTCGTCCAGTTGTTCTTCACGCCACACACACTGTTCATAGTCAGTCCTAAATGGCTCTGCAAATAGGGCACTCAACTTTCGACCAATCATGTTCCCCCTCTGACGATCGAATATCTGCTCTACGGTACTGTTTACACTTAGAATAACCCCGTTATTGTCTAGGGTGATAATTCCGTCAATGGCATTTTCGAGTGTTGCTTTTTGCTCTGCATCTTTGGCGCTAATGATAGATTCTGAGATGAGGGACTTAAGTAGGTAAAATAATGCAACGCCCGCCAATAGAGAGATAAGTACACCATTTATAAGCGCAATATAGTGAATATGAGAGTCTTCAGTTCCCTCTTTTATTTTTCTGGGCCACACTGCAATATCCCATTTAACATCATATAGTGTAAACGAGTGGGTATGCCCCGTTCTTTTATTATAAGTTAGTTCAGCTTCTTTTTTGCTGTACATCACTTCATTACCCGAAAGAATTTCAATATTGTAATCTTCAATAAACTCGTGCGGTAGTAGGCTGTCTACCAACGGAGAAATATCAAATACACCAAGAATAAACCCTTCAAAGTCACTTTCCATGAAAATTGGAAAATAGGCTAAAAACCCCTTCCCGCTTTGTACTAGTTGCACAGGTTTGGATAAGGTATAGGTTTTTAAATCTCTAGCTTGATCCAATGCTTGTTTACGATCGACTTCAAAAGTCAGGTCCAAATCAAACGCTGATTCATTGCCTTCGAGTGGTACAACCCATTTAACGATATAGTCCTTGTTCACCCATTCAACGGCCCTTAACCCCGCATGATCATTGACATAGTCTTGTGCATCTAACTGCCACTCTGAAAAGGGCGGGCCTTGACGTGCAATCCAACGATTTCTCATTCTTTCAAGGGCGTTGATGATTGCAGGCATGGAGCTAGCAAAATGGTGCTCAATAAGCTCTGATTTAGCAATCGAAGTGCGTTTTATTAATGAGTTATGTTGTTCAATTGAAAGCGACCAGATACGGACAGAAACCATAACACTGATTAGCACACCCGATAAAACCACCGCCACGGCTATTTTCAGGCGCTGTGATGGGTTTCCAATATTATTTATCAACTAATTATCCTTAGTTAGCAGTATAAACACGTACACGCTAATACAAAGTTAGTAACTAATTGCCCAGTTGGCTAGCTCATTGCACCAGCTTGAACTAGTCTTTTCGTATCAGATTGCTGTATTCGCCTGCATGGTTTGGGCGTATTTTGGGAATAAGGAGCAACAGCAATGAATATTTTACTGGTTGACGATCAGAAAATAGACCGTGAACTCGTCAAAGAAGCACTAAATTGCTCTTTGCAAAAGTTTGATCTCAAGGAAGTCAACAGTGCTGAAGATGGTTTAAGTGCTATTCAAGCAGCCCAATATGACGTCATTTTGTTGGATTATCAGATGCCTAGACGAAATGGCCTACAAGTACTCGTCGAGCTGAAGTCGCAAAAAATGTGTGAATGTTCCGCCATTATTATGCTGACAAACAATAGTGATGAAGAGTTACTGATCAATTGCATAAATGCAGGTGCGCAGGACTTATTGCTCAAAGATGAAGTGACCTCCACTCAGCTACTTAGATGTATTAAACAATCACAAAAAAGAATTGAACTCGAAAACAAACTCTCCAAAAGCTATCAACAAGTCAAACAACTGGCTGAACGAGATCCCCTTACAGGTTTATTCAATCGTAGTTATTTTGAAACCGCCTTAAACTCACTGTTAGTTAACATGCGTAGCTTAGAGGGCTATGTCGTTGTAATGCTGCTTGATATCGATGGTTTTAAAATGATCAATGACAGTCTTGGACACTCTGCTGGAGATGCCGTTTTACAGGAGCTTGCAAATAGAGTGAGGTATTCATTTCGTGAAAGCCCGTTGTTCGCGCGCCTTGGTGGTGATGAATTTGCTTTTATGTTTTCAGGCGTACGTGATGCCGATGCAGCTCTGATTATCGCTGAGCGGGTATTATTAAGCTTTGAAAAGCCCTTTATTTTCTCCAAACATGAGATCCACAGTACAGCAAGTATTGGCATTACACTCAGCGCATCAAAAACAACAACAGAAGATCTCCTTAAGCAAGCTGATATTGCCATGTACAAAGCAAAGAATGGCGGAAAAAATCAAGTTTGTTTTTACGATGAGATACTAGAGCAAGAGTTCTTTAAGTTATTTCAAATTGAAAGTGAGCTTAGAGAAGCCATTAAAACCCAAAATTTTGAGGTATATTATCAACCCATTCTCCACGGTAAAAACGACGCGGTAAAATCTCTCGAAGCACTTGTTAGGCTACCTGTAAAAGCCTCGGGAGCAAGCCCTGCTGAATATATCCATATATCCGAGAAAACCAGGCTCATAGAAGCTTTTGGTCGTCTTATTATTCAAAAAGCACTCAGCCAATATGCAGATCTATGTCATAGCAATATAAATAATCAGGTCGAATTGGCCATTAACTTATCACCGCTACAAATTCACGACTTAAACTTGCCTACTTTTTTACAGCAGCAAGCTAAACACTACAATGTAGACTTGACGAAGGTCATCATTGAAGTAACAGAAACTGCACTGCTTGAAAATAGTGAGTCAACAATGGATACACTCAAGTCCATTAAATCAAAAGGCTGTAAAATTGCACTTGATGATTTTGGTACTGGCTTTTCTTCAATATCTCACCTCTTAAACTACCCTATCGACATCGTAAAGTTTGATAAAAGCTTGATAGAAAGAACATTACAAGATGAGAAAGCAAAATTAATGCTGGTAGGTTTGGCAAATATGCTGCGCAGTTTGTCTATCGAAACGGTTGCAGAAGGCGTGGAATTTGAGGCCCATGTAACGCTTTGTAAGCAAGCCAACGTTTCTTGTCTACAGGGCTATTACTTTTCTAAGCCCTTGTCATTTTCTGAAGTTAAGGCAACCCTCAAGAAAATATAAAAGAGTGAAGCTGGCACGTCCACTCATCTACATGGTTATTCCGCTTATGCTTTTTTGACAAACTTTGCAGTAACCATCATTTCACCAACACCATCCACTTTACAGTCAAGTTCATGGTCTTTTTTGTCTAGAACTCGTCTCACAAGCGCTTTAGTACCAATTTTAATTACTTGAGAACTACCTTTAATTTTTAAGTCTTTTACTACGGTGACTTTATCACCATCGACCAACAAAGTGCCATTTGCGTCTTTTACTTGTGGCGTGTCGTCTTCTTCTACTGCTGACGGATCCCATTCGTAGGCACACTCAGGGCAGATCAATTGATTTTGATCCTGATATACGTATTCAGAGCTACATTTAGGGCAAGGAGGACAAGACATACTTTACTGCCTATATAAGTTTCTTTGTCGCGCATAATAATGCTTAAGCACAACATGCGCGAGCAGAAATCGCTATTTTATGAGACTTTTCTGTTTTAGAAACACGCTATGCGCTTTTTGGTCTAATTTAATACCCAACCAATTCGCCATACCCTGTTGCATTAAACCCACCGCTGCTTTTCACTCTTCCCTCCCAATAAGGAATACTGAGTTTGTTGCGTGAGTCCGGGTTAATGCTTTGAATGTCAATCGGTGCAAGCCCGGCCACTTGCAAACGCCACTTTTGCGGGTAAACCTTGCCGTCTAGTTTTCGCGATTGAAGCACTTCAAGTGACACTTGATCGCTGCTATAAGCAATACTGGCTCCCTGAGTATTAATGGTCGTCGCGCTACAGTATTCATAACTCTGATCTGCGCCACGGATACAAAATGCCATCAATCCGCCTTCATTGGTATCTGTTGCTTGTAAACTAAACCAGTCCCACCCCGCTTGATTCGGATCTATAAACGCAGAAGACCACTCCCGATCAAGCCAAGCTCGGCCTGTCACTTTAAATGCCTGCCCCGCAAATTCGACACTACCGGAGGCTTGGAGAAATGGGTAGCTGTAGTACATAGAGGCGTGACCATCATGTGTTTTCTGGCTATAACCATTGTCACCATGTAGCACCCTCGGGCTATTGTCGAGCGTCAGATTGACGCCATAACCAGACGTACTAGCTTGCAGATTAAGTGGTAAATACGCTTCGCCCTCACTTGATAATTGCCAATCTTGAATTTGAGCTATAAATGGGGAGGCATTAACCACGACAGACCCCGAACGGCCTGACTTTTCAAATGCCACATGACTTTCATCAGTTTGCAGTGCAAAGTGCGCAAAGTAAAATTGTCCATCCCACCACGCACTATTAGTGTCGCTGGAAAGGTGCGGTGTACTCACCCGAAATAATGTCCACTGAGCACCAAATTGTTGTTTCGACTCACTTTCAAGGTTGGCAGTTATGTACCACCATTCAAGCCCCTGCTCAGGGTGGATCCCATGATCTTTTGGAAACTCTAATTTTGTGCCCGGTTTAACAGCTTCACCAATATGCTGAGAAAATGAAAACTGCGACGCAGTGGTTGGTTTTTGTTCACTGCACCCTGCAAATAATGTGCAGGTCATGATTAGATAGATTGCGTGACGATACATATAACTTAGCCTCTACAAACTTGTGACACTATCAGCAACATTGCGTCGAATTAATTTAATCAGTGGCAAAGCACTGGCTATCAAAGCCAGAAAAAGTACCACCAAACAAAAACCAAAAATATCCGGCCAACTTAAAACGAGTGCCATACTCCAACCGAATGCAATTGGCATCACATAAGCCAGCAACACCCAGCCAAGCAGAATGCCCAGTGGAATTGCCAGTAATGTGGTGACCACTAATATCACACACGCTTGCAGCAACTTACTCCAAAACAACTGTGACCTTGTTACACCAAGCGTTTGCAATACAGCCATAGGCTGCAACTGCTGGCGACCCAACGTTAAGAAACTAACCCAAATACCAAACAGTGCAATCATCATAATGAATAAGTTAAGCGCATGAGTTACCTTGAAAGTATTTTCAAATAATTGTTTTGCAAACTCTTTAAAAGTTTTGTTCACACTGACTTGACTCGTTTCAAGGGCGTAAGTTTCTTTGAGATGTTGTGCAACAACATCGATGTCTTGATTTTGTTTCAAGGTCAAAGAATAGCCGTACGCTTCATAAACAAACTTTGCATTTTCTATCTCCGAGGTTGTTACTAGAATTGTGGTGCTTTGTTCCCCATAGTCATAATAAATACCGCTTACCCGACAGCTCATTAACTTAGCGCCTTGTTGCAACTCAATGATCTCGCCAACCTCAATACCATAAATTCGCCACCCTGGTTCGTTTACCATACAACGCGCCAACTCTCGGCTCGTTTCAGGCGCTATATGCGCGGCGCTAACAGGTATTTGACCAAGCAAAGTGATATGACTGTGGAAATCTACGCTTTGACCAAAGCTCACGAGCTTTACAGCTAAACGCTTCGCGTTATACGTCAGCTCTGTTTGTGCCTGCCAATATACGCCAACTTTTTCAAATTTGTCAGATCCTTTCAGCTCATTCCCCATGCGTTCTGATACGACTGATGGCCGAATGTATAAATCTGCACTGAGGCGCTTTTGTAGATGGCTGTCCAACGCAGTACTGAAGCTGTTTACCATCACCTGCATGCCAATGGCAGCGCCCATCGCCATAAGGGTTGCCAATACTGCGCTCAGTAGCTCATTAATTTGATTTTTGCTGTCTGCTTTAATCCATAAAAGCAATGGAGAGTGAGTCGGCCACTTACAACCGAAAACCCATTTAAGTATGCCTGGCGTGACGATAAAAAAGGCGACTAACACACAAGCACACAACATCAGTGCCGTAAATTTATTGTCGGCGTTGAGCCACAGAACTATAGAGCTAACTATGCTCAATCCGAACAGGCCCCCAACAGCTCTTTTTTTGAATATTGGTGCAATCGTTTTTTGCGAAATTAAAAAACACACCAGTACTAAGGTATTTAAAGCAAAACCCAGCAGCACCATAGAATAATCAAAACCAACGACTAGGCCTCTATCTAGCTGATAAAAACTACGTAGAACCCGCCCAACATCAGTGACTAAGACGTTAGCAAGAGACACCCCGAGTAGTGTCCCTAAATAAGCAGAAATAAAGCCCAAGCATAATAATTCAATAACAACAGCTTGCGTAAGTCTTCGTTGTTGGCAGCCGAGTACATATAACTGCTGCTGTAGCTTTTTACGCGCAGAAACCGCCAATTTAATCGCATTAAAGCTCAAAAAGGCACCTACGATGTAACCTAAAAATGCTAAAGCTTGAAGATTGAAGAAAAACGGCCCTGAGAGCGTATCAAATGCTTGTTCTGTCGCACTCTCCAAACGTGCTTTTTGCGTCAACACGGTAGTCATTGATTTTGCGCTTGCGTCATCCAATTCAATCACTTCTACAAAGCTCAGCTCACCATTCGCATGTAATAACTTGTCAGCTAAGCTGATGTCCATAAGTGCTTGGTGGCCCAGCCCTTCCATCGGGCTAACTTGATATTCTGTATCATCAATTGTCACCGCTTGTTGCGCTGTTTTTTCTCCTAATCGCGCAATCACTTTTGGATCTAAAAACACCGTATCAAATAAACGCCCCCTATTGGGCTGGCCTTGGTTTAACTGATCTGACACACCATTACCTAACTTAACCCACTTGAGTAAATCAACACCTCGAATACTTAACCAACGCCTGTCTTCAAGCTGCACGCGCCCTTCAAGTACCGGCTCCAAGTTTAAGTTTGGTTGTCGAGAGAGGCTCTGCCAGAGCTCGTGGGAGATCCGTCCTTCACCCAATTTCGGTTTAATAAAGTGAGTAACTGGGTTTTCAAGTAGTGCACTGCTATTACTGTAACGCTTTGATGCTTCTAAATTTAGTCCATAAATTGCACTGATAAGTGCACTGCCCAAACTAAAACCTAGCATGAATAGCAGCAGCAACCCTTTATGTCTCAGATAGAACTGGCTATAAGAATAGAAAATAAGACGCAGTTCAGTCATACAGCTTTCCATTTTTCAGGCGAAGTTGCGTTTGAAATTGTTTAGCCAGCCTTTGACTGTGGGTTACCATCACAAGATTTATGTTACTTTCACTACATAGCATTTGTAATAAATCCACCACTTCTTGGCTGCGCTCACTATCCAAGTTGCCAGTGGGTTCATCCGCAAGAATAACTTTAGGCCGATTTATAATCGCTCTTGCGATCCCAACACGTTGTTGTTCACCACCACTTAGCTGGTTGGGTAAAACATCTAGTTTATCAACAATACCGAGCCGCAAAGCCAAAGAATCTAGTTGGGAGCGCTCAACTATAAAGCCGTTTAACCTTACTTGAAAGCTTATATTGTCAGCCACAGTCAATGATTCAAGTAGTTGATAGTGTTGAAATATCACACCGATTGTTCGACGATAAAGAGCTAGCCGATTGTCATTAAAGTGAGAAATCAGATTGTCGTTTACAATGATTTCACCTTGGGTAGGCACAAGCAAGCCTGCTAATAAGTTGAGTAACGTGGTTTTGCCGGAACCACTGTCACCTACTAGTGCAACTTGCTGTCCGTCACCAATAGTGATGGATAAGTCATCAATAATACGCCTTTGAGTTGAGCCGTCAGTCCTAGAAAATGTCACCTGATTTAGCTGGATCATTACTATCTCTGTAATTGCATCGAGTGATTAGTTTGCACTAAATTGCAACTAATGATCCAGTTCTAAGACTATGAAAATTACAACAAAATGTGTTTTTATAGAGATGAGCCCACACATATTTACATGAGCAAGTCGAACAGCAAAGTAGTGCAATAGTGCAAAATAAAGGTGCGCTATTTAGGTTTTTCTATTGCAAGCAGGCCATAATACGTCAAACCTTGCGCCGTTTTGATGTGTTGCATTGAGTACGATAGATCCTTCATAGTACTCCAGTACTTTTTTAACCAGTGCCAAGCCCACCCCACTGCCTTCAATCACGTCTTTTGATTGCAAAGTTTGAAACATTTCAAATATTTTCTTGCTGTATGTAATTGGAATACCCGGCCCATCATCAATAAATGAAATTTGATTACCTTTGGGGTTAGCTTTAACCCAGATGGTTATCTCACCACAGCCTTTGTGATGATGTTTAATAGTATTACCGATTAAATTCATAGCCACGATTTGAAACGCTACGCGCGGCAGTTTTAATCTAGGCCCAACAACTTTAACCGTAAATTTATTTGATTGCTCAATCACAGATAAGACTGAATCTACGACCACATCTAAATAGCCCCATTCTTCATCCTCTAGGCATTTTTGTACCCTTGAATATGCCAACAAGTCATCAAGCAGCGTTGCCATACGAATACTGCGACTTTTAATTAAGCGAAAGTTTTCTTTGGCCCCTTCAGGAAATGCATCAAAATAGTCCTCCTCTATCCAGCTGGCTAAGTTCTTGATGGCATTAAGCGGTGACTTTAAATCATGTGAAGCGCTATACGCAAACCGCTCCAAGTCTTGATTGGACTTAGTTAGCTTTTTGATAAGATCTTCTCGTTCAGTAACATCTGTTGCAATGCACAGAATGTAATCCTGATTATGTTCATCTGTGAATTTCTTTTTTTGCGTAAATAATATTCGCGAATCACCGTTTGGAAATTGGATTCTCTCTACGGTCTCGCTATAACCACAAGCGAACGCTTCACTGTCTTTTTCTAAAAACTCTTTGGCCTCATCGGGGTCATAGTCTTCAATCGTGGTTGAGCCAATAACCTTATCTCTGTAAGACTCTGGGTATAAAGATAAAAATGTTTGGTTAGCTCGTACAATTCTAAATTGTGTATCTTTAACAAAAAGGTAGTTGGGGACACTTTCTATCACCAGATCTAAAAATTCAGCATCAAATAGTGAGTTTTGATTACGACCAATGTCTGCATTTTGCGAGTGAGGTAAACATACTGAGTCCAAAATTTCTGCCATCACATTGCATACATTGGGGCTGTTCAAATCAATTGTTGAGAGTTCACCATGAGCTTGCGTATCAAGTCGGTGTTTCCCCGTGCCAAACGCAATGTAAATACTTGACGTAACATGTAAAAGCTCATCAATGGCCTCAGCTTTAAACAACATGTTATCTATGAATACAAAGTCTGCGCTGATGTCTTCAGCCTTTTTCAGCCCGTCAGCCATTGATGATGATAAATATAGCTTTTGCTTGCCACCGCTGTCTTTTACAGCGTGTATAAACAACTCGATACATTCAACATTATCAGAGATAAATAAAATATAAGATTTAAGCACTAGTCGTACCCGTCCGTTGTAGGTAATAGAGCCACGTCAAACCAAAAGTCTTTAAGCTTTTTAAACGCAATGGCTAAGTCATCAAATTCGACCGGTTTTTGAATATAAGCAGAAGCGCCAAGTGCATAACAAGACTCAACATCCTGCGGGTCGCTGGACGTGGTTAATACCACAATCGGAATAGAGCACATTTTGGAGTCGGCTTTTAATTCACGTAGCAATTGTCTGCCATCTAGCCCAGGCATATTTAAATCAACGAGTGCCAATACCGGCCTTTTTAAATGCTCATGTTTTTTATATTTCCCCATTTTATACAAAAAATCCTTCGCATCCTGACCTGATTGACACCACTGAATTGGGTTCATGAAGTGGCTTTTTCTTAAACTCCGTAAAATCGCTTCAAAGTCGTCTGGATTATCATCTACCAGCAAAAGCAGACCCAAGTCTTTATCCATCTGTTAGTCTCCTAGCTTCAATGTAAAGTTAAAGCAGCTACCTCGGCCGAGTTCCGATTCAACCCAAATCTGCCCGTTATGGCGTTCAATAATTTTTTTAACAAAAGTGAGTCCAACACCAGTACCCCGCACTGAGTCATCCTCTTCATTCAAACGTTTAAATATTCTAAAAATATCCTCAAAAAAGCGACTGTCTATGCCCTGGCCGTTATCTTTCACGTAAAAAACACGCGTCTCTAAGGTGTTGTTTATAGGTTCGATACAAGACTTAACACCAATTTCAATTTCTTTTGTGGTGGACTTATTGTATTTGACCGCATTCGAAATAAGGTTGCGAAATAGCTCTGAGACTTTAGGTTTATCGCAAGTGACATGAGGTAACGATTTAGGAATGGATAGCTCCACACATTGCGCTGTTTCTTCTGGAAGTGTAAGTTCAATCACGTTATCGATAAGTACATTCAAGTCGACTTTTTCAACTGCAAGATCCTGACGCCCTAGTCTCGAGTAGTAGAGTAAACTGTCTACTAGTTTTTCCATTCGCGTACACAAAAACCGGATCCTTTGAATTCTCCGTACACCTTCTTCTCCTATCGCTTCACCATGGTCCTCTTCCAAAAACAAAGCGTTGTTGGCAAGTCCCCTCAGAGGCTCTTTTAGATCATGTGACGCTATATAAGCAAATTGATCTAACTCCGAGTTACTGACCTGTAATTTTCTAATATAGGAATCAATCGCGGCTTCGGCAGCTTTACGCTCTGATATATCACGCACGGTGCCAACAAACATGGTTTTGCCTTGCACCACCATTTTATTTACGCCTAACTCCATGGGAAACAAATAGCCATTATGTCGCCTTCCTGTTATCTCTCGCCCAATTCCTATGATTTTATTTACACCCGTGTCATGGTAGTTAGTCAAATACGAGTCATGTTCTGATTGATAAGGCTCTGGCATCAACATTTTTACATTTCGCCCTACCACATCACCGGCTCGGTAGCCAAAAATTGCCTCAGCCGCAGCGTTAAAACTGTGGATCACGCCTTTCATATCAATCGTAATAAGACCATCAAGCACCGTATCCATGATTGTTTCAATGTGCTCAATGTAAGACTTGATAGATTGGTCCGCTTCTTTTCGTTCAGTGATATCTCTGACGCTACCGAGGTAAGCAATTTCATTATTGATAGTAAGCGCGCTAACCGAGAGCTCAACAGGAAAAATGCTACCACTTTTGTGTACAACTAAAACCTCTAGACTTGCGGCTGAAGTATCATAATTTGAAGATGAAAGGCCTTGCAGATATTTAAAATACAGGGGTCGGTATTCGGATGACATTAAAGATGTGATGTTGGCTCCTATGGCTTCTTGCTTAGAGTAACCAAAAATATTTGCTGCTGAGCGGTTAAAGCTAATGATTTCGCCACTTTCATTGGTCATGATGAATCCGTCTTTGACACCGTCCATCACGGTTTGCAGCTGCAAGTCACCGATTTCCATCTTGCTTTATAAGTTTCCTAACACTTAGCCTAGATTAAAAAGTGTAGTCAATGGAATTGTGTACTGCTGAATATTAGAAAAAATAAGTCTCTATTAGTAGTTTAACTAGTTTGGCATGCGCCATTTCTGAATTATTTTTTGATATTGGCCTGACGATTTCAACTGTTCAAGTGCTGTACTAATTTTACCAGCAATATCATCGGGAAAGCTTTGATTTGCAGCTAAATGCAGCTGAGACGGGAAGTCCTTAAGTGTTAACTTATATTCAAGCATATCTGGATCAAGCCCAAGCTTATCCAACTCTCGCTGAATCGTTTGGGTATTAGTCAAGATAAGATCTGTGCGCCCTTTGTATAAGAGCTGCCAAAGGCTAGTATAGTGAGAAACGAGAACAAGGTCATGATCTTCCGAAAACCCTGCCTGGCGCAAATACTCTTCACTATAATACCCCCGAATTGTACTGATACGATATTGTTTTGCCTGGTTAAGATCTGTCAGATTCAATTCATTCTCTTTTAGTCCAATCAATGAAGCTGAGATCTGACACATAGACCCTAAAAACTTGTAGCCTCGCTCTCTAGATGGGGTTTTCAACCAAGCCAGCATTACCACATTGTTTTTCGTTTGTAATTCGTGGTGTGCTCTAGCCATTGGTAAAATCTCAATTTTAGCTTTTAGGCCACTTTGGGCCTGCAATGCTTTCGCAATTTCAACTAAACCACCATCAGGCTTTCCCGCATCATTAATAAAGTGATACGGAGGAAGATCCTCTGCTATAAAACGGATCATTTGTGCGTGCACAGATGCACTTGAAATCAACATCACCAGAGGCAACAGAATATTAAAAAAATGATACTTCATTACTTATTTCACACACTCAATTACAACGAGTCTGACAATTATTGCGTAAAAGATCAACAGCACAGTTACCTACTTTAGTTTTAATTAACACACTAAACACTAGTAGCATATCACTACAAAAAACACATAGTTATTACAAAACAATAAATTAATTACTAGAATATATCCTGTCTTTTCAGTGTTCCGAAATTAGTATGTCAAAAACAACAGAGCAAAATAACAATTTAACGTGCCTTGCACAGGTAAATGATGAAAATAGACTTTTCGAAGTGTATGAAAATGAGGATTTAAGATGGCTTAGTATTGACGGGTGCGTGCAAACGGCAATGTCACTAGAACGCCCCGATGCCTTGATGTTTCCACACATGTTATTTATGGTGCTGCCACTCAACGTCATGCATAATGTCAGCCGCGCTTTGGAACTTGGATTAGGAGGGGGAGGCATACTAAGGCATCTATCTACCCACTTCCCAAAAATTCAAATAGAAGTCGTCGAATATGAAAGCACGGTAATTGAGTTATACCAGCGACATTTTAACCCGCAACAAAAAAACCACACAATACATTGCATGGACGCTCGCCAATTCATGTCCAATTTCAATTCCCAGCCTTTCGATTTGATTTTTGTAGATGTATTTGACTCAGAGCAACCCGTTCCCTTTATGTTTGAGCCGGATTTTTATCAAGATTTAAAAAAGCATGCGGACAACACCGGTTGGATAGTCCTCAATACCGTGCTCACTTCTCAAACACAACTAGAACAATTACATAAAATATTAAGCGAAACCTTTTTAGGGACCACTATTTATGGTTATAAAGCCGAGCAATTTGCCAACTTTGTTTGGTTGATAAGCCTAGATAACACTCGCTTGGATCCAATTTGGCGCGCCCAAGCTTTATTTGAACTCAAGCTTTAAAGCTGATGGCGATGCTTTTCCATCACCGCGATTTTGTAAGTCGCTTTTAGCATCACACCCACAGCAACAATATTCAAAATGATGCTAAACCAAGCTTCAAATACCAAAAGCTCAAGATGGAAATTACGTAGATAGTTAGCTAGTTGATCTACAATCTCAATGGAAATTCCTATTACGATGAGCATAAAGCCATAGTATTCAGATGTTTCATTGAGCTGTTTATGTTCAACTAAGCGTGTATCTTGCTTACTATCCCAAGCGCGCTTCGACAAAATTTTTCTGCCATCCATTACTGCGCCAAACCCAATCAATAAAATGGTGATGGTTGACTCATTATCGATCACATTTTGATAACCATGCTCATCCATATGGCCAAATAAAAAGCGTAGATCTTCAACCGTTATATTCGTGACGAGTAAACAAATAAGGATAAGTGGAAAAAGCAAAAACCATCGGTTCAATACAACCGTGTAGATTAGCTGGCTCGTTTTAGATTTTGGCATGTCTCGCTCTGCTAGGCGGCAAATTACTCAGTCAGGCGGAAGATCTTAGCTATTTATAACTGATTGACAAGTTAAACCGCTTCGATTCAGCACAAAGTTGTAAAAATCGCTGTTTGCAAAGCTAGATTACACAACCACAGTCGAATTAGCGTTTATTTTATTTCTTACACCCAATCAGTCTTAGATACACTCTAAACGGCGCGTACTTCAAAATTAGCGAAATGAGCCACCAACGTTTAGTGATATACGCGATTCGCTTTTTCTTTTTGATTGCCACAAAAATTTGCTGCGCTGCTTTTTCTACACTTGCCAGCCAAAATACCCCGTCCCCTTTCGCCATTTCAGTGTCTACAAAGCCTGGTCTCAGTTCTGTGAAAGATATATTTGCGCCATCTTTCGCAGCTCTGCAAGATAAGCCCTCCATGTAGGCGGCAATATACGCCTTTGACGCGTTGTAAGAAGCGCATGGGCCACCTCTGAGCGCCATTATTGATGAGGTTGCAACTATATGGCCGGAGTTTTGTTTTGCAAAAAAATGAAATGCACTATTGGCAAGCGCAGTAAACCCCTCAACATTGACAGCTACCGTATGCAGCTCCCCTTGCAGTGGAAAGCTTGCATCAGTGCTCCCCGTACCCGAATTAATGATGACGAGATCGACACCTCGCATTTTTGTAAGCAACGACTCAAATTCAAATACTGCATCATGCGACTGGGAAACATCCATTTGAGCAATGTGGCTAGGCAGAGTTAATTCGTTTTGTAGGCTTACCAACAGCGCTTTTCGTCGGCCTGTTAGCCCTAGTTCATAACCGCACTTGTCCATATGGATCGCCAAAGCGCGTCCAATGCCTGATGTAGCTCCAATGATGATTGCTTTTTTACTCATTATTATTATGTATTTAGTTTTCTATATTATTCTTAACACGTATAAAAACACAAAATAGAGCAACGTTAAATCAGGTTCCTCATTAAAATATGCACCGGTCAAATATGACATATCATCCTACATTCAAAATGTAGGTGATTAAAATATATTAATGTTGAAAATAAAGGTTCCTAAAGCTTGATTAACTTAAGGTTTGAAGTAAATGATAAATCGCTTTCGCAAACGTTCGAGTAACAGCCTATTAATTACACCAAATGCATGCTCAAGGGTAATCACTGGCGGTAAAACTATCGCTTTAATGTACTAAAACACGCGCCTTAACAATTTTGTGCTTAGTTCAGCAAAGCGTTTAAAATTCTGACATGCCCCTTTTCATGCTTCTAAAGTCCATTTAAACTGGCCATATCTCTTAGCAATGCAATTTGAAAAATGATTTTAAACGAATTAACGCTCTGGGCTCAGTCTTCAAAAGCACAGCAGCTTGAGGCCATAAATGCCTTTATCGCAGAATACAAACTAGAACAAGACTTTGAATTTGTAGGTCTAGAATCATTTCAATGTGGTGCACATCAGTACAACATTGGTGTATTCAAGCACCTAGTTACAGGTATGATTTTTCACTTGTTACCAGGCAGTCAAGCATTTAAGCCGGGTTTAAACCACCAACAATTCGAATACGTTAAAACGTATTATTCAATGGATTTAATTGAGTACTATCCGCTAGAGACATTGGATACCAATGGGGAACCAGAAAGAGTCTCAATTGTGATCCCACCAATGCTCATGTCACGCTTTGCTATTACCGAGTCGGTGTGGATAAAACACAATGGCGTCACGCTTCACAAAGAATATGGCGCAGATCATCCCATCGATGCTGTTGCGCGCCATGACATTCAGTCATGGGCATATAGACTCAAGTTATCTCTTCCCTCAGATATGGAGTGGGAATACGCTTGCAGAGCAGGATCTAACACGCTCTTTTATTGGGGTGATGAACCTGATCCACAATTTTCATTCAAAGACCGTTTTGCAGGTATTGCACAAGGCTACCGCACATATGCAGAATCAGAACAATCACCTTGCAACGCATTTGGATTGCTAGGCATGATCGGCAACCAAGCCGAATGGGTGCTCGATGACATACCCCATTACAGGATGCCGCCGCAAGCTTACCCTCTTATCTTAGGAGGAAAGGATGACGGTTTAGATGGGATCTTAAGAGGTGGCTGGCATGATTACAGCTGGAATTTTAACCGCTCCACCAGCCGTATTCGCTGTGGTGCTACTGATTCTCGCTGTAGTGGACGACTCGTGCTCAGACTCGCAGACCGAGCGCATTATTTGAAGATGAATTAGAGAGCAATTAGTTGCAATAAAAAACGCTGCAAAAGCAGCGTTTTTTATTGGTAAAGACACGCAAACCTTATTTTGCTTCTGCAATCCCTTTTTCAAACTTACCAGACAGTAGCCACTTCGGTAAGTAATCATTTTGATGTTGTGGTACATAGCCATATTTATCATGTGCTATACATACAGGAGCCAGTAGCATAACTGGGAGCATGTGGTCTTTTAATTCTCGGTCATTTTTTTGGATATGGCTTTGGGCCTGAAAAGACTCAATCACCGCCTGTTCAAATGCATCTAAATCTTTATCCTGATTTAACTGACCCAATGCCCGCCATAAACTCAACTGAAAGCGATAGTCTCCTTCCAATAGCTCATCCATAATCGGCATATTTTTATTATGTATGGCTTGATGATCTATTTCTTCATCCATTGCTGTATAAACGTATTCCAGATATGCCTCCTGAGCTCCCCTTGAATAACTATCCTTATAGATCTCTGCAACGCTGTCAGTGGTGTAACTAAACAGTGTGTTAATACATGCTTGATCACGCATTATTATAGCCAGTGATAGTTGGTCGCAGAGCTCATTCCTATCTATCCAGTTTGATACAGGTCGTCCAGTAAGCTGGATATCCGTTTCAAAAACACGCACATTCAACGTATCACCACTGGGCAAATTACGACCAGCTTGTGCATTCCTATAAATATCACACAAAAGCCTTAAATTAGAGATAAGTAGTAGTAGTTGTTCATTATTATTAAAGAATCTAAAATGCTGATAATTAGTTAATGCGATAACATTTACAGAGCTCGCTATACTATCCAAGGTCGCATAGGCACCAAGTTCACTCAATTGACTAAGGGCCCTCCCAATGTACCTTTGCCTATCCCTCAAAACCATTTGGAAAACATTTTCATAAATACTTAAATCAGCATAATCTCTAGGGTAAATCTTTATATTTGTCATATATAAACCTTAAAAGGGGCCTCAGCCCCTAATTGTTATACTTAACTCTTTTTCTTCGCTGCAATGTCAGGGTAGCGAGACACTATAATTTGCGCGGGGTTCCCGTGAGAATCGTATGTTTGCGAAACATGATAAAACTCTACAGGCTGATGTTTAATTGTCTCATACATATCCGAAATAGACTCATAAGCATTGTTAAACTCTGGGTCTGAAAATCTCCTTGGATCGTCTTCCATTCGTTTCAGCTTAGTTTCCATACTATTTAACAGACTATAATGATACTCCGCTGTTCCCTGTTGTGCGCGCTCTCCAGTACCTGTTAAGCGAGTCCCTAATGTCGCGCTGCCGCCTTTGTTTTCGATAACAGCATAGGTGATTCTACCATTTACATTAATCTCAACAATATCATCAAAGTTACTGTTAAGTGTACCGTCTGGGTATTCTTTTAAAATACTTTTGACAGTACCTCCTTTTTGGAAGGCAATATTCTCAACCGCAGCTTTACCGGCAATTGTACCGCCACGCTCGCTGTACTTTCCACCTTCAGATATCAAAGATTTATATTCTGGTAAATCTCTGTAGGTACCGGGGTATTGTGCTTGAAGCTCCTCTTTACGTGACTCAATTCTGACTTTTGCATCGTTAACTTCTTGATAAGTATAGGTTGTACCATCCCTATCTGTTGCAGATTTATCGTTTACATTTAAGCCATGAGCGGCAAACGTTTTCGATTCAATTGGTTTACTCTTAATCGCTGGCTTGCCATCAATAACTGCGTTAAAAAGCTTTGTATCCGTATTAAATACTTTTTCCTGCGTAAATGCATAGTCGTAAAAATCCCCCTGTGTTAACCTCGTGTTGGGGTTTAGTTTTAAAAACTCTTCCCAAGAAGCTTCTTTATTTTCCTTATCAAATCGAACAAATGTGCCTGCTGGCGTCTCAACATTCGTGAGCTTAGCAGTACAGTTACTCGACATCGGTGTATATGCCGAGTAACCAGTCACTTGATAAGGGTCTATCTCATTTGAATATGTCGACGCTTCTGAGTATAAATCGCTATCACCATAAGCTTGGTACTGAGATGCCGAGCTTCGCCCTGCTCCACAAGGTCTAGGCGTCTCTTTTAAAACCACCATTCCTTCATTCTGGAACATGGCTTTACTTAAGTTAAGCTCTCTAACAGTTTTAGGTACTGCCGCAACACTCACTGCGATGTCTTTAGCAATCAGTAGACCTGAATATGTGCGTGAAACATCGTCAGGTGTTAACGTATCGCTACCTTTAGCCGCATATGCAACAGCTTGAGTATGGGCGTCAGCAATTGATTGGTTGATTCTCTGCGCTAAAGGTGTCTTTTGATATATCAAATTGATCACCGATAGTACTGGAGCTTTTAAAATATCAATTGCAATTATTACACCTTTAGCTTGCTCTATTTCATCTCCATATTTTGCTACAACGCCCGTGGCGAGTTCGTCAATTGGTTGACCTATTGGCTGCAGTATCTCTGTAACCTGTGCAACTAATCTTTGAGTTTCAGTTACATCACCTTGTAAGTTTTGCCCTATCGCTCGACGGTCAAAAACACTTGCTTCATCAAATTTATTCTGAATTCCAAATGCTCTCATCATATACTTGGTACATCGTATTTCAACGGGGCACTCAAATTGGCCACCTAGCGTGGATAAACGATGCGTAGCAGTTTCTATAGCTTGTGAAATTTCGTCAAAATCTACAATCTGATCAATTTCAGCAATTTGCTCATCGGTGAAATTTTCATCTTTTAGAGACTGAATGATTTCTGCTTTCATATCTTCCGCGTGCACCGCGTCAACAAAGCCTTCTGAACCATTGTTCTCTTTGGAAGCAAGCCTTTTTAAAGATTCCAAAGATCGATCGTTGACCGATAAGCCTGTTCCGTATTTGTCTTCTAGTCGACTTCCAAATTTCCTTGCCGTCATAACTAACTGAACTTCACGAATCAGATACTCTGAAAATTTATAGTTGATTACAGCTTTCACTTGGTCGCTTGCTGTATTTGAAGCCATATTGATGACATCAGCACTTCCTCCAGCCAAGAACACAGTTAATGCAGTATATAATCGTGTTAACTCATCTGTGCTGTGCTTGTTTAAGAATCCCTGTGCAGGCCCTCGTGCAACATCATTATATATGTCCGCCATCAATGCTGGGTCAAGCCCAGAGGCATCAATCTCACGCAGTACATCATCTTTATATTTGCCGGAAAACTCTTTGAAATCTGCTAGGGAACCTTCGGCTTTAGCTTTAGTTACACCTATGTATCGCCCAACTACACTAGCACCAGCATTTATAACACAAGATTTTTCAGCTTCATCATTTTGAGGCGTGTTTGTTTGATGGTTAAGTACACCGATCAGACAGCCAGAAAAAGCATGAGCAACGTAGTTCATGGCGACTTCTGTATTGGAGTCACTAAAGACTTTCCACGTATCGTCAATCTTAGAAACAATTGCCTGACCAAGTTGCTGCGCTGCATATGACTTAAGGCCCGAAATAATTTGCTCGTCCAAATCAGAGAAGCTACCGCCGTTAATCGCAGTTCTTACCGAAGCACTCATCGTGGTGTGTAAAATGGCATCGGTAAGCATCGCTGGTATACCAAAGGTTTTGGTAATTGCTTCAGAAACACCAGGCAGATATTTGTCAGCCAATCCCGCCGTAACCATTGACGTGGCAACATTTTTAATTGTGTCTGAAGACAGCAAGTCTTTTACGGTACCATCAAGCCCACGGCCACTTGCAAGGCTGGTTGCAGCTTGCGTTGAAATGGCAATCACTCCCGCCGAAAACGCTTGTTGTCCAACGGCTGCTGTAATTGCTTTACCTACTGTAGTTGCACTGAGTGTTGCATTCGCCGAACCTACTAGCTCAAACCCGCCGGGTCCCATCGCAAATGATACAGCTATCGCAATAATCGCCATTGCTGCTGGCGACAATGAACGCGTAGTATCTACATTGTGGTAGTCTTTCAATGCCTCAAAAACAATATCTACAGAAGACGCATCAACGCATTCCTTATGTTTAAGCTGCAATTCTTTGTGTAAGTTATAACTACCATCAGATAAGTAGCCAAAGTCAAGTGACAAATCAGGAACTGGCGGGCAGCGTAGCGATGAATTCTCAGCCAACTGAGTCATCCATGCTAGACCCGTGTGTTTACTAAACTCTTGTTTAAGTTCTGCTAAAGTGGGATCTGGCTGACCATCAATTTTTGCTAACGCAAGTTCGATACCCTGAGATGCATTAATTTCAACACCACCAGTAATCGTGTTGTAGATTGGACGCTCTCTTTGCTCTTGCTCCGTACGAGTTTTTATTCTAAATAGATTTTCTTTTTTAGAATGACGATAGTACTTATAGTTATCGCGCGCCAACAACAGCTTAACTTTTCCTTCTTCAGCGGTGATTTTGGCACCATCTTGACTGCTAATATCTACACCTTGAAGCTCAATATCACCAAGCGTGGTACGGATGATGACACCTTTACCAGCGTCAAGCGCCGCAGTCACCGCTATTTCAGTTAGTTCATTGATTTCATCGGTCGAGCTGCCATAGCTATCGTTAGCATAGTACGAGTCGCGATCAACATCGTTGACTATTGATACGCCGTTGCCAGCTATCAGTTCGAGCATGCCACTGTCTGCTAATAGTTGGGCGCCAGATATGCTTAATTTACCTTCCGCGAGTAATTTGATTGAGTCACCAGCTGTAAGTACAGATTGAAAGTAGCTGATACCTTCTTCTTTCGTATCGTACTGGCCAACTTTAAATGCACTACTGTAGCTTAACGGCACGCTACCGATATTAATATTGCCTTGAGCATCTAAGGTTATACTGCCGCCTGCGGACAGTTTAGCGCCAATCAAGTTCAGGTCATCGAATGTTTTAATAGAGATGCCTTGCTTAGCATTGATTGATGTAACATTACCTAAATAATCTCTATATCCATGTGCATTTTTAAATCGATGAACTAATGTTTTTTGCTCGTAATTGCCAGCTACAATATTAACATTTCGTGCAGAGTTAATTTGGCCATAGTTATATAACGTTCCAGTGGCAACACCTTTTACGCCTCCCATGCCATCGTCTATGTAGCTCACACCGGCATAGATACTCACATCAGAGTTGTCAATTGTTATGCTAGCTTTGTCACCAATCACTAAGTCATGAATCGTGCTAAATACAGTATCTCTTTGAAGTTTAAGGTCCGTGTTAGTAATATTTGCTGACTTGAAAGAAGCATTGGAACTTATAAACTCGACAGTATGAGAACCATCAATACTTTGACTGTCGACAACGCTACTTTGTAAATGAACGACGGGTACCAAAACATACTCGCCACCAATATTGCGAGTTTCAGGCCAAATAAAGTCAAGCTTCAGAGTATCAGCGATCCCCTCTGGAAGAGTATCACCAAACACATAGGAGAAATTGGGTTGAATCGCCGCCTTTAATGCGTTTGCATAAAGCTGATTGATCTGTTGCTGTTCAGATCTAAACGCATTTTTATAGTACGTTCTGCCAAGCAACCTTTTTATCTGATTACCGATCAGCTTGCGCTGAACAAAGTCATCACCCACTTGTTTATGAAGCGGATAAATCACTCGCTCCTTTGGCACAAACACAGTAATTTCACCACTTACGGGGATCCAATCTGTTGCGATTTCACCAGGTAGTCTGTGTGTATACCCATCTTTAAGGCGAGTGTGAAACTCCTCTATCGTTTGATTCGTATATTCACTGGGTGGTTTAGCGATATATTTTGAACGCTCATATAAATAAGCGCTAATTACAGAGCGCGCAAATAACTGCTCAGTAGTCAGCTCTTGGTTAATTTGCGCGTTTACTGCACTAGTTTGTGCTGCCGCTATACTTGGTAACGTAAGCTGCAACATCATAAAAAATGTCAAAGCGTAACTCGTAACTTTGTGCCAGCTAGAGCGCTTTATTGTTTCCATTGATGTATTCATTCTTAGCCCTCTAACTTATTTGTCATCTTCGCAATCCCAACATGGAGGCGGAGGAGGAGGATCAGTATCACCACCGCCATTACCTACATAAGTGATGGTCTTGGTCTTCAATGCACTGTAATTACCGCAGAGCGTTTCGCTGCCAAACGCAGAGCATGCCCTTACACGGAAATTAACCTGTCCGTTTTGCTTTTTAGTATAATTACGACTCGTCGAGGTTATAGAAACAGTATGAGCTGATAGGCTAGTGTCTAACTGGAAATTCCCCCCTGGCAGTATTACATCACTCCACCTTAGACCAACGACACCAGTCTTATCATCGTAGCTAATGTTATATGCCGTAGGAGTTTTGGGTTTAGTTGTTCTGAACGAGCTAAAAGTCATCGTTTTAGTTTTTAATTCATTAGGGCTATGGCCAATAATATGTTGATGTATCTGAGACATTCCACGATCGACATAGAATCGTTTATAGTAGCGCAACGTGATGTCTATATTTCCTGTAGAGCTGTTTGTAGATATTTCGTATGGTACAGAAGCCAGAGCATGTCCCCAGTAACCATCTACTTCACGAGTGTCACTACCAATACGCTGTTCCATTTTGCCAGCTGCTGCAAAGTTTCCAAGGTAGATTTCTATTAGATCAACCAGTTGTACATACGTTAAATCAGTACCCGGGATGTTCTCATTTTCAGCTACATTTTCTGCAATACTTTGAACGGACCATTGATAATCTTTTGGTAAGCAGAACTTGTCATAAATTGGGTCATTACCTGGATTTGCTTCTTCATGAATTTGACATTTGTAAACTGTAATTACGAGGTAGTCTGCAAGGTCAATTTTTTCAGTACGTACTTTAAACTCAATCATATTCCCCCAACGTTCTGAGGTCAGCGCATTGCCAGCCTTAACAAATGCATCTTTTTGCTCCTGAATAAACTTGTCTTTGAATGCATTAACACTTTCAGTAAGATGAGCTTGTACAGCGATCTCTGTGGTTGCAGCAATTTTAGAGCTCAAGCCATATACATTATCCAAAAATGATGTGAACGTAGTTTGCGTATAGTTATCGAGAAAACTTTCAAGTGAACAGTGGCGTATAAAACATTCGGGTGTTAGGCCTGCGCCGACCGTATCGGTAATCATCACAGCTGCTGATGAAAAACTCGCATTATAAAAATCTGAACGGCCGTGAATTTGCATAAAGCTCATATGATTGTTTAATTTAGTCGACTTATTTTGCGACAAAGGTGAAAGGTCAAACTTGCCAAAACTATACAATACCGCCATGGGAGAAGTTGCATCTACACTGGTATTAATGGTTGGAACGACATGTGCAGAGTGGTCTTCTTCTGCGCTTGTTTGCAATTTACGGGCAAAAATGTAGCCCGTCGTGTTGATTCTATATCTTTCGTTTTGAAAGTGAGGTGTATTAATAACAAACTCACCAGGGTTATCTAAACCAAAAATAGCACTGCTATTGAGAACATATTCTGTGGCAAGCACATTGAGCGAATTTTGCCCCGTAATACTCACCCTTCTGGAAGAGGCGTAATCAAGGTGGACATAACCATCCCAAATTTCCTCATTTTTTCTGGCCTTATAATAAGGGTTAATATTTTCAACTTGTTTAGCCGAAATAGACAGAATCGTTGCGTTTATATGAGCAGACAACTCCGTAGCTTTAACGCTTGGAGCATTAAAAGCATTGCTATTAAATATACCGTAATTCGCACTCGCATTTAAATCATCATCAAACTCTAAGTTGGATTTTTTAGTTATGCTGGGCGCAGTCTCTTGGCGTGAACCATTGATAAAATAACTGGTTTCCAGCGACACCGCATTACCTAGAATTCGGCCTCCAAGGTGATTAAATAAAGCGTCATCCGATTGCGCATTCAACGTATGAGCATAAAGCGCACCACGGTTATCAATCAACTTTGATGATAATTCCAATTTTCTCGTAGCTTCTATTGAGCCAGTGTTGTTGAATAAATTGTTTGCGACAACTTGTAAATTATGGCCTACGACAGCACCAGTATTGTGTATGTCGCTTCCCAACATATTCACACCCGTATCAGAAAATACTCTACCCGCATTTTTCACGGTGCCGTAGCCCGCTTTTTTGCTTATCGTAACGATATCTATGTTGCCAGTTGGTACAAAAAAGTTATCGTCAATATAATTGGATGCCACGATACTAGATTGCGTTGAAAGCAAAGAGCCTGAACCTATTGTAACTGGCCGTGCACTCACGATAGAGATTCCTGCACCATGTATATTCCCATAGAAGGTGTTTACAGATGACGTAGTCTCATCAGCGTCCACCACTTCATGGTCACCATAGTTCATTGTTAAAGGGCCAGCAAAAAAGCTAAATCCGCCATTTACCCCTACCAAACCCGATGAACTAATCACGTGTTTTTCCCCTTGTTTTGAGGCTTTGAACAGGGAATGTATATAACCTGAGGTTGCAATAGTTTGAGCATGAAACTCGACGGATACTGCATCCGGAGCACTTAAATTATGTATATTTAAGGAGCCCAATGCTGTATTCGTCAGATGGGTGAGCTGAGTCATATTACTTGAAAGGGTCGTAGTACTTTTCGCAGCGGCAAAAGTGATTCTTGGAAATCCAGAAAATGAACAACCATTACAAGAAATACTCCCATTCACCCCATCCACAATAAAAACGATATTCGTTGAAATCGCGCCTGAAAGGAAAGATACGCTATCTGCCAAGGCTAATGTATCAGCATGAATTATAACGGTTTTTAATTGAGTATCTGAATCGTCGTTACCTAAACTAGTTGGATCTAGTATTGATAACGGTCGATCAGTAGAGAAAGTAGAAAAACGGTTGTATGAAATGCCGTTAGAGTTTGGAGAGGTGATAATTAACTTATCTTGATCCCTGGATAAAAACGTATGCTGGATTGAGTATCTTTCGGTGTGATTGTCGAGGCTGACACAAACCAAATCGGACTAAACAGCAAAGTTAGTAGAGCAGATTTTATTAGTTTCATCGATTTCTACGCTATTTTTTGTACTTTTTAAGTAGCTAATAAAAACTAGCTACCCCTACTGATGCTTATGGTAAGTAACTAAAATCATGCGAAGAGCTAGATTTTCAAATTGTATTAAGCCCAAAAATAAAAACTGAAGTGCTCAATTTTTTAAGCGCTCTATAATAAAGTGATTTAATTAATACATCGAAAGGACCCATCCAAAAAAAAGCACAAGTAGCTTAATGCATTTGCAATTAGAGTGTAAGTTAATATGGCAAAACCCATTACTTAACACATTAATTTGTTTGGAATTATATGAGCCCGTTCTATTTTATAATTTTTCTCTTTTTGATAAATTAAAGCTTTAACTTACCTAACATCAAGTTTTCTATTTTAAAATATTGAAAATGTAATTTCCACCTTTGCAAAAAATAAAACCTCAAGTATTAAGAAATATAAACAAACTAAGTTTAAAAAGTTAAAATCAAAACACTCAAAAATAACTAACTTTAAACGCAAGTGGAGATAAAAATATTTACAAACCATGAATTTTGGATATTGCTACGGCCTTGTTTCATAAATAATTGAACTTCTGACCTTTTGCGTGTTCAGATCAAAAAACATAACGCAACCTTAGCCTCCATGACAAAGAAAATTAAGAACTAGTTTGCCTATAATCGGGCATTGATACAGCGTGGCAATATTACTATTTCGCTCAATAACGACGCTATTTAACATTGGCAAACCACAGAAAAACATGGTGGGCGTGGCCGTTCAAATAAATATTCTGACTTAGCAATTGAAACTTGTCTGACACTTCGCTCTGTTTTTAATTTGCCTCTTCGAGCACTTGAAGGTTTCGTTAATTCACTCCTCAATTTAATGAATGCGCCTATACACTCACCCGGTTATAGCTGCTTGTGTAAGCGAGGAAAGGAACTTGATGTTTAATATCGAACCAAGCCAACAACACAGGGATTTATTGATATTGTTGTCGATAGTACTGGCCTAAAAGTTTATGGTAATGGCGAATGGCATACCCGAAAACACCGAGCCAACTGGCGTCGAACTTGGCGTAAGTTACACTTAGCCATAGATGCAGGGAGCCACCATATTGTCAGTGCAGAGTTATCAACGGTGAACGTATCTGATGGTGAAGTGCTAGGTAATTTACTGCGACCATTACGACGAAATGTTGACCGAGTGACACGTGACGGGGCTTATGATACACGGGGTTGCTATGATGAAATTGCGGCTAAAGGTGCCGTGGCACGGATCCCCCCAAGGGAAAACGCCCAATATTGGGAGAAAGGTCATCCGCGAAACAGTGCCACAATATTAATGCATCTACTTGGTTTAAAACAATGGAAGGAGAAATCTGGTTATCATGAACGTTCACTGGCTGAAACGGGCATTTATCGTTTTAAACAGCTTACTGGTGACAAGTTAAAAAGTCGCATCTTCAACAGCCAACACATGGAAGTGATGATTAAAGCCAAAGTGATCAATACGATGAACGGGCTAGGTATGCCTGAATATCAGGAATATTAGTAAAAATTACAAGACAGACAGTAAGTGGTTATTTGAATTATACCGTCAGTTTCCCTTGGTAATCACACTAGTACAGGTTATTTATCAACAAGGCTTATTGCTACACACATTCTCTCGCGACTTGAAATAACACTGTCCTTACCAGTTTTTTAAGATCACTGGCGGTTGATAGTGACTCCGGTAACAACTGCGCGGCAATGGACTCTGTATGCTCATGTAAAAAAGTGTCTAGTTTATATGGGCTGACGGTGCCCTCTTGTACCCCAGTAAAAGTATACATCAGTGCAGTTCTTTGCCTTTGTAGTTGGAGGATTAAGGCACTTCGGATCGGGCTTGCTTTACACACATGCTTTTTACACACACGAATAACAATTTCCATAAACTGGGCAATTTCATCATTGCATTTATTAGGTTTATTTAAATTCGATTTTAAAGACCGTTGCTTTTTTGAGTTAGCAATACTGTTTTTGAAGCCAAGCGCTCGGTCTCCAATCAGTTCCATTTCATCACTCGTTAACATTTGATTCCCAAATCGCGCAAAAAACATCGCTTTATCCGTTTTATTTTTTGGGATAATTATGCGTGTAATTTCATCCTTGTACATTACAGCCTATTACATAGTGATCTATGTCATTTAAATTTGTTGCGCCCAATACAAAGCGATACAATGCAGTTTTTCATCTTTAGAGCCCACTACCGTGCAATTTGAAGTTAAAGCTATTGGTCATATCGAGTCTCCATACAAACAAAAGTTTGCCATCCCTAGACAACCTAGATTAGTCCCAGAGGCCACTGCAAAACTTGTTTTTTGTGATGAATTTAATCGTGAAGAGTTTGTACGCGGCATCGAAGAGTTTACACATCTATGGCTATTGTTTAGATTTCACGAAACGGCTGACAAAGGTTACTCAGCACTTGTGCGTCCACCAAGGTTGGGCGGCAATGAACGCAAGGGCGTTTTCGCAACACGCGCCACCTTTAGGCCAAACGGCATTGGTATGAGTGCGGTCAAATTAGAAGGCGTTGAGTACAAAAATGGTCAATTGGCGCTATTACTATCTGGCATTGACTTGTTAGATGGCACCCCTATTGTCGATATCAAACCTTACCTCCCCTACTCAGATGCTTTAAAAGGTGCCTCAGCAGGGTTCGCAGACACGCGCCCCGAAACAGAAATGACAGTCTCGTTTAGCGAACAGGCAGCTAACTTTATTAAAAAGCAGTCTCAGTATCCAGAGTTAAAAGGCTTTATTAGCAACGTCTTAAAACAAGACCCAAGACCAGCTTATAAAAAGAAAAAACAACAAACGCAAAGTTATGGTATGAGCTTATATGAATTCAATATTCGTTGGCAGGTTGAAGAGCAGCACAACCACGTTATTGAGGTCACTCTCGAAACCAGCAAACAACAGACAAAGCAGTAGATTAAATATCAACACAGCTGAAAATAACTCTTTTTTAGCACCTTAGGCACTGTTAAACTACGTGCCTAATTAAAAACACACAACATTGAACGGAACAAGCATGCGTACCAGTCAATATATTTTAGCGACTCTTAAAGAGACGCCTTCTGATGCCGAGGTGGTAAGCCACCAGCTAATGCTACGTGCGGGCATGATCCGCAAACTCGCTTCAGGTTTATACACTTGGTTGCCGTCAGGTTTAAAAGTACTTCGTAAAGTAGAAACTATTGTACGCGAGGAAATGGAAAAAGCTGGCGCAATCGAAATGTTGATGCCTGTGATTCAGCCAGCAGATCTATGGGAAGAATCAGGCCGTTGGGAACAGTTCGGCCCAGAACTACTTAGAATTACCGATCGCCACAACCGTCCGTTTGCTCTTGGTCCGACACACGAAGAAGTCATTACTGATTTTGTACGCAAAGAAGTAAGCAGCTACAAACAACTGCCTCTTACACTTTATCAAGTACAAACCAAAGTTCGTGATGAAGTGCGTCCGCGCTTTGGTGTAATGCGTGCGCGTGAATTTACCATGAAAGATGCTTACTCGTTCCACCTAGACGACGCGTGCCTTGAGAAAACTTATCAAGTCATGCATCAAGCATACTGTAATATCTTTGAGCGTCTTGGTTTGGATTACCGTCCTGTTATCGCAGACACAGGTTCTATTGGTGGCAGTGTGTCACACGAGTTCCACGTACTTGCTGAGTCAGGTGAAGATGCAATCGCATTCAGTACTGAAAGTGATTACGCTGCAAACATCGAAAAAGCAGAGGCAATTGCCCCAACTACTGAACGTGCAGGACCAAGCAAAGACTTAAACACATTTGAAACACCAAATGCCAAGTCCATTGCAGAGCTTGCACAGCAGCACGGTGTTAAAGCACATAAAGGTGTTAAGACACTTATCGTTTACGGTCCAGAAAATGAAGAAGGTGAGCGTGGTCTAGTTGCACTTATCGTACGTGGCGACCATGAATTAAACGAGCTTAAAGCTGAAAAGCTTAAACTTGTTGGTGCACCACTTGAAATGGCCAAAGAAGAAGACATTGTTGCAGCAATTGGCGCGAAGTCTGGTTCACTAGGCCCTGTAGGCCTTGATATGCCAGTCATTGTTGATCACAGTGCAGCCGTTATGTCTGACTTTGTAGCTGGCGCCAACAAAGATGGCGTACATTACAGCGGTATTAACTGGGACCGCGATGCAAATAACTACACCGTTGCCGACATTCGCAACGTGGTAGAAGGCGACTCTAGCCCTTGTGGCCAAGGTACGCTTCAGATCAAACGCGGTATTGAAGTTGGCCATATCTTCCAGCTAGGCAGCAAGTATTCGGAAGCAATGAATGCTGGCGTGTTGGGCGAAAGCGGTAAGAACCAAGTAATGACTATGGGTTGTTACGGTATTGGTGTATCTCGTATAGTGGCAGCAGCCATTGAGCAAAACCATGACAAATTTGGTATTAAGTGGCCACAGGCACTAGCACCATTTGATATTGCCATCGTTCCTATGAATATGCACAAATCTCACCGTATTCCAGATATTGCTGAACAGTTCTATGCTGATTTAAAAGCAGCAGGTTTAGATGTGTTGTTCGATGATCGTAAAGAGCGCCCAGGTGTTATGTTTAACGACATGGAGCTTGTAGGTGTTCCTTTCACGCTTGTCATTGGTGAGCGCAACCTTGACAACAATCAAGTTGAGCTTAAAAACCGCCGCACTGGTGAAAAAGTCATGTTAGACATAGATTCAGCAGTTGCTGAAATCACTAAACTAATGGCTTAATACAGTGTCTTTTAAAAGCGCGCCTATGGCGCGTTTTTTTATGCCTATTCTCCTATTTGTTGAAAATGTCATCATAGCGTCTCAATACTGATAAGAGTTTGTCATCTAGTGCCTTTAACGTAGACATTATTACGCTTGAGAGTACACACAATGGAGCAAACCTATTACCCCAGTATATGGATTTCAGACGTACACCTTGGCTATAAAGATTGTAAAGCCGACTTCTTACTCGACTTTTTAAACTGTACCCGCTGCGATACTTTGTACCTTGTCGGTGACATTGTTGATTTATGGTCTCTGAAAAGGCAATTCTATTGGCACCCAAGTCATTACCAAGTGCTTGAGTGTATTCAAAAGAAAGCGGAATCCGGGACGCGTGTTATCTATATTCCTGGTAATCATGACGAAACGTTCAGAAACTATGTTGATATGACCTTGTTTAATGTCGAAGTTCACCACACCTTTGTGCATACAACATCTGCTGGTAAACGTTTTTTGCTACTCCATGGCGATGATTTTGATTCAGCGACGCGATACAACAAGCTTATTAAAATCATTGGCGATCAAGCGTATGACTTTTTGTTGTTTTTGAACCGCTGGACGAATCGAGTCCGTAAATTATACGGCGGTCACTATTGGTCTTTGGCATCATGGCTAAAAAATCGCGTACATAAAGCCCGCGCAGCAATCGCAGCATTTGAGCAAGCTGCTGTTCATGAAGCTAAAAAGCAAGGGATGGACGGGATTATTTGCGGACACATCCACCAGCCAAGGATCAACGTAACGGATGGAATCGTATACTGCAATGATGGCGACTGGATTGAAAACTGCACCGCCTTAGTAGAAAACGAGCAAGGCAGAATTGAGCTTCTACATTGGTCAGACGTACAAAAAGTGTTAAATGTGGTTGAAATAGAAAAACAAGGGTTACGCGACGCAAAGGCCGCATAATCCAGACGTTATCTAAAAAGCACAGTTTCACGGCTAAACCAACGAACACAGCAACCAAGCAACGCGCCAGCCAATAGAGCAGACGCAACGAAGATCATTGCTACGGCGCCGTAATCTACGGTGCCTTTTACAATTTCTTTGATGGCCAAAGATACATTTGTTATTGGGATCCACGCTGTAAAGCTGGTTAAAGACATATTAGGCATCAAAGACACCACTATGGGCACAAACACTAGCATACTTAACGGTCCCATATAGTTTTGTGCTTCTTTAAATGTGCGAGCATAAATTGAGATGGCCAGTACCAATGAAGACAGCATTACCGCGACTGGCAGCAACAGTGTAAAAATAAGCAAATAGTCCCATATACTGACACTGGAAAACGCCTCTTTAAGACTGTCTAACACCCCTACTCCACTGGCAATGCTGATCCAAACAGCAAGGCTGGATACCGTCACTAAGGCACACGCAATAGAGCTTGCTAAAACCGTAATAAACTTACCGAGTACCAGTTGTGTGCGGGTTACAGGCGTTAACAATAGTGTCTCAAGTGTGCCACGCTCTTTTTCACCAGCGCCTAAATCTATCGCGGGGTAACTCGCACCCATCAGCACCAATGGGATCAATAAATATGGAATAAATGCCCCAAGCTTTTCTCCATAATTTTCACGCTTGTCGGCAGTATCCACTTTACTCACTGAAATTGGATTAAGCAGCGCCGTATGTTGTTCTTTAGGGACACCCAGATTCTCTAATGACACTGAGCGAATTTCTGCAGCAAATTTTTGAATTAGCTTTTCGAGACGTTTATAAACAAAATTGATGGACTGGGCATCATTAAACACGACTTGCCATTTAAACTGCTCTGGTAAGGGCTGCTTATAGTTAAATTGATTTGGAATGATCACACCAACATCGATTTTACCGGCTCGTACCGCCTCCTTCAGCGCCTCTACAGATTCAAAACGCTCTTTCCCTTCATGTGGTTTAAAGCTTTTGTGATAGAACATACGCTCTTCAAATACAGGGGCGAGTTTTGCATTCGCAATATAATAGGTATGTACTTTTTGCTCTGCTTCTAAGGTTGTTTTGGAAGCTAAAAAAGCCAATAAAGCAAATAGAACCGGAAATATAACGATGGGGAGCGCGATAACAAAAAACAGGGTTTTTCTATCGCGCAGTAGTTCTTTTACTTCTTTTAGAAACACCTCAAACATTGGCTCGTCCTTGCTTTATGATATTCAAAAAAGCATCATTCAGTTCAGTACTTTGACCAGCGGCTTTAAACTCATCAACACTGCCATCAAAACAGCTCACCCCTTGGTCAATCAAACATATCCGGTCACACAACATTGCAATTTCATCTAAGTGATGTGTTGAAAACACCACAGGTGTTTTCTTGGCTTTGAGCTCTCGAATGAATTGGATAATAGCTTGTTTTGTCATGATATCTAGACCCGTTGTGGGCTCATCTAAAATCACCACCTCTGGTTCATGAACGACAGCACGCGCAATATTGGTTTTTTGTTTCATCCCTGTAGACAAGTGCTCTGCTCGCTTGTCCAAAAAGTTTTCCATATCTAATGTTGCAAATAGATATTCACATCGTGACTTCAGCGCTCGTCCTTTTAAACCATGAAGCTTTGCAAAGTACTCAACATTTTCTTTGGCAGTTAAACGTCCGTACAAACCTGTTGTACCTGATAAAAATCCAATGGCCTTTCTACCAGCTAATGGTGATTTAACGATATCGTGACCTGCAATGTGAATGCTCCCCGCATCAGGTGTCAGCGCGGTGGAGAGCATTCGCAACGTAGTTGTTTTCCCCGCACCATTTGGACCAAGCAAGCCAAGTACTTCATTGCTTTCACATTTGAACGTAACCTCTTCCACTGAGTTAAAGTACCCATCTCGTTGGCGAGGATCTTGATTTACATTACTCGAGGTAGCTTCCTTAGTAAGCTTAAAGCGTTTTTTCAGCCCGTTTACCACGATCATTTGCACTCCTTCTTTTTGGCCTGAAATAGTCCTGATTTGTGTAAAAGGCCTCGTTTTGGTTATCAAAATGCCAATTAGGGATCCCTAACAACGGCAAAGGTGACATCTGTTTATTGTCATCCAGCACACTGTGTTCTTGTATCATTTCAACTAAATGGTTGTCCAAGTAGCTATACTGTGCCGCCAGCGGCAGATCATAAAATGACTCTTCAACAACAATGCATAACAATTTGCCAGTCAAACCGATAAAGGGATTAGTAAGCATTTCATAGTTTGCATGACCAAATACAAAAGGTCTCAATTCGTTATGCCAAAGATTACGGTGCTCGTAAAATACTTCGGTCCATTGGTGTTCACGTAATTTTTCTCGCCACTTAATGTCAGGGATAGCGAGTATCAAACCGCATTCATCAAATAAGGTTAAAGCATTGCGCTTGCGACTGCGCTGTTTCAAGCCATGTTGTTTTATCTCGTCGATGTGCAGTAGATTTAATAAGGTCTTAGTTTTTGGAAACAAACACCAAATCATCGCGCCGAAAAAATCATGCCAGTTCTCTTCACGGGTAGGCACCTGCCCTGTCTGGGCGATAACTTCTTCGTAGTAGCGCGTTTCATTTTCTAACAACACATTGGGTGTAAATACAACATTTTTGCCTTCACTGTTATTGTGTGACAACTGAGCGTTCAGCCAATCAAAGCTCGGCCATGAAGTAAATGCTTGTAAATTAAGCAGTGCTTGTAAATGAGCGAAAGGGGCCTGACTAAATAACTGACTGTGCCAATTTTCTGGAGCAGTAAACTTTTTCATGCGTAATACGAACTAATACTCTGACTTTATTGCACCCTATTTTACTCGATCCACCCGCTGCGCAAAAGTTAAATAACGTCAGTGCTTTTTTACAGCAACTTCTGCACTATATCGGCTTAAGTCGAATTAATCTTGCTTTTGTGGTATTACTTAGGTGAGAAGTAAAAGCAAAATAAAAGAAAGGTCATGAAACTAAAATTAACTCTAAGTGCTTTGTCGCTTGCTATTTTAGCCGGTTGTGCGACGACAAAAAGCAACACGCCTGAAGATATTTCCAACGCTTACAATAGTATCAATGCCCAGCAGCTAGGTGAGCACATCAAAACACTTGCCTCTGATGAGTTTGAAGGCCGTGCCCCTTCAAGCAAAGGTGAAGAACTTACGCTTGCCTATCTAACAAAACATTTTAAAGCGTTAGGTTATGAACCAGGTAACGGCAATAGCTTTTTACAAGAGGTACCATTGGTATCGATTGAAGCGGATCCAAACATGACGCTGAAAATTGGCGAGCGCAGCTATCCCTACAAAAAAGGAATGGTTATGGGCACTAGCCGTATTAGCCCAGAGCAATCTCTGAACAATTCAGAATTGGTCTTTGTTGGCTACGGTGTTAATGCACCTGAATATGGTTGGAACGACTACGAAGGCTTGGACGTTAAAGGCAAAACGGTAGTTATGCTTGTGAACGATCCTGGTTATGCGACCAAAGATCCTGCGGTATTTAACGGTAATACAATGACCTACTACGGTCGTTGGACATACAAGTATGAAGAAGCGAGCCGCCAAGGTGCCGCTGGTGCTATCATCATTCACGAAACTGCACCTGCATCATACCCTTGGGAAGTGGTTGAAAACTCTTGGAGTGGTGAACAGTTTGGTTTCCAAAAAGAAAACAACAACATGGATCGCGTTGCTGTTGAAGGTTGGATCAGTGTCGATGTAGCCAAAGAGCTATTCGCCGACGCGGGCCTTAATTTTGAAGAAGCAAAAAAGAAAGCATCTGAAGGCGCTTACCACGTTGACATGGGCAACTTAACAGCCTCTGTTGATGTAAAAAGCACTATCAAGAAGTCTGTATCTTACAACTTCATAGCGACCTTACCTGGCACGAAAAAGTCAGATGAGCACATTATCTACTCTGCACACTGGGATCACCTAGGTATGGATCCTAATCGCAAAGGCGATAAAATCTATAATGGTGCACACGATAACGCAACGGGTACCGGCGGTATCATCGAAGTTGCTGAAGCGTTTGCAAAATTACCTCAACGCCCAGAGCGTTCTATTACTTTCTTAGCAGTTACCGCTGAAGAACAAGGCTTACTTGGTTCAAAGTTTTATGCAGAGACCCCCGTTATTCCTGCCAATCAAACTGTTGCGAACATCAACTTAGATGCACTGAACTTGTTAGGTAAAGTAAAAGACATCAGCGTAGTTGGTCTTGGTAAATCTTCATTAGACGGTGTATTAAAAGAAGTTGCTGACGAGCAAAACCGTACTATTTCTAACGAATCAAACCCATCTGCTGGTATTTACTATCGCTCAGATCACTTTGCATTTGCAAACATGGGGATCCCAGCGATGTACGCAGGTGGCGGTCATGAACCTTATGATGATGCCACAGCTACGTATCGAAAGCGCATGAGTTTAGTACTGCGTGGCTGTTATCACCAACCATGTGATCGCTATAGAAAAGAGTGGGATTTAAGTGGCGCAGTTCAGGATCTTCAGCTATTTTTCAAGGCGGGTTATCTAATCTCGCAAGATGAAGCATGGCCTACTTGGAGCAAAACCTCAGAGTTCCAAAGAAAATAAATATAAATGATATTGATTTTCATTTAATTTAACTCTAAAGTGCAACTGTTATTAGGTTACCGGTTGCACTTTATGCTCTCTTACTCTCGCTCGTATCCGCTCAAGGCGGCGTCTCAATTTGCAATGTTAATCGCTAACAAGCGCTTAATACTGCCTGTACTTCTAATTGCTGCACTTTTTTATGGACCCGTTCGAGATATAGCATTGGGTACACTCGCAGATGCGTTTTTCCAAGTCAGTGTATTTGTGGCTGGCACCTTAGCTATCTACTATTTTCTTGTAGAAAAATTACCGCAATTGGAGCTGAGCTACCTCAGTAAGAAATCACCCACATTAGAAGTGGCTATGGCCGCTGTTTTAGGTGCCCTACCAGGCTGTGGCGGCGCAATCATAGTTGTTACCCAGTTTACCAAAGGGCAAGCTAGTTTTGCCTCTGTTGTCGCAGTGCTTACTGCAACAATGGGCGATGCGGCATTCTTGTTACTCGCAAAGAAGCCTCTCGAAGGTATGACGATTATTTTACTCGGTATCGGGGTTGGAATTCTCAGTGGCTTGGTTGTTAATTTACTCCACAAATCTGACTATTGTAGACCTGAGCAAAATAATAAAGAGGTTCAGGACTGCGAGCCGCCGACATTCGCAGTAAGGATGAGTGAACCAGTTTGGAAAGTTTTACTTTTTCCTTGCCTTGCAATTTCTCTGTTAATGGCGTTTAACCTCGACTTGGGCGAGTTTGAAAAGCCAGTTGAGCTACTTGGTGCTGCGATGGCTATTTTTGCCGTAGTCATTTGGGCGCTGTCGTCAAAAGGTCAAACTTATAAGCAGATAACCGCTGAAGAAGAAGAGGTTAAACCCCCTTCACGTCTTGCTAAAATCCTACAAGACACACACTTTGTTACGGCATGGGTTGTTGCTAGTTTCATGCTCTATGAATTGTCAGTCGCCTTATTTGGTCTAGATCTGGCAGCGTGGTTTACCGAATACGCAATATACGCGCCATTAATTGCGATTATGATTGGGTTACTACCGGGTTGTGGTCCGCAAATCGTGGTAACGAGCTTGTATATTCAGGGGGTATTGCCGTTTAGTGCGCTTGCCGCCAACGCAGTTGCCAATGATGGTGATGCTTTATTTCCAGCCATTGCCTTAGCACCAAAAGCGGCACTACTCGCTACAGTATATTCTGCCATACCAGCCATGTTCGTGGGTTATGGTATATATTACTGGAACTTACCTTAGCATACCAAAGCACAGTGTAACGCATTAAAAAGCGACCTGAGGTCGCTTTTTAATTGATTTCTAGCAAGATTTATTTAGCTATCCAGGGCTTTGCACTAACTAATTTAGTTAATACATTAAACTTCTCATCGTCGTTTTCCCAGCTATTTGGCACTTCAAAACGACATCTGTTTTTATCACAATAAACATGCTCCGCAGATAAATCGACATTACTTGCAAATTCCAGCGTAACGCCTTTTTGCTCAGGTAACATAAAAGATAATAGCTTCCCGACAAATACACCTGACAAGTCACTTAACAGTGATTCAAATTCATGATGTAGCTGATAAATTTTTCGCTTGGTCAACTCTTGATTGGTAAAGTGAGCAGACTCTATTTGAATTTTGATTTCGCAATACTGAGCAGATTTAGGCGTCACCACAACAACCGCTTTGTCTTTATCTAGTTTTTCGTTAACTGGTAACATCAGCTGCGCGTGTTGCGTATATTGTAGAGGCTGCGTTGATTGCTCTGTGACAATTTTACCATCAGCGATTTCACAAGGTTGCTTATTCTCGCCTTCTACCAAGTAGAAGTTTACTCTTGCAAATTCAAAGTCACCTTTTTCAACTACCTTTAATCGGTCGTAAAAGCCTTCATAAGACGCCACAAACTCTTCAGCGGCAACACTACAGCTCATTGCCACAAGCAATAACGAGAGTATTTTATTCTTCATCAAAATAAGCCTTGTTATGTCTTATCATATCATTGAGTTCCTCAATGTAATCTTCGCCACGTTCGGAGTAAGACATTAAACCTGGTGTAAGCTCAGTTGCTGTGATTTCTATTTTCTCGGCTCTAAGCTGTGCTCTGACATTTCTTAGCTCTCGATACGCATCATGCGTATTAATATTTCTAAAATATGACGTCACTGATGCTCTCACCGACTTAAATGCAGCCACTTCATGTGCGGCTTCATCAGCACGACGCTTAGGGATCATGCCGCAACCCGCTCTATAGCACCACTGTCCAAAAAAGTTTAAGCCAATGCGAGCAAACCTAGAGGTTCCCCACGCAGACTCATTGGCAGCCTGCATTAAAGCTAGCTCTTTAGGAATAATGTCTACTTTATCAAGTGCTAATTTTAAGCTTTCTTTGGTGATCTCTTTTTGATCTACATTATACAGTTCAAAGATTTTTAACACTCTTTCGCTTTGCACATCTGTCAGGCTTTCGTCAAACTGCAACATCATCAACGCAATTTCTATACTGGCGCGCTGCTGTAATATTACTTTGTTTTCGGCCTCAACATGGGGTTTAATAAAGTCGAAAAAGCGCTTTTTCTTTGTTGCTATATCTCTTATTGCTGCAAAGTCAGGTAATACTAAATCATGTAACTGTTTTTCAGGCGCAACCACTTCTGGCTGTTCAATGATCACTTCTGGAGTTACTTCAGGCTCTGGTTGTTTGGGTATTTCGGTAATAAATGGGTAAACAATTGCGTATAAGGAAACGGCAATCAATAAAAACTTAATCAAGTTAGAACGCATGATTCTCCTCTCACTAGTACCTACAAAACGAGATTCTGAACTTCCTTTGTCAGATAATAACTCGTTGTACTTAGTTCATCTCATAAAATGGACGATGATTATAGCAATAATAGTCGTTAAACGCGAATTCCCCCCACTTTGTCGCTAAATTCAATGTTTTTTTCAATCATGCCATGTAATTACAATTTCAAATTAAGCTCGCTATACTAGATAGAATGAGCACTGACGCTTACTGTTAAACGACAACTGTAGAGAAAGGTATGACGCAAACAGCCTGGCATGAACGCCTGCTAAACCAAACTAAAAACAGACCAAATGATAACCGCTCACCTTGGCAAATTGACCGTTCTAGGATAATTCACGCAGCGGCTTTTAGACGTTTACAGTCAAAAACTCAGATTATGAGTATTGGCGTGAATGACTTTTACCGGACAAGATTAACTCACTCACTGGAAGTGTCTCAAATTGGCACAGGCCTGTTACGCCATTTGAAATTGCAAAATCCTGAATTTGATTTTTTCCCTTCTGCTAGTTTAATTGAAACCATTTGCCTAGCGCATGATATCGGCCACCCTCCTTTTGGTCATGGTGGTGAAATTGCGCTCAATTATTTGATGCGCCACCATGGAGGCTTTGAAGGCAATGCCCAAACACTGCGTATCGTGACCAAGCTAGAACCATATTCAAATGGCTATGGTATGAACCTGACCCGAAGAACCTTGTTAGGGTTTATCAAGTATCCAGCCTATATCGATCAGCTTTGGCGTCAAATCCCGTCTGAGGAACGCAATCAGAGATTTATTTATACGCAAAAGTGGCTACCTGCTAAGGGTGTTTATGGCAATGACAGTGATGTGTTTGAATGGATATTGGCACCTCTTAGTGATAGTGATAAAGCGCTGTTTATGTCTTACAGCCACCTCAATGAATATAAGTCGAAGACAATTTATAAATCTTTAGACAGTGCAATTATGGAGTATGCTGATGATATCGCCTATGCAGTACACGATTTAGAAGATGCCATTGCAACGGGGACTTTGTCGGAACGAGATTGGTATAATTATGCAATGCCCGCATTTAAGAACATAGAATCCCCTTGGTTAGAGTCCAACCTAACAAGCATTACGCACAGACTATTCTCGGACGATGAACCTCTCAGAAAAGATGCTATTGGAGAGTTGGTCAACATCTTTATTATCAATTGTGCGCTTGTGGAGCGTGGGGAAGACTTCGAGGAGCCGCTTCTAAAGAATACGGTTAAACTTTCCCAAGAGTTTGAAGAAATTTTAAAAGTGTTAAAGCAGTTTGTATATCAACGACTGATCCGCGAGCCAACCATGCAGCAGATAGAGTTTAGCGGCCAAAATATGCTCATTGACTTGTTCGATGCATTTTCCAGCGACCCAATGCGGTTACTGCCCTATACCGCGCAATCACAATATGACAGTGCGGCTGATGATATCGCTAAAATGCGAGTACTTGCAGACTACTTATCTGGAATGACTGATGAATATGCAAGGCGTTGTCATGCTAGGTTGTTTGGCAATAGTATCACGCGGGTTTGAGGTTTTATGGAACGTTACAATAAGTAAGGTTATATGTCACTGCTTGATATAGCTAGCGCTGAATAGATCTCTTATAGCAGAGTTTTTACAATTATTAGTCGTGCTAATAAGTAAGAAAACCGTATATTTTATAATTTTTAGTTTATATTTAAAAATAAACAAACTTGCAGATTATAAATTTTTTAATTTTAACCAAGCAAACTTTAAATTTCATTTGTTTCATGTAGAAAATTAGTGTTAGAGTGATTGTGAATCAAAAAAACAAAGGATTAACATGAAAATAAAATTACAGAAAGGTAATTTAAAAAACCTATCGGGCGACAAAGTGTTACTCAATAACAAGGCAACAAAGCAAATCGCCGGTGGTGGTTGGTCTTGGGAGTGTACTACTAACTGGGCTCGTTGTGAGCCATAAATATTATTAGTATTAAGGTCATAGAAAGATAACTATGACCTTAAATATATTATATTTATAATAATAATAGCTTATTTACCACCCTAAAATTATTCAGAAAATATTTATGAAAAAGCTAGAAAAATAGTGCGTATAATCATTCAAAATTTGAATTATAGAACTGGACCCCATTGGTTGCAGGGCCCGAGTATACTTTGAATACATATCATCCAAAGAAAACTCTAGCTCTGTAATCATCACTCCAACCCGCTTTTTTAAATTTATTGCGCTGGCTAGGTGCGCCGCA
>NZ_AUXT01000184.1 GCF_001625595.1 Pseudoalteromonas luteoviolacea NCIMB 1942
ACAGAATTTTGAACGCCCTCAAAAAAGCGCGAATGCGCCCTTTTATTTTCCAAGAAATTCAAATAGGTTATTGAAAATATTCATCAAACGCGTTCTTTAAATGTCTTTGCATTGCTTTGCGATGATACTTTCTTACACCATAGCTTTGTTCAAGGTGAATGAAACGTTTCGAAGAAGCGTCAGCACTTTTATGGCAGCTGTCAACAGAGTCATTTGTATGGCGCCCTTGTACATTCCAAGTGCCACCTAGGCTTCTAGTATCATTGCCATAAACACACGCTTTAATAACGCCTTCGCTCTCAACGCTACGACGAATGGAGTGCAAAATACTATGCTCGTGGTCATTCGTGGCGTATCTTACGGATTCGCTTAGATTGAGCATTAAATCGTTATCCGTATTGCACTGCGCTTGCAGTTTTGCTCGCGTTGTTTTGCCAAAACCATGATACTGGATAAATACGGTTTCTAAATCGTAGTCACTCATATATTCATGAACCACTTGGAACAGTGACTCAGTCTGGTGTGCGACATCACTTGCCGAGTAGTTAGTACCGGTGCACACACTCACATCATGACTGCTATCACGACGAGTACCTGCCAACATCAATAGCTTTGTTTGCGTATATAAAAATGCATCAATTGCTTGCGTACCTGTGAAAGAGTCCCTTTTAGGGTGCGGTGCTTGCAACACAGCATTTGAACCGGTTAAGTTTAATACATAGGTTCCGCCACCAATAAACTTATCGCTCGGTAATTGATATTGCTCTTGAAGTAAATAATACACTTTGTCGGTGTCGACATCATTAAACTGAATGACCTGATAGTTTACAGCTTTAGCCAGCTCATCAGCGAGCGGCCAATTTTGTTGATGAAACGCTTCAAACAAAGCTTTAAAGTTAACTTGAAAATCACCACTAGGTTGCACCCAATTATTATCTGCTTTAGTACCATAATTGTAAGACTTAAGGTGCCTATCTAACTCTCCTGACATCATCACGAGTGCTTTTGTTGGGAAACTAACTACCGTTAGGATGAGTAAAGCTATTGTGAAGACGATGTAGGTGACTAGTGGGCGAGCGCCATTAGTCAATCGTGGTGAGTGCGATTCAAATAGTTGCATATAAATACTCCAGTGGCATTAAGGTTAGCTGTGTTAACCAAACATCCCTGGAAAAAAACAATACCAAAGTATTGATTTTCAGCTTTAGACCATGTCAAAAGTTGCATATATTATTACCAATAACTAAACAAAAGCTCTAGTAAAACTAGTAAAAATGACCTTTTGGTATTACATTAATAAAGGTACATAAATCGACAAAAACACTTCCAACCTCTTTAATATCAAAAGATTAAGAATCTGGTATGACCTCTGTGAAAAGTTCCTACTTGTAGAGAGGTGAAAACGGACTAGAACGCTAAATATTGCATTTAAAGGAAAAGTTCAGCGTGATGAAGGGAGGTTTTTTGTAGTTGGGCAAGACGAAACCCAACTACATCTGGACTATCAAAGAAATATATAGGTCAATAATTAGATTGCTCAGAGTACCTAACAGATTTAACCAACGCACCCACTTCGTCTTCACTCATGCCTAATTCAGCGAGCAATCGCCCTATCACAAACCTTGTCCTACCAGAACCGCCTTTGCTATGAATAGCAATGACATAACCACTGGAGATTGCAGCCATAACACTGGGAATTTGATTTTGAATAGAACATTGAAACTCTTCATCGAGATTACTACTCGTTGGCACACTCAATTGTAACCATTTTACCTGCGTGCTTTCGCAAACAGCTTCAAGATCGCATGCACCACTTTGCATTAACTCTTGGTCACTCATAAGTGTCAGAATTGCATTCACGCCCTGCTCTTTGAGCTGCTTAATAGAAGAGAATAAAGCAACACCTTGAGTTCCTGGGCAAGGTGTAACAAAAATAGTCGCACCTCTGCCTGTCTCAAGTTTGCTAAATGGATGTGTAGTCATAGTAAAGCTCCATAAGATCTATGATTTCATCTTATTTTAAGGTAGTGCAACTCCCCTAGCGCTTACATAAAGGTTGTACCAATCGTTTCTGTCTAGGTGAATATCAAGGGCACTTACCGAATTTCTAATTCGATTTTCATTTGTTGTACCAATGACAGGCTGAATCCCAGCTGGATGACGCATTAAAAATGCCAACACAATAGCCTCGCTTTCAACCTGATACTTATTAGACAATTGCTTAACTAGCTCCGATGTGTTTCTTACATTTTGGTTACTTGAGTATAGTCCCTGTTCACAAAAAATCCCTTTTGATAAACTCCCCCATGCCTGTAATTGGATATTGTTCAGCTGACAGTGTTCTAACGTACCACTCACAAAGTCGACCATGTGGTTTCCCTTGGAGCCAACCATAACTCCATCATCGAGCCAATCCAGTTTTGCTAAGCTCATTTCAATTTGATTACTGATAATAGGCATATCTAATGCTGACTGGAGTAGGCTGACTTGGTGCAGATTCATATTTGAAACCGCAAGGTGATTTATTTTTCCTGAGAGCTTAAGGCTACCAATTGTATTCGCTAACTCCTCTAACTCCATAAGCGGATCTGGGCGATGAAGCATGAGAACATCTAGGTATTCAATATTCATGCGCTTCAAGATACCTTCTACCGAATGAGTTACCCAGTCGCCAGAGAAATCATAACAACCAAAGTTATCGCCATGTTTAACACGGATCCCACACTTTGACTGTATGATCATCTGCGCCCTTAGCTGCGGTGAGTTTTTCAGAACTTTGCCAAACGCCAGCTCAGCGCTACCTCGACGATATATATCAGCATGATCGAAGAAGTTAATTCCACACTCCAGTGCACATTCAACAATACCTTGCGCCGTTATAATGTCTTCATTCGAAAGCGAACTGTTCTCTTTGTGATCTGCACCGAGCCCCATACAGCCATATACGATTTTACTCGCAGTTGGGAAATACTTTTGAATTGAAATTCTTTTTTCCATTAATCCACCTTCCACGTTCAAGAATAAAAAACTGTATGATATTGTTCTCTTATAAAAATAAAACACCCAAGATGAAAACACATTATTCACTATATTGAACAATAATCATTAGGTATTGAGTTTGAAAGAGCATAAACGTATAGAACTGATAATGCTGTTTGTTAAGCTTGCTGAAGAGCTTAGCTATACTAGAGCAGCATTAGAGCTAGGAGTCTCTAAAGGACACTTGTCTGAACAAATAAAAAAGCTTGAACAACAACTAAAAACGCCCCTGTTATTACGCACAACTCGAAGTGTAAAGCTTACCCAATATGGCCATCAGGTTTTTGAACAAGGAAAGCGTCTCAGAGCCGAGCTCTACAATATCGAACGCAGTATAAGCAGAGAAAAGGTCGAAGGCCTACTTAGACTCACGGCTCCTCGGATGTTTGCACAGACATTTTTACTCGACATATGTGCTCAATTTAAGGCCCAATATCCAAATATAGAGTTTGAGATTAACGCAAGTTACCAAACGCATGATTTAAATGTGAAAGATTTTGATTTAGGTTTTAGAGCAACGGTGAATCCTCCCCAAGACATGATAGCAGCCAAACTGTTGACCTATCACCATGCTTTGGTTGCTTCCCCTCAGTATTTGTCGAACTGCCCAGATTTATCAGCCCCTGAAGATTTGACAGAGCATCAATGCCTAACGATAAACTCACACACGACGTGGCACTTTTCTCAACAGCAAGTTAAGGTGAAAGGGTGGCTTACAACGAATGACAATACACTGTTAAAAAGCCACGCTTTGAATGGCCATGGGCTCTTTAAGGTTGCTAGTTACTTCGTGCAACAAGAACTACAAGCTGATGCATTACATGAAGTGCTGCAACAGTATACTCACGAGCCCAACAACTGTATCTATTTGTTCTATCCGCAAACTATTTATCCAACACATAAACTAAAAACCTTTGTGACATTCGTAAAGCATTACTTTGCAAATCAGCAATATAGTTAAAGTGCAGATTCGACCAGATCAATCACTTTAATAGGTAATAATGCACTGGCTAATAACGGCCTGTTAATTTTTTACTTGGATAATTTTACGTACAAGTTAACATAGCCCATAAAAAAGGAATCGTCGTGTTATCTGGAATACTATCAAAAAGTAAATCTTTAGGGCCAGGAGTATTAATGGCAACCGCAGCTGTGGGAGGCTCTCACTTAGTCGCAGCGACACAAGCCGGAGCTCTTTTTGGCTGGCAATTACTTTGGGTAATTGTGGCTGTAAACGTACTGAAGTACCCGTTTTTTAGATTTGGGGTAGAATATACATTACATACCAAACAGAGCCTTGTAAAAGGCTACAAGGATAAAAACCCCTCTCTATTTTATCTTTTTGTTGCTATAAACCTGCTCGCTGCAGTCGTTAACTCTGCTGGTGTACTGCTATTGACCGCGGCACTCCTGCAATATATTTTGCCTTGGAGTTTAGCGCTAACAACAATATGTTATGGGTTGTTGGCTGTCTGTCTTGCTATATTAATATTTGGCCATTACAAACTGTTAGACAGTGCCAGCAAAGTGATTATGGTATTCTTATGCTTGGCAACTACAGCCGCTCTCATTGTCGCTGTATCAAACGGCCCCGCCCACCCTGTACCAACAACTGTCGCGCCATCACCTTATGAGCTAGCCCTACTTGGCTTTATGGTGGCATTGATGGGGTGGATGCCCGCACCGATTGAAATATCAGCAATTAACTCTTTGTGGCTCAAAACGAAACTCAAAGCAAATCAATTAACAAGAGAGCAAAGCCTATTCGACTTTAATTTAGGTTATGCGGTAACTCTATTACTGGCACTGATGTTTTTCGTTTTAGGCGTATTACTGCAGTATGGACAGACACAAGAAATCCAACTAGCTGGTGTGGCGTTTTCTAAACAGCTCATAGACATGTATGCACTCACCATTGGTGAATGGGCAAGGTGGCTGATTGCTGTAGTCGCATTTTTATGTATGTTTGGGACAACGTTAACGGTATTAGATGGTTACGCCAGAACGTTGGATGAGTCTCTCAAAATTATCAAGCCGCATAACAATAGATACAGCTTGTCTGCAATTATCGCTATTCAATCTGGGCTTGGTATGGTGGTTGTCTTGTTCTTTAAAGGTAACTTAAAAGACATGTTGATGTTCGCAATGACCTTGGCATTTTTAACCACACCGTTTTTTGCATGGCTGAATTTGTCTTTAATTAGAGGTGAAATTTTTGATGCACAGCCTAAATCTGTCAAAGTGCTATCAGTGATAGGCTTGGTGTATTTAGTGGCATTTTCACTGTTGTTTGTCGTGTGGAAGTGGATCTTGTAGGCTTTGGTGTTAAGGGCAATCACATTTGTGTTTGCCCTCACGCAAATTTAGGCTACAAGTGCTTTCACTTGTTCCCAAATATTAACAACATGCGTTTTGTCATCTTCTGTTAACTCGCCATTTTTATATGCTTTAACTAAACTCTCTTCAACTTTATTGTTTAGTTCTTCAGGCGCTAAATCTAGCTCTTCTACTTGTGCGTACCCTACTGCTAGGTCAAAGTGACCTCTTAAATAGCCACCAGCAAACAGCTCATTATCATCTGCACGATCAACTAATTCATCAAAAAACTGCTGTGCAGCCTCTACATAGGTTTCAAATGACATTCTGTCTCCTCAGTTATTCTTGGTGCCCTACGGCATACATCACATGGTCATTGTACCCTGTAACGACCTTAATATATCCACTTAACTCATCGTCAAGTGATTGATCGCCCGTGTCGGAAATTAGTGGGCGACCATCTAATGCTTGCAGTTTGCGCTTAGTTGCAACCACAATAATATTCTCTTTTCCTATTTTTCGAATTAAAGCTGGACTTAGCTGCTGGTTACCTCGACCAAAGATATGACCTTGGCCACCAATCAGAGTAATGACCAGCTTCGTTGGACAATCGTCTGTCATCTCAAGTAACTGCGTAGCTGTTAAATCTTGGCCAACTAACTCATGATCTTGGATAAGATCAACTCCAAGCAGCGTATTTTCAAGGCCTAATTCTTCCATCACCGCGGCTACAGTTGAACCCGACCCCATGATATAACGCTCGTCTTCATCCATTTCTGAAATAACATATGCAGCGATGTCAGCCAGTACAAGCTCATCACTTTCTTTACCGCCATTTTTGACACTTTGAACATATCGCACTTCGCTGGGTACCTGCATTTCACCGTAACGTTTGGCTTTAACAGTTCCTTGCCTAAATGCAGATTCATCAATGTCCATTACATCTGCATCTGCCAATGTAACAAGCTCACCATTAATCAGCATTTCCACCACTCGACCAGCTGCTTTTGGCGTAATTGCATAAACACCACTGTGAATTTTACACCCTGCTGGCACACCAAGCACAGGAGCTGTGTCCTCAACAACAGCACAAACATTTCGCGCTGTTCCATCACCACCTGCAAACAAAATAAGATCCACTTTTTGCTCGACAAGTATTCTAGCTAGCGCCTCTGTGTCTTCGGGCGTTGTCTCTATTTTTGGTTGGTAAACAACCTGGATATTAAAACCTAACTCTTTAGCTATGCGCTCACCCATTTCGCCGGATGCGGTGAATACTTCGATGCTTTGCTTATAAGGTAACAGCTGTTCAATCGCGAGTTTGGTTCTGTTATTTGATTTTGGTTCTGCGCCCAACTCAAGCGCTTTTTTCGCGGTATCGGCACCATCGCTACCTTTTAATGCAACTGCACCACCTAACCCAGCTAAGGGGTTAACGATCAAACCTAACTTAAACGACATTTTCAAACTCCTGTGGGCAATGCCAAGAAAACTGTTCTGCTGTTAAAGGCCAAGGCGTTTTATAAAAATCGGCCAGCGCTTTCAGAAGTTGTTCTGTACGAGAGCTAAAACCACCCTCGATCAGTTCAATTACTTTATCATGCACGTTTTGTTGAAAACTAAACCGGCAGGTTTGTTCGCCATTTAAGTTGTCTACGGACACATTAAAGTTAAATCCAGCAGAGACACTTAGTGCCCACTCAATTGCCTGTGGTTTAACTTCAACCTTTTCGAATTCAGCTTGCTGCGCTTTATCTCTACCATCTGGGCAATACCAGTAACCGTAGTCTTCTTGCAACCTTCTTGCCTCTCCGGCAACAAGCCAGTGCGCTATTTCGTGCAATGCGCTTGCATAAAATCCATGGGCAAATACTACCTGATGATAACCACATGTCTCATTTTCTGGTAAGTAAATGGGCTCGTCATCCCCTCGTACTAAACGCGTATTATGAGATTGGCCAAACTGAGAATCAAAAATATTTTTAAGGTCAGATATGTCGTGCATAAACGCCAATAAAGCGCGGTAATTCAATGGCCGATGATTGTACGGATTTTTATTGTGAAAGTAAAAATTTGCAGGCATTAACGCAAAAGAAAGTGAACTAATGTTAGGTACGCTGATACAGTGCACCTAACATTAATGATCGTTACATTGAGAAGGTGCGAGATAACGACAAAACGATACGCTCATCAGCCGTGTCGATATCTAAATTTGTATTCTCGGCAGCCAATTCAATATTAAACGCATCTATACTCGTTTGATAAGCCAACCGATAATGGTGGTAAGACTTTCCATTGTCTTTCCAAAGCCACTTGTCACCGTCCAATGAATTAGACACATCAAAGCTAGCTCTCACAGCGTGATTTGGTGCAATCTCAAAAGTATGCGCAACCATCGCTATCGTGTGGCCCACATCAACGCCAAAATAATCCCAACTGTACCAAAAGTTGAACTCCGTTTTACCTAGTGCATTGTTATAACCAAACTTTGCATATGCTTCAGGGTAATTTCCATCACTGGACTCGCTTGCTCCATGATACGAGTAATAAGCGACACCATAGTCAACACTCCATGCTGCGTTAAATTCGTGGTACTTCCCAATATAAAAGTCCCACTCGATATCAGTGTCACCAAAGTCAACATTAGACGCCCAAGAGCCTACATAAAGACCGTTGTCGAAAGACTTGTCGATACTACCCTGTATAGCAGGGTCGTTTTGAGTCTGACTAACACCATTAAATGTGTAGTCTGACGCCGCTGTTATAGTGCCGCTCAATTCAGCCATCGAAAGTCCAGAAAATAGGGTCAATGGGAGCAGTGCAATTTTATTTATCTTTTTCATAATTAGCTGACAGTTTTTATTTTGTTAAAATCAATTTTATTGTCTTCTGGCGAACTTTGTATTCCGCCTACCGCACGCAACTTTTTACCAATAATAAACCCAAAGCATGCGAAGAAAATTGCAATGACAATCGCCCCTACCCATTGGATTTGCAAAAAGTTAAGCTGGAACAATAAGGTGAGTAGCGACAACACAACTATGTTTAGAGCAATATATTTGGACTTACCTAAACGCTGTGTGGTCAAGCCTAAGTTATCGGTATATAAGCGTATAAGTGAATCAAGAGAGTTAATCACAAACACCACGCCCACAAACACCATTGCAAAATTAGTCAATCCTTCAGTTGGAATTCCAGCTTCATGATAATGGTATAAAACAGCAAACCAAGCTGCTATAGGAATTGACGGGAATACGAGCATGGCAGCCAAAACTTGATAGGTCTTCAAACCGCCAACAAAACGAGCCGTAAATTGGCCAATCATGATACTCCAAGCAAACCACCAAAAGAGATAAAACTCATGATAATCATTCAAAGGCAAAACAAATTGATGCATATTGGCAAAGTAGTCGCCCATCAACGCGAGATTAGTAAAATAACTTCCAATTGCGCCATCGCCTAGTAAGAATGCATCAATCCATAAAAGAGCGATTAAGCTTATGAAAACCCATGTTGTAGAGACACTGAGTAGCCTTACATACTTAATATTTGTACTTGAGTAAACAGCAATTGAAATAGCTAAAAGGACGATTAAATAAAATGGTGCGACAATGGATTCGCCATCACCTACGCTTGGCAGATACCAAGGCAAATTAGATAACAGCAAAAATGCAGTAAATGCACACGTACCAATAATAACCACATTGTTAATAAGTTTTACCAAAGGGATCTCAAAGAACTTCACTTTTGGTTCAATTACGCAGAAATAAAAACAGGTCAGGAAATAAAATCCCCAGATCAGAAAACCCCAAAATCCAAACTCGATGGCGAGAGGGTTGGTAAATCCATATTCTGGGCTTGCGCTTATGTCTGCGTAACCTGCAAACTCGGTTAATGGGAACATGATCAAACCGACATCAAGTCCCGAAGTAAATAAAATGGCGATAAATGTAAATGTTTTAACTGGAGTAACGCCCACAACTTGAACATTTCCCCATTTGTAAAGAATAAAAGCGATTGATAGTAGGGTGAATAATACGCCTGCGCTAAGCCAAATGGTCATTATCGCCCTCCCAAAATAAGTAAAAATAACTCATATATTTTCCCGTTTAAGGTTGTAATTATTAAACTTGCTTACTTTTCCACCGCTTTTCTAGACTAGAAAAACGATGGACACGCCTCGGCAAGCTAGTGATGGCCCAAAGACCAAAACTAGGCGAACTCTTCATATATTTAACGCTGTTGATGATGCCAGTCGGGATGAACCAAAGTGTTTGCTGCAGACGGTGGCAAAGGTCTATTCCCCAAAATCATATCTGAGGCTTTTTCAGCTACCATGATCGTTGGCGCATTGAGGTTTCCATTAGGTATAGTCGGATAGATAGACGAATCGACGACTCGCAGCCCTGTAACTCCATGCACTCGAAGTTCAGAATCAACTACCGCCATATCATCTTCACCCATCTTGCACGAACATGATGGATGATATGCGCTCTCTGCAGCTTGACGCACAAATTCGTCAATCTCTTCATCTGTCTGAATATGCTCACCAGGCTGAATTTCACCATCCCTGTAATTATCAAATGCCGCTTGCGAAATAATTTCTCGAGTTAGACGCACACAAGCCCTAAACCCTTCTATGTCGTCTTGGTGTTGCAAATAATTAAACTGAATTTTTGGCGCTTTCGTTGGGTCGTTGGACTGAACGAGTACCGATCCACGACTTTTTGGTTTATTGTGCCCTACATGAACCTGAAACCCGTGACCCTCAAAAGCAGATTTACCATCGTATCGAATTGCAGCGGGTAAAAAGTGATACTGAATATCAGGCCACTCTATACCAGCCTTAGAACGAATAAATGCACACGACTCGAAATGATTCGTTGCTCCAAGTCCTGATTTGTTCAGAATCCACTTGGCACCTATCAGACCTTTTGATATCAACCCAAGTTTGCCATTTAACGTGATGGGCTGTTTGCATTTATATTGAAAATAAAACTCAAGGTGATCTTGTAAGTTCATACCAACGCCAGGCAAATGATGTTTTACTTCAATAGCCGCTTTTTGCAATGTTGCAGAGTCACCAATTCCCGACAACTGCAAGATATGAGGCGAGCCAATTGGTCCAGCGCTTAAAACTACCTCTTTATCAGCTTTGGCCGTGACTAAGGTATCATCCAAAACGTATTCCACACCTGTCGCATGCTTACCATCTAGCGTCACTCGTGTCACTTGAGCGCCAGTTACCACAGTCAAGTTATCGCGGGTTTTGACTGGATCTAGATATGCACGACTCGTTGAACAGCGAATTCCTTCCTTTACAGTCATATGCATCGGGCCAAAGCCTTCTTGCTGTTCCCCGTTGTAATCAGAAGTAATCGGGTACCCGGCTTCTTTTCCAGCTTCGATGAAAGCACGATAAAGGGGGTTCGCCATATTATTGCCGTTGTTGACACCTAATGGGCCCTCCCCACCACGATAATCATCTTCGCCCTTAAGCCATGTTTCAGCCTTTTTGAAATATGGCAAACACGTTTGGTAGTTCCAACCTATAGCGCCATGGCTCTCCCACTCATCAAAGTCCTTTGCATGCCCCCTAACGTAAACCATACCATTAATTGATGAAGATCCGCCGAGCACTTTTCCTCTCGGGCAGTGCATTTTACGGTTATTTAAATATGGCTCTTTCTCGCTATGAAATTGCCAAGCATATTTCTTGGTGTTCATAGGAATAGAGAGCGCAGTTGGCATTTTAATAAAGATGCTCTTATCTGAGCCGCCAGTTTCAAGTAAAAGTACCTTGTGCTGCGAGTTGGCTGAAAGGCGGTTTGCCAAAACACAACCGGCAGAGCCAGCACCAACAATTATGTAATCAAACTGAGACATAAGCCCTCCTAAAATGGGCTTTCTATCTTGCTCATTCCAACATACACAGATTTTGTCTGCGTATAGCTGTTAAGCGTTTCGATACCGTTTTCTCTACCAATCCCCGACTGCTTGTAGCCACCAACTGGCATTTCAGCAGGTGAATTTCCATAGCTATTTATCCAGCAGATGCCTGCATTTAACTGATGAATCACCCTATGTGCCCTTTGAATATTTAAGCTAAACACGCCCGCCCCCAATCCCAATTCAGTGTCGTTTGCACGAGCAATTACGTCTGCTTCATCTTCAAATGTCAGTACACTCATTACAGGCCCGAATATTTCTTCTTTTACGATTGTCATATCGTCTGTGCAATCAACGAAAATAGTTGGCGCAACAAAGTATCCATTTGGAGCCGATTGTGGCGATAAAGCGTGCCCACCAGTCAAAAGTTTCGCGCCTTCCTTTTTACCAACGTCAATATAATTAAGAACAAGTTGCTGATGCTGCTTGGAGATCAAAGCGCCTAAATTGACATGTGGCTCGAGTGGATTCCCGGCAATGATATTTTGCTCGGTTCGTATTTTTAACTCATCAACAAATAACTGGTAGATGTTTTTATGCACGTATACACGAGTACAGTTGGTACAAATTTCACCTTGCGTATAAAAGTTGCCTAACATCGCAGCGCTGACAGCTTCCGACACGTCAGCATCGTCAAATATAATGAGCGGAGACTTCCCCCCCAGTTCCATCGTCACTTCCTTGAGGTTAGAAGCCGCAGTGTGCATCACATGTTTGCCCGTTCCGACCTCCCCAGTAAAGGAAACCTTTGCAATATGAGGATCTGAGGTTAGCCACTGACCAACTTCTGCTGCACCTTGCACCACATTGAAAACACCCGCCGGCATACCTGCTTCTATAAAGATTTCGGCAAGTTTGATGGCACCTAACGGTGTTTCTTCAGATGGTTTGAAAATTAATGCATTACCAGCGGCTAGCGCTGGGCCAGACTTCCAACAAGCTATTTGTAGCGGATAGTTCCAAGCGCCAATGCCTGCGCAAATACCCAGAGGCTCCTTACGGGTATAAAAAAAATCGCTCCCAACAGGTTGCTGGGAACCAATTAGAGTTGGTGCCAACCCCGCAAAATACTCAATGACATCTGCACCAGTTTGAATATCAACACAATCTGCTTCTTGAATAGGCTTGCCTGTATCTAAAACTTCGACTCGTGCCAGCTCGTCATTTCTCTCTCTAAGCAAGGCAACCGCTTTGTTTAAAATCCTGCTACGTTCAACTGGCGCCATTGCTGACCATATCGCAAAACCTTGTTTCGCACTCTCAATTGCGCGTTTCTGAACATACTCATCCGCGACCTCAACATGATAAATTACTTCATCAGTGGCAGGGTTTTTTACTGGGAATGTCTCTTGGGATTGGTTTGCGATAAAAGCGCCATGGATAAAGTTCTGATAAACCGTCGAGGTCATGCTTGTACTCCAGAAGGTGAGATTAGAGATGAAATATACTGCTTAGCCAGCAGCTCGGCTTCTTTGAACGTCTCTTGGTCTGCTTTGCTCAACACCGCCCTTAGCCATAGGCCATCTATCATAGCCGCGGTTAATTTGGCGGCTTGTTGAGCGTCGCCTTTCTCAAAGAAATAAATAAATGAGTATGCTAAGTTGCTATAGAGCCTTTTCGAATTAATTGCTTGTAAGCGATGTAGCTGTTCATCATGCATTGATTGCGCCCAAAAGCTTAACCACGTTTTGGTCGTTTTACTCTGCTGTTGGAGCATTGAAAAGTTAGCTTCAACTATGAACATTAAGCGTTCATAAGCGTTGCAATTGGGCTCAACTTTGGACAGCAAGCTGGTTTTCAAATTTGTAAGAAGATAGCGAACAGTCGCTTCGATCAAGCCCTGCTTCCCACCGAAATAATGACTAATAATGCCAGAAGATAAACCAGCTCGATTACTAATACTGTTTATTGTAGTTGCATGTAAACCAAGTTCTGCAACTGATTCTAACGTCGCTTCTATTAGCTGCTGGCGACGTATTGGTTCCATTCCGACTTTAGGCATAATTTTTTAATTGAACGTTCAATTAATATAAATTATATAGACCTCTAATCATTATAACAATAAGTAATTCATTCACATTTTTATAAAAAGCCTCAAAAAATGTGACTACCACGTCAGCTGAAAACCCTAAACCACTGTTTATTATTGAATTATATTTTTACACACATTATTAGATTTTATGCATTAAGCTTACAGCACAGTCAATTTTAGTGAGCACCCGACCATAAATAGATAGCTCTCTAATTAAAGTTAGTTGTTTTTCTGTGCTGTGATTATTCTGGTGAGACTGTGAAGTGGGTGCTCGAACTGGATATAGTTGCTATCCAAAGACAACAGTACGCGCAACCTTAAAAGACAAGATTACACATACTGTTTTCGATAAGCGGTGTCGCAGTTATGCTGTTTTTGGGTTCAACTGTTTGCCAAAACTTATAACCCTATCAGAAATAAGATAGTTAACTGGCACCAAAATAAGCGTGATAAAAGTGGCAAACACAATACCAAAACCCAAAGATACGGCCATTGGAATTAAGAACTGTGCTTGAGTTTCCTGCTCAAATAACAGTGGCATCAAGCCAAAGAATGTGGTGATACTGGTCAACATAACCGGCCTGAACCTTGCTGCTCCGGCAGTCAAAACAGCTTCCATCACCTCTTTACCTCTACTTCTTTGCTTATTGATGTAGTCGACTAAAACCAGTGAATCATTGACCACAACACCTATCAACGCCAGCATTCCTAATAAACTCATAATCGTTAGCTCCATCGACATAATCCAGTGACCAACTACCGAGCCAATCAAACCAAATGGGATCACACTCATCACTATCAGCGGTTGAATGTAAGATTTAAACGGGATCGCGAGCAAGGCATAGATAATGAAGAATACGAACAATAATGCCCACCCTAGCGAGCCAAACGACTCTCGCTGCTCTTTGGCTTCCCCTTCCAGTGAATGAGTTACCCCAGGGTACTGCAATACAAGTTGATCTAAGAAAATTTTGAGCTCTTCTTGTAAAACCGTCATGTTAGTGTTTTGCTTTTCAATATCTGCCGTGATATTAACCGTTCGATAGCGGTCTATACGATAAATATTCGACGGGCTTTGACCCGGTGTCAGTGTTGCAAGATGACTCAGCGGCACTGAAGCAGAGTTAGGGGTATCTATCAGCAAAGTATTAAGCGTCGCTAAGTTACTCCGTTCTTTTAGAGGCAAACGCACCATCACTCTCACGTCATCTCTGCCACGTTGAATACGCTGTACCTGCGCACCAAAAAACGCACTTCTAATTTGCCGAGATACATCTATGCGGGTTAACCCTAGGGCCTTGCCCTGCTCCGTCAGTTCTATTTGTAACTCTTCTTTACCATCACTCAAACTATCTGTAATATCAAACACGGTTGGAAAAGTCGCCAATTGCTCTTTGACTTTTTCAGCAGCCTCTTTCAATACCTCAAGAGACGTACCTGTCATTTGTACATCAATGGGATCGCTAGAGCGGCCTATTTCAGCTCTAAATGTCAAGCTTTCGGCTCCTGGAACAACACCGATGAGTGTTCGCCACTCTTTTACTAGTTGTCGCGAGTCGACCGAGGCTGAACGGGATTCTGGCGGTGTTATTTCAAAACGTACTCGGCCTGAATTCGAAGCGCCACCACGCCCACCTGTCGTCGCTAAAATATGTGTTATTACACTTTCCCCAGTATCAGGGTCTGTGTACTTCTCTTTTAATAACTGCGCTTTATCTGACATTAAATCAATGTACTTTGCCGTGACTTCAAATGGGGTCCCTGTTGGTAAAGTCAAATTAGCTCTCACTGTTTCGCTTGGAATGCGCGGGAAGAATATAAACTTTGTCCACCCACTGGTAATGAGTGCTACGATAATCATGAAAACGCCCAAAAACGCGCTCAACGTAACGGCTTTGTTTGATACCGCCACTTTCAATGCTGGTTGATAGTACTTTAAAATTGCACGTTCAAACCCATCAGCGAAGTTTTGCTGGAACTGGTTGAATTTATTAACCTTCACCTTGTCTTTTCGCAATTTCAAATTCTTCAAGTGTGCAGGAAGAACAAATTTAGACTCAATTAAAGACATCAATAATACAGGGATAACAACTGCGGGAATTTGCGCAAAAATAGCGCCTCGTACACCATCAATAAACGCCAGCGGTAAAAACGCAGCGACCGTTGTTAATATGCCAAAGGTAACGGGGATTGCCACCTCTTGGGTACCTTTAATGGCCGCGATTTCACCTGATTCAGAGCTGTTGAGATGTGTGTATATGTTTTCGCCTGTTACTATTGCATCATCTACGACAATACCAAGTACAAGGATAAACCCAAACAAGCTCATGATATTCAAACTCATACCAAACAGTGGCAACGCAATAAACGCGCCCATAAACGACACTGGGATGCCAATAAAAACCCAAAATGCTATAGCCGGTCTAAGGAAGAGCGTAAGTAATGCAAGGACCAAAATGCCACCTTGCAATGCATTTGAAGTCAGTGTCGCGATACGTTTTTTTACAATGACAGAGTCATCATCCCAGTAACTTAGTTCGTAGCCATAAGGCAACGAATCTTGGCGCTTTTCTATATAATTTTTAACTTTATCAGCAACCTCAATCGCGCTTTGTTGGCCAATACGATAAACCTCGATAAAGGCAGCTTGCTTCCCGTTAAAGCGCGTACGTACTGGCGTTTCTTCAAAGCCATCAATGATATCAGCCACATCAGACAGGTAGATTACCGAGCCATCTGCATTGGTCTTGATTGCAATATTCGCAAATTCGTCTTTACGATATGCCTGCCCCTTTGAGCGCAGCAATATATCCCCACCCGATGACTTTAAGTTTCCTGCGGATATATCCGCGCTAGACTTACCAATCAAGTCAGCAATCTGATTTATGGTTAACTGATATTGACGTAACTTATCTTGGCTAACCTCTATCGCCACTTCATAATCGCGCACACCGTCTAAATCGACTTGTGTAACACCAGATATTCGCAACAAGTCATCTCTTACCTGCTCAGCAAACTCTCGCGTTTCTTTTTCTGAGTAGCTTCCAGCCACTGTTACCGTAATGACATCCCTTTTGCGCTCCGTAAGTGAAATTACTGGTTTTTCAGCGTCAGCAGGAAACGTATTGATTGCATCTACTCGACTTTTTACGTCTGCTAACATTTCACGGGGGTCGTAACCATTCTCGACCTCAATAGTGACATTTGCAGACCCTTCCGCAGATCGGCTTGAGATCTTTTCGATACCCTCTAGGTCTTGTACTGCCTCCTCTATTCGGATCGAAACACCTTGCTCAACATCTTCAGGTGTTGCACCTCTAAGTGTCATACTAATGCTGATCCTATCCGTTTCAAATGATGGAAATACTTCTAATGGAATTTTTGTAGATAAAGCAAATAAACCTCCAAATAAAATGGAGATCATGAGTAAGTTAGCAGCAACTGAGTTTCGAGTGAACCAAGCAATCATATGCCGTTCTCCTGCGCTTTTTGCTGCCTTTCTGCTAAAACTTGTTTAACACTTACACCGCGCTCAGCTGCTATTTTTTTTACTCTACGCTGTTGCTTTTCAGTCAGTTGGTCCCAGCTTCTCGCCTCCTTTTTATCTTTTTGTGGCGACTTATTCATAACTGCTACACGAGTTCCTGAACTTACTTGCCCAAGTGGTGTAATCACTAACTTCATACCTTCAGACAAGCCAGACTTAACAATCGCGCGCTCATCACTTTGCCAAGCTAGCGTGATGTCTCTTCGCATCAATAGGTTGTTGTCATCTAAGACATATACGTAGCTGCCTTGGTAAATCGCACTGTTGGGAATACTAATAGCTTCACTAAGCGTTCGGCCTGTTATCTCCGCATTGACGTATTGGCCTATTTTTATGGCAAAGTTGCCTTGTCGCTTAACTGAATATGGGTCATCAATCTGCGCGACCACATATAGCTGTTGAGACTGCTCACTTATGGCCCCTTCAGTTCTTACAATGTTGCCAACCCACTGTTGCTCTATTCCCAAATCTGAGCTCAATATAACTTCGGCAAGCTCGCCATGCTGCGTGCCCTCTCTGGACTGTTCCGGCAAAGTTAAAAACGCTAAATCTCTATTGTTAATCGGTAGTCTCACTTCCACATAGTCAACTGCGTAAATTTCGGCCAGTTGACTGTTAGTCGAAATCACCTGTCCCAAATCAACTTTTTTACTCAATATACGTCCAGCAAATGGGGCAATTATTTGCGTTCGTTCAAGCGCCAACTCTGCTTGGGCTAGTTTAGCCTGAGCAGAAAGGACATTTGCTTGTTGCGCGGCTAATTGCGGTTTTCGCAGCACCAATTCGCTGGGTTTAGTCCCATCGCCTAGCCTTTGCCAATCGATTTCGGCCTGCTTCCCACGAGCCTCCTCTTCCAGCAGACTTTGCTGCGCACCTAGCAACATTGCCTTCGCTACTTGCACTTCAGCTCGGTAATCTCGGTCATCTATTCGCAGTAATAATTCACCTTTTTCAAAAAAGCCTCCATCTCTAAAGCTATCGTTTATCTCACTTATCTCGCCCGAAACTTGTGCTACAAGCATGCTTTGCGTACGAGGCTGCACAACGCCATGACTGCTAATTTCCATCGTGAAAGGTGCTGCCGAAATGGTTTTAAAATCTACCGTCATCAGTGCTTGAGGTTTACCTTGTCCACGCTTTGCTTTTGGTGGATTAGATGTGATAAAAACCACTAATATTATTGAGATAGCCAATACTGCTACTGGCAAAATAAATTTTTTAACTGGATTCATTATTGTCTTCCTCAGGCTGAGATAATTGAAAGCCTCCGCCCAATGCGAGATAGAGCGCCACACGATTTTTAATTAATTCATTTTTTATTGAAATGAGACTACTTTGCGCTTCAAAAGAACGCTTTTGCGCATCTAACACAGTGGTGTAACTAACCAAGCCTTTTTGATATTGTTCAAACGATAACTGTTCAGCTAATTTTGCGTTTTTCTCTGAAATAAGTGTCTTTGAATATCTGGTGCGCAACGCTTTCTCTTGGCTGATCCCATTTTCAACCTCTGTAAATGCGTCTTGCAGACTATCGAGGTACGACAACTCCTGTGCTTTTAATTGCACCCGAGCTAACTCTTCATTCGCAGCTAGTCGACCTGCATAAAATATTGGAGCCGAGATACCTGATAGTAACGACCAACCTGCTGATGACATGGAAAATGCATCGTTAAAATTGGCACTGTTGGAGCCATAATTCGCAGTCAAATTGATGCTCGGGAAACGACTTTTATGCGCGAAAGCAAGCGCAGCATCTTGCGCTAAAAGTTGATACCAACTTGACAGCAAAGCTGGTTTACGACTGACCAGCTCGGAAGGTACACCCATTGTGATATTTGAATTTAATAGTGGCAAATCAGCTTCAACTAGCAATTGAGCACTGGGGTATTCACCGATTAAACGCTCAAGGCTTCTTTTTCTTTCACTGACCAAAGCCCCCTGTTGAGCAACTTTTGCTTGCTCATTGCTGTACTCATTGCGCGTCAAATACACATCTAAAGCGCTGTTTAAGCCTTGTTTGTAACCATTTTCAATAATATCCAAATTTTGTTCGACGAGCTTTAGACGCTGATGAAGTAACTCTAACTGCTTTTGTCCTTCAATTACTGAAAACCAACTTATGACCACATCTGCAACTAAGTTGTATTTTTGCTGCATAAATCCGGCTTGACTAGTCATCACGTTCAGATTCGCTTGGCGCTCATCAGCGGCTAGTTTTCCCCACAGATCTAACTCGTAGTTGGCTTTCACACCAAGTGCATGGGTGGTAGACAGTGCTCCGGAATTTGCCGTTTTACGTCTCGTGCTATCAAATGAAACTTCAAGGGTTGGCCAAAGCACACTACCAGTTGCAATCAAACTTTGGCGCGCCGCTTCAATTTCTGTTGCTTGTTTAGCGATTGATAAATTGTTTCTCAAGGCCTGTGCAACCAACTCATGTATTTGCGGATTTTCGAGTTGTGTCAGCCAGCTTTGCTGCACTTCGCCCTGAGTATGCGCTTGCTGCCAATTATCTGGCATCTTAAGTTCGCTTCGATAGTTTTCTGCAATTTGAGAAGTCGAATTACAGCCAACTAGAACGCCTGTTACAGCAACAACAAGCACTATGTTTTGCCACATTATTCTCTATTCCTATAGAGTCTATGAATATTACTTTAGTTTAGTTTAGTGTGCGACAAAGCGATGACTCAACAAACTTTACATAGCCTTACAATCGCTCATATTTTGACTAAACCTAGGTAATAGCTTTCACTCAAAACTAATTAAAAAACTATCAAGATGCTTTTTAGTCACGACCTAAATTGGGTGATATGTTGATTGGACAACGTGAAAATATTACTACTTTTGATTGAAGAAATGTGAGTATTTACGGAAAAGGTAAAGCAATAAACTTCTTTACCCCAATTCTAGCTATTATTTAGATAACACTAGGTTGTAAGGTCAATCCCCTAGTTTAGAAAAGCTAAATTAGCGGATTGAAATTACGCACGACCTGAAGAAAAACACTCCCAGCCAGGCCCTACCGTCCAATTTTTACAATACACGCTTGGTGTTTTAGTAGAATTTGCTGCTCCTTGCCAAGCTCTTATTGCGTTTTTTGTGGCATTCGCTTCACTGTATCCCATGCGCTTGTTTTAATTACTTTACCAGAAGGTGGTGTCGTACTTTTCTTTCTTAATCTACTATCACATTCCCAAGGTGGACCTATTTGTGAGTTATAGCAATTAATACTCAAAACATTGTAATTATTTCTAGATGCATAATTATAAATTGCGCTTTGAGCTTGCGCTTTTGTTCCGCCGTAGGAGCTATATGTAATATTACTTGCTAATACTTGGCATGACCCAATTAACGCAGTGGCCAGAATCACTTTTTTTAGTTTTTTCATTTTCTATTCCTTTATCAAAAATCAGGAATGAAATTGATCAAATAACACCCAGGGCAAAGTTGTGGATGTTGATATATTTTCAATACATTAACAAAGAAAAGGTTATCAACTACACCTTAAGATATTGCTTTATATAACTAAATAAAAACCTGATCGTTAGCACTTTAGTATAAACATCAAATTTCAACATGTTGATGGGAAGAGTTCTCTCTCTAGAACGCGTATATGAGAAGTAAGGGTGCATTCATCAATCACATTCAAGTGAGCGAAATAAATGAGTGAATTTAGATTAGCGTTGAAGTAGAAAACACCCCAATATTTGGGGTGTTTTCTATAATGAAGTTCAGCCGTAGTAACCTTCGCCAGCCTCGGCTTTCGCTCTTAACGGCTCAGAAGGTGTGAACACCTCATTCTCTGTTGCATAGGTAGAAAGCTCAGAGCACACCTTGTTAATACCGCGTTTATCCATATAACTAAATGGACCGCCTAAGAATGGTGGGAACCCAATACCAAAAATAGCACCGATATCGCCATCACGCGCTGATGCAATAATACCTTCGTCAAGACACCTTGAAGCCTCATTCAGCATTTGAGCAACACAACGGTTGGCAATTTCTTGTTTGTTTAACCTTGGAGCTTGAGTAATACCTAGCAGCTCATAGACTGACTCATCTACTTTTTTGCCTTTCTTACCTTCGTAAGAATAAAAACCTCTGCCGGTTTTACGGCCAAGGCGCTTATTATCTATCATACGCTCAAAAGCATTTGGCGCTTTAAATCGCTCACCTAATTCTTTTTCAAGAATTGGGGCTATTTTCGAGCCAATATCAATACCTACTTCGTCAAGTAACGCCAATGGCCCCACAGGGAAACCAAACTCAACCAACGCTGAATCAATTTTCTCGATTGGCTCACCTGCTAATAGCAAGTTTGCAGCTTCATTGACATATGGCGCGAGTATACGGTTAACGTAAAAACCAGCTTTGTCTTTAACAACAATCGGCGTTTTACCCTGTTTGCGTGAGAAGTTCACTGTCTTAGAGATAGTTTCTTCAGAGGTGCCCTCGTGTGGGATAATCTCTACAAGTGGCATCTTCTCAACTGGAGAGAAGTAATGTAAACCGATTACATTTTCAGGTCGCGCCGCCTTTTCAGCAATCTGAGCTATAGGCAGTGACGACGTATTACTCGCAAATATGGTGCTTTGTGAACATTCTCTTTCAATATCTGCAACCATACTCTGCTTAAGAGCAAGATCTTCAAAGACCGCTTCAATCACAATATCAATATCTTTAAAACCACTGTAATCCGTTGTGCCTGTGATGCTGTTCATGGTCGACTGCACCTCAGCCTTAGATAGAATACGGCGCTTTTGTTTTTTCGATAAAATCTTGTAGCTATAGTTTAGCGCGTTACTGATCCCCTGATGTGCAACATCTTTAATACGCACGCGTACGCCTGCTTTAGCAGCACTTACATGGGTAATACCAGCTCCCATCAAACCACCGCCTAATACCGCAGCGCGTTCAATCTTAATATTACTGTCGCTTTGCCACTCTTTTTTCATTTCTGTGGTCGCGAAGAAAATGCCACGCAATGAACGAGATACTTCGGTCATTACTAAATCTGCAAAACCTTCGGCTTCAGTTTTGTAGGCTTTTAATTCGTCCAGCTCTACGGAAGCTCTTACAGCTTTGATGATTGCAAAAGGTGCGGGGTAATGTCCACCCGTTTTCTTTTCGACATTTTCTTGCGCCTTTTTGAAAATCACATTTCTGCCAAACGGATTTGATTCTAAAAGCTGACTTAACTTATCTAGTTTCGGTTTACGTGATTTTGGCTTCCCTTTTCTTGCCAGTTTTACCGCAACATCCTTTAAAATACTTTGAGGTACACAGTCATCAACTAACCCCGCTTTACTAGCTTGTTTAGCCCTAACCTGTTTACCAGTTAGCATCCACTCTAGCGCATTTTGAATACCGACAAGTTTAGGAAGTCTTTGCGTACCACCGCCACCAGGTAGCAAGCCCAGTTGAACCTCTGGCAACCCGAGTTTAGTTTTGTCATCACTTGTGCAAACTCGATAATCGCACGCCAATGCAAACTCTAACCCCCCCCCAAGCGCTGCACCATGGATAGCAGCAACAGTTGGGTAAGGCAGCGCTTTCATTTTAAAAAATGCTTGCTGGCACATTTCGGACAGGCGTAGCGCATCTTCTCGAGTACTCGCATTGTCTAGCATTTTTATATCAGCACCAGCAATAAAATTATCTGATTTACCGCTGATAAATACCATGCCTGTGACATCATCGTTTTTACCTTGCTCTAAAATTTCGAGCAATTCATCGGCAAATGAATCACGCAAGGTATTCATTTTTTCGCCAGGCACATCGATTGTAACTAACGCAACTTTATGACTATTTAATTCATAACTAAATACTGACATTTACGCACTCTCCAATACAAAAGCCGCACCTAAACCACCGGCTGCACACGCCGTTGTAAGCGCCAGTCCACCACCACGACGTTTGAGTTCATTTAAACTCTGAGTGATTAATCGAGCTCCTGTTGCTGCAAATGGGTGTCCATAAGCCAAAGAGCCACCATTGACGTTAAATTTATCCATATCTATTTCACCAATCGCTTTACTGCGACCAAGCTTTTCTTGTGCAAATTTATCAGAAGCAAACATTTTCACATTCGCTAGTGCTTGGGCTGCAAACGCCTCGTGCATCTCGATAAGGTTTAAGTCTTTCAATTCAATGCCTGCTCTATCTAGGGCAAGTGGTGTTGAATGAGCAGGCCCCATTAGCATATCTTCATGCACGCCAATAGCAGAAAAAGCATATGAACGAACATAACCGAGAATTTCATAGCCGAGTGCTTTTGCTTTGCTTTCGCTCATCATTAATACCGCAGCAGCACCGTCAGTCAGTGGCGTTGCATTTGCCGCCGTTACCGAACCATGTTTCCTATCAAATGCAGGGCGTAACTTAGCATAGCCCTCTAATGAAGAGTTCGCCCGTATATTATTATCTTTATCGATGAAGCCTTTGTATGGTTCAACATGTGCAGTCATGACCTCTTGAGACAACAGACCTTCGTCCCAAGCTTTTGCAGCCAGTGAGTGAGAACGATGCGCGAGTGCATCTTGCTCTTCTCGGCTAATGCCATGCGTTTTGGCCATTTGTTCTGCCGTATCCCCCATAGACAATCCGGTAGAGTACTCTGCTACTGCTGGCGGAACAGGTAACAAATCTTTAAGGCGTAACTTTGAGAAAATCTTCAACCTTTGCCCTAAAGTACGCGCTTTATTAAGATCAACTAAACTACCCGCAAGCTTTTTACTTACACCAATAGGTAATACAGATGAAGAATCAGCACCACCTGCAATACCAACGGCAGTATGACCTGCAATAATAGACTCCGCCACATTAGCAACAGCTTGAAAACTTGTTGCGCAAGCGCGAGACACTGAATACGCATCGACGGACACGGGCATCCCTGTTCCTAATACAATTTCGCGGGCAATATTTGGCGCTTCAGGCATTTGAACGACTTGGCCAAAGACTAGCTGGTCGATTTCTTTCTTATCGATGTTCAAACGCTCAAGCATTTCATTGACAACGGTTTTTCCCAAATCTAACGCTGGCACATGGTGATAAGCAGTAGCTTGTTTTGCAAATGGAGTTCGCAGGCCACTTACAATGGCAATACGGTCTCCGTTTATTGTTTTTAGTATGTTTTGTTCAGACATGAATTTTGCTCTCCCGCTGACAGGTCTGACCTGTTATTTTAACCTGATTCTAAACAACCGAATCCGTTATGCCAATAGAAATTTAAAAATTGTCTGTAAAATCACAGCGCAAACCAAACTTAGCGCAAAAATTGTACAATTCAAAAAGTTACTGAAAAATATATTAAAATTATGGAACTAAATCCAAATATACGGTCTAAGAAAAAAAGCGAAAATACACCTCAAAAGCTTGAGTTTTCCTTTTCAATCCATATAAATAAGCAACAAATTTGTCAGAACAAGGACAAACAAGCATGGCAGTTAATGAGTTTACTGAACTAAAAAAATTTTTAGATACGCAAATATTAGGTCAACCTGACCTTACTGAAGCACTTCTTGTTGCAATTTTAGCCGACGGACATTTATTAGTAGAAGGTCCGCCTGGGTTGGCTAAGACACGTGCAGTCAATGCTTTGGCAAAAGGTATTGAGGGTAGTTTTCAACGAGTTCAGTTTACCCCTGATTTATTGCCAGCAGATATTACTGGTACCGATATATATAGACAGCAAACCAGTGAGTTTGTTTTTGAAAAAGGCCCTCTTTTTCATAATCTGATTTTGGCCGATGAGATAAACCGTGCGCCGGCAAAAGTACAATCCGCACTACTAGAAGCTATGGCTGAAAGGCAGGTTACTGTAGGTAAAACAACGTACCCACTACCAGATCTATTCATGGTAATGGCCACACAAAACCCATTGGAGCAAGAAGGTACATACCCTCTTCCTGAAGCACAGCTAGACAGATTTTTACTCCATTTGAATATTGACTATCCAGCTGCGCAAACGGAGCTAGATATCCTCCGCTTGACTCGTGGTGAAGCACTTAGCGACGAAAAAGTCACCTTTAGCCCAATTAGCCAGCAAACGTTGTTTGAAGCGCGCAAGAAGGTTTTAGCATTGCACTTGGCCGAACCGCTGGAACAATATTTAGTTCAGCTGATTATTGCAACTAGAGAAGCCGCTAAACTAGATGAGCAGTTAGGCGCATGGATCGAACTCGGCGCAAGCCCCCGAGCGACAATCGCTTTGGATAAGTGTGCAAGAGCGCACGCATGGTTACAACAAAGAGATTTTGTAACGCCAGATGACATTCAAGCAGTTTTGCATGATGTACTTAGACATCGCATCATTCTGAGCTACGACGCGCAAGCTGATGGCATCACGAAAGACCAAGTGATCAGCCGTATTCTTGAGCTAGTGCCAGTGCCATAAGCTTGGCTGATTTATATGAAAGCGAATATAGACACAACGAGCTGGTTTTCAAATAGTCATAGCAACGGCTTTGAATTAGGATTAAAGGAACTGCTTTATTATAAAGCCAAATCACGTTTACTTGATTTAAAGCCCAAAGGACAGATCCGCAGCGCTCAAGCGGGGCAATACCTCGCACCACACAAAGGGCGTGGGATGGAGTTTGATGAGGTGCGCCAGTACCAATACGGCGATGACATACGCGCCATTGATTGGCGGGTAACTGCTCGCACTGGTGAAGCACATACCAAGCTATATCAAGAAGAGAAAGAGCGCCCTGTTTTTATTTTCACAGATCTATCAAACAGTATGTTGTTTGGCAGTCAGTTGTTGCTCAAGTCTGTCCAAGCGGCTCACTTAAGCTCTCTTGTTGCTTGGTCTGCCACCCAAAGAGGAGATAGACTGGGCGGAGTCGTGTTTTCGGAGCACAGCCATCACGAGCTTAAACCAACTGCTCGTGACAAAGGTGTGCTGGCTTTTTGTCATCAATTGTGTGATGTTCATGAAACAAGCCTTGCGAATAGAGATACGCCTTTACAAAGTCGCTTTAACGAAAATTTAAGACGTCTCAAACACCTCGCTAAACCTGGCAGCTTAATTTATCTCATCTCCGATTTTTCAGACTTAAACGATGAGAGCTTTTCACTACTTGAAGGCTTGAGTCGCCATTGTGAACTTATCGGATGCCAAGTCAGTGACCCTTTTGAGCACCAACTACCTGAATACAGCGATACTATCGAAATTCAAGGTGCACAAACCTCATGGACCCTGCCGCTTGGCGATAAAAAGTTTAGAGAAAAATTCGCCCAACAGGCTGAACACGTGTTTAGTACTCGGCTTCAGCGCTTAAGCCGCTCAGGCATGACCATGCTTAATTTTTCTGCTGCTCTACCATTGGAAATTCAGCTATCTAGGTAACATTTATGATTCCTTCGCCACTCGATGCCCTAAATGATGTTTTACCACCCGAACAAGTTGCTTGGTGGCCACTTTCTTTACCTACCTGGGCACTCATATTGTTATGCGTCCTACTTTTAATCGGTCTAGCCGTTTTTACCTATCGCCGTTGGCAATTTGGCGCGGCAAAAAGAGAAGCCATAGAGCTAAGCGTCCAATATCAAGCTGACCCTTTAGCTTTACACAGTGTATTAAAGCGACTAACAAAGCATTATTACGGTAACAACTTGGCTGCTCAATCAAGTGCAAATTGGTGTAAAACGTTAAACCGGCTAACTAAAACAAATTTTCAAGAACAAGATATTGTGTCGTTATACAACCCAAACTCGAGTTCGGAATTACTCCCAAAACTCCTAGAAGCAATAAAAACATATAAAATAAAGGAGCGCCTAGATGTTTGAATTTGAATGGCCTTTGGCGTTTATACTGCTTCCATTACCTTGGCTCATCGCCAAAGTCAAACCTCGGCCAGCCAAAGCTTTACAAAAAATTCGTATGCCTAGCTATGCAACGTTAGGAGCAAAAGGCACAGAGGTGCAGCCAATTTCTGCGGCAAAAAATTGGCTAGAAATATTAATATGGTTACTCCTTGTTACCGCGTTAAGTAACCCAAGTTGGCTTGACGACCCCATTACACTACCCAGTGAAGGGCGAGATATTATGTTGGCGGTGGACCTGTCACACTCGATGGCAGAAGAAGACATGGAATATAATGGTCGTTACGTCGACCGTTTGTCTGTTGTTAAAGCCGTACTCAGCGATTTCATTGAAGAGCGTCAAGGAGATCGTTTAGGCCTTATACTTTTTGCAGATACCGCATTTTTACAAACACCGCTGACTCGTGACATCAACACTGTCAGCCAGATGCTGCAAGAGTCACAAATTGGCCTCGTTGGTAGAGCTACAGCGATCGGCGATGCACTTGGATTGGCGGTAAAACGCTTTAATCAAAAAGAAGAAAGTAATCGCATTTTAATTTTACTTACAGATGGAAGAAACACAGCAGGTAACTTAGAACCCGATGAAGCACTGATACTCGCACGCGAAGAGGGTATAAAAGTATACACCGTAGGTGTAGGATCTGATGGACGCAGAAATTTGGGGTTTTTCTCCATGGGCAGTATGGGTGGCAACAGCATTGATGAGCAAACCCTGACGCATATTGCGGATGAAACTGGCGGAAAGTACTTTCGCGCCAAGAACGTTCAGGGCCTTCAGCAAATTTACGCCGAATTAGATAACCTTGAACCAATCACGGATGAAGATGAAACTTTCAGGCCTAAACTCGCGTTATTCTACATCCCCTTGCTAGTAGCGATAGCGCTGTGGGCCCTAGCCATCCTTATACGTACCGCGAAACAATGGAGGCGAGAAAAGTAACATGACCGAATTTCAGTTCATCCGCCCTGATTTACTGTGGCTCCTTGTACCGTGGGCCGTCATAATCTTATTACAATGGTATAAGCGCTCTGGTACCCAAGAGACTCAGATTATTGCGCCACACTTAGCTAACGTTGTGCTTGCAAAAAATGATGAGCAAAAAGTGAGTCAGTCATCTTGGCTTACTAGCATGATTTTATTTCTAAGCATATTCGCAATAGCGGGCCCAAGCATCGAAAAGCAAAGCGTACCTGTATTCTCTGCTAAACAGGCACGCGTTATCGTCATGGATATGTCTTACTCTATGTATTCAACAGATATTGCACCAAATAGACTAACTCAGGCTAGGTTCAAAACGCTCGATATGCTTCAACTATTTAAAGAAGGAGACACAGCTCTTGTGGCATATGCACAAGATGCATTTATTGTTTCCCCGCTTACGAGCGACATCAAAACACTGGAAAACTTAGTGCCAAGCATCAGTCCACAAATTATGCCCGGCAAAGGGTCAAATGTGCTTGCAGGTATCGATCAGGCTAAAACTTTGTTGGAACAGGCCAACTATACACAAGGTGAAATAATACTAGTCACCGATGAAGTAGAAACGGACGAAGTCACAGATATTCAATCTATGCTTTCCAATAGTAGCTATACGCTACATGTCTACGGTGTTGGCACAGTACAAGGTGCACCAATTAGCGCACCAGAAGGAGGCTTCTTAAAAGACCGATATGGGCAGATTGTAGTCCCTAAACTGTATGTAGACAGATTAAAGTCGCTTGCTCAAAGATTGGGAGGGAGTTACGCAAGCTATACGCCTGACAGCTCAGATATTCAATCATTTGCGAATTTACAAAGAAGTGATATAGAGCGACCAGATCAACCTAATGAAACTTTGTGGCGTGTAGATGCGGGTAAGTACTTATTGTTTGTTATCTTACCATTGGCATTAATTGCTTTTAGAAAAAGTGTCCTAGCTTTATGTATTACATTGTTTGCTTATCTGCCAAGCACGCCGACCTATGCCGCCGAGTGGCAATCCTGGTTTAAAAATACAGATCAAAATGCGCTTTCAGCCTACCAAGAGAAAGATTATGAAAGTGCTGGCTCGGCGCACGACCCAACACTGAAAGGTGCCGCTTTATACAAACAAGGTGAATTCGAGCAAGCAGTTGACGTACTTAAAGAGTCGGGCTCATCCATTGGTCAATACAATCTGGGCAACGCACTCGCTCACCTTGGTAAGTTGGATGAAGCCATAGGTGCTTATAACAGAGCACTTAATATGGATCCTGAATTTGAGCAAGCCAAACAAAATAAAGCTTTGGTAGAACAGCTCAAAGAACAGCAACAAAACCAACAAAACCATGACCAAAATGAGCAGCAGAATCCGCAGTCTTCAGAGCAACAAGAAGGTGATCAGCAGGAGTCACAAGATCAGTCTCAATCTAATTCTGACCAGCAAGGCGAGCAAAATACTCAACAGCAAGACTCTCAAGGACATGAGTCCGACGAGCAACAAAGTGAACAATCGCAAGATGCCAATGGTGGGGAGCAACAAGAGCGAGACAATCAAAATCAACCAGAACTTGCCAATAAAGAGTCACAGCAAGAGTCTGATGGGCAACCACCCCAACCTCAGCAGGTTGATAAAACTCCGTCAAACGAAGCTCAGGGTGAACAACAAGTTCAGGGTCAAATGAGAGAATTAACCCCCGAAGAAAAAGAAAAAGCTCAGCAACTAGATCAACTTTTACGCCGAGTACCGGATGATCCGGCCATTCTTCTAAAGAATAAAATGCTTTTAGAATCTAGACAGAGACAACAACAAAGACAACCAGTAGGAGCAGAAAAGTCATGGTAATGCGAAATGCTATTTATTTTTTAATCTTTGCGCTCGCACTACCCGCTTGGGCCATTGATAAGCTGACTGCAAGTGTCGACAAAAACCCTGTCCTCGTAGGAGAGTATTTCACCCTTACTATAGAAGCAAATGGAAAAGTATCTGGCCAAATGCCAGACACCTCTGCGCTATCTCAACGTTTTGTGACTGGTCCTGTCAGCACAAGCTCTCGGACACAAATCGTCAATGGCAGTATGAGTAGTGCTACGACTTGGCAAATGCAAGTCATGTCCAGGCGAGCAGGTGATTTTACGATCCCATCGTTTGAAGTAGCAGGAGAGCAAAGCCAACCCATTAATATTAAGGTCGTGGCGCGTGATCAGGATACTAGTGAACAAAAAGACGTGTTCATTAAGGTTAGTTTAGAGCCTCAATCTCTGTACGTACAACAGGCGGCTCTTTATACGATGAAACTCTACATTGGTAAAGATTTGATTGAAGCACAGCTCAGTGAGCCATTGATGACAGACGCTACCTTGACCGCTATGGGCCAGCAAAAAGAAGATTACGAAATCGTTGAAGGCCGACGCTATAGAGTGATCACCAGAAATTACCTGATCCAACCTCAAAAGAGTGGCACATTTAGCATCGACCCACCCGTTTTTAATGGCCAAGTAAGAGAAGGCTATCGCCGTATGGCAATGAGCGCGATTGGCGAAACCATTGATGTAGAGGTCAAGCCAATCCCTAATGATTATCGCGGCGACTGGTTACCCAGTGAGTTGGTTAATTTAGCAGAAGAATGGCAGCCAAGTGACAATAAAGTCGTAGTAGGCTCTCCTATCACACGTACTTTCACGCTAACAGCACTTGGGATCACTAAAGAGCAGATGCCAGATATAGATGTACCTAGTGTTAGTGGCTTCAGAATTTACCCTGATGAAACTGATAGAAACCAAATGGCACGGGATGGACGTGTAATATCTCAGCTCATTGCATCTTACGCAATCCTACCTCAAAAGCCGGGTGTATATACTTTACCTGAAGTAAAACTTCCATGGTTTAACACAGTCATAAACAGAGTTCAGTATGCAACACTGCCAGCTCGCACAATAGAAGTGGTCGCAGACCCAAATCAACCTCAACTACCCAGTCAATCCGAAGTACCACAGACATCGACAAGTAGTGAACAAACTCAAACGGCTGTTGAACCACAAATCGTTTATAAAGAAGCTGAAAAATCTGTCATCGACTGGGCAATCTCGGCTTTAGGCTACATACTGTGGTTTATTACAATGGTTATTTGGTTTGTTAAGTCTCGCAGGCAGCCAAAACTTGCGCCTACTCATAACAGTGGAGTGAAAGAAGCGGACATTTCTGCTTTGGTAAAAGATCTATCATTGGCCGCAAAAAAAGGTGATGCTAGTGCATTTTACAAGTCTCTGAGAAAATACGTAGAAACCGCTCAGCAGCTTACTGTTAAGGCTTGGCTTAGTGAGCAAGACACCGAAATCAGGGAAGAAATTGCAAAACTGCAAGCATCCCTTTATAGTGCAAACGAATCTGATGTAGATACTCTCTCGCTGTACAAAAAAATAATTAGTGCTGAAAAGCTTGTAAAATCAGGCACTCAGAATCGTCTCGAGCAGTTGTATTAAAATAATATGGCGAAAAGTGAAATAATATTGCTAAAGACAAGGTCTAGTTAGCATGACCCAAAAACAAAAACGTTACGAATCGTTGGTGCAGGTCTACCATACAGAGCTTTACCGCTTTGCTTATTGGCTGTGCCAAGATCCAACTATTGCAGAAGATTTGGTTCAAGAGACTTTTTTACGAGCATGGCGTTCATTAGACGCCTTACAAGATGAAAAAGCAGCCAAATCTTGGTTATTAACTATTTTACGACGAGAAAATGCGCGTCGTTTTGAAAGAAAACAATTTGACTATGCGGATGTTGAGCACGACACACTTGAGGATACTAAAAGTACGTCATTAGATGACGAAATGGAACAAACTGTCGTGCAAAGACAAATTAGCCAGCTAGCATCTGAATATCGTGAACCTCTATTATTGCAAGTTGTAATGGGTTGTTCAGGTGATGAAATCGCAGAAATTTTGGAGTTAAACAAAAACACAGTCATGACTAGATTGTATCGAGCGAGAAATCAGCTAAAAGAGGCATTAACCAACGTGAATGAATCAGCAAAGGGGGCATCAAACTGATGGATGATTTAGAATTTCGTCGTCGCCTGTTCGCCGATCCAAACAATGAGCAGCTTACCCAAGAAGCAAAGGGTGATCCGGAAAAGCAGCGCTTAGTCGATGAAGCGCAAGATTTTGATACAATGCTGGGCGATGCATTTAAAGTACCGGTTCCTAGTGACCTGCAAGCAAAACTTCTTGCTCAAGTTGAAGAAGAGCTAAAACCAGCAATGCCATCTAAAGTGGTCAATATTGCTTGGTATAGACGCTTCTCGGTACCCATTGCATCTGCTGCTTCGGTGATGCTTGCAGTTTTGGTCTATTTTAGTTCAGCGGTCCACGCCCCACTTCATGCAGGTGAGCATGCATTAGAGCATGTATATTATGAAGAGAGTGCTTTAAGGCTAAATAAAGAAGTGACTTTACAGGTAGTTAATGAAAAATTGGCTATGCTAGGCGGTAAGTTGGAAGCGATGCCTGGTAAAGTAACTTATGCGACTTTCTGTAACTTTAAAGGCCAAAGAAGCTTGCACTTGATTTTTCAATCTGAACACGGCCCCATGACAGTATTTATAGTGCCAAGTGATAGTAATGATTATAGAGATGGTAAGTCTCATTTTACTGATGAAAGATTTGCAGGCTCTATCAACAAAGGTAAACACGCAGATACAATATTAGTTGCTAATTTAGGAACCCCTATTGAAAAATATCAAGGTGAAGTCAACAACTCCTTACGCTGGCTATAAAAATAAGGCGCGCTAAGCGCCTTATTTGTTCCTAAAACTAACCTATTTTAGTTCATTTCATCCGTTATTTTATTTAAAATGACAGGCAGTATTTAAACTTAGAGGAAAACCATGAAACAATTTTTTGTTTTATTGACTATCGTTTCGATGTTGTTTGCAACAGCTTTTGATGCTGAAGCTCGTAAAAAGTTTGGCGGTAAAAAGAAAGGCAAAACACATCAAACATCCACTGTTCAACAGAAAAAGCAAGTAGATACAAAATCTCTTGCAGCTCAGCAAGGAGCTAAGAAAAAATCAAGCAAAAAAGGCATTATGGCAGGTGTTTTAGGCGGCCTACTAGCTGGTGGCTTAATTGCTGCTATGCTTGGTGATGATTTTGAAGGCTTCCAATTCCTTGAAATGATCTTATTGGCAGTAGCTGCATTTGTGCTGTTTAAAGTAATAAAGAGCTTTATGAGTAAAAAGCAACAGCCGCAAATGGCTGGGGCGCCAAATAATTTTGGTCAACAATCACAAAGCCAACCGTTTTCACAACCTCAGCAATTTCAAGCGAACCAAAACGCTGGTGGCTTTGGAGCTCAGCAAGAGGTGCCGTTCAACTTACCACGAGATTTTGACGTAAACGGCTTCCTACAAGGAGCCCGCTCTCACTATCAAACAATTCAAACTGCGTGGAACAAAAAAGACTACGCTACAATGGCCGAATACTTAAGCCCAGAGCTAGTTGAAGAGTTCCGCCAAGAGCGTGAACAACAGGGCGATGTTGAAACTGAAGTCATGTTTGTCGATGCTGAACTTGCTCGTGCAGACGTAACCGCTGATAAGTGGGAAATCAGCGTTATGTTTAGAGGTAAATACCGCGACTTGGGTGATATGCAAGAAGAACCAATTCACGAAGCTTGGCACTTGGAACGTAAAACTCAGGGTGACGCCCCTTGGTTAATCGTAGGTGTTGAAGACCTAGTTGATAGCTAACCAGCTTCAAAATTAAAAAAGGCGCTATCAAGCTGTCTCTTGATCACAAGTCTGATTCAAGAGACTTAGCTAAATCGTAGCCTTCAAGGATGGCTTGTAATTTAAGCCATCCTTGCCATAACACTTTGACAGATGCACGCCCTGTGCGCTTGGTATCTTTCCAGCCACCTAACTTAGCCAGTTCTTGATACGCCCACGACATATTAGGAGCGGTTGCTGGCAATGGTGTTTTCATTCTTTTTAACCATAATAGCTTCCATGCTTTGGGAGATAACAGTTGTTCACAACTTGGTGACTCTGGCTGCTCATTGGCAAACTTCAGTTGCAATATTCGTGTGGCGAT
>NZ_AUXT01000185.1 GCF_001625595.1 Pseudoalteromonas luteoviolacea NCIMB 1942
AGTGTCCATCTCATCACCCATTTTAATTACCACTTGTTGAAATGTTGAAATGTTGAAATGTTGAAATGTTGAAATTATTATCTCAGCGTTGGGAACCCTTATCGCAAGAGCTAAAAATAATAGATAAAAAACTTAAATCGTTCACATCTTCAGCCGCTTCAACACTGCTGGAGCAATACGTCGTAGGTAGTTATGTTGCAGCAACATTAATGGTCGCTGCTGGCGACAATCCTGAGCGTCTAAGAAAAGAGTCGTCTTTTGCCTCATTGTGCGGAGTTACTCCTTTAGATGCCTCTTCGGGTAAACAACAACGTCATCGGCTAAACCGTGGTGGAGCAAGAGATGCTAACAATACTGTGTGGACAGTAGCATTAATACGAATGAGTAATGACTACCGAACACAAAAATATGTTGAGAAAAGGTCGTCAGAAGGAAAATCAAACAAAGAAATTCAGCGTTGCCTGAAGCGGTATATTGCGAGGGAATTATATCCGATTATATATCTGATCTTTCAAAATTAAGTTGACCTTGACATAGGAGCGTCAACGCTGTTGTTAAGAGATTCTTCGGCAGCTTAAAGCATGATTGGCTTTTAAAAGTACCACAACCAACTCGTGAGCATATGAGAAATGATGTCATGGCGTATATGCGTTATTACAACTCAGAACGACTTCATACAGCTAATGGTGGTCTGTCGCCAGTAGAGTATGAGCAAAGTTCCTTAAGAAAAGTGTCCTGATTCAGTTGCGCAGACCACAGATTCTAAATATAACCGTCCCGAAATGCATGAGCCCCTATATGAGGAGCTCATAGATTGCTATATGTCCTAAACAATAACCCCCGGAATTTCCTTACCAAAATCAAGGTCGACGCCACAGGCTTTGGCAGCAGTGTGCAGCACATCATGTTGGTTATAACCAGAACCTAGATCACTGACTACGCCTCGGTTTACTCGGGCACCGCCACCGGCAATAATGTACGAACACGGGTTAGCTGAATGTTTATCTGCATGTCCCATATCTGATGTTTCTAACACGACGGTACTATCAAGTATGCCTGCCGCTTTTAGCTTTTGGATTAAATATGCGCTTAAGCTGCCTAGATGACTGCGCATCTCGGTGTAATACGGGTAGTTTGGTTGGCCATTGCTCCCCCCGTGAATTGCATTGTGATAGTGCCCTTGGAAATTCAATTCAGGAATACGGAACTGTGATTGGTGGTTGCCAAACGCCAGAGATACAGAGCTTGTCAGGTTACACTGCAATGCAGCCACGGCAATATCAGCTTGCAGGCGTGCTTGTTGGCTAAATGTATCAAAGGTCAAAGGAAATTCAGTTTCATCGGGCGCAATACCGCAGGAGGCACCGCCATAAAGGTCATCTAAACGCCTTTGTGTATCTGCAATGGCATCTAGATGGTCATTCATCCTTTGTACTTCATAACCTGCGAGTTTGTTCTTAATCGCATTGGCTGCCGACATATGCGCATTCATAATAGGCGTTTTGCTATTGCTGCCTTGTGCACTGCCAAACACCATTTTATATACGGTGAAAGGGTTCTCTTGAAACGGCAAATGATTACGATTGTCTTTGGTTAACTGCCCTTGACCATTGCTATGAACGCCCAAATTGAGATAGCGAAATGGCAGGTTAGGGCCTAAGGCATTGCCCATAGTGACGTCATAACTGTCACTGCCCCAGTTTTGGGCAAGTAGAATTGGCATGCGGCCATGACCAGCATTTGAATGTGACATGTTGACCATAAAGTTACATTCAGTTTTTACTGGTTCATATCCTGCTGACATGACACCTAATTGCATATTGTCACCGCTTCCTGTCGGGTTCCAAAGCGACGCGATAGAACCCCCAGGTATATAAATTGACACTGTTTTATTGGGAAGCCCTGCACTTTGGGCATCCGCATCTCTTGCGAACAGCAAACCAGATACTAACGGCGAAGAGCGGATCAAGGCGGTAGAAATCCCCGATGCCATAAACACCTTTAATAGTCTACGGCGCGACATCGTCATGTTATTTAAATGTTCATCTTTCATTTTACTAACCTTCTGTATTATGACCCGCACTATTCATTTCTTGACCAAGCTTTGCGATAACGCACAGACTTCAATGAACCAAACTTCTCTAACATAGCTCTGGGGCTGTTTTGCATCATGGCATCTGTGAGTGTGTCGATTTCGCACATGTAACCGATTTGTTCTGTTTCAGACAGACGCCTGTCTTCTTCGCTAGACGGGTCGACTGAGTCGTGCCCAACACCCATGACGTAGCGAAACATTTGTTGTGGTAAGCAACTTTGAGCAGAAGATAGGTCAGCGATCACCGCACCTAATTGTTTGGCCCCATTAAATGCCACTGAATCACTGACTTCTGCGTATTTCTCAGGTGCGAAGAGGGTACCTGATGCATCTATTGCATTACCGTTGTTATCAGCACTTCTAACTTTGCCGACTGCGTCAAAGTCTTCCATCCCGAACCCCATAGGATTGATGTACTTTTCATGGCAATTAGAACATGGCTGACCTTCCGTTAAACTGTGATATTTGAGTCGGTTAGTTGTTGCTGGGTCTTGTAACATGTCCGACAGCTCTGCAAGTCTTTGCTCTCTGGCTTCAAAGGTTCCCGCCGGTGGATCGGGTTGATCTTGGCATAGCATACGACGACGCACGCGTACCGAGCGCAGAATTGGGTGAGACTCAGCAACCTCAGCCCAACGAGACATAAATGCGCCGTTGGCTAATATGCCACCGCGCTCTGTTGTATCTATCTTTTGCAATTCATCACCAGTGACACCTGCGATATTGTAGTGTTCAGCCAGTAACTGATTTACAAACGTGAAGTTTGCGGTATAGAACGACCTGAAACTCTCATCAGGCTCGGTCATTATGTATGAAAAGGTTTCGTTCATCTCCGCCTTCATCGAAGGTACCAATTGTGCAAAACCCGGGTAAAAGTTTTGATCCTTAGTGGCGACTTCTAAACTCCCAGTGCCTAACCAACTGCCAACAAAGTCGCCTAGAACAGATTTAGCACTGCCAGCAAGGCGATTTGCATGGGCCGTAATATTGGCCTCATCACGCAGCTCATCTCGCTCAGCGGCCTGCCAAAGTTGCTGATCTGGCGTTGAACCGGTAAATGTATAAGATAAGAAAGTAGCCATTTCCCAAGAAGTAAGCTCGAAAGCGTCAGCATCTAGCTCTGAGTTGCTTGGGTTTGGCTCCCCTAACTCATGGCGATAAATAAACTGCGGTGAAGATAATAGACCTTCCAACGCCAATAGCATGCCGGCTTGAATATCTCCATTGTGGAAAAAGCCAGTTGCAATCAACCTGTAATTTTGTGACTCATCTTGCGTTAATGGGCGGCGGAATATTTTTGGTGCTAAATCATCAACCAATTTATTTGCGCAGTCTTCGTCCATTCCAGCACAGCTTAAAGCGGGTGAAAAGTCATTGTCAGCAACCCATTGTGAAACCTCTTCGGCCACTAGCAAGTAATTACTGTAATTAGACGGCTGAACACTTGCGTGGGTGTTATTAATGAAAAAACCCACTTGTGAGTCAGGAGACAAGCCATCCGACACCTCAAAGTTCACACCCAGTAGGTCTTCTACCGTGTTTTGATACTCAGTTTGAGTTAAGATCTTCAACTGCCTTGCCCCATATGCCACGGGCGCAACACCTACATCACAAGTCAAAGGCGCTGGCCAAAGCGTTTGTAGATACGCCGCTATATCCGTTGCACATTGCTCATCACACGCACTCGGGGTACCGTAAGGCATCGTGGTAGTAATGATATCTATCATGGTTTGTATATCTCGCTCAGTATTGAGCGCAGGGAATGAACCCAGCCCGCCCGCTTCTGAACCGTGACAGCCTGCACAACCAGCTTTGTATAGTTGCATACCTCGGGCAACGGGGTTAGTTTGCGTGACAACAACACGCTCAATATTGCTTGGCTCTGATGGCACAGAGTTATTGAGCGCAATCACCTTATAATCAAACTCGCCCGATTCAGGCAATCCAGACTCATAAAAACTTGAGTTAGATGCCAGCTCCGCAGTAGTTTGCCAACTGCCGTCAATAGGTTTAAAACGCACTAGGTAGTGAGTCTCGTTATTGCTGTTGTCGCGCCAATTCAATTGTGCTTTGCTATCGGTCGAAAGCACACTTGCACTCAGCTGAGTGGGCGCGGCTGGTTTGGCTGCCATCGCAACAGGTTGAAAATTGTCTTGCTCAGCAGACAAATAGGTCAGGTTAAAATACACTGGCACGGCCTCACCAATGCTACTTAGGTTTGCGACGACACGTAAGGCCTCGATGCCATAATCCATATCAAAAGTTTTACTGTCGATAATCATGGGCGTTAATGTACTGACATTGACTTTGCCTGTAGCAAGTTTTACCACCAACACATCTAGGCTAATCTCTTGGTTAACACCGTGTAAGTTAACCTCACCCGTTAGGTTTTGAATAGTTGGTGTGCCAATCTCTAAGTCGCTCAACAGCGTTTGGTCAATCTGTGTACTGAAATACACAGTAGGTAATAAATCCGTTTCAAACAGCAGATCTAAAATTCGACTATTCCTGATATCCACACCAGTCGAAACGCTATTCAGGTCTACAGCAAGCTTAACAAGCCCATCTGTATCAATACTACCAGATAACGCAGGAGCTGCATTATCCTGTGAGACAAACTGATTCAGCTCTGCAACGTGATCTTTTTTTACTGAAACATAACTCAATAGGGACTCTGCATTATCCAGCTGCCATAGACCCGTTTCTGTAACAGCGTCTGGAGGGGTTTGCCCCGAGTTCGTACAAATATCGCCACTGAGACTAATTACAACCTCTTCAGCTAGTCCATTTTTACTGGCAACAAAACCTAGGCCAAATGATTGATTGGCATGAACCGTATGGCCTTGTGATGTGATAATACAACCCGTGTCATTGCAATCGAATTGGCCATTCCAACTATTTTGCAGTGATATACCTTGATTCCAAGTGAGCTCGATTGACCAATCATTGAGATTTTGGTCTGCGTCATTTTCAATGACTATCTCGGTTTTAAACCCATTGTTCCAATTATCTGGGATAGTATATGAACACTGTGCTGCCTGAGCAAAAGGCACACTCACCATTAGACTAATACAGGCAGCAAATTTAGCGATTACTGGTGTCACAGACCAAGTACGAGTAAAGGCAAAAAAACGTGGTAAATTATTGGATTTCATCTTCTTTCCCCTCTTACTCTTGTGCTTCGAATACGAGACTAAAGCTCACGGGAACCGCATAGCTGATAACAGATAAGCTCGCCAACGTTTTAAGCGTTTCTATACCTGACTCTAAGCCAAAGTCTGTTGCATCTAGCACAATTGGCGTTAGGCTTTGCACCAAAACGTTATTGTTCGCAAGGCGTCTAATAACAACATCAGCGTTTACTTCTTTTATAACCCCTGCAAGGTTAAGCGTGGCCGATATCGATTGCTTTTCAGAACTGCCAATGGGGAGTGCTATTAATGCTGCATAATCAATAGAGAGCTGGGCTTCTGCTGTTGGGAATGAGTCAGTCTCGAATAAAAACTCCTTCATTCTGCCGTCGCGGGTCTCGTTACCTGTGTCGACACCTGCCAGATCAATGGTTAAATTTGCTTCGCCTTCTGTAGAAATACTGCCACTCAGGGTGTCAAACGTATGCGCTTCGACTAAGTGCTGTTTTTTGGTTGAGACAAAGTAAAGGCTAGAGCTTTGGGGGTTAAGAACGAAAGATTGGCCTATGGGGGTGACATCGGGCTCTGAAACTTGAATATTGATCGGTTCACTAACCGTGCGATTAACACCATCACTTACCGTTAATTTGACTGAAAAAGCGCCCTCTTCGTCAAAAACATGTGAAGGGCTTGATTCGTTCGAGGTAGTTCCATCGCCAAAATCCCAGCTAAAAGTCAGTGCATCTCCATCTTGATCAGAAGAGCCTCTGCCGTCAAAGTTAACAACTAATGGACGTTCTCCCGTTGTTACAGAGGCTGAAGCGACTGCTGATGGGGCATGATTAAGGTCGCTATCTACCGAGCATAAACCACCAAGTGATGGCGTTTTTGGTGTATCATTTTCATTCGCCTTTTGCGCATTGAAGCCAAAATTTAAACTCTGCCCTGGATTGATAGTGCCATTGTAGTTTTCATTAATAACCTCATAGGGGTTATTCCCGCTGTGTCTGCCATGCCAAACCCCCGTCAACTTGGTGTTATCTGCAAATGCCATTAGCACTTTCCAACTTGAAATAGCAATACTTTCGGTATTAGTGATGGTTACCTTGCCACGAAAACCTGAGATCCATTCTTGTTCAACTTCAAAAACACATTGCGCAGACTCTGGTTCAGCTTCACTAATCGCGAGCGCAATCGGTGTAGCATGATAGTCAGTAGCGCCATCATTGATGGTCAATGAAACCTGATAAGAACCAGCTTGCTCAAATATATGCTGCGGGTTTGCGTCATTTGAACTGTAACCATCACCAAAATCCCACCGGTAGCTCACATGATCTGACGGTAAATTTGTCGCTTCACTAGTAAAGCTGATTGTTGCAGGTACAGTTTCTTGAGTATTAGATGCGGTAATTTCAACTTTGACTTCATCATTGTCATCTTGTGAGCCACTCTCACAAACACCAAATAATCTTGGCGCAACAGCATCTTGTCCATTAATTTTCTTGACGTTAAAGCCAAAAGATTGAGATGAACTCGGATTAATAGTGCGATTCCAATTAAGGTTTTCAAATTGATATGGGCTGTTGCCGGTAAGCTGCGCTCGCCAAGCATTATTTATTGACTCACCCTGCGCAAACTCTAACCCTACTTCCCAACCATTGATAACTACGTTAGACGTGTTATGTACCGTGACCTCTGCGGTATAGCCACTTTGCCATTCATTTTTAACTTTGAACTCACATTGTGCAGCTAAGCTGTGTATGGAGTGCCCCAAAGCCATAAAGCAGAGACCAATTTTAAAAAAATGGTGCTGCTTGCTGTTGTACCTAATTTGTCTCATGAAAATTCCCCGAAACATTGCCATTTGACATGTTATTTCCCTGCTGTTCATCGCTAAATTGGCGTTGACCAGAGCTCACAGGCCACAATAGCTAGAGCAAGTTCAGGTATGAGGAAAGATCACGAAATAGAGGTATGACAATAACTGCCATAGGAGTGAATACCGGTCAGCTTCGCTGATGCGCATTCAATACAAAAGCGTGCACATGGTCAGCATGATAAACATTGGCATTCAGCAACCCCGCTATCTTAGTTTTCACCTTAGACCGGAAGCTTTGCGTCCCTCTCTTTCAAAAGGTTTGCTATTTTAAGCCTGTTAAAGCAAGTTAGCTTAAAATTGCAATAATCGCAAAGCCCTAACCGCAACTTTCACAGTATTTGCACATTTCATCCTGTTGAGCTGTAAAAGGCCATACAAAACTCTGAGTGCCTATCTAATAATTCTTTATTAATTAGAAACTTGTTACCTGTAAACAAAATAGATGCTAATTGAAATAAGGTCGCTGTTTATTTGCTCATTTTAGATGAATCGCGTAGCAAAAAACGTGTGTAAACCTTTCAATTATGCGAATATTTAGGTGTCCTAAAAATGTCCACGTTTTCATTTAAAACATACCTTCAACTTAGCGATTCCTAATTTTGCTAGGATAGCTGCAAGTGGGTACTTCTAAAGCAAGCATTAATTCAGTGACGAGGGGCTCTAGTTTTAAAAAACAAAGCAGAAGTTAAAACCTGCGCTCATACTTCGCTTAATTTAGTCTGCTTTTTACGTCGGTTAAGCAAGCCATAGGACTCATTGATGAAAATTATCGTCTCAATAATAGTCACAATCTTTTGTATCAATACTTTTGTATATGCGGAGGAAGTTAAGCAAGAGCAAGCACTATTGTTATCTGCCAACGCAGGTGATACCGAGGCAATGTACTCTTTATTTGTGCTGCTATATGAAAGAAACAACGGTGGCTGCAAGCCAACACACGCGGATTGTGCAGAAGCAATAAAGTGGCTTTTACAGGCCGGGGAGCTCAATAACTGGCGTGCAGCTTTTGTTTTAGAACTTTGCTATAGGACTGGTTGTGTAGGGCTGACTCCTAATACTCAAAAGGCCCTGCATTTCAAAAGAATTTATGAAGAACATAGACCACCTCCAGAAGATTTTACAGAAGTCATTAGCGACGGGCTGTTTTATATGCAAGTGGTTAATGGTGTTTTCTATGCAAATGATTCGACACAATCTGAATGGCACGCTAGAGCTATAAAACTGTGCAGAGGTTCAGACTATAAATCTCTAATGGTAGGCAATATAAAGCCCTTCTTGATAAATAAGGGAGCATTTGTTTTTGGAGCCCCGATTATTAAGGAACAATCGATTCAAGTTTCTTTGTCGCGAGGCTATGTGCTTTGTTCGTCATCAAAACTAAGTGAAGAAGCAACAATTCAATTATTAAAAAATAATGGACACATATAGTCCGCAACAGTCCGAATAAGGTATGCAACAGGATCGCAATAAGCCTTCGTATTGTTGAACGACGTTGTATTCCAAATTGAAATGGGCGAATAAAGCCACTTTTTTAACTCATTAAATAAATCAGGGCGGGATCGCACTTTGT
>NZ_AUXT01000186.1 GCF_001625595.1 Pseudoalteromonas luteoviolacea NCIMB 1942
GGAGCGCATTATAGGGAGTTCTAAATTTGGATCAAGTGTTTTTTCATTAAAATTTTAAAAAGATGCCCAAACGCTCAAAAACCCATCAAACACAGGCCTAGCAACACATTAAGCTCAATAAAACGGCATAATTTTCTACAACATCTATATTTTATTATTGCGATGTTTAATTAAGTCGTTAAGATAGCACCTTTCTTTGTTAAATTAATGTGTATTCACTGTTTATTGGTAGATCGTTATGAATTCTTCAGATCGTAAAACAATACTTACTGTTCTTATACTCGCAATTTTTGGGTATGTGGTAGTAAGCTTTTTATTGGCAGATAGTCAGCTCGATGCGTCGATCGTATTTGCTCTTGGGATTGTGATAGGTGGTCTGGCTACAATGACAATTAATAGAACAACTATTTCTCAGTCAGACAATGGTCAAGCAGTTCCAACTAAAACACTCTATGTCGGTAATTTACCTTACCGCGCTAATGAGCAAGCTGTAAGAGAGCTTTTTGAAGAAAAAGGGCAAGTTTTCTCTGTACGCTTACTTAAGGATAAAAATACCGGAAAAAGAAGAGGCTTTGGTTTTGTCGAAATGTCTGAGGTAGATGCAAATAAAGCTATCAAAGACTTAAACGAAATGGAATTCCAACAGCGCACTTTAAAAGTACGCGAAGCCAAACAAAAACAAGAAGAGTCTGAGTCTAGCTCTCCAGCTTAAGTGGTTTAACTCCCACTGCTGCTTCAAACTTATCTGAGGCTGTTGCATACCAATGTACTAGCCTCGCTTCTAAACTTTTACATTTAATCAGTTTACTAGACAACAAATGTTGAACACGCCTCGCTATGGCAGCACCAGAGTCAACTAATTCAACTCTATGGGTAAAATAATCCTGAAGGTGGCTTTTGATAATAGGAAAATGTGTACAACCTAGGACAAGCCTATCCAACTCATTACATATATTGAGCCTCTTCAATTCGGCTTGCAGCAGTTCTACTTGTAGCTCTTTACACCAATAATAATGCTCCGCAATATTAACTAAGGCAGTTGAATGGTATATATCTACTTGGCATTCACTTGCAAATGCACTGATCAAGTTCGCTGTGTATGTGTTTTTTGAAGTCGCGGGCGTAGCAAGCAGTCCAATATGCTTTTTCTGGCTGGTTTCCGCAGCGGGTTTAATTGCTGGTACAACTCCAACAATAGGAATTGGAGTGTGCTGCCTAGCCGTTTCTAATGCATAAGTTGAAGCGGTATTACACGCAATCACTATCACATCTACTTGCTTGTCGCTTTGTTCAATCCAGCTTAGTAAAGCGGTTAACCGACTCTTGATCGTTTCTTGTGACTGAAGACCATAAGGTAATAGTTCATTATCCATAACATAGGTATATTGAACCATAGGCATGGCTAATTTAAGATGCGAAAGCACACTGGTTCCACCAATACCTGAATCGAAAACTAATACATGTGGCAAACTACACTCTCCTTTTTATAAGAACAGTAGTTTGCCACGGCAGATAGCTAAAATAAACAGACAGTCCGTAATCTAACTTATGTGGTCGTTTTGTGACTCAGACTTGCCATTAAGTGCACTAAAGTAGCTCTGAGCATAATCCAAGAGTTGATTTAAACGTTGTTGCCCTTCATTCATCCAGGCCATGATATCCGGTAATTGAGACTCTATACCTAAGGCTCTGCCTTCTTCATTGATCCCCTCTAGGCGCTTATCAAGCGGTGCGAAAGCTTGTTCTAACTCTTTCATAGGATTACTTTGCTGATATTGCGCAATTGCAGCTGAAGTCTTACTTTGCCTAAGATCCATCGTGAAATTTGTGATCTGTTCGCTATTGAGGCTCAGCCCTTGTGCCAGCTCAAAAGCTTCGTCGTATTCTCCTGCAAAGAAGGAGTCGCTTACATCCCGTATGTCTTCCATCATCGCATTAATCGCTTCTTGCTCTTCTTCGTTAAGTTCGCCATTAACACTGATTGAGAAATTAACCTCTCTCTTCTGACTTTCTCCATAAGCAAAACCTTGATTGTCACCATCTTGATAGTAGCTAGCAGCTCTGCTTTTGCTGAATGCATCATTGAAAGAGATGACTACCTCATCACCTTCTGCTGTGGTAAATGCATACTCTGCTTTATTAGATAAGCTTGCAAACTGAGCGGCACTTAAAGATACATGCTGCGGACTTGGGTCAAAAAGCTCTTTCTCAAAGTCATCTAGACCCTTAAATATCCCTTCTCTGGATTTTTCAATCCCGTCCTTAATTTCTTCATTAAATAACCCTGACTCTGACAGCTCATCAGTCGCTTCATCTATCCCGGTTTGTACACCTTCACGTGCCTGTTCCAGCATGCTCTTTAGTGTATCGTCATCTTTGCCATCGGCTTTGGCTTTATTAATGGCACCTTGGACAAATCCTAGTACATTTTTAACTATCTCTTCAAAGTCAAAAAGAGGCTTCTTAGGCTCCTCTTTTTTCTCTATACCTAATGCTTCTGCTAATTTGTCATCAAGAATTTTGGCTGCAACTTGAGACTTATTGCCTTGATACTGGTCTGAGTTTATAGATATATTTGGGATCGGCGATTTGGCTTGTGCCCCTTTGTGCTGCATCGCTGGATTTAACAGCTGATTCAACTGTCCGATTTTCATGATTGCTCTCCGCTATACTCCATCAGTTAATTATCGGCCATCTGCGCAAAAGCTAAAGTTATTTTGTACAATAAAAGGGCAATTTTAGTAGCGAACACTGGACAAATGTTCTACGCCCCCTAAAATAGCGCCTCCTCGCAATATTTATAGGTAGTTTTAGCATGGCCGTGATCACCATTGATACCGCTCAGTACGAACAACAACTAGAAGAGAAGCAAAAGCGAATAAGCGCGCAGTTCGCCCGTTTCAATGCTCCTACTCTTGAAGTATATGACTCAGAAAAGCAGCATTATCGACAGCGTTGTGAATTTCGCGTGTGGCACGATGGAGAAGATCTTTATCACATCATGTTTAACCAACAAAGCAAAGAGAAAATTCGTGTTGATGAATTTGGTCCAGGTGCACCTTTAGTTAACGAGCTTATGCAAGTGATGATGGAAAAGCTACGTCATAATGAATTATTGCGTCGCAAATTATTTCAAATCGATTACTTGTCTACACTGAGCGGAGAAATCTTAATCAGCTTGCTTTACCACAAACCGTTGGATGACAACTGGCAGGCAGAAATGGGGCAATTGAGGGCTGAATTGCAAAAAACCTATAAGATTGACTTTATCGGCCGTGCTCGAAAGCAAAAAGTCGTATTCGGCAACGACTATGTCACCGAAACGCTTTCAGTAGACGGTAATGAGTATATCTACCAGCAGGTAGAGAATAGCTTTACTCAGCCCAATGCTAAAGTAAATGAAAAAATGCTTTCATGGGCTAAGTCTATCTCTCGCGATTTATCCAACGATTTACTAGAGCTATACTGTGGCAATGGCAACTTCTCTATAGCACTCGCGGAACATTTTGACCGAGTGTTGGCAACAGAGATTTCAAAATCCTCAGTACATTCTGCACAATTCAATATCGCAGCGAATAATGTAGAGAATTTGGACATCATTCGTATGTCGAGTGAGGAGTTTACTGACGCAATGCAAGATAAGCGTCAATTTTCTCGACTTAATGGTATCGACTTAAAGTCATACAATTGTCAAACCATTTTAGTCGACCCACCAAGAGCTGGTTTGGATGAGCTAACCTGCCAACTAGTCAGTAACTACGACAACATTATCTACATTTCGTGTAATCCAGATACATTGGAAAGAGATCTAGAAACCCTTAGCAAAACACATAATATCGCGCGTATCGCTATCTTTGATCAATTCCCCTATACCCACCATGTAGAATCGGGTGTATTTTTAACGCGTCAATAGCTTACTGTAAAAACGAAAAAGCCCCGCATTGTTGCGGGGCTTTCTTTTATCTATTTGCTTATTTGCTCGCTAGATGGTTAATCAGCTTTGCAATATCATCCGGGTTAGTTACACCAGACTCTCTGCTAAGTATTAGCTTATATTTACCATTCACGATAAACGTTGGCACGCTCGACAATGCTCCCTTTTCTTGTAGTTGCTTTTGTTGTCTCGCCATCTTTGAAGCTTTTGTGCGAACAGAAAAGCTCTTATACATTTTGTCAAACTTTGTACCATCTACACCTGCTGCAACAAACACATCTTTAATATCTGCTAACTCATTAAACTTGGCACGCTTGGTATGAATGTGTGTAAAAATAGCCGAAATAATCGCATCTTTCTCTGGTAATACACTGGCTGTTGCTAAAGCTGTTGCAATCATCTTTTGATGTTTAGGATCTCGGATACCGACAAAGTCTACGTGGCTTTTTTTAAACTTTACACCATCTAGTTTAGGTTTAAATTGATCAATTAGCCCTTCAAAGTTATTACAAGCAGGGCAATAAAAAGAAAAGTACTCTGTAACTTCAGGCTTCTTAGTCCCACGCTCAGCAATCACTTCGTAGTGTTTGCCTTCCTCGAAGGTCATAGCACTTGCAGCTACTGGCAACATCAGGGCTAAAAGTGCCGCTTTAATCATTTTTAACATGTTTATCTCCGTACTATTCTTTTTCTAATAGATATTTTACTAGGTTATTAAAGTCAGCCTGACTAGAAAGTGAACTAGTCTTAACAATGTACTTGTCATTAATAATAAAACTAGGCACTCCTCTTAATGCGCCAGCTTCGCTAAACCGCTTTTGCTCATCTTGCATCGCTTTCTCTGCGCTAATAATTGGCATACTAGCTAACGCAGTATCAAACTTTTCCGCAGATACACCATGGGCAGCGAGTAGCTTTTTAACATCGTCCATCGTTCTAAACTGACTTTGCTGGACATGGATCGTTTTGAAGATTTCATCAACGACTTGCGAGTCAACACCATGTTGTTTTGCAATTAAATAGCCATAGCTTAAGTAAGATTGTGCTTCAGGTGGTAACCCTCGCATAAAATTTACGTGGCTCTTAACGAAAGGAACTTCAGCTGGAAGACTTGCTTCAAGAGCTCTTGCAGGGCCTTCAAATTTAAAACAATGGGGGCAATAGAAAGAAAAGAATTCCAAAACACGTGGCGTTTTACTTTTTTCCACTGTCAACGTCTCGTAATGAACATTTTCCTTGTACTCTGCTGCCATAGCAGCAAGTGGCATACAAAGTGCCAATATTGCTACTTTAATGGATTTTAACATGTGCTTCTCTCTTAATTTTTATGGATAAATACTTAATGTTGGCTCATCAAGCGCAGCCAATTGTTCTTTTAATGCTAAGATCTGCTGTTCCCAATATTTGTCTGTCGCGAACCATGAAAAGTTCCTTGGAAAGGCGGGGTCCTCCCAGCGTTTAGCTAACCAGCCCATATAATGAACCATTCGCATTGTTCTTAATGGTTCAATCAACTGTAACTGACCCAGATCTAATTCACTGAACTCGTCATATCCGCCCAGTAAAGTGTCTAATTGCAGAGCTTGGTTCTGACGATCGCCACTCAGCATCATCCACAAATCTTGGATCGCTGGACCTTGTCGGCAATCATCTAAATCAACAATCATTAATTGCTCTTGAGACCACAGAATATTGCCAGCATGACAATCTCCATGCAATCTGATCGTATCATTTACTCTAAACTTTTCTTTTGTTTTCGTAACAACTTGTTCTAAAACAGTTGAAAAAGCAAGCTGTAAAGAAAGTGGTAAACATTCACTCGCCAATATGTCTTCACTTGCTTGATCTAAGTAACTTTTCGTATCAACACTTGGACGATTTTTAAAATCATATTGTTTAGCTACACTATGAAGACGACCGATGTATCGCCCTAAAACTTCTAATTGATCTAAGTTATCCATTTCGAACTGACGACCGCCAACACTTGGAAATAGGGCAAACCGATAGCCTTGATACTCAAACAAGCTTTCTCCATCACGCTCTAATGGAGAGACAACTGGTACTTCTGCGTTAGCTAACTCGAAAGAAAACGCATGTTCTTCTTTAATTTGCGCGTTTAGCCAGCGATTTGGTCGATAGAATTTTGCAACATAGCGTTTAGCATTGTCACTGCGAAATTGGTATACACGATTCTCATAACTGTTCAGTGGCAGAAGTCCAGATTCAGGATAAATGCCAATACTCTCAATGGCATCCAAAATCAGATCTGGGGTGAGATTTTGATAACTAAAATCACTCATTACTGGTATCCATTTATATAACAAAGGTCTGATAACAACCTTTTCTGCCGTAAATTTTGACAGCCTAGGATAAATGGAACAATCCGCTGACGCAAAGGTTATTGTGATATTTAAGCACGCAGCCACTGGTTACGTGGCTGCGATGAGAGAAGTTTATTAGCGGCCTTTAAAGAAGTTAGTAGGCTGTGAGATGTACGCGTGCGCTCCTTCATTGCTCGTTAGTACGAAATGAAACTCAGTTACCAGTTTTTGCAAATCATAGGGATCCATAGCAATTGATACAGGGACGTCAATTGTTGAGCCTGCTGAGACCGTTACTCTCTGTTTGCCTATTAATTGAAATTGCTCTAGGCCATTCACTGAAATTAAAAAAGTCTGTGAGACTTGCGCCTTATTGATAAGCTTGAGTGTATATGTATTTTCAACTAGACCGTCATAGTTAACACGATACAACTGATTGCGGTCTCGGATAATATCGAGCTCGAAGGTTTTTCGCATTGCAATGTTTGCCACCAAAGCTCCACTCAGGACAAGCAAAATCATCACATAGCCAATCAACTTTGCTCTTACAGGCTTTGTCGTTTTCTGAGCAGTTTCTAAATTTCGCTCTGTGGTATATGAAATTAAGCCTCGTTGATAGTTCATTTTATCCATCACACCATCACAAGCATCTATGCAGGCGCCACAATTAATACATTCGTACTGAAGACCATTACGTATATCAATACCTGTTGGACATACTTGAACACACAACTTGCAGTCAATGCAGTCACCAAGGCCGATCTCTCGCGGATTTTGTTTACGTCCACGAGGCCCTCTGCTCTCACCACGTTTCCCATCATAACTTACCGTAAACGTATCTTTATCAAACATCGCTGATTGAAAGCGAGAGTATGGGCAAATGTGTAGGCACATAATCTCCCTCATCCACCCCGCATTTCCATAAGTACATACAGCAAATACGACGACACTCAGTGCCGCATAACCACTGGCAGAAAAGTTGAGTAAATCAGGCAACAAGTCTTGGATTGGCGTAAAGTAACCGACGAACGAAATCGCGGTATACAAAGAAAAGAGAGCCCAACACAGATGCTTTGAACTTTTGCGCATCAATTTGTCTACACCCCAAGGCCTTTGGTCGAGCTTTTTCCGCTGGTTTGCAGAGCCCTCACACTTTTCTTCAAACCAGATAAAGATAAATGTCCAAACCGTTTGTGGACAGGTATAACCACACCATACTCGACCGTAAAAAGTCGTCACCAGAAATAGCGCAAACGCAGCAATCATCAAAATGAAGGCTAATATTGTTAGATCTTGTGGCCACAGCGTCAGACCAAATATATTGAATTTTTGATCAAAGAGATCAAACAAAACGGCTTGCTGACCATTATAGTTGAGCCAAGGAAGCGCCATAAACGCGAGCATTCCTAAAAAACCAATTCGCTGGCGAAGGATTTGATGCATACCTTTTACCGCCCTCACATAAATCCGATTACGAGGATTAAACCTGTCTGGTTGAAGGTTTTCTGGCTTTTGAATTTTTACATCGACGGGAATGTTTTTTACTTTGATTTTATTGTCCATAAAAGCTCCTTAAGCGCTTCGGACAGGTTACTTGCTACAGTGACCTTATATTTACTAAGGTTATTATATGCAACAGCGCGCTGTTAGCGAGCCGAAAATCGCACGACGAAGACAAAAACTACGAATATTTCCTGACCATTTCGCTTGCTTTTGATTCTTGCATTTTATTACACTGTCACTTTGATTGAGTCGAATAGATCAAATTAGCGAGCTTTATGAAAAAATATCTTTTGTTAGTGTTAATAGTTCTGGCGCTATTCACCGTAGATCATCCATTGATCAAAGAACCCAGAGATAAACTTCTCCAACAGGGAGTAGAAACGCTAGGGGAAACCAGCGAGACCCAGTATAGCTTGGCGGCAAAACAGGCACGTCAGCTGATCGGACAATCAATTCAGCTTTCGGAGTCCGAGCAATCATACTTAAAAACAGCACTGGCGACAGACGAGAAGGTTAAAGTCTTCCATTTGCGTTACTGCCAAGAGCATGAATTAAATATGTACTTTTATGGACCAAAGCTAAAAACAATTTGCGACGCCGCAGAAAAAGCCATTAAAAAGGCCGAAATGTAATGGATTTAGCTAAGTTTAATAAATTGCGTGCGCGTTCATTCAATGAACAAAAGTCACAGCTTAAGAAAATCGCTAAAGGGCAAACTGTTTTATGTCCTAAGTGCAATCAAGCAATTGCGTTAAACGTCGCGGTCAAGGAAGGTGAAAAGGCATACGCAAAATGCCAAAAAGGTTGCACTTATATTGAACTGGATATGACTTAACCTAACGGTAGATTAAGCCAAAAACTGAACTATAACTAGCCTTGCTCTTCATACAAGCCGCTAGCCATAGCTACTTGTTCTATCAACTCAGCAAAAGCAGGTGCAACTTGCGCAGCGAGTTCATATTGAGCCTTACAAAATTCATCTAGCTCAATACCCGTTGTTTTACAGTAAGTTTCAACTTGCTCTTGTTCAAGACTAAAGAAACCCAATAGCTCTGTCGTGCTTATCAAGGCTTCCTTATGCTCTTCTGAGATTTCAGCTTGAGACAGCGTACTCAGATAGCCTTGACTGCCTCTTAAAAAACCAAGGCTCCATTGATGCATAACAATCCAAGGGGCACTTTCATCAAAAGGTAGCTTAAATCCACTGCTAAAAACTTGCTCACTGATATGATGATGCAGCGCTAAAAATGCAAACACCACCTCTTCTGTAACATGTTCATCACCAGTGGTCACTTCACTCAGCCACTGCTCAGGTTCAATCCCATCGGGACTACATACTACAGCAAACAAAAAACCCTTTACGCCATCTAATGTCATTGCCTCAGAGCCATTACTGCGCGAGCCAAGGTAATCACTTAGTAGCACTTGCTGTTCTGGTTTAAAGTCAAACTCCATCATGGCTTACATGCTCACCGGGTAGCGGCCTTCAGCATCAGGACGCCCAAGAAATTTCACAGCATCATGAACTTCTTTAGGTAAAGAGGCATCAGGTTTTATATTGCCTGCAACGCGGAACTGCATATTTGCAGCAAGCGTTGCATCCGCACGTAAACCCAATAAATTCTCAGGTTCGACCATAATGGCGACGTCACCCGACTTACAGCTAAGTGCACCACTTAGGTCACCAATACTAAACCAACCCGACATACCTTTTACTTTGATTTCAGGGCTACTGATATCACCTCGAAGTGACTCACAATATGGTTCGCCGCTATTGTATTGAGCCACTTCAAGGATAACACGGCCACTTGCATCGACAGGCAAAGGCAAATTAACTTGCTTCATCGCTTGCTCAACGCTAAACCGCAACTTAGTCTGATTTAGCTCAATGCTGTCACCAAACAAAGAAACAGCAAAGTTACTGCGGCCTGAAATTTCAGATGCATCACGGGCATTCCCAAAATTCACTTTGCCACTTAGCTGACCAGATAACAAAGCCCAACCATTCAGTTCCCACTTAACATTATTTAGTTGTAAATTCTGATAATTTACACCACCAAGTTGACCTTGCCACAATGAACCAGATACAGCTCCTAAGCGAACATTATTGGGAATTTGAGATTGCACAACTTGCAGTGCAACCGATGCAGGGATCGTTACCACTGTAAAAACAAGAAAAGAAAACAAAAAGACTAAGGTAATACTAACTGCATTTTTCATATTTAAATCTCTAACACCAATCGGCTGACGCGGACATATCCTTGCTGCTGCTCTTCACCTAAGTCTAAATTAGCTACTTTTACACCGTGTTGATTGGTCAATTCATCAATCCAACTAACTAGTTTGTTGAACTCCACGTTATCGATGTTTATACGCAACGAGTTGTCCCTTGGCTGCATCTTACTTATCTGAATACCATGTCTACCGCGTGTTCTGTTTACCAACTGAGTGAGGTTTCGATTTCCTGCAACCGCTTTGTTCCCGCCGCTGGCTTTCAATTGTGCAACACTTTTTGAGACCCAAGCATGGAGTTCTTTTTGCTTTTGTAAATCTTTTTGGGCATCTTCAACCCCTTTATTCAAAGGTTTAATCACGCCCATGACCAGTGCAAAAATAACAAATACGACACCGGCAACAATCAGTAGTTTTTGCTCCTGCTCTTTCAACGATTGCCAATAGTTAATCACTTGCTGCTTCATGCCGCACCCCGAATTCTGATTTCGCCGATAACATAATCACCATCATTGTTAAGTGCGCCTTGCTGTACCGTCATACCACGTTGTTCTAGGATCGATTTCACCTGACTAAATACCTGAAACCCTTTAGCTTTTGCGCGTACCCTAAGCTCATTACGCTTTCTATCATAGCGGAATGTTTCAGGTGCAAAGTCACTCACTTGACCATAAATTGCAACGAAATGATTCGTAAGCTCCAAAAAGCCACTTTGCTCTGTACCAGATAAAGCTGCTAGCTCATTTTGAATCTGTTTGCGTAAAAGATGAGGGCGCACAACTTTGTTCGGAAATGCCTGCTTGTATACCGTCATCGCTTGTGATTTATATTCATCCGCTTCATTTTGCAGCATGACCAACTGCGCAGATTTAACAGATACAAATGCCATCAAGGCAATACTTGCTGCAATCACACCAGCTTTCCAATCACGCCACCACTGCGGCTGCTTCTTCTTCGCAGCAAAAGGCCCTTGACGCAAGTTCAATGGCAAATCCTTCAAGCCATTTGCAAAAATGGCGAGTGGCAATTCATACTCCGCTTCTTTCGCTTGTAAGCTTTTAGTGGTTGCCAAGTTATGGGCAGGACTATAGTGCGCTAATTCAGATTCAGGCGCTAACATTAAATAGTCAGAGACCCAATCGAGCTCGACACCACTGATGTGCCAGCCAGCACTTTTAAATAACCACTGTTGCTGCAACTGAATCGCACTTAAAATATTGTCCTCTGGGTTTGGCAGTAACAACGCATCAGGAACAATTACAGAAGGCTCAATATCAAAGTCTTCAAGTACTCCCATCCAATCTGTTAGCCACTGTAAATCACACAGCGCGATATTAATAAAATGTTTATCATTAATAGATGCAGGATCACCAATCGCAATAAATAGTTCGTCGATATCGCTCGCAACTTGCTCTTCTAACATAAAAGGTAAAGCACGTTCTAATTTACGACTCCACTTGGTAGGCAACTCAACTTGCTTTAACTGCACACTTGATGCCGGTAATAACAATGCAACGCTGCGTGAAGCGGCTTTTTCTATCAGCTCGCCAATTAAACCACTATGTTCCAACTCACCACTGGCAATAATCTGAGAATCTGACTCTGACCATATCAACCAATTGACCGGTTCTTGTTGTGACTGACCTACCCGGATCAACAATTTTTCTGTCACTGAACGCCTCCAAACTTACGTGCCAACACAGTTGCTTTATTTTCTTTTATTTCGAGTATTGAAGTCATTTTAAACAACCGCTCATCAAATGAAGCCTTGGCACGCAACTTAAAATAATTACTTGTTATTGTGAATATTTTCTCAGCATCTTTGACATCCTGAGCACCTTGATTCTTCGCTTCGGTAATAAAGTGTTGCAGGTTATCAAACCCATCTTCTGGGCGGGCCGAGATGACGGCTTCCGCTCCCGATAAACTCAAACCTTCTACAAGCGCACTGATCAGTAGCGCTTGTTCTGGCAATACGGTATTGACGTTAATCGACAATTCTGTGTTTCCAGGGATCACACATACGTATGGTAAGAGTTTTTCCATTACCAAAGGATTAAATCCCTTTATGACTCGGAGTTCACTTTCCGACGCCATTAAATTATTCGCCGTCATGTAAGGCATTTGTCTCGACATATATTCATCTTCTTCCGCGCCAGAACGAAAAGTAATACTGTCTTCATCTAACCAATCATACACGCTGTCGGCCATCGCTTCTTCACTTTCTTGTGACGGCAAATCCTCAATATTTTTTAACAGCTCAAGTAGTGCTCTATGCGCTGGATTTGTCGCTGTAGTGCTACCTTTTGCATTTTGATCTTTTGGCGCTCTGAGCGCATTCAAATTCAAGCAAGCTTGTAAATCGGTAACTTTACCACTCAAAGTACCATGATCTACTGGGTACGGTACTTCATCAATCGCCCATGGTTGACCAAGATGTACTTTATCAGGGTCATCTTTACGACTTTCCAACAATACCTTCTTGACTAATTCCTCAGCACCATAGCTATACCATTTTGCCTGCTGATGGGTTTGAATATTTGCAGCCTTCTGTACTTGCACCATTAAAGACGACGACATTTCCGCGGCTAAACTCGCGGCAAGTGCAACAATAAACAATACAATAATCAGCGCTGCGCCTTGTTGCTCTCTCACGGTCTACCACCTCGCTGACTGTTATTACCATTCCTGTTATTATTGCTATTTAAACCATCACCTGCATTATCAAGTCCATTATTTCCAGGGCTGTTTCTACCACCACTTTGTCCTGTTTTCGCTTGCTCGACTTTACCATCGCCAGGAGTCAAAAAAATGCGTCTCATGGGCTCAGAATCTTCACGCTGAATTGTCACCGCAACCGCTAGAGGAAGCGCTTTAATTTGCCAGTTGTCTTGCCATTTTTGTTTGTCGTCAAGAAACTCAAACTTCAACTCTTCGACATTCTCAAGTAAAACTTGTGCTCTTGGCTCTGAACCATCTAATTCATCGACATAAATGCGATAAATACGCTCAAGGTTATCGTCTTTTACTCGATAGCCCACCGCTTGCAACTCTGAACGAGGCAATAAACTCACGGGGTTGGTCCAGCCATCACGAATAAAAGCAATACCATCATATTGACTTTCTAGCGAGTATCGACCGTGAATAATGTACGTGGGGCTAAAATCCCCCGCTTCATTACGTACTTCACGCTTGGTCATTTGGTTAAAATCTTGATCCATCAGACGAAAGGTGGTTTGTAACCCTTCAAGCTCTGCGATAGTCTCGTCTGAGGCTTCTTTGGCTTTAATGGAGGTATCTAAAATTTGGTGAGACGCGGTCACTATAAAGGCTAAAATCACCAATGCAACCATCACTTCTATCAGTGTAAAACCTGCCTGAGAACGCTTACCCTTGAACATTACTTTTTGCCCTTATGCAGATAAGTGGTCAAGTCGTAAATAGTGTGCTCTCTACGTTCATTTTCAAACACTTCGATGGTTAACTTAACGAATTGAGGGTCTTCTGTTTTCTCAACTTGCTGACTCCAATACCAAGTGTGACCTGCAAACTCCTCATCACCCTTGTCGGTATTTTTACCGCTCCATTTACCGCCACTGGCTTTAGCCCGTGCCATAACCATTTGGTTTTCAGCAACCCAAGCAGCATAGGTCTGCTGCTCAATAGTGCTCATATGATTGATATGTGCACCTGTTGCTTGCAAAGCAGCAATACCTGCAACCGCGCAGATCCCCATAGCTACCATCACCTCTAGTAGGGTAAATCCAGCTTGCTTTGATGTGCGTATCATTCAGGTTCCTGCCTTAGTTTCACCGGGGCCATAAACTCGCCTTCAATAAAGTAGACAGGCTCAGGCTCTTCTGTAAGTTCCAAGGAGATTTGAAAGGCACTTACTTCACCAGAAGATAAAATTAATACTTGTGGGATCTTCTTTTTTTTCAGCTCTAGTAAGTTGTCATCTTCACCAGAGCCCATAACCTCTTGCCAATTGGATTGCTCTAGCAAGTTATCCTGAGACCAAGAGAGATCTTCTAAGTTAAGCTCGATTTTGTACTCCTCTGAATACTCAATCGGCTTATAAAGCTCTTCGGCTTCGAAAGTAGTCCATTGTTCACCATCGAAGACCAAAAACTCTATCGTTTGTTTATCCAGATGAAGACCCAACTCAACCTGATTTAATACAGCGAATTCAGAGGCTAAATTAACAATGCCATGTAACTTAAGCGCTTCTTTTTCTAGCAACTGCTCATCACTCTCACCCACTGTGAATGTCACAAGCTGGATAGAAAAGCCAATTATTAGGATAACGACCAAGATCTCAAGCAGGCTGAACCCGCGAGATCTTGATGCATTAACGGTTGGAGTCTTCACTGATAACTGCATTAGCGGTCTTCTTCGTCTCTCCAGTTACCGATGTCATCTTCGGTACCAACTTCACCATCAGGGCCCATTGAGAAAATATCGATTTTACCGATCTCACCAGGGCTGACTAGCTGGTAAGGATTGTCCCAAGGGTCTAGCGGTAATTCATTCAAGAAACCACCATCAGGAAAACGCTTTGGCACGGGATCAATCGTTGTTTTGTCAACAAGCGCTTCTAAGCCTTGCTCAGTCGTTGGATAGCGCTTGTTTTGCAATTTGTAAATTTTCATCGCACTTTCAATCTGAGTGATATCAAGGTTTGCTTTATCTTTTGCGGCTTGCTCTTGATTGCCCATGATGTTTGGTGCCACGATAGACATGATCATACCGATAATCACCAGTACCACCATTACTTCTAGTAATGAAAAACCGGATTGTTTCTTCACAATTTATACCTCTATGCTGTTTGCTTTACACTGCGCTAGGCGTGGTGTTGCTTGCGTTTATCTTTAAATTATTTGACTACAGGCCAATCGCTTTGTTCATCGCCATAATAGGCTGGAGTATTGCCATTACGATAAACAGAACAATAAGTGCCATACTGGCAATCATTGCGGGCTCTAGCAGTTTTAGTGAAACGTTAACCATACTTTCGAATTCCCTGTCTTGGTTATTGGCGGCTCTTTCAAGCATTTGCTCCAGTTCACCTGACTTTTCACCACTGGCAATCATATGCAGCATCATGGGTGGGAATAGTTTGGTTTGATGTAATGCGGCTTTAAGACTGGCACCTTCACTTACGTGTGTAGCAGCTTCCGCTACCGCCGCTTTTATTTTCTCGTTTTCAAGTACTTGCCCAGAAATTTTCATACCCTCTAGCAATGGCACTGCACTTGATGACAAAATACTTAATGTTCTGGCAAATCTTGCCGTATTAATACCACGGCTGATTTTACCGATCCCCGGCATTTGCAATAACTTTGTGTCATACCAAAAGCGTGCTTTAGGACGCTTTAACGTATGCTGAACAGCAACAATTAATCCACCTAAAGCCACTGTCGCCTGCATCCAATAATCTTGTACAAAGTGACTAGCCGCCAGTACCCATTCGGTGGTCCAAGGTAAGACCTGATTAGACTTCTCGAAGGTTTTTAGTATTTCAGGTACTACAGTACCCAGCAAAACCGACACAATCGCAATCGCAAAGATAACCAAAATAGTTGGGTATACCATTGCCTGTGTTATTTGACTACGCATGTGTTGGCGTTGCTCTGTGTAGTCTGCTAAGCGATTGAGTACCTCATCCAGGTGTCCCGACTTTTCGCCAGCAGCTACCATAGAGCGGTACAGGTTATCAAATACATGAGGAAACTCAGACATGCCATCAGCTAGGGTATAACCCTCAACCACTTTTGAACGAACAGCCATTAACATACGCTTCAAACGAGGTTTTTCGCATTGCTCGGCCACAGCCATCACCGCGGCTTCAACGGGTAACGAAGATTGGATCAGCGTGGCAAGCTGTCGTGTGATAAGCGCAATGTCACTAACCGACGGCTTATAACCTCTTGATAGACTGAAGCCTCCACTGGCCTGAGACTTTTCTTTCTCAGCAGCAGGCTCTACATCCAATGGCATCATCGCTTTCTCGCGGAGCATCTGCCTAACTTGTTTGGCAGTGTCTGCTTCTAGAATGCCTTTTTTTTCCTTACCCTTCGCGTCTAAGGCGCGATACTCAAATGCAGCCATTATCCTTCCTCACGCGTGACTCGCATGACTTCCTCAAGCGTAGTTTGCCCGTCTAATACACGTGCAATACCATCTTGGCGGATACTGGGACTACGTTTGCGAATATACTTTTCAACCGCTTGCTCACCCTTACCATTGTGAATCAGCTCACGAATATGTTCGTCTACCACTAACAGCTCATGAATGCCAGTTCGGCCTTTGTAGCCATTGAAGTTACACTCTTCACAACCCACTGCTCGGAAGATAGTCGTTTTAGAACCTTTATCAACCCCTAGTAATTCACATTCACGTTCGTCTGCTAAATGTAGTTCTTTACAACTAGGGCATAATGTACGAACTAATCGCTGTGATAACACACCCAGTAATGATGAAGACAGCAAGAATGGCTCAACACCCATATCTTCCATACGAGTTATTGCACCCGATGCGGTATTGGTGTGTAGTGTCGACATTACCAAGTGACCTGTTAATGACGCCTGTACAGCTATTTGACCCGTTTCTAGGTCACGGATCTCACCAACCATCACTACGTCAGGGTCTTGACGTAAGATAGCGCGAAGGCCCCTTGCAAACGTCATATCAACCTTAGGGTTAACCTGTGTTTGACCAATGCCCGGAATTTCATATTCGATTGGATCTTCAACAGTAAGAATATTGCAATCTTTGGAATTAATCTGGGTCATACCCGCGTATAAGGTCGTACTTTTACCAGAACCTGTTGGACCGGTAACCAAGATAATTCCATGCGGTTTGGCAATAATTTCTGAGAACAATTCACGATTGCGCGCAGTCATACCTAGGTCTTCAAGGTTCAAACGCGCATTGTTTTTATCTAGTAGACGTAATACAACGCGCTCACCAAAACTTGAAGGCATGGTCGAAACACGCACATCCACGGCACGACCCGCAATACGCAAGCTAATACGACCATCTTGCGGTACGCGTTTTTCCGCGATATCTAACTTCGCCATTACTTTAATACGAGATACCAATAGCGACGACAATTTACGATTAGGCTGTAGCACCTCTTTTAAGACGCCATCAACCCTAAAACGAATTACCAGCTGTGTTTCAAACGTTTCAATGTGAATATCCGAAGCACCTTCTTTGATTGCTTCACTCAACATCGCATTGATCAGTTTAATGATAGGCGCATCATCGTCTGCGGCAAGCAGATCTTCTGTTTGCGGCATTTCTTCTGCCAATGAAAACAGATCTACTTCATTGCCAATGTCTTCCATCATCTGTTGCGTTTCAGAGCTGTCACGTTGGTACGATACTTCTAGCAGCAACTCAAATTTCTCTTCATTAATGATTTCAACATTAAAGCCTGAACCAGCGACACGACGTACTTCTAGCAATGCATCCAAAGATACATCGCCTTTATGAAATACTTTGAGCCCTTTTGGGTCGTCGCTCAGTAATACCCCTTCACGGCGAGCGAAAGAGAAAGGAAGTCTGAGCTGTGGCTGTTGCTCATTGAGCTCTTCATCAGCAGCCGCTGTAACTTCATTTTCGACTGGTGCCTCTACAACACTTAAGTTGGCATCAGTCATCTTTCTTCTCATTTTGTTGATGTAAGTAGTCTTCATATGTTGGTGGAAGTACCATCGCATCATTCCACTCAGGTAGTACCGGCGCATCTTCAAATGGCATTAAATCAATACCATCATCATACTTCTTCATCTGCTCATTACGGATAAACTTGTACTTAGCATGACTCAATTCATTCATGCTACGGCTATCGCGTACAATCGTTGGACGGATAAATACCAGCAGGTTACGCTTACGCTTACTGGTATTAGTTGACTTGAATAAATGACCTAAGATAGGAATATCACCTAGTATTGGTACCTTTGACACACTCTCTTGTACGTCTTCATCAATTAGACCACCCAGAATCACCATGCCACCATCATCGGCAATGACGGTTGTGTTAATCGCACGTTTGTTTACTGAAATATCAACAGACGTTGCACCACTGACGCTCGAAACTTCTTGCTCGATGGTTAACTGAACCGCGGTACCATCATTGATTTGCGGTGTTACTTTCAGCTTGATACCGACTTCTTGACGGTCCACAGTCTGGAATGGGTTAGAGTTGTTATCACCTGCGGCAGAACCGGTAATAATTGGTATTTCTTGACCCACAATCATGGACGCTTCTTCATTGTCCATTGTGGTTACTGAAGGCGTCGCAAGAATGTTTGAATTAGTGTCCGTAGAAACCGCTTGAATAATTGCACCCCAGTCGTTTTTAACTACACCGGCTGCCAAGCCATTCACACCACCCAACAGCTTACCTAATGCATTTAAATCACCTTCAACTGTTTCTTCGAAGTCATTCAGCTGCGCATCATCACCGGTAACGGTTCTTTTAATGGTTTTGTCACGGGCTTGCTCTGCTGCAACAGCCAATGCGCCAACAGGTACCGTAGTACCATTATTGAATTGCAACATACCACCTTGTTCGGTGATCCACTGCAGACCAAAGTTGATGCCATCGCCTTCAAGTACTTCAACAACAATTGCCTCAACCAGTACCTGAGCACGACGGACGTCTAGCTTTTCAATAACGTTTGCCAATGAACGCATCGTGTCTGGTTGCGCTGTGATAACTAATGAGTTTGAGTCCGCATGCGCTTCAATACTGGTTTCATTACGGTTACTGCTGCGTGAACGCGTAGATTTACCACCGCCCTGCGCTTCTTCTTGAAGTGTTTTGCTGACACCTTGAAGGACTTTTACTAAGTCTTCAGCTTTTGCATAGTTAAGATAAAATACTTGGGTATTGCCTTGGTTCTCAAGTTCATCGTCAAGGCGTCTAATCAGTTCAATCGCTTTAGTGCGCGCTTGGCTCTCACCACTTACAACCACACTATTAGTACGACCATCTGCGACAATTTTAGGAATTAGGAATTCTGGTACTCGACCTTTGCCTGTGTCTTTATAGATTTTTTCAACAACCTGAACAACATCATCCGCTGTCGCATGCTTTAACCTAACGATGTCTACACGCTGGTCACCAGCCTGATCAACAGACTGAATAATATTAACGAGACGGTTTACTGACGCTGCATGGCCTGTCAGCATCATGACGTTGGCAGAATTAAAGTTTGTAACGTGGCCACCGTCTTTTTGGTCACTGAATTGACGGATCAGAGGGCCTAGCTCTTGTACCGATACGTTTTTAACTTCAACAACACGCGTGATCATGACGTCGCCATCACCTTCGCTGTTATCATTAACCAAAGGTACATTCGATTTTTTAGCATCAGAGCTACGTACAACTTTCATAATGCCATTTGGCATTTCTACGACAGAGTAACCGTAAACTTCTAACACACTTAAGAAGAACTGATAATACAGCTCTTCGTCCATCAGCTCGAAACTACGAACATTGATGTTACCGCGCACATTTGGGTCGATGATGATTGTTTTATTGAGTGTTTTACCTACGATGAGGATAAACTCATTTATATCGGTACCCTTGAAGTTGGCCGCATACTCAACAGCAGAAACAGACAATGACAAACCAGCCGCAAACAACAGAGCTGCATATTTAGCTAACCCTTTTCTGATTCTTGTGAGGTGTAGCTTTCTACCCATTATTCTTAAACTCCAAAATTAGTGTCTTTTACAGGCTAAATTGCACATCTAAGATGCGACCATCTCGTTCAATAGTTATGTTAGCATCAGTGCTCTCTCTGAGCTCGTTCATTGCCGTCATAGCCTGTTTCATATCCGTGAGTTGGTAACCATTAATAGCAATGGCTAGATCGTTATTTTTTAGTCCCATCTTTTTGAAAAGTTCAGGATCTTTACCAGGACGTAAACGATAGCCAACCAGTTGACCATTACGACGCTCTGGCGAAATTCTTATATAATCGAATAGTTTACCCGGCTCATTAAGTAGTTCTTGGCGACGCTGTGCCAGCTCAGAGCGTGTGTTATCGCCAATTTTGCGCGCTTTAGGTTCTGAGTTACGCTTTGGCGTTGTTAGCATCGCAACCTGCTGAGTAAAGTCTATGCCGTCTAACATAAGCGTTTCAAAACGGCCGCTGACGTCTAAAATAACGCGATCCGGTAATACTTGTGCCAATTTTGCGCGCGTACCTTTTACTGCATCATGCACCAAATAAGTCTCTTGCCTACCCTGTGATTCTATAATAGCAAGGCCAGCCACATCATTTTGACTTACCGCAACAATACCTGTCAGTCGCACATTTAGCTGAGTCTCTGGCGCATTGGAAATTACCGGTTTAGGTTTGTTCTCTGCCTTGGGTTTTTCATTTGCTTTGCCAAATATATTCTGTGTTAAAATAGAACTGCTGCTGACGGCTTGTTGAACGCTTTGAGAGTGAATTGGGTTTGTAGAAAGAAGTTTCGTTTCTGGCTTGGGCCAGAGCAGCCAAAATAACTGTGAAAGAAGAAAAGCAATATATACAACAGCCAAAAATACCACCGCACGACTCAGTTTCGCATGGGGCAAGCCTTGTATTATTTTCTGTAACTGTTGTATCTGTAATTCCATATAAAATTTCTTTAATGAGACTTTTTCTTATTCTATTGAGCGCCTCAGTGTACCGTTTCAACCTCGATTCAACAAGCGCCCAAATATGAAACTTTAATTTAAATCGGTACAAGGTATGACACGATACAAATGAACACAACATTAACCGTTTGTTCAAACTTCTGTGAAGCGCCTTCCCTGCTTGCTATAGTGCTATGCTTTTTTTGGCGGTCAAAATATGATAAATTTTACCGCTTAGCAATATGCCAACATAGTTAATGAATTGTGACAAAAGTCAACCCAGAAAACAACCAAGATGATATGAAAGTCAGATTGGACAAGTGGCTTTGGGCCGCGCGATTTTACAAGACGCGTACAATTGCCCGCGAAATGATCCAAGGTGGTAAAGTTAAATATAACGGTCAGCGGTGCAAACCGAGCCGCCATGTCGATGTTGGTGCCAAGATTGAACTGGCACAGGGTCACGATGAAAAACACATCACCGTTTTGAAGTTAATGGAAAAACGTCAAGCAGCGACGATTGCTCAAACTCTTTATGAAGAATCAGTAGAGAGTATTGAGAAACGAACGCAAAATGCCATAGCTAGGAAAAACAATAGTTTTTTTGCCCCACGTCCGGAGCATAAGCCAGATAAAAAGCAACGCCGAGAGTTGCTTAAACTGAAATCAAATTAGGGTCTCTTAGATGAAACAAGATTTACTTCATCGCTATATTTTTGATGATCTCGATGTACGAGGCGAACTGGTACAGATCGAGCACACACTGAAAGACATCATTGCCGGCCACAATTACCCGGCAGAAGTTCAAACTTTACTTGGTGAGTTATTAGTCGCATCAAGTCTACTAACAGCAACATTAAAGTTTGAAGGTGACATCGCCGTTCAACTTCAAGGGGACGGACCGGTAAAGTATGCCGTTATTAATGGTAACCATCAGCAAAATATGCGTGGTATTGCACGTGTTGAAGGGCCAATTACGGGTTCCGGTATCAGCGACCTAATCGGCAAAGGTCATATGATCATAACTATCTCGCCAGAGAAAGGAGAACGATATCAGGGCGTCGTGCCACTGACTTCTGACTCTTTAGCAAAATGTCTTGAAGATTACTTTGTTCAATCTGAGCAACTTCAAACGCGCCTATGGTTTGCGACAGATATAAAGGAAGAGTCAGTCAAAGCCGCAGGCCTATTCCTGCAAGTACTGCCCGTAAATAAAGACAAATCGCAAAGCGACTTTGAACATTTAGAAGCAATCAGTGACACCATTAAAGATGAAGAACTGCTAAAACTAGATGCACAAACGGTATTAACGCGCTTGTATCACGAAGACAACCCTAAGTTGTTTGAACCTCAAGCTGTAAACTTTGTGTGTGGGTGTAGTCGAGAAAAAACCATCAGTGCATTAGTAAATGTTGGGCAAGCAGCGTTACTGGAAGATATAGAGCAGCATGGTGAAGTCAAACTTAGCTGTCATTATTGCCTCACTGATTACCGCTTTTCTGAACAGGACATCAAGTCAATTTTTAATTAAATAAGGTACATCTTGTTTAATTAAATGAAAGCCGCCATTTTGGCGGTTTTTTATTGCATAAATATGATACCGGTGTCATTTAAAAGTAACTTTTCATGACACCGGTATCATTGAAATTATTCACTTTTTTTGACAAAAAATTGCAATTTCTCCCCCCTTTAGGGCTCGAATATCACAAATGCATCTGTTAGTATGAAATCAAGCTTTAGGTACTAAATAACCAGAGCTATCCCGTTCAATTCTCACATTTAGGTAAAAACATGACTTCAAGCGCTACTCGTTTTGTCGATTTAACTGCAGCTGAACTTGTCGAACACGCTATTTCGCGTGGTGAAGGGACTTTAGCAGCTAATGGAGCTTTTGTAGCAAAAACAGGCCGCCGCACAGGCCGTTCTCCAAACGACCGTTTTATCGTTAAAGAGCAAAGCACTGAAAATGATATCCAATGGGGCAACGTTAACCGTCCATTCGATGCGGAAAAGTTTGATGCGCTTTGGGCGCGTGTTGAAGCACACGCACACAGCAATGACCACTTTGTCTCTCACTTAGAAGTAGGTTCAGATCCAGAGCACTATCTACCAGTTGTGGTTACAACTGAAACTGCATGGCATCATATCTTTGCGAAGAACATGTTTATCGAACCTAGCAAGTATAATGCTGCTGATTTACCCCAATGGCAGGTAATGAATGTACCTTCATTTGTATGTGACCCTGAGCGTGATGGCACAAACAGTGATGGCACAGTTATTATCAACTTTGCAGAACGCAAAGTGCTAATCGCAGGTATGCATTACGCCGGTGAAATGAAGAAATCAATGTTCTCTGTGCAGAACTTCCTACTACCAGCTAAAGGTGTATTACCAATGCACTGTAGTGCAAACGTTGGTGAAGAAGGCGATACAACATTATTCTTCGGCCTTTCAGGTACTGGTAAAACGACTCTTTCTGCTGACCCTAAGCGTTTCCTTATCGGCGATGATGAGCACGGTTGGGCACCTGGCAGCGTATTCAATATTGAAGGTGGTTGTTACGCTAAATGTATCGACCTGTCTCAGAAGAATGAGCCAGTTATCTGGAATGCAATTAAGTTCGGTACAATTTTAGAAAACGTTGTACTTGATGAAAACCGCGTACCAGACTTTGCAGATACGAGCCTAACGCAAAATACTCGTGCAGCATATCCGCTTGAGCACGTTGAAAAGCGTAAAGTTGAAAACCGTGCGGGTGAGCCTCGTGCAGTTGTGTTCTTAACATGTGACGTGAGTGGTGTTTTACCTCCTGTTTCTATCTTGTCAGAAGAAGCAGCAGCTTATCACTTTCTAAGTGGTTACACTGCAAAAGTAGGTTCAACAGAAATCGGCTCAACGTCAGACATCGAGTCAACATTTTCAACGTGTTTCGGTGCACCATTCTTCCCTCGTCCAGCAGGCGTTTACGCAGAGCTTCTAATGAAGCGTGTCCGTGAGTTCGGCGCGAAGGTATACCTTGTAAACACAGGTTGGACTGGTGGTCCTTACGGCGTAGGTAAACGTTTCGATATCCCGACTACACGTGCTGTCATTGACGCTATCGTTAATGACACGCTTGAAGGCGTAGAAACTCAGCACATTGAAGCACTTAACCTAGACGTGCCAGTTGCTGTTGAAGGTGTTGATGAGAAGCTTCTTAACCCAATTAACACTTGGGAAGATAAAGAGAAGTACACAGAGTATGCTACAAAACTCGCAGCGGACTTTAAAGCTAACTTCGAAAAATACGATGTGTCTGACGCGATTAAGTCAGCCGGTCCTCGCGGTTAATAGCTAAACCCTATTCCTTTATCAAAGGCGCCCCTCGTTGGGCGTTTTTTTGTGCCGTTCTTTTTTATTTACCATGTGCCACCCCCAAATAATTGCAAAGTATAAATCTAACTAGGCTTTCCTATTATTAAATCAATACACTCCGCCAAGGCCAGTAAAACACCCCGTGCCACCATATATGTCGCCAATAGATAGTACGTTGAAACTAAATAGATGGCTCAGCTATGCTCGCTATTACGTCAACATTAAAGGCGGGATTGTTCTAAAAATAGAGAATATTAGGAGGAGTAGAGGGAGCAAATAAAATGCATTACGCATTATTAGTTTTTAAGCAGTACTTACAGCACTGACATCTCGACAGCGCTGTATTTTAAGCGTCGTTTTTAGCCTTTTTTAGCGATTGGCAACCGTACTTCGGCACACAACCCACCACCTTTGCGGTTAGAGAGCGTAACCTGCCCTCCATGTGTGGTGACAATACGCTTTATGATAGCTAGGCCCAAACCGCTGCCCTCAGACCCCCTTGCTTGGTCTCCTTGTTTAAAAGGCTCAAACACAGACTCTAATTCCGATTCGGGTATACCTGGCCCTCTGTCTTTAACTTGTATTAGGGCCCACTTGTTATCGAGTAAACTCACCACTTCGATGTCTTCACTTGAGTAGCGAATGGCATTTTCAATCATATTGGTGATAACACGCTTAAGCGCCACAGTATTCATCAAAATAGGAGGTAAACTCGGTGTCATTGTAAAGTTGATGACGCGCTTGTGCTGCTGCTCAGCATGAACAACCTCTTCCACTAAGACATTCACATCATCCAAATTCATTTCTCCGCTACTGTGATGGCGCAGATACTCAATAAATTGGTCGATGATGGCATTCATATCTTCGATATCGTCGATGATCCCCTCTTTGAGGTAATCTTCTTCGTCCGACATCATTTCTGTCGCAAGCCTGATTCGAGTCAAAGGCGTTCGCAGATCGTGCGACACCCCAGCCATAATAAGCCGTCTGTCACTTTCCAGCGCAGCTATGCCTTTCGACATTTGGTTGAATGCTCTTGTTACTTCAATCACTTCTGTCGAGCCTTGCTCAACTAAGCGCATTGAAAAATCACCTGCTCCAACTCGACTTGCCGCAGTTTGTAGTGCCCGTAAAGGCCGGTTTAAATGGCGCGCGAAAAGCCACCCCCCCAACACACTCAAAAAACCGATACTAGACAAGTAAAATACCAAAAACTCGAGCTTGGTCTCAGAAAATCCAGATAGCGGAACTCTTACCCAGTAACCAGGGGCTTGAGGCGCTTCTACCCAATAAACCACGGGATCGCCTTGACTAATACGCACCCTAGCAGAGCCGTTTAACTGCTCGGACATGCTACGCGACAAAAGGTTATACTCTCTCGCTTGCCCTAGGCCGTTACGGTAAGCCTCTTTTTGAGACATCACATCGATACCAGTGATCTCGAAAAATTTTTTGGATAATTCCGAGTCGACTTCAACCCCCTCTTCCCAATCAATGAACACAGTTTTGACCTGCTTGGCCAACATCAGATTTACTTGTTCAAAGGTTGGTTTGAACACGTACAGCGTAACAGTGATATAAGACACTATCTGATTAATCAACAATAACGCTGCAACGAAAAAGACCGTTTGGCCAAATGCACTACGCGGAAAAATGCCCATTACTTCTCGCCATCAGGCACAAACACGTAGCCCAAACCCCAAACAGTTTGAATATATCTTGGGTTAGACGCATCTTCTTCGATCATGCGACGTAGTCGAGACACCTGCACATCGATGCTCCGCTCTAACGCACTATAGTCTCGTCCACGAGCCAAATTCATTAGTTTATCTCGGCTCAAAGGCTCTCTCGGGTGACTAACCAACGCTTTTAATACTGCAAACTCCCCACTGGTCAATGCAATGGTTTCATCTCCCTTTTGCATTTCTCGGGTCGCAAGGTTCAGCCGGAAGATACCAAACTCGACTTCATTTTCTTGAGTCGCAGGTGCGCCCGGTACTTCTTTGGTTTTTCTTCTTAACACGGCCTTTATGCGTGCAAGCAACTCTCTTGGGTTAAATGGTTTAGGCAAGTAATCGTCTGCCCCTAATTCAAGACCAATAATACGATCAACCTCATCGCCTTTCGCAGTGAGCATCACAATGGGGATTTCATTTTCTTTTTGACGTAAACGCCGACAAATAGACAAACCATCTTCACCTGGTAACATTAAATCCAGCACCATTAAGTGAAAGTTTTCGCGTTCTAACAGCCTGTCCATTTGCTCTGCATTCGCAGCACTTCTTACAATGAAGCCCTGCTCAACGAGATAACGCTCTAACAAACTGCGTAATCTCATATCGTCATCAACTACGAGCACTTTGGTGGTTTCATTTCCCATATGATTCTTCTTTTTATCTCTATACTATTGCTTAAATATAATTGAAATTTAGCCGCTTAGACACCATAACATAAACATTAGATTGTTACTGAAAGTTACAATTACTCGGAACATATGTACCTAAATAGGGTTTATAGATACAGCACACTATGAAAACTAACTTGATCACGCCTGAAGGTTATCGAAAACTACAACAAGAGCATGACCACCTCTGGTTCGAAAAGCGCCCTGAAATTACTAAAATAGTAAACTGGGCTGCAAGTCTTGGCGATCGCTCCGAGAATGCGGACTACACATTCAACAAACGATTATTAAGACAAATAGATCGACGTGTTAGATATTTACGCAAGCGCTTACCTGACTTAAAAGTCATTGAGTACAACCCTCAACAAGCTGGCAAAGTGTATTTTGGTGCGTGGGTAGAAATAGAAAATGATGACGGTGAAACTAAGTACTTTAGGATTGTCGGTCCAGATGAAATATATGAGCGCAATGACTATATTTCTATAGACTCCCCCATGGCTAGAGCTTTATTAGGGAAAGCGGTTGACGACGATTTTACTGTAAAAACACCCGAGGGCGAAGCCCAATGGTATATCAATCGAATTGAATATCAGGCCTGATCATACGTACTCAAATATGATATGATATCGCCCTAAAGTTTAATTGAATTTTTAGCGTAGCTAATTGAACATTATAAGGATTTTGCATGAGCAACATCTCAGCTCGTTTAGCCCAGGAGCTAAATGCCTCAGAGCAGCAAGTGCTGGCAGCCACCACATTGTTAGATGAGGGCGCAACTGTACCGTTTATCGCCCGATATCGTAAAGAAGTGACCGGTGGATTAGATGACTCCCAACTACGTTTGCTAGAACAGAGACTTTCTTATCTTCGTGAGTTAGAAGATCGACGCGCCTTCATCATAAAGACCATTGAAGAACAAGGTAAACTCACCTCCCAGTTGTCCAATGATATCGCCACAGCAGCAAGCAAAACTGAACTTGAAGATTTATACCTGCCGTATAAACCTAAGCGCCGTACGAAAGGTCAAATAGCAATCGAGGCGGGGCTTGAGCCACTGGCAGATCAGTTATTTGCAGACCCCAATTTATATCCAAATCAGTTAGCCGAAGATTTTATCAATGCTGATGCTGGTTTTGCTGACATCAAAAGTGTTTTGGAAGGCGCCAAGTTTATCCTGATGGAACGCTTCGCTGAAGATGCAAAATTGCTCGCAAAATTTAGACGCCATATTACAGACAGTGCACAGCTACAAAGTACAGTCATCGCTGGTCAAGAAGATAATGGCAGTAAATACAGGGATTACTTCGAACATAATGAATTACTTAGTAAAGTACCTTCGCACCGTGCGCTGGCAATGCTTCGCGCTCGCAATGAAGGTATTTTGCAGCTAACCATCAATCCTGAGCCAACAGCAGAAGACCATCCGCAATTTTGCGCCCAAATGATCGCTGATCATTACGGCTTATCTGTTTCAGGTTCGCCAGCCAGTGAATGGCTTATGACGGTTGTTCAGTGGGCATGGAAAATTAAACTCTCTTTACACCTAGAAAATGAATTTTTAGGCTCACTTAGAGAAAAAGCAGAAAATGGGGCCATTGACGTTTTTGCCAAAAACTTGAAAGACTTGCTCATGGCTGCGCCTGCGGGTCCAAAAGTGACAATGGGGATCGATCCAGGTCTTAGAACTGGGTGTAAAATCGCGATTGTCGATGCTACAGGTAAATTATTATCAACAACGACAATCTACCCTCATGCGCCACAAAACCATTGGGATAAATCGATTCGCACTATTGAGCAGTTAAGCCGTCAACATAAAGTGCAACTCATTGCTATTGGAAACGGCACCGCTTCTCGCGAAACCGATAAACTGGCGGCCGAGGTCCTAAAGTCAGCATCAGATCTTAGCCTGACAAAAATCATGGTAAGTGAAGCAGGAGCTTCTGTTTATTCGGCGTCTGAATTTGCAGCCAATGAATTTCCAGACCTTGATGTTTCGTTACGCGGTGCAGTTTCTATCGCAAGACGACTACAAGATCCTTTGGCTGAATTGGTAAAAATCGAGCCTAAATCAATTGGTGTTGGTCAGTATCAACACGACGTTTCGCAAAGCCAACTTGGGCTAGCACTAACCGCAGTTGTAGAAGATTGTGTAAACTCTGTGGGTGTCGACGTAAACACTGCATCAGTTCCTTTGCTGACACGTGTGTCAGGCTTAAACAAAACACTGGCAAGCAACATTGTTAAATACCGCGATAGCAATGGCTCCTTCGCTAATCGTAAACAACTGAAAAAAGTGGAACGTCTAGGGCCAAAAGCATTTGAGCAAGCAGCTGGATTTTTGCGTATTCAAAATGGTGATGACCCACTAGATGCTTCTGCTGTTCACCCTGAAGCTTATCCTGTCGTAAAACAGATTTCTCAGTCTAAAGCGCTCGAAGTTCAAAGCCTCATAGCCAATAGCGAAGTGCTAAAACAGCTCACTCCTAGCGACTTTGTAGACGACAAGTTTGGTTTACCGACAGTTACCGATATTATTGGTGAGCTTGACAAGCCTGGAAGGGATCCTCGCCCTGAGTTTAAAACGGCTCAGTTTAAGGCTGGCGTCGAAAAGATCTCAGATTTGAAAGTCGGAATGATATTAGAAGGCGTCGTATCAAATGTTGCGAACTTTGGCGCTTTTGTTGATGTCGGTGTGCATCAGGATGGTTTAGTGCATATTTCAGCCATCACAGATAAATTTATCTCAGACCCACGTGAAGTGGTTAAAGCCGGCGATATAGTTAAGGTGAAAGTCATTGAGGTAGATGTAAACAGAAAGCGTATTAGTTTCACCATGCGCTTAAATGATGCAACGCCAGCGCAATCAGAGCAAAGTTCTGGCGGAAAACCCCAGACTAAAACATCCCATAACCAAGGCCGTAAACAAGATCGCCGTGAAAACAAGGGCAATCGTCGCGACCAAGGAAATGCAGCGATGGGTAATGCGTTTGCCGAAGCATTTGCCAAATTGAAAAAGTAATGACATTGATGTGAAAAAGGAAGGCTTGCCTTCCTTTTTAATTGACTACGAATTAAACCGTCACAGACAGTTGTGCAACGTTCGTAGGGGAGGCTACTTGGTTATAAAAGCCTTCAACTCTTAATGCTCTTGACTCTACTTCAGGATCTCTCTCAATCGGTAAAGCCACCGCGAATGGATCTGCTTCCTGTTGGAGGCGTTTTCGTTCCAATACCGGTTGCTCAGATTCCGCGACGCCTTCTTCTGTTAAACGGCGGTTTTGAAATCCTTGCACCCGTCTAGGGGAGTCACTATTTTCGCCATCACCACTGATAGATTGCTTCGCGAGTTCAGCTTGAGCCGTCGCTATCTTTGAGGTGGCATCAGCAGCAATTGCACGATCCGCGCCTGAGGGCTCTGCAGGTGCTAACGCCGCAGCTCTTACTGTTTGCATTTTTTCGATGGTTTTCTGTGGCTCCCCTTCAATGGGTGCCACATCAATCATCACCTGACCACCTACCGCATAGTTATTACCGTCAGGCCCACGCTGGTAATCATAGCTAGGCGCACCTGCATACTGCCCCCCTACCCTTGCGTGTGCTTGTTCGTGTAAACGTACCTCGCGATCCCTATCTTTGAGCTCCATAATTTGTTGCTCATCTTGTTCCTGCTGAGCTTGCTCACGCTCGTCAACGTCTTCCTCGTTGCGCTCTTGCCCTTGCTGCTCAGCAGTCTCTTCCTCATTACCCTCTTTTATTGTTTTATTTTCTTTAAGCTGGCCTGTTGAGTCATAGGTATCTTGACTGTCGTCTTGTGCACCACGAGACTTATCATTATCTTGAAGGGATTTATTCTCTGTGGATGAAGGCGCCACTGCCGCAGGTTTTGGGATAACCTCACGCAGCTCGTTATCGCGCCTAGCCGTTTCGGTATAGACGTTTGCAGTGTTTAAGTTTATCGCCGGTTGTGGCGTAACTATATTCATTACTACACTTTGATATCAACTAAAGTACCAAGCACTTCATCTGCTGTCTGAATAGTTTGTGCGTTTGCTTTCGCGTTGAATTCTTCAACTCTCAAATTCACCAACGACTCGTCAATTCTAGGAGGTTGAGAAACTGGTGCTGTAACCGCTTCCTCAGGGCGTGCTGCCTGCAGCTGACGCTGCTGAGCCAATTGCTCATCACTCTGCTGTTCAACGGTGGCACGGTTTATATCAGCTGTCGCGCGCTCAATATTTTGTTGAGCTCGATTAAAGCCTTCAACGCCAGCGTTAAGAACGTCTCCGATAGGCATAACTTACTCCTAATTAAAATTTCACTAAGCTAATTATTGCTCATAATATATCCAAAATAAAGTAAAGGCGGCAAAAATTTGCCGCCTTTACAGTGAATAATTTTTAAAGGACTGATTTTAGGTAAGTAATAAATTCTTGACGATGTGAAATAAAAGGAGCATGTGATGCTTTTGGCAAAATTTTATAGCTAAAATCCCCATTTAATTTGCTCAATTCATCCACAACTTGTATCGGGACAAGTGCATCTAAACGGCCAAAAATACCTGTTATTGGGCATGTTATATTGCTGAACTCATGCCTTAAGTCAGCGTTTTGCAAAATGTCTAACCCTGCATTCAATGCAATATCTGAAGGCTCAGGTGCTTGTAACAGTAAGGCCTTAATTTGTTTAATATCAGCTTTAGCATGCTCACTGCCCATCGCTTGTATCGCCAAAAAGCGTTCAATTGTTTTACGGCTATCTTTGGCTAGTTGTACTTTAAACTGTGCTAGCACATCAGGCTTAATGCCTGGCCAAATACCCGAATCGCAAAACTGAACATTTGACGAAACCAACACTAAGCTTGACACTTTTTCTGGTCTCTTAGCCGCCAATTTCGTCGCGACTAAGCCGCCTAATGACCAACCAATTACAATACTATTAGGCTGAATAAGTTTGTCGATACTGTCTATCACAGAATCTAAGTCATATTGCGTTTCAGGTAATGATTCACCACCAAACCCAGGGAGATTTAATGCACGTACAGGTCGATTCAACTCAACTGCAAGCTCCGCTTCTATTAATTGCCAAACTTGCTTGTTCATACCCCAACCGTGCAACAGCACAACTTCATTTTGCATATTTTTAAACCTAGAGCCAAAATTAGCGCTATGATAGCGACTCAAGGAATGAAAGCAATGTCACTGCAACGCTCACTTAGAAATGGACTGTTTCCCTCATGCTGCCAATTGTGCCAAACGCCAATTAAAGAAACAGGCTTATGTCACATTTGTCATGCTTCTTTACCACTTTTTCCCAACTCACAAATTGACCTATTTGCACGACCAGACATAGATCGAATGTTTCATTTACCTTATTGCGATGGTTTGTCTGCTTGTGGTTGGTATCAAGGTGCTTTAGCGCAATGGCTTAAGCAAGTAAAATACAACAATAGTCGGGTTGCGATGAAAGTACTCCGTCAAATTATCACAACTCATTGGCATCGCTTAAATTTTGAAAGCCAAGTAGATATAGATGCTTGCATACTTGTTCCCGTAGCGAAAACTAGACTTATTTTTAGAGGCTACAATCAGGTCTATCAAACATGGGCTCCATTACTTAAACAGGTTAACCTACCTATTATCGATGTTATTGGAAAGCATTCCGCCCCATCACAAGTTACAATGCAAAAGTTAGCAAGGAAACAAAGTGTACAGCAGGCATACTTTCTCAAACACAAGTTAACGCATAAACGTATTCTTTTGATTGATGATGTGATTACAACAGGCGCAACCATCAATCACATCTCAGCTTTGTGCAAAGAAGCAGGCGCGACCCAGGTCTGGGCATTTGCAACCTGCTTGACCGAAACTTAGCGCTACTTTAATGCATCAGCAAAAAACAATGCGTTGTTAATTAACTTACTTGTCCCATACCAATACCCTCTAAATACGGGATTGTCTGTCATAGCTATGGCAATGCCTTTGCCGTATTCATCTGCAATTAACACGCTACTAGTAGCTATTTGTTTTACATTACGCTGATCTGCATAACCAGATAATAAGGGGCTGTTAGTATATTTAAGAACACTGGTGAAAGGTGCGCCATTTTGTTTCATCACCCAAGTGCTGTTTTTGAAAACGGGCAGGATTTCATCTTCCAGACCAAAAGCTAGCGGGTGTGATAGATCTGCTCGTGCATTGAATATAGCACCAGCTATACGTTGTTTAGCTGCCAACTCTTCACGGGCTGAGAATGGCATATCTTTTGTCTCAAATTGCGCTCGCATTTCCTTTTTGGAAATGGTTTCGACATTCAATAACTGCTGTTCCACCAGCCATTGAGCCCCCCGTTTGTGGCCCCAAATAACGCCACCTTTTTTCACCCAAGATAAAATTGCCGTCTTAGCATGCTTATTCAAGCCACGATAGTTCCCATCTACCATAACAATATGGGTGTAGCGCGCTAAATTAGCTCTCGCTAACCGGCGTTGCTCTATAATGGTCGGTGCAATACCTAAATGCCTATCTAAGTGATACCACATCTCACCCACTTCGTACTGGCTGGTTCCCTCTCCTCCCACCAGCAGAACTTTAGGCTGTTTTAATGGCACCATTAGTCTGGATCCTAAATCAATCCCCTGAGCAGTTAGTCCGCTGCGAATAGCAAAAACTTCTATTGAGTAATCCGCAAGCGCCTCAGATAATAAAGTTTGCCAACTCGCGTTACTTTGTACACCTGCAGGAATAACCACAGTACCCGGTGCAAACGTCTGCTCGCTTTGACTAGTCCGGGCCGAGAATGACTGCAAAGCCACGCGTGCCTCGATACCCGCTGACAACAATTGATTTAATAGCTTTGGAGCCAAATAGTCATCCCAAGAAAAAGCATACGCATAAGCCCCTTCTTGAAGTACTCCGTTGCGCCCCTTTGGCTTTATTTTTCTCTGCTCTTCAGAAGTTTTTAGCCCCCACCGGCTTTTTATTGGCGCAAAGTTTAAGTCAAATGCGTACGGTAGTGTCCATCCCGATACATCGTAAAAAGTATTGTCTTCAAAGTTTGTTTGTGTTGAAAATACGGCTTTAACTAGGCGATACTGCGGCTGTGCCAAAGGCACAAAAATATCACCGGGTTGATAAGTTCTTCCTGCGACTTTAACGGTTTTAGTTATATCGTAAGCATAAATTTGGTGATGATTTAATAACTCAATAAAAGATTCAAAGCGAGACAAGTCTTTGCCTTTGGCTACCACATACCCCTTAATATCTTCTTTATCCGCAAGTTTAAGGGCATCAAGATAAAAACCTTGTTGATAAACCTGCAGTGTATCTTTGTGCTCCAGTACACCTTTGAATGTTGATAAAGATGTCAACAGCTGGTTTTTAATCGTGCGATGAAAGTACAAGTCTCCATTAATTGACTCTTGTACATGACCTCGGCTGCTCGCTTGTTCAAACAAAATTCCCACAGCACCATTAATATCAGGGTATGTTGAGCCTTTGCCAACATAGAAATCATCAAAGCTTTCTTGTGTGAAATACAACTGCTTTTCTTTATCTAACGTCTTGGCGTGATACTCAGCCAATTGATGGGTTAGCGCTTGATTTTGCGTAGGTGTGATTGGGTGAGTCCGGCTAGGAATACCCGGCTGAAAGAAATAACTACTATTGGTGCCCATTTCGTGAAAGTCAGTCAACACGGTTGGCTTCCAACGGTGAAATTGCACAACACGAGCTTTAGATTCTGGGTGTTGGAGTAATAACCAATCACGATTAAGATCAAACCAATAATGATTAGTGCGCGATGACGGCCAAGCCTCTACATGCTCACGATGAGCAGGATCTGCTGAGAGCGTCTTGCCTCTGTTGCTATTTGCCCAATGAGCGAATCTAGCTAAACCATCTGGGTTTAATGCTGGGTCTAGTAGGATAACGTTGTTCTCTAACAGTTTATTGATCTCGTCGCCCTGCGCTGCGGCTAGGTAATACGCTAACAACAATGCTGCATTGCTGCCTGAAGGTTCATTGCCATGCACACTGTAACCCATCCAAATAATATTTGGTGATGTGCTGCGGTCCTTTTTTATACTTAAGCTCGACAGGTGCGCTTGTCTTATTTGCTCTAACTTACCTTGGTTATTCTCGGTGGTAATAGCAAGCAAAAGTAAAGGTCGACGTTCATGACTATAGCCAATCGTTGAAATGCTCATTCTAGGGCTTTGCTCCGCAAGCAAAGTTAGGTAATTCACCAACTGATCATGCCTAACATGCCACTCTCCAACTTCATAACCAAGCACTTCACTGGGTTTCGTGATTCGTTGGTCAAACTTAGTGTCTGCGGAAAAGTAGTAACTAAGAGGCTTAGCTTGGCTTTGAAATATCAACAACCCAAGCAAGAACAAGGTGATTTTCATATCAACTCCGTCTTTTTAATCTTACCCTTAAGCTACCAAGTCGTACTGTTTAGCAGCAAATTTTTACGCCCAACACTAGCTACAACAGGATGAGCGGAGTATCATAGGAAGTAACCGAGTAATTTAGTCAAGTATAGCAAGATTATGATCACAATTTCAGAATCCGCACAAACGCATTTTGCGAAACTTCTCAGCGATCAAGCTGAGGGAACCAGTATCCGAGTATTTGTCGTTAATCCAGGAACAGCACAAGCTGAGTGCGGCGTATCGTATTGCCCAGCAGATGCGGTTGAAGACACAGATCTTAGATTTAACTTTAATGGATTTGATGCCATTGTTGACGAAGAAAGCGCACCATTTCTAGATGAAGCTGAAATCGATTTTGTTACGGACAAAATGGGCAGCCAACTTACTTTGAAGGCACCAAATGCAAAGGCGAAAAAACTTAAAGATAATGCCTCACTAGAAGAGCGTGTGGAACACATGCTGGTTACTGATGTAAATCCACAACTGGCAAACCATGGCGGTCAGGTAAGCCTTGTAGAAATCACTGATGAGGGCATCGCAGTATTACAGTTTGGTGGGGGCTGTAACGGCTGTTCGATGATCGACGTCACGCTAAAAGAAGGCATCGAAAAAGAAATGGTTGCCAAGTTTGAAGAAATTACTGGCGTACGTGATATTACTGAACACGCTCATGGCGACCACTCTTATTACTAAGACTTTGCTATGTTCACACAATTAGTATATCGCTTGGGCTCGAACCCCAAGCGCAGCCTTAAGTTTTTTTTCACAGGTATTGGCCTTTTTGTATCTGCAATGGGGCTATTCGCGCTGAGTAATTACTATGATCCCGCTTGGCGACTTGCTGGTTTAGCTGTGCTATTTCCAGCATTGGGTATCGCTGGGTATGGTTACCTCGGTATCTTTGCTAATCGCTTTTCACAGGTTATTTCAGCAAGGCTTGCTGCCCGACGAGCCTTCGATAACGATAAATCAAAGTAATACCACGCAGCGCCATGAAACAGGTCATAGAAAACCACAACGCGTGATTACCAAGATCTTTCACGATTAAAAAGGGCAAGAAAAATCCGCAAACCGCTGAGACTATCATGCTATTGCGCATCTCTCTTGCTCTTGTCAATCCGACGAAAATGCCATCAAATAAAAAACAACTCATCGCAATAATGGGCAATATAACTAGCCAAGGCAAATAGCCTGTAGCCGTTTCAATTACGCTCGGGATACTCGTCAATAAAGTAATAATTAACTCTCCAAATACTGCAAAAATAACGCAGTAAAGTAGCGCAAACACACTTCCCCAAAACACACTGACGTTAACCCATGCTTTTAGCTTGATTACATCCTGCTCGCCTTTAGCTTGTCCTACTTTTGCTTCTGCAGCATAAGCGATACCATCCAAGGCGAAACTCACTAGCATTAAGAAGTTGAGCAAGACAGCATTTGCAGCCAGTGTATTGTCACCCAGTCGTGCACCATAAAAAGTCACAAAACTAAAGCACAGCTGCAAGACTAAAGAGCGAATAAATATATCTTTATTAAGAGATAGCAAGTGCATAATTTGCGTTCGGTTAGGAATGAATATTGCGAACTTCCAGCCTTTTCGTTGCAACAATCGCAAGGTCAGTGCACATGCCAAAACAAAAGCACTATAATCCGCCACCACTGATGCCCAAGCAGCCCCTGCAACCCCCCATTCAAACCCGATAACAAAGATTAAATCTAGTGCAATATTAACCAGATTAGTAAATAAGACGACATAGAATGGCCCTTTGCCATACTGTAGACCCAACATAAAGCCTAATAGTACAAGATTCATCATTGCGGCTGGCGCACTGTAGATTCGAGTCGAAAAATAAATTTTCGCTTGTGCCATTACTTGCGGGGATGGGGTGGCCAGCTGCTCTATGAGCTGCAATAGTAAGGGGGATAAAACAACCAAGGTTAATGCAAAGGTCAGTGCGAGAATGAGACTGGCTAACAATGATTGCTGTGCTCTTGTCTGATTTTTTTCGCCATAAGCCTGTGCAATTTCACCCGTCGTACTCATGCGTAAAAAGCTCGCCAGCCAGAATAGAAGTGCAATACTTCCAGAACCAAGAGCAATACCGGCCAGATAATGAGCATGACTCAAGTGTCCAATGACAGCTGTATCAACTAAACCTAACAGTGGAACCGAAATATTTGATAAAATCATCGGCGCTGCGAGAGTAAGTAGTGGAATATGATAAGGTGTACGCAGGTAATGAAAAAGCTTCATAATTTAGTTCTGTTAGTTGGATTTGTCAGCGCCACAGCGCAAAGTGCAACTATATTACAATATCATCACGTAAGTGAAAAACTTCCCCCGGTAACCAGTGTCACCGCTGATACTTTTAAAGCTCATTTAGAGTATTTGAAAACAGGAAACTATAAAGTAATTGCACTTGATAAGTTTATAGAACAATTAAGTGCAGACAAACCGCTACCGATTAATACGGTTGCTATCACATTTGATGATGGTTATGACAATAATATTGAGGCTGCCGCACCGCTTCTTGAAGCGTACAATTTTCCCTATACGATATTTGTTAATCCTCTGCTCATTGATGAAGGAAAAAGCTACGTGATGACGTGGGATGAGCTCAGAGCATTATCAAAGCGAGGCGCCCTCATTGCTAATCACAGTGCCAAACATGACTATTTGCACCTTCGCCAAAATGGAGAGTCCGAAGCTCAATGGAAAGCAAGAGTTAAAAAAGATCTCACATGGTCACAACAGCGAATTGCCACCGAAGTTGGGCATGACTACCCCTATATCGCATATCCATATGGTGAGTTTGATAATTCGGTTCAAGCACTTGTCAAAGAACTGGGGTTAATTGGTATTGGCCAGCACTCTGGTGCCGTCGGTGTAACTACGGATTTTACTCGTGTACCTCGCTTTCCTGCTTCTGGCATTTATAGCAATCTAAAAACCCTAAAAGTAAAAATTAAGTCACTTCCTTTTGCGATTGATAAGTTAAGCTATGAAAATTCGGTAACATCAAATCGAACACCTTCATTTGTGATTTCGTTCAAAGATATGGACTTTTATCAAAGTCAATTTGCCTGTTTTGTATCAGGAGTAGGCAAAGCGGAATTAACTTGGAATAGTAAAAAAAATGTGCAGGTAACATCACCAAAAGCTTTACCCGAAGGGCGCTCAAGGTACAACTGTACTGCCCCATCAAAAACGCACAAGGGCCACTTTTATTGGTTTTCACAACCTTGGGTAATTCAATCTATCTAGTAATTAGGTTAGCGACTTGCTGATTTAAGCAAGTTAGTAGCTATATTATCCAAAGACACCACTTTGTTAGCTGCATTGAGCTCCACCGCTGCACGAGGCATCCCCCATACAACACAAGATGCCTCGTCTTGTGCAAACGTATTAGCACCGCCTTCTTTTAATCTCAAAAGGCCTTGAGCACCATCGCTTCCCATACCAGTCAGCAATGCCGCATGTACTTGTTTTGCCACTGGCAACAATGAATCAAACAATACATCCACAGCCGGCTTGTGGCGGTTTACTTTGTCACCATCATTCAACTGACAAACTAATTTGCCTCCGTGCTGAGAAATAAGTAAATGCTTATCTCCCGGCGCTATAAAAACTCTTCCCTCGCCAAGTACATCGCCATCTTCGGCTTCTTTAACCGACACGGTGCAACACCGGTCCATACGCTGTGCAAAGGAGGCACTAAAAACGGGAGGGATATGCTGGGTTATCACAACTGGCGGGCAATTGCTTGGCAGCTTGGTGAGTACTTCTCTTAACGCTTCAGTGCCACCTGTAGACGCACCTATAGCAATAATATTGTTGCTTCGGTACTTTGTATCTCCACTGGCCGCTTTTTCAGTATTGTGTTTGTCTGGCTTAAATGCCCTCACTCGAGCACGACTCGCAGTGCGGATCTTTTGATATAAAATATCTGCATATGCTTCTAACTGCTCAGCGACATTCGTCATGGGTTTTGCAATAAAGTCGACAGCACCTACTTCTAGGGCTTCAAGTGTTTCTGGTGAGCCTTTTTGTGTGAGCGTAGAAAGCATTACTACAGGCATTGGCCTTAATCGCATCAAGTTCTTTAAGAAGCTTAAGCCATTCATCTTGGGCATTTCAATATCAAGCGTCAGTACATCAGGCTGAGTCGCCTTGATCATCCCTCTGGCTTCATAGGGGTCTTTTGCAGCTCCTACAACTTGTATATCTCCCGCTTGCTCCAAAACAGCTTTGAGCACCGCTCTTAATAAAGGGGAATCATCGACGATAAGTACCTTAATCATGTGCCATTACTCTAAAATAATTCAATATCGGTTTGGGCATCTTGCATTTCGATGTCATGAAGGTACTTAACTTCGCGTTTTTCAATCGTATCATTGTGCATTTGACGCAGTTTTTTTACCTTGGCAGTACCAGATTGAGGATGAAAAACCACTTTTCTAGGCCAAGGCCCACCTACATCGTGAGATACCAAGTTAAGATGTTCTTCTTCTATATAAGCATTGGCGAAACGGATGTTACCAACTCCAATGTCGGTCATCGCACTGATTATTTTCCCGCCGCCAAATAGCTTCACTTTAAGATTATCTCTACTCGCCCCGTTTTTTAGAACTTCGTTTATTAAATATTCCATTGCCCAATTACCATAACGGCAATTAAAGTCATCCGAATGTACGTTTGTAATTTCCTTCATATTCTGAGCACCAGGCAACATAAAGTGATTCATGCCACCAATGCCCAGCTTCTCGTCATAAACACATGCGGCGATACACGATCCCAGTACAGTAGAAATAAGCTCATCGTTTTTTGACACATAAAACTCACCAGGTAACACCTTTGCAACCACTTTGCTGCGGCCTGCATCCCAAAACCGTTTAACATGCTCAAAGCCCCGGATTACCGGTCTAAACTGATTCATGCTGCATCGATCCTCTTATACATTGTTTTGCCTAAATTCTTGAAATCAGTCCGCTCTTTGCTCATTGTTTCAGAATGGCCTATAAAAAGGTGCCCATGTGTTTTGTCGAGTAGATCGTGGTACCCCTTAAACAAATTGTCTTTCGTTTCTTTGTCAAAATAAATCAGTACATTTCTACAAAATATCAAGTCAAAAGGGCCACGCATTGGCCAAGGCTCTAGTAAATTCAAACGCTTAAAGTAAATACACTCCTTTAATTTATCTTTAACCCGATATTGACTACCATCACTACTCTTTAAAAACCACTTCCTCAAGTGACTCTCTTCTAACCCTGTAATTGATGTACTGTTGTACGTCCCTTGTGATGCTTTTTGTAACACATTTGAATCAAGATCTGTCGCAAGTACCTTAACATCCCAATCACTCGGAAATTCATCAGCTATTGTCATTGCAATACTATAAGGCTCCTCACCTGTAGAGCAGCCTGCTGACCAGATCCTGACACGCTTTGATAATCGGTTGTCCGTTTTAATGCGCTCTATTAAGCCAGTCTTTAAAAACTCAAAATGGTGAGCTTCTCTAAAGAATGACGTGAGATTGGTCGTGATAGCATTAATAAAGTGACTAAACTCTTGATCGCCGCATTGATCTAAATAGCTTAAGTACTCTTCAAACGTGCGTAGTCCGTTCGCTCTTATTCGTCTGGCTAAGCGCGAATACACCATTTCTCTTTTGTGAGGCCCAAGTACAATGCCGCAAGCGTTATAAACTCTGTCAGATATAATCTGAAAGTCTCTATCCGTGAATGGAAATTCTTTCATACGAGCACACTTTAAAATAGTTCACTTTATAATCAGGAATTGACAACGAGTGCTTAACTGCAAAGTCACAGGGAAGTGAGCACTTCCCTTCTAAAACTTTAATGTGAACTCTAGAACTCTTCCCATTCGTCTGAATCATCAGCAAAGCGGTTGGCCGCTTCCGACTTACTACGCCCCATATCCATAGAACCATTTGACGAGGTACTCGGTAACTTAATGTTCGCAGTATTACTAGATGGTGGTTGAGGTTTATTCAGCCTCTCTGTAGATATACTTGCCACTTCTGACAATCCATTGCCACCGCTCGACTCCCCTACATTGAAGAAATTCAGCAGCCTTCTCATATCATTTGCTTGCTCAGCCATAGACTCCCCAGCTGCAGAAGCCTCTTCTACTAATGCTGCATTCTGCTGAGTCATTTCATCCATTTGAGCTACCGCTTTATTCACTTGCTCAATACCTGAGCTTTGCTCTTCCGACGCCTCTGCGATATCTGAGATCATCTCCGTCACACGCTTTACGGCTTCCACGATTTCTTTTAACGTCGAGCCAGACTCATTAACGAGTAATGTGCCATCTTCCACTTTGCCCACGCTGTCTCTGATCAAGTCTTTGATTTCTTTTGCCGCACCAGCTGAGCGCTGCGCCAAATTACGTACTTCGCCAGCTACAACGGCAAAGCCTCGACCCTGCTCTCCAGCTCTTGCAGCTTCTACAGCAGCATTGAGTGCGAGTAGGTTAGTTTGAAAGGCAATTTCATCAATGACACTGATAATATCGGCTATTTTCTTACTCGATTCATTGATCTCGGACATACTTGCAACGGCTCGATTAACGACTTCTCCCCCTGCCACAGCTTTTTCGCTGGTCTCTGAAGCGAGTTCATTAGCAACTTTTGCATTGTCTGCATTTTGCCTCACCGTACTTGTCATCTCTTCCATGCTCGATGCAGTTTCTTCGAGTGACGAAGCCTGCTCTTCAGTTCTTTGACTCAAGTCTGCATTACCCTGAGAGATCTCTTCTGCACCACTGGCAACCATGGCGGCAGATGAGCTGATCCGGTTTAAGACCTCAGTTAGCTTGTCTGCGGTGGTATTAGCATCTTGCTTGAGCTTATCAAACGCGCCGTTGTAGTTTGCATTAATACGCTGTGTTAAATCTCCATTCGCTAGGGCGTCTAGCATATTTACGGTGTCTGACACAGCAGCATCAACAATAGACACAAGGCCATTCAAGCCTTGGGCAAGTCGTAAATAAAACCCGTCTTTATCGTTTTCATTCAACCTAGCCGATAAATTACCAGAACGAGCAGACTCTACGAGCTCATTAACTTCTGATTCAATTGCAACTTCATTGGTTCTATCTTCCCACTCCACAACTGTGCCAATGCGTTCACCATCTGCGGCGATGATTGGGTTAGCAACCAGCCCAAAGGTGCGGCCACCGACTTTAATTTCTGTTTTATAGGTATTGGTTAGATTGGTCACCATATTGCGTTGATGAGCTGGGTTCTTGTGGAACACATCAATGTTCGCCCCCATCAGCTTGCCACAGTCAAAGTTGGGTAAATCTTGACGAATGTCTCGCTCAGCGTTCTTCATCATCTCAACAACCGACTCATTCATATAAACAATATTGAAATGTGAGTCAGCAATCATAGTATTGGTTGCGACATTATCTAACGCTCTGCGTACTCTTAGGTTTTCGTTAGCTATTGACTGCGCTTCTCGCTCTTGAGCCAACCGCTCTGTTTTATCTTCCCATTCAACCACTGTGCCGATACGACGGCCTTCAGAATCCTGCACTGGCGTTGCGATTAGTCCAAAAGTAAACCCAGCAACTTGGATATCTGTATTGTACGTACTAGTCATACTGTTGAGTAAATTTCTTTGGTGGGCTGGGTTTACATGGAATATATCAATATTTTGACCAATCAGGTCATCCACATTAAAGCGCGGTAGGGCCTCTTGCAGCTTAGCCTGGTTTTTTCTGAGCATCTGGGTGACAGAGTCGTTTACATATACGATATTAAAGTCATCATCCGCCAACATAACATTGGCTTGACACACATTAAGCGCACTAGAGATACGCGCGTTCTTAGCGGCTTCATCTTGTTGTTTTTTCTCAATGGCTAGTTGCTCAGTAAGGTCTCCCCACTCAACCAGCGTTGCAATACGATTATTATCTTCGTCGAATACAGGTGTTGCAATTAAATCAAAGGTTAACCCCGCTACCGTGATCTGTGTCTTATACACATCTCTCAAATTAGCCAATAGATTACGCTGGTGGCTTGGGTTCGCGTGGAACATATCTATGTTAGTACCAATTGTGGTTGCTACATTGAAACTGGGGAGTTCTTGACGAAGTTGGTGCTCATTTTTCCGAAGCATACTGGTCACAGAATCATTCATATAAACAATATTGTGGTCACTGTCCGCCACCATAATATTGGCTTGACACCCTTTTAACGCCAACAACAAACTTTGAGTATGATCATCTTGATGAACTTCTTCGCTTTCAAGGTTTGATAAAGCCCTAAATAATTGCGGAAAACCCGAAAAATCCACTTGCCCTAATTGCTCTTCGCTGCGAGCTTGAATTATGGGTAAAGCGCTATAAACCGTAGCTAATTGCAGAGTAAAAACAGACAACCCTTGCTTCATAAATATCAATGCCGCCGCAATGCCTATCAAAGGTACAACAAATGACAGCATACGCATTTGTTCGGATTCAGCCTGTCCCAGCTGAGCACCAAGAATGACACTAACAACCAGTATGACCCCGGTAATTAAGATCTTGTTATTAATACTACTTTGGATACTCTGTTCACTCATTTCGACCCCCAATTAGCCTTTGAGTCCACTTTTATCACTCAAATCTAAAACCTTTTCTAGATTTAAAAGCACAACCATTTTTTGCCCTACATTGACTAGACCATGAACAAAGTATGCATTGTCTGAATCCTGAAAGTCGGGTACATCTTTCGCTTTCTCCTCGGCAATGCTATATACATCTGACACAGCATCCACGACTAGCCCCATTATTTTTTGCTGATCTTTTATCTGCACAGAAACCACAATCACGACAGTGAGTGGTCCATACTCAATCGCATCAATGCCAAACCGCATTCGCAAATCAATAATCGGCACTATGGTGCCACGTAAGTTCATTGCTCCACGCACAAAGTTAGGTGAGTTAGGGATCGTGGTAACAGGCTCCCAGCCTCTTATTTCTTGTACGGCAAGTATGTCCATGCCGTACTCTTCGTCATGCATCATAAAAGTTAAAAACTGCTTTTCGTCCGACTCTCCATCGAACATCAACTGTTGATTTACGCCTACTTGATCAATCATGCAGGTTCAGCCTCCTCACCCTTCAAATCCACTAACAGCTCAGTGGAGCCTGGGCGGCGCAATCCACTCAATTTAATTAAGCCACTAATATCAATGATCAAAGAAACTGTACCGTCTCCTAGAATCGTCGCACCAGAAATACCATCTACCTTCTGATAATTCGCCTCTAAGCTCTTAATTACGACTTGTTGTTGTGCCAAGAGGTCGTCAACTAGAAGGCCTATTTTGTAATTGTCACTTTCAACAACAACTAGGAGCGTTTTATCCAACTCTTCTCGCGCACCTTGGTGACTAAAAATGTCATATAGTCGCAGAATTGGAATGTATTCATCCCTTAACCGTAAAACCTCTAGCCCTTTACCTACTTTACTGACTTTCGCAATATCAATTTGCAGAGATTCAACAATGGAAATCAGTGGAATAATATAAGTATGTGCAGCTACTTGAACTAATTGCCCGTCTAATATGGCGAGCGTAAGTGGCAAGCGAATAGTAAATGTGGAACCGACACCTTGCTTGGATGTCACTTCAACAGAGCCATTTAATGCTTGGATGTTGCGCCTTACAACATCCATTCCTACACCACGACCTGAAATATCACTGACACTATCGGCAGTAGAAAATCCTGGCATAAAAATAAGCTCATTAATTTCTTCGACGCTGAGCTCATCAGACTCTTGTATCAAACCGTTCGCGATAGCTTTGTTACGAATTTTATCGGTATCTAAGCCTTTACCGTCATCCATGATTTCTATGACAATGTTACCGCCTTGATGAAATGCATTGAGTGTCACAGTCCCTACCGGATCTTTGCCATTTGCAATTCTATCTTCTGGTGTTTCAAGCCCATGGTCGAGAGAGTTTCTAACTAAGTGCACCATTGGATCGGAGAGTTTTTCCATCACCGTTTTATCAAGCTCTGTTTGTTCTCCGACAAGTTTCAGTTCAACTTGCTTATTCAATTTTTGTGAAGTATCTCTCACCAAACGGGGAAAACGGCTAAATACAAAGCTAATTGGCAACATCCTAATCCGCATTACATTCTCTTGCAGATCTCGAGTATTATGCGCCAATTGGGTAAGCCCTTCCTGAAGTGCCGCAATACTGGATTCAGTAATATCTTGGTCGCCGATTTGGCTTAGCATAGCCTGAGTGATCACCAACTCACCCACCATATTAATCAAAGAGTCGACTTTATCTATTCCCACTCTTATCGATGTTGCGCCAGAATCACTCGACTTTCTGTTCTCAGTCTTTGTATTTTTAACGGTTTCAACTTTTTGCTGAACAGCCGCGAGTGCTTGCTGTGCCTTTTCTGTTTCAACATCGGGTTTGACGGCCTCAACCGAACCTGAAGTTTCACCTGCCACTTCACCCGAACTTTCGCTAGACGCAGACACAACACCTTGGTCAACTTGAGGTGCAGAAGGCGTTTGTGCGGGTTCATCATCAAACAAGCCGCCGCAGGCCTCTATTTTTATTTCAGCGTCATCTTCTACCCATTCAAATATTTCTGCTATTGCTTGCTCTTCTCGAGAGGTAGTTAAAAAGAAACGCCAGTGTAGGAAACAGTCTTCAGGGTCAAACTCTAAGAAATCAGGGATTGCGTCATGAAACGCTCTCACTTCCAGATCCCCCAACTCAGCCAGCTCCGAAAACATGTAGAGAGGCTCATTGCCAGTTTTAAATAAATGCGGCTCAGGTTTAAATTCAATCTGATAGGTTGTGCTTCGTAAGGCCTCACTTTCAACGGCCGTCGTCACAGTTTCTTCAACTGATGACTCTTCTCCACCTAAAATCGCTTCAAACCGCGCTTTAAGCTCATATGACTCGCTTAAATCAGGCTCTTCTTCAGCTTGCAACGCACTGAGCAGACCTCGTACACAGTCTACTGATTTCAGTAACAAGTTAACGTGCTCAGCAGTTAAAACTCGTTGCCCGTCACGAATTTGGTCAAGTAGCGTTTCCAGTACATGAGTAAAATCAGAAACAGATACAAACCCAAATGTCCCACTACCACCTTTGATAGAGTGTGCTGCTCTAAATATGGTGTTAATGGTTTCAGAGTCTTCCTTACCTGGTTCAAGATTTAGAAGTTCTGCCTCCATTGCATCCAAGCCTTCAAAGCTCTCTTCAAAGAACACATCAAAAAACTGACTTAAATCTATACTCATGCCTATACCTCTTTGGTACTAGCGGATGACTTTTTTCAATACAGCTAACAATTGATCCGGATTGAAGGGCTTCACTATCCAACCAGTGGCACCAGCGGCTTTCCCTTCACTTTTTTTATCAAGACCTGATTCAGTCGTTAACATAAGCAAAGGCGTAAATTTGTAGTTAGGTAGGTTACGTAGCTCCCTAATAAGGGTAATCCCATCCATCACAGGCATGTTTACATCTGAGATCACGGCGTCGAATCCTTGCTGTTTCGCAAGGTTTAGCGCTTCGCTTCCGTCCTTTGCCTCTGTGACATCAAACCCTGCTTTTTTAAGAGTAAACCCAACCATTTGTCTCATCGAAGCAGAATCATCCACAGCTAAAATCTTTTTCATATTGACCTCTTAAATCTTACTGCTAAAGGATAAAATATCGGTTAAACCAAGTTGCTCAGCAGACTCAAAAAGGACCGGGCTTTCACCATGCCAAGTTATCTGCTGATCTGAATTCATTAAACGTTTTTGCAGCGCGCATAGCATCTGAATAGTAGCTGTATCTACTTTACTGACATCATTAATGTCTATACAAATTGGCTGCCCCGTTTCTAATTCTTGAACGAACTGCTGATGCAGTTCTTCAACTTTATTGATAGCTAACTCTGAAGGAAGTTTAATCATGCGCTTGGCACATTCCCTGTAAAAGTTATAGATAAGAATAGATTAGTCGTTGATGATGAAATTGCCAAAAATCTTGGCAAAAGAAATAAAAAGATTATGTATTTAGAATAGGATCTTGCGTTTCTGTGTAATTATTTGCTTTGTTCTAAAATTATTCTAAAGTCTTGCACCATTTTTTCTGCGTTGATATTCGGTACCTGACCCTGTTTAAACTCTGGTTTAAATATGGCTTCTAACTGGCCTAATGGATTAATTAATGCGATTGAAGCACTATGATCTACGTAATAATCAGTCCCGCCATCATCATTAATTGCGTAGATAAGCCCAATATCCCTGACAAACGGAAATAGCTGTTTATGTTGCTGGGTCGCAGCGATAAAAGCCTTGTCAAAGTAACTTACATAAGCCTGACGTTTTTCACTGGTATCACGATTTGGATCGACAGATACAAACCATACTTGAGAATCTGCCAATTGACTGATTTTGGTATTTATATGGGTTAGTTTCGATAGTGTCATTGGACAAATATCTGGACAGCTGGTGTAGCCGAGAAACAGTAAATTCCAGTGACCTAATAAGTCTTTGTTGGAAACGGTTTCATCGTGCTGATCAAGCAGTTCAAACGGCTTTAGCTCTTTCGGCTCGGGGTAGTGGACCGTCAATTCTGAAACCGCCTCCTCAGGCGTACAGGCAGCCAGTATACCAACTAGAATAAACAGTAATATCAAACGCATTACAAAACCAGCTTATCGACTAATAATACAACAAAGAGTAACAATAAATACGTAATCGAAAAACGAAAAACTTGCATTGCTGACTCTGACTTTGATTCAAAATATAAGCAGGTTATTTTTTGCACAAAAACCACATTTAACAAACTTGATATAATCAAATAAAACCACCCAGACATACCAATTAAAAATGGTAGTAAACACGCTAGCATTAACAATACCGCGTAAATTAGCATGCATAGCTTGGTAAACTTCACGCCATGGGTAACTGGTAGCATAGGAATGTGGGCACGTTCGTAGTCTTTTTTTCTAGCTATCGCAAGCGCCCAAAAATGTGGCGGTGTCCATGTGAATATAATCATCACCAACAACCATGGCTCTGCACTCATTGTGCCTGACTCACTTACCCAACCAAGTAAAGGAGGCATTGCCCCTGCCAGCCCTCCAATCACAATATTTTGTGGCGTCATATGTTTTAAAAAAACAGAATATACTACCGCGTACCCAAACAATGCACTGACTGTCAAAACTGCGCAAAGCCAATTACTAAATATTAGTAAGAGACCAACACCGCTCAACCCAATACATGCAGCAAAGATATAAGCTTGCTGCGACGTTAATTGTCGCTGCGCTAAGGGCCTATGACGCGTCCGCGCCATTTTCTTATCTCGCTCTTGATCGACAACATGGTTAATTGCCGCCGCGGCTGCGGACACAAGCCCAATTCCAAGTAAACTAAAACATTGAGCCATTGCGCTGCGCCCAACCTCTGGCGCTAAAATGATCCCCACCCATGCCGTTAACACCAACATAAACACGACTTTAAGTTTACATATACCAAGGTATACTTCGACATTTTTAGGAAGGTCTGAAACGCGTGTTAGATATTTTGCGCTGTGTAGATTCATAACATCACCTTTTTCGCTCGACTGAGGAAATAACAAACTCGAACTAAGGCCAACAACAGCAGCGCCGCCATAAGGTTATGAAATAAAGTTAAAAGAATAGGGAATTTAAAATGTACAATTATGGCCCCAATCGCCACTTGCATCAGTACCAATACCAATACCATATTTGTTGCGCGGCGAATCATCGACTGCTGTATTTTTATATGCACAACAAATGCAAGCATCACAATCGCTAAAACAGTGACCGCAGCCCAAATACGATGTACCAGATGAATAGACAAGCGCGTCTCAAAGGGCAGCACACCATATTCATATGTGCTCGCCGACTCTGGTACTTTCAATAAGCTGCTCCAAGAGAATAATTCACCATTTGAACACAGCGGTAAGCCCGTACAATGCGGTGCGGCATAGTTTGCTGCAAGCCATCCCCCCAAGGCAATTTGAAAAACTAACACACATAAACAACCAACTCCTGCCTTTAAACAAACCTGTGCATTACATTCATACTCAATATTTTTCCGCTCAGTCCTTAAATATATTAACGTGAGTAGGGACAAAATAGTAAAGCCACCTAAGAGATGCCCCATAACGACAAAGGGTTGCAAGTTTAATGTTACTGTCCACATGCCCAAAAGCGCTTGAAAGCAAATCATGACTAACAAACTTGCAGCCAGTAATTTTGGTGCCTGCCGCTGGTTTGAGCGAACAATAACGATAAAAATAAATAACACGACGAGGGCTAAACCACCTGCAAAATAGCGATGGATCATTTCAATCCAAGCCTTTCTCGGTTCAAGGTTACTGCTTGGAAACTCTATCTGAGCGGTGGTTATCTCGTGCAACTCGTTTGGCACTGTTAAAAAACCATAACAACCGGGCCAGTCTGGGCAGCCAAGCCCAGCGTTACTCAACCGAGTATATGCCCCCAAAACCACAACACACATCGCCAATATGCAGGCAAATGTGATCGCGCGATGAAATACATGCGACATACTCCCTCCTTATTTTGAACGTGCATAATTGAGCAGCTTTTTCATATCCTTTAGTAACCCTTTAAGTACCAAACGGTTTGACTCAGGGTTAGGTTGATATAAGTACTCAAGGACAACGAGACCATGTTTATCAACTAAATAAAATGCTGCTGGAGCCAGCGTAGACTGCTTGCTCTGAAGCACTGAAAACGCGATTTCATGGTCAAACAGGACAACGGATACTTTTTGACTGTGTTTACCCAGCGCAACTTTCAATTGCTCCGCATTTTTACGTTGTACTTCACAAGATTCCTCGCAGTGTTCTGGTAAGTTAAGAACAATACTCCACATTTTATCGTCTGACTTTATGGGTAATACCACTTCTTGCTCCAAGAAGCGTCCATAATTGGTGGTTGAAGTGGGCGCTAAATCAAATTTCAGTACGGTAATTGCGGCAGCTACAGGTAATAGAAAGCACCCTATAAACAACCCTAATGTTTTATTCATTATGACTAGCCCCCTGATTCTTATGTTTATATGCGAAAAATGCGATCACTCCCGCAGAAATACCAATGAGTAACCATTGCAGAGCATAAGCACGATGTTTATCAGGGCTCATTACAACAGCTTGATAATGAGGCCTTACACCCGAGAAAACAGCTTGCTTTGCAATCATCAGCAAAGGAGAAATCTGATGCCCTGTATCTAGACCAAAAAAGGCGTGATCTAGATATTGCAATACATTGTCATGATGCGCGCTTTGATTAGGTGCTGTTGCTAACGTAAAACCTGACCATTCACCTATCTTGAACTCTACGTTTACGGAGACTCTGTCTGTTGGCAACTCAAAAATAGGCAACCTTTTACGGTCTTGACCACCGGCAATAAATCCCAAGTTAAGTGCGTGGTATTCGGTGTGCCCTTGAGGGAGAAAAAGTACAATTAGATCGTAGCCAATTTGACCTTCAACAATTTGATTGTCTAGCAACCACCATTTGGAAGTATCAATATGCCCGCTAATTGTCGCTGTCGCGCCTTGCAACAACTCTGGCTCTGACACAGCCTTCCACCACTGCTTGTCACTACGCATAGCAATTTGTGTTAAGTAACCTTGCTTTTCTTGTGCGCGCTGCCATTGCCAAAGTGCCAATCTAAAACACACCGAAACGACAATTGTCACTGCCAAAATAGCCAGAACTGTACTAGTCTTTTGTTTAAATAGGCGGATGACAGAACCCTCATGCTAATAAAATGGATTATTACTGCACTACTTCTTATTATTCTCTACCACTTATTCAGAGCACTTTTCGCAATGCTTAAAGGCCAAGAGACCTCTAAAAATATGTCAAAAATGCTCGGCAAACGTGTTCTTTTTTCTTTAGCGGTTGTTTTGTTCATCTCACTTACAAGCCAATTCGGACTGATTAAACCCAACCGCTTTGATCCCTCTACAATACGTACACAAACACAAACAAGCACAACCAAACCACATCCACAAAGTGCCAATACCAAGCGGCAGCCTGAAATGCAAAGTGTTGATTAGAATCGAGGTGGCCCTTAATAGTTCGTAACCACACCACCAATAAAATTATCGCTCCAAGTGTCACATGCATACCATGGAAGCCAGTCAGCATAAAGAAAGTGTTGCCATAAATTCCTGAGTTAAGCTTGAGCCCTAATTCCTGGTAAGCATGGATATACTCTTCGACCTGCAAGCCAAGAAAGATGAATCCTAATAAAATCGTTACACCCAAAAATACCGTGAGCTTAGTACGTTCGTCTCGCTCAATTGCAGTATGTGCAAAGTGTAAGGTGACAGAAGAAGTGAGTAGGATGATGGTATTGAACAGCGGTAGACCATGCCAAGGCATGGCTTGTGTTATATCCCCACTTGGCGTAACTAACAGCGGCCATACAGCTTCAAAACTGGGCCACAATACTTCATTTGTCATCAAGTTGTTGCTACTGCCTCCAAGCCAAGGCACAGCAAACATTCGAACGTAGAAAAGAGCGCCAAAGAATGCCGCAAAAAACATCACTTCGGAAAAAATAAACCATCCCATTCCTTGCCTAAATGAACGGTCCATTTGTTCAGAGTACAAACCACTCATAGACTCATCAATAACATGCCGAAACCACCCCACAATCATTACTATGAGTACCCCAATACCGGCAAACAATACCCAAGCGCCATAACTGGCATCGCTATTTAACTGCATGACTGTGAGGCCTGCGCCCACCGCAATAAGAAACATTGCGACAGCACCTACAATTGGCCATGGGCTTTGCTCTGGCACATAATAAGTTTGATAACTCTTATCCATTTTCGTGACCTCGCAGGGAAACGTCTTCAGCTAAGCTTACAAGCTGATCAGGCGTATTTTTTTGCTTTAGATTTGAAGTGGCCATACTGTCTGTAACATCATACAAAGTGTAGGACAAAGTTAACTCTTGTACGTCCGTAGGCAATTCTGTATCTACATAAAAGCGCAACGTAAACTTCATCGTTTGATTCGCTTGTAAACTTTGTTGATCGAAGCAGAAACAGGCTAACTTATGTAAATACTTTGCCGCTTGACCAGGGGAAACAGAGGGTATGGCTTGCATTATTCGAGCACTATCGCTCAGGTTACGGGCAATAAACTCTACTTCTGATAACTTACCAGGCTGCACAATGACAGAATACTGCTGAGCTTCAACGCTAAATGGCGCACTACTTTTAGCGTGTGTTGTAAAACTAACATCCACTACCCTAGACTCATCAACCCTGTCGCTTTGTTCTGCAACAACCAAATCGATTTTTCCGTTTAGTCCTGTGATATCACAAAACACGTCATACAGCGGCACCAAAGCAAACGCAAACGCAAACATACCAAGTACCGCTAAGATCAGTTTTTTAATTAATGGAGTATGCATTAGTCTACCTTAGGCGGCTTAGAAAACGTGTGATAAGGCGCAGGTGAAGCAACCTCCCACTCTAAACCTTCTGCGCCATCCCAAACTTTATTGGGCACAGACTCTCCGCCACGAATACATTTGAATACAACAGCCACAAATAAGAGTTGAGACAACCCAAATACAAACCCGCCAACGCTTATGATGGCGTTAAAATCAGCGAACTGCAGTGCATAATCTGGAATACGTCTTGGCATACCTGCCAAACCAACAAAATGCATCGGGAAAAACAACACGTTTACACTTACCAACGACATCCAAAAGTGCCACTGTGCCAACGTCTCGTTGTACATATTGCCAGTCCATTTAGGCAGCCAATAGTAGGCGGCCGCCATAATGGAAAACACCGCACCAGTTACAAGCACATAGTGAAAGTGTGCCACAACAAAGTAGGTATCATGATATTGAAAATCAGCAGGAGTAATCGCTAACATCAGGCCTGAAAAGCCGCCTAATGTGAACAACACAATAAACGCAATCGCAAACATCATGGGGATCTCAAAGCTAATCGCACCGCGCCACATTGTCGCCACCCAGTTAAAGACCTTAACGCCTGTCGGCACCGATATAAGCATTGTTGCATACATGAAGAACAACTCTCCTGCCAATGGCATACCAGTCGTAAACATATGGTGTGCCCAGACTACAAATGACAGCAATGCGATAGATGACGTCGCATAGACCATCGAAGCATAACCAAACAATTTTTTACGAGAAAAGGTAGGAACGATGGTCGAAATTATGCCAAAAGCAGGCAAAATCATGATGTAAACTTCAGGATGTCCAAAGAACCAAAAAATATGCTGAAACATCACCGGGTCGCCACCGCCTGCTGCATCAAAAAAGCTAGTGCCAAAGTACTTGTCGGTGAGTACCATAGTCACAGCGCCGGCTAGTACCGGCATAACTGCAATCAATAAAAATGCCGTGATCAACCATGTCCAAACAAATAGTGGAAGTTTCATCCACGTCATTCCAGGGGCACGCATGTTTACTATGGTAACGATGACATTGATCGCGCCCATGATGGAGCTAATCCCCATAATGTGCACAGCAAAAACAAACAGCGCTGTATTGTCGTTACTGTAGGTTGTGGAAAGCGGTGCATAGAATGTCCATCCAAATGCAGGACCACCGCCTTCCATAAATAAAGACATCAATAAAATAGCGAAAGCAAATGGTAAAATCCAAAAGCTCCAGTTATTCATTCTAGGTAACGCCATATCTGGCGCTCCAACCATCATCGGGATCATCCAGTTTGCCAAACCAGTAAATGCAGGCATTACAGCTCCAAATACCATGACGAGGCCGTGAACTGTTGTCATCTGATTAAAGAAATGCGGATCGACCAGTTGCATGCCGGGCTGAAATAACTCAGCGCGAATCACCATCGCCATTGCACCACCAGTTAGAAACATCAACAGCGAAAACAATAGATACAGCGAGCCGATATCTTTGTGGTTTGTGGTATATAGCCAACGCTTTAAACCCGAAGGAGCGCCATGAGAATGCTCGTGCGATGCTTTTTGTTCTTCTGCGGCAATAGACATTACTCTTTCTCCTTAGTCGCATCGATAAAGGCTTGAATTTGTCCTGGTTGAATGACTTCTCCAGTATCATTTCCCCAACTATTTCTCTTGTACGTAATAACACCAGCGATTTCTGTTAGCGTAAGCTGCTTGCCGAATGCTTGCATGGCAGTACCCGGTCGGCCATTAACTAAAATATCAATGTGCGTATCCAACTCACCATTGACCACAGGGCTTCCTTTCATCGCGGGAAATACCCCCGGCAATCCCATGCCCGTCGGCTGATGACATGCAGCACAATATGCCATATACACCCTTTCACCCTCCGCTATTAATTCGTTTTTCGACAAGGTCGCACTGGCAGAAGCAGCTTCAGCTGCCGCAGCTTGCTGTTTGGCTTGCTTCGCTTCGGCCAGCCATAGTTCAAACGCCTCAGGTTTGCGCGCATCAACAACCACCGGCATAAACCCGTGATCTTTACCGCATAATTCGGCGCATTGTCCCCGGTAAATGCCCTCTTCGTTAACTCGTGTCCAAGCTTCGTTTATGAACCCAGGGTTGGCATCTTTTTTCACTGCAAAATCTGGTACCCACCAAGAGTGAATAACATCGTCGGACGTCAGTAGAAATCGAACTTTGCGATCAGTGGGTATAACAAGCGGCTTATCTACTTCCAATAAGTAATGCTCTTGCTTTGCTTCAAGATTGTCAATTTGCTCTCTGGGAGTTGAAAGCACGGAGAAAAAGTCAACGTCATGTCCCATGTACTCGTAGTGCCATTTCCACTGAGAACCAGTTACTTTTATGGTCAAATCGGACTTGCTGGTGTCTTCCATTGCAATAAGAGTTTTAGTCGCAGGAATAGCCATAACAACCAAAATGAGAAACGGCACTGCCGTCCAAAATATTTCCACTTTGGTGCTTTCATGAAATTGAGCAGGTTCAACCCCTTTAGATTTTCGGTGATGGATTAAAGCCCAAAACATCACAGAAAAGACGATGACCCCTATGACACAGCAAATCAAAAATATGGTCATATGAAGTTCGTAAACTTCATGACTAACGTCAGTCACACCCTGACGCAAGTTGTAATCACTGGCTATAGTACTCGCGCTGAAAAACAATGAATAAACAAAAACTTGTAATTTAGAAAGATGCATGTGGCGTCTCCGCTTTCCTATCAAGCTGTGCTCAAAGGATTTTTATTATTGGGTGACTGTCAAAAGGCATAATTTATTGCCATTACCGCATGACTCCCTTAACAACTAGTCAAAAAACAACCAGCTTGCAAGTTTTATCACTGTGAATATCCAGTTTTATTTAGGTTAACTATTCCCAATAAAACTACGGGTACAGATGCGAGAATAAGATGTATTTTCAACAATGGAATTTATCTATTTTTTAAAATTTGAATTCCATCAAAAAAATATAGTTAATAATTTCAGTTACTTTAATTTAAGAACGTTTTTTTAATTCTTGTTAAAAAAGGGAAATTCGTGATGAAAGTATGGCTAGCACGGATGAATATTTAGTTAACGATTTAAATAAAATACACTTTATCTAGTTGAGGTATAAACGTGAAAGGAGATTAACATCCGTGACAAACTTTAATTGTGAGTGGCTGTTAAGCATAAACCTATCAAAGCAGCCTTAATGGCTGCTTAATGAAAGTTCATTTATTTATATTTAAATGACTTAATTACGCACAAGGTAATGTGTTGTCATGCTGTGTAATACAATGGCTTGCCGTTCTATGGTGCCCTGCTCCGCCAACTTTTGGAGTCACATCCAAAGAAAGAGACTTTTTACTTTGATTTAGGTTTTTAAGCGGTGTTTTTTTAATTTTAATGTTCATAAATATTCCTTTTTAATTTCCGTAGTTGGAAATACCAAACTAGCCTTAAGAAAAATTTAAGTCAATGATAATTAATATTTTATAAATTAATTCATTCTCCATAACAGACTTATTGTTTAAATAGGTATTTAAATAATAAAATTAGAACCTCTAATTATCACATTCGCAAAGATAGGAAGGATCTTTTCAGACACTAATTTCATTGTTTCATCATTGCGCTCATGTGCGGTTGTTCTGGTCAACTCCAGCCGGACACTTTTCTTAAAGAATTCTCATACTCTACGGGTGACTGATGGTTATTAGCTGAATGCAGCCTTTCCAGATTGTAATATTTCATATATTCAGCAACATCATTTTTCATGTGTTCACGCGTTGGTTGAGCCACTTTTTGCAACCAATCATGTTTTAAGCTGCCAAAGAATCGTTCTACAACAGCATATCCCAACAAGCACCAACATCTCCCATGCTGGCTCGTATATTAAATTGCTTTAACAGGTTACGGTATCGCTTACTCATATATTGAGAGCCTCTGTCAGAATGAAACACCAAGCCCTTGGTTGGTTTTCTCAAGTTATAAGCTTTAATCATGGCTTTCATCACTAAATCAGTAGTCATACGGTTATCAATATGCCAACCAACAATTCGACGAGAATATAAATCCATGACAACAGCAAGGTACATCCAACCTTCGCCTGTTTTTAGGTACGTCACGTCGCCGGCCCAAATCTGATTTGGTGCTACCGGATTAAAGTTTTGGTTAAGCAAATTATCTGCAACTGCATCAGAGTGCTTACGCTTGGTTGTCACTTTATAAGCCACACGTTGTTTAACCACTAAATTGAGCTTTGCCATTAACTTTCTGGTTTTATAGCGCGATATTTTA
>NZ_AUXT01000187.1 GCF_001625595.1 Pseudoalteromonas luteoviolacea NCIMB 1942
GGAAAAGTGAGGGTACAGACATAGAAGGGTTGCGATTACAAAGCCAAGACAACATGGAACGACTGGTAACCATTAATGGTTTTATAGCGACACGAATATGACAACTGAAGTTCGCAAATGACCTTCCAGAGAATCGAAGTTGTGAAGAGGTATTATCTATTAAAGGGTGGAAATTACTATGGTTAAAAAGGATAAAAACAAAGCTGCCAGATAGCGCTCCAGATATAAAATGGGCGTATCAAAAACTAGCCAAATTGGGAGGCTGGAAAGATACAAAGCGCACAGGGCGAGCATCAGTTAAAGTGATATGGCAAGGATGGCTCAAATTACAAGCTATCCTTGAGAGCTACGATTTAGCAAAGTCTCTTGAGTCAGACTTGTGATCAAGAGACAGGCTTATACTGGCTTTTTTATTTTTAAACTAAATCAAAGCGTCTACAGATAGCATCATAACTAACAACAAGTTATCTTCACTAAAAACAAAATAAATTAACTTTTGTAAGACATAAATTACAATCCTTTACTTTGATTTTGAGCCAAGCTATTTCAATTTTGTTCAGACCGTTATATTGTGCCTGTTTCTCTCACAAATATAGGGGCAATTTGTGCTTAATAATAAAACACTGGGCAGTATGCTGATTGTCGCAGGCACCACAATTGGTGCTGGTATGCTCGCTCTGCCAATTGCATCAGCGGGGCTCGGATTCACCACTTCGCTCATTTTAATTATCGCAACTTGGTTGTTAATGACTTATACCGCCCTGCTTATGCTTGAAGTCCACCAGTTTGCTAATCAAGAAGCCACTTTAAATACATTAGCGAAACAGATCTTAGGTATAAAAGGGCAGTATATTGCCAACTTTTCAATGGTCTTCTTATTTTATGCACTTTGCGCAGCCTATATCGCGGGTGGCGGCTCCCAGTTAGGAGAAAAACTCAGTAACCTAGCAGGCGTGAAAATTGCTCCTCAAATAGGCTCCGTCGTTCTTGCTGTGATTGTCGCGACCATTGTTGCGCTAGGAACTAGCACAGTAGATAAACTAAATAGAGTGCTATTTACAATTAAAATCATCGTACTTGCTAGTTTGTTTTTCGTTTTAACACCTTATGTTCACGGTCAACACTTATTAAATATGCCGATTGAACAAGGTCTTATCTTGTCGGCCATTCCAGTCATTTTCACGTCATTCGGGTTTCATGGTTCCATTCCATCTATCGTTAAGTATGTCGGACTAGACATTAAAACTTTGCGCCGTGTGATGATAACAGGTGCCGCTTTACCGTTGACTATTTACGTTTTTTGGCAGTTACTTAGTCAAGGTATCATGGCTCAAGAAGCACTGCTCCAAAGTGAAAACCTTCAGGGCCTAGTTACCTCAATTTCAAGTATTGCCCAAAGCTCTAAAGTACATACCTTTGTTACTATTTTTGCAGATTTAGCGCTCGCAACATCATTTTTGGGGGTTAGTCTGGGACTGTTTGACTTCTTTGCCGATGCTTTTAAACAAAACAACAACGGCATGGATAGAGTGAAAACGGCTTTAATAACGTTTATACCACCGCTTGGTTTTGCACTTTTTTACCCACAAGGATTTATCATGGCGCTAGGCTATGCTGCCATCGCGCTAGTCGTATTAGCAGTATTTCTACCAGTAGCCATGGTTTGGCAACAAAGAAAAGAGAACATGTCTGGCTACCAAGTCAGAGGGGGTAACTTAGGGCTAGCTTGTGCGGGCTTATGTGGCTTGCTTATCATCTCTGCACAATGCTTACAAATGTTTGGCGTAATACCGGCATTGGGGTAATCACCTGAAATACATGTCCTTAGGAGATAGACTTTCTATCTCCACTGTCTTTGCGTGGTAACTCCATCTACCACGCCTCTACAATCTCTAATATATCACTACCACTTTCTTACAATTCTAGTGTCGATTTTCACCTAGTGCGATGTATATAATAGGTTCAATCATAAAGGAGTTAAGAATGAAACAGGCTACATTGGCGCTAGTGCCACTACTATTACTCAGCGCATGCGGCGGTAAGAATGACTCGCCATTACAGCGAGATAATAGTTCTAATTCAGATACACCGACTACACAAAACCCAAGTACAGGGCAAGATTGCGGTGCAAACTTTAGTGCTGAGCGTTCGCTGAATAAGTTTGAGTTTTCTAGTGTATTCTGGCAAGTAGAAGGCGAGCGCCTACAATCTAAGCCAGAGTTCAGACTCTATGCAGATAGCCGCTCTCTCGGTGCTACACATACAATTACTTCGGATAAAACACTTTGTCTACTCGCTGCCAGTGTTTTTGGCTCAATCAGCGCAGAAACATGGGATGGCGATGACAATGCATCTTTTAAAAAGGGTGAGTTATACTATTACGCTCCCGAGTTTAAATTTAAGACGGGCCTACCAGACATTACCTCTCTTACAGATTGGCGTTCAAAAAGCCAGCCTGAGAAAATAGCACAATCGCTAGAGAGCGTTAACCTAACAATTCACTACCGAGATAAAGACAACAACCTAATAACGTTGGGGGATCCACAAACAAACATGAACTCCATCATATTAAGCTGTGATCAAACAGAATTTGATATATCTCTCTCTTTACAGCAAGTTGCTAACTCAGCTCTCGCAACGCTCGACCCTGCATATTGCGAAACACAAACAATAGGCAACGAAGCGCAAACGTTTTGTTTATCTGCTGGGTTTGAACAAGACATTAAACTTGAAAGCTGTAAATTTGACCTGACTAAGGTGTCATTACCAGATCAAAGAGGGAATAAAACATCTGTTCAGGTATCGGGGTTATTGGAATTTGCTCAAAGCAGCGCTGAGCTAAAAATCACAGATATTGACTTATAAGACTGACTAATAGGGCTTTAGCTTTTTATGGAACTATTCTTCCACTTGAGCTTTTGCCCAAAGTGCCATAACAAAGGTATGAAGCACAGTATAATCGTGACGGTATTGACGATTGGCAATACCGATTTGTATATGTAAGTCGAGTAGCTCAAGTCCATTAAATGTCTATCAACTAAGCGGAACAACTGCAATATGGGCGCAGGTAACACCACTAGCTGAACCATTATACTCTGCCACATATACATTTTATCTTTCAAAGCCCAGTACGCCACAATGGCAATGAAGATAATATCATTGAGCGCCCAGATAATATAACGGTACACTTTGTCATCGTCGAAATCTTTGACTAAATCTACTGTAAAAGCACCGACTATATAAAATGCAAGGCACAAAAAAGAGTACCTAAAGGCCTGTTTATCTTTTAAAACAGCAAAAACAACACAAGCCAATAAGGCGAGTAGAGTAAGCCAGTTATCCAAAATAGCTATGTAAGAAGTATGGAACTCATAGCTATTCAAATACGATGTTAAATCAGTAGACTTCAATTTTATTGCTTATCTAAAAATTAAAGAGAACTATTTATCTTGTTTGTCGCCATCAGTGCCAGATCCATTACCACCAGGCATATCGGCAAACTTATAAAGCTTAGACATAATAAACTCCGTTAAAAAAGAATAATTTCAGGACAACATACGTTAGCCCAAAAATGTACATCACGCAATGTTTTCTAGTTACTTTCCCTTCTAACTTCAATAGGATCGGATTCTTTTGCTTTACCTTGTAATATTGAAATTTCTACGCGCCGATTACGTTTTCGGTCAGTGTCGTTTGCGTTTGGAACTAAAGGGCGAGTACCTGCGTGGCCTACTACAACCATACGATTTTTGTCAAAACCACTGACCGTTTCCATTTCACTCGCCACAGCGACAGCACGAGTCGCTGACAAGTCCCAATTATTATAATAAAGCTCATTAGACACCTGAAAATCATCGGTGTGCCCCGAAACAGTAATTTCACCTGGGACATCTTTTAATAGCTCTGCAATATCATGGATCACGGGCTTAAATTTTGGTTGTAAAAATGCACTTCCCGACGGAAATGAGCCATTCTCTTGAATGCGGATAATAATTTGCTGGCCAAGAGATTCTAATTCTATTGCGCCATCCATAATCTGCTTTTCAAGCTGTTGTGAGATTTTTTTAACCAGTTCATTCACTTGCTCTTGGTCTGCAGCTGCAACGGCTTGCGTCATAGATTGCTCTTGAGCAGTACTGGCTGACTCGCCTCCCCGCTTGTTACCACGCTGTTCTTGCCTACCACCAGCTGAGCTCTCCTCACCCGCTTGAAACTCTAACATTTGCTGAGTCATCTCAACGGTTTGCTGTTGAATCGTTTCTATCGGCGTAGGCTCTGGTTTACCGGGCGTAAACTCCATTGCGATTACACTGGTCCCTTTGGGAATATCTTTTACTTCTATTTTATTCTGCACACCAAACGCAAACTTCATAGAGCCAGCAATTTGCTTAAACTTCAGCACGTCCATTTCTGAAAACGCTAAAAGTAAAACGAAAAAGCACATTAACAATGACATCAGATCTGCAAAAGTCCCCATCCACGCTGGCAAGCCAGGGGGGGGACATTTGCATTCGTTTTCGTCAGACATAGCCTACTCCTCTGCGCTGTCACCGCGTTTTGACTCTGGCAAGTAGTTTTTCAAAATGCCTTCTATCACTTTTGGATTTTGACCATCTTGAATGCCTAAAATAGCGTCTAGGATTAAACGTTGATTACGCTCTTCTTCGTCTTTTCTCAGCTCAAGCTTTACTTGAATAGGTATTGCAACAACGTTTGCTAAAAAGGCGCCATACAGCGTTGTTAATAATGCTACCGCCATCGCAGGGCCAATTGCTTTAGGATCATCCATGTTTGATAGCATTGCAACTAGACCGATTAATGTACCAATCATACCCATTGCCGGTGCAATATCTGCCAGCGATTTAAATAGCCCTGCGCCTAACTCATGGCGGTTAGCTGTCAAAGCAATGTCTTTTTGCAGCGTCGCGCGCACTACATCAGCATCGTGACCATCGACTAGCATATCGACCCCTTTTCTCATAAATGGGTTAGGTATCTCTGCCTCTTCTAAAGCGAGAAATCCACCTTTACGCGCCGAGTCTGCAAGCTCTACTGCTTTTTCAATTAATTCTTCAGGCGTTTCAATTTTAAACATGAACGCCTTGCCAGCTACTTTACCAATGCCCAAAAACTGCGCTATTGTAAAGTTCGAAAGCACTATAAATATTGAGCCACCGAATACAATAACCACTGAAGGAGTATTGTAAAACATGGCGAGTTGACCATCACTACTTAGAACCATCGACATAACGATCAAACCAATGGCACCAAGGATACCTATAACGGTTGCTAAATCCACACACCCTCCAAAGGTATTTATCCGTGAAATATCACGCAGTTATTGTTATACGTTGAGTTATCGGCAGGTTTTGCAATAACTTAATTCAATTATATTAAAAACCCTTTAAATTGCGAGAATATACGTAAACATTCAATTCAATTTGAGTCATAAGGATAGTAAAAAAGTCTATCAGATACTTTGACCTCTATCTTTAATAACCATAAAATTGAATTCTTAAAGGTTTTGCGTAAAAGTAAAGAGAAGATATGGCAGTTAAAAAACCAGAAAATATGAGCTTTGAAGAAGCTGTCACAGAGTTAGAAACTATCGTGCAAGAAATGGAGCGCGGAGAGTTGACTCTTGACCAGTCCCTGAAGCAATTTGAACGAGGTGTGAAACTAGCCCAAGCGTCAAATCACAAACTTCAACAAGCAGAACAGAAAGTATCAATTTTACTCGCTAATGACGAGACGACCACACCCAGTGAGTTTGCGGACCAAGTGGAATAATTGCGTGGATTTACAACAAAAACTCAGCATCGCTAGACAAGATGTAGAGCAAACAATACAAAACTATTTTGCGCAAGACCTGAATACAGATCCGACAGCTAAAGCAGCTGCACTATATTCTATTAGCAATGGCGGAAAGCGATTGCGACCATTTTTAGTGTATGCCACAGGCGAAATGCTCGGTGCAAATAAACAAGACTTAAATATCGCTGCAGCGGCCGTAGAGTGTGTACATAGTTATTCACTGGTACACGATGATCTGCCAGCCATGGATGACGACGATTTAAGACGAGGCAAACCAACTTGCCACATTGCGTTTGATGAAGCACAAGCAATTCTTGCGGGAGACTCTTTACAAACATTGGCGTTTGAATTGTTATCTTCTCACAACTTTATTGTACCGCCGAGCCAGCAGATCAGAATGATCAACGCGTTAGCACAAGCATCGGGACTGCAAGGCATGGTTGGCGGTCAGGCACTTGATATTGCCGCAACAGACAAATTGATCGATTTAGCTCAATTAGAGCGTATTCATAGACTAAAAACTGGCGCTTTACTTAATTGTGCAATCGAATTAGGGGCACTTTGTGCACCCGATGTTTCAGACTTAACTCGTAGTCAACTAAAGGAGTTTGGTTTAGCTATCGGATTAGCTTTTCAGGTACAAGACGATATTCTCGACATTGAAGGAGATACCAGTACGCTGGGGAAACCCCAGGGCTCGGATCTACAGCACAATAAATCTACTTACCCTGCTTTACTGGGCATGGAAGGGGCAAAAAGCAAAGCCAAAATGCTAATTGAACAAGCATTACAGGCTTTGAATAAAATAGATGCTGATACCCGCTTACTGGCTGAGCTAGCACAATATATTATTGCTAGAGATCATTAATCTTGGCCCTGTTGTAAATGACTATTTAGTGACAAGTTCCCTTTAAATTTATAAAACTATTGGCAAGCTTTGTATATAATTCAGCAAGGTTTGCTAAGGATATTACAAATAATATGACTCTTGATAGTAGCAAGTATCCCCTATTGGCACTCGTTGATCAGCCTCAACAGTTGCGCCAATTACCGCAGCAAAAGTTAAATGACTTTAGCGCGGAGCTGAGAGGTTATTTATTAGACTCAGTGTCTCAAAGTAGCGGCCACCTAGCTTCTGGGCTAGGCACCGTCGAATTGACCGTGGCGCTCCATTATGTGTATAACACACCGACTGACAGGTTGGTGTGGGATGTTGGTCACCAGGCGTACCCCCATAAAATCCTAACTGGCCGAAAGGGTCAGATGCACACCATCCGTCAAAAAGATGGACTGCACCCGTTTCCATATCGTGAAGAAAGTGAGTTTGATACATTCAGTGTTGGCCACTCTAGTACCTCTATTTCAGCAGCCTTAGCAATGGCAATTGCAGCCGAAAAGGAAGGGAAAAATCGCAAAACCGTAGCCGTGATTGGTGATGGAGCTATGACCGCGGGTATGGCTTTTGAAGCAATGAACCATGCAGGCGACGTGAAATCAGACATGCTGGTTATACTGAACGACAATGAAATGTCGATTTCGGAAAATGTCGGAGCTTTAAATAATCATTTTGCACGCATCTTGTCAGGTAGCTTCTATACCAATATTCGAGAAGGTGGTAAGAAACTTCTCTCAGGGGTTCCACCTGTAAAAGAACTAGCCAGCAAAGTAGAAGAGCACTTAAAAGGTATGGTTATTCCTGGCACATTCTTTGAGGAATTAGGTTTCAACTATATTGGCCCTATCGATGGGCACGATGTAGACATGCTGGTTGACACCTTGCGTAACATGCGCAATTTAAAAGGTCCGCAGCTTCTGCATGTTAAAACGCAAAAAGGCAAAGGCTACCAACCGGCCGAAGCCGATCCGATAGGCTATCATGGCGTACCCAAGTTTGACCCAAGCGTACATAGCTTACCTAAATCAAAGCCGAGCGCGCCTACTTTCTCTAAGGTATTTGGCGACTGGTTATGCGATATGGCGGCCCAAGATAAAAACTTAATGGCTATAACGCCAGCCATGCGAGAAGGTTCTGGCATGGTGAAGTTTTCTAAGGAATTTCCAAAGCAGTACTTTGACGTCGCAATTGCGGAGCAACATGCTGTAACTCTAGGTGCTGGATTTGCTTGTGAAGGCTTAAACCCAGTCGTTGCAATCTATTCTAGCTTTTTGCAACGAGCTTATGATCAGCTGATCCATGATGTTGCACTGCAAAACTTACCGGTCCTTTTTGCAATTGATAGGGCTGGTATTGTCGGTGCAGATGGCGAAACTCACCAAGGAGCCTATGATCTAAGCTTTATGCGCTGTATCCCGAACCTAGTGGTAATGGCCCCGAGTGATTTAAACGAGTGCCGACAAATGCTTTATACTGGACACCTGCTAAATCAGCCTGCGGCAGTAAGATACCCAAGAGGTTCTGCTGGTACTGCTGAGGTAGAACAAACGATGACGCAATTGCCTATCGGCAAAGCCAATCAGGTTCGTAAGGGACAAAAACTCGCTATTTTGAACTTTGGTACTTTACTAGAAAATTCCCATCAAGCTGCTGAGCAGCTGGATGCGACACTTGTTGATATGCGCTTTGTTAAGCCATTAGATACTTCGTTGCTCGAAGCACTAGCAGAAACACACAGCCACTTTATAACGTTGGAAGACAACGCAATTGCCGGTGGAGCAGGTAGTGCAGTCAGTGAATTCTTCGCTCAAAACAAAATCACACGACCAGTCATGCATTTAGGGATCCCAGACGAGTTCATTAAGCATGGTACTCAAGCAGAGATGCACAGTGAAATGGGTCTTGATGGTGAAGGTATTTTAGCGTCTGCAAAACACTGGCTTTCAGAGTAGGCCATATTCAGCTGCCTTTAATTAGGCAGCTCCTCACCCAAATTTTAAATTACTCGTATCTGCTCCGATAAAGTCTATACATTTGGACTCCACACTCTCTTATGCATATTAATGCAAAATACTCAATAAAATTCAAAGTGCAAGTCGTTCAGTGATCGCCCTGTTTTACTAATGATATAATTAACCTAAAAATGACCTTCCTAAGTATATATTCCGCCAAAAGTTAAGTTTTAAAATAAATATAATTATAAAAAATTAAATGCAATCATAATGATAACGTGATTAATTTCACTTTAATATCGTTTTCAGCATCCAATTCATCACTTTTGACGATTGATTTTAAACCTCATTTAATGAGTAGTTAATTACGCTTTGCCCTTTTTATGCAATATTTCCTACCTAAAACAAAGAAACTATGAAACATTTCATATAGTTGAATGAACAATAGACAATATTAATTTTATGTGATAAAAATCTGTAAAAATTACAATCTGTATACGAAACTCGCTTTGATTATATATGTATGAGCGTGTAGTTATTTGTCGCTGAGGCAGGCTTATTCTCTAAAACAGCTTATGCTATATAAAGTTACTGATAATGTGTAACGCCTTAATAGAACACATATTAACTTTAGTTCATGGCCTCACAACAAAGTTTCGTCTTTAAAATGTTGTAAATTTGTAACGGATTCGGTATTAAGGTAAGGGGAATATGGTGGATTTTTTTGCAAGATATATCACAGGGGATGACCTTAGAGCACTGCGCAAGAAGAAAGGTGTCACAACAGCAATCATGGCGAAACATTTAGGTGTATGTCGCAAAACATACGAAAATTGGGAACGTGATGTTGGACAACCAAAGCTTAATCAGTTTTTCGCTATTTGTGCCTACTGCTCCATTGATTTAACAGATTTAATTGCAAAAATCCGAGGTCAACAAAGCTCCTAAAGGACAGCTTGCGATGGTAGGTTTTAGTATACAGCATTCAAATCAAGGTTATGAAAGCTCTAACAATCATTTATATGATAAAGGCGTAGAGCTTTTTGGGGGAATAAGAACTCACTATTTTTTTTACACAAAGCAATACATTGCTCAATATCATTTACTTCGCGACTAGCAGCACACGGATCAATCAAGTTACAGCACAACGAATGAAAGTCATCGCAATCTTATTCGCTGCCACTTTAATCATGTATTTAACTACCCATGTGTTAGATGCAGTAAAGGCAGAAATTCTTTATGTCAGTGTTATCGTTTTTATCGGTATCTGGTTTCGTATTAATATAAACATTGCACACATTTGCGCCCTGCTCGCGTCACAGCACATTGTGTCTATCATTATTTTTCACTTCAATTTATTTCCTGTTGAACCTGATGCACCTTGGGTTTGGCATAATGCTCGTGCTTTTACTATCCACTTTATTTTGGACTTAATCCTGTTCTTCGCAATTGGTCTGCGGCCAGCTATATCTAGGTGGATAAAACGACACCTCGATGATGCTAAGCAAATGATATATATGACTAATGCTGATATCACCTTACTGAGTATATTTGGTTTATTCATGCTGGTAGACGGCCTCGCACTGGTAGAGAACTTTTTACGAAACTTGCGATACTTAGGTATAACCGGGCCACTCTCTACTTACTTCCAAAATTGGACTGGGGTTTATTATAACTACGAGCTCATTAAGTCTTTTATTTTGGGCTTAGAAATGATCGCAGTGCTCTCAATCATCAAACCATCTGTTCGCAAAAAGTATCACTTTAAACAGCCTTTCAAAGCACCTTCCCAACAAAACTCGTGATTTTAACTAAGTAGTTAAAACTTATCTCACAGCACTTAATTTATGGCGATATTACAATGTTAATACATCGCCATAAACTAGATCCAGTTATATGATGATAAACTTTCATGTTCAGTAATTTACCTTAAAACAGCATGTTATAAATGCACCTGCACTGTACAAAAAAAACCCTCTTGCATTTAATTTTCAATTTTTACAAAGATAAAGCTGGATACAACAATAAAGGAAAATTGACATGAAACACTACGCATATGTGGGATGTATAATTGGATTGATACTCCTACTCCAAAGTAACTTCGCACACTCTCAACCATACTCAGTTGGTGTCACATATATTGCTGCAACTGACTATAGTCGGACAGAAAAGCTGACACCAAGGTACGATGACTATCGGGACGTGCTAATTAAACTATGGTATCCGATCACGCAAACAAATGACCTCGAAGAGAGTTATCTGCATTTTCATACCGAGGAGTTCCCCTATTCAATCGCAACCCCATCCGATCGTGATTACCAATTCCATTCATATTTAAAAACATTGCCATTCAAGACTTATAAAAATGCGCCAATAGCCCATTCTGATGCTCCCTTCCCAGTAGTTTTGTACTCTCATGGCTATCAATCAACGGTCGAAGATAAAGAAATATTAATGATAGAACTAGCCAAACGAGGCTATATTGTTGCAAGCGTCGGACACCCTCATCACGCTGGGTTTGTCACTCAGAGCCATAAGCAGAGTGCCACTTACGATCATGAGGCTCGTAAAGATGATTTTTACATTAGTGACCAAGCTGATGTGAACTTTGATGAGTTGGTTGCTGAGCTGTATCAATTAGCAGGCCGACCGCTGAATGAAGATGAAGTTGCGCGCGTTTATCAGTTAATGGCATGGGCTGAAGGTGACCGCATTGCACTCAGCAGTTGGGTGCAAGATATGTATTTTGCTTACGACCAACTCGTTCGTCTTCAATATGGCCAGTATTGGGGCATCAATTATTTAGGAGAGCATCTTGGTACATTTAAAGGCAAGCTCGACTTAACTCAGATCGCAGCGATTGGGCTGTCTTTTGGCGGACCGACAGTCGCAGCGTTTTGCGAACAAGTATTCCAATGTAAAGCTGCTATCAATTTGGATGGCCTACACTTTAATTTATCGCCTACTACTCCACATTCAAAACCTTATTTGATGATGCATTCTGATACACCACTGAGTGCCGATTATACCGTCGTATTTAACCAGCAGAAAGCTGATACCTATATGATGAAAGTCAAAGAGGCTTTACATTGGGATTTCTCAGATTATCCCTACGTATTTCCTAACGACAGAAACCGAGAGTTTCTCGGCACAATAGATCCTTATGTTGTCACCGATCTTGTGAATACCGCTAGTGTTGAATTTATAGATTTATATTTAAAAGGGCTCGGAAGCCGCAATCAATATCTTGAAACGCTATCTAATTTTGAACAAATCCGATTACAGACAAAAACAGGAGAAAACAATGAAAATCAATAAAACTAAGCTTAAAAACCTTAGCTCAAAAAAGCGATTAGATAAGCAAGTAACGCCAAATGTGAATGGTGGTGCAATATCCGTGTTGTACGGCGCTTGCCTCACGGCACCCGAGTTTTGTGGCACGCTGTCTAAACTCACTTACTGCTAAAGAATATTATGCCTCTCATTTAAGAGGCATTTATAAAGTTTTATATCTCTTCTACGATTCTGGCAATTTGAGTAAATCAGGCAATACTTAAAATTCGATAGCCAACAGCCAACTAGGGTTCTGTTTATGCCAAATCAAGCAAAAGACATGGAAGAGATGCTGTTTTTCAGCCAAATGCTCAATGAATGCTCACCGCTGACATTGCTACAACAAATATTGATCCACTCTCATCATGCAATTGTGATAACAGATGCAGACGAACAAGCTGGCTATCGCATCGTGTATGCCAACCCGGTATTTTGCCGCCATACAGGGTATGAGCTGGCAGAACTTGTCGGCACCTCGCCAAAAATACTACAAGGGCCAAAAAGCAACAAACGCGTGATTGAAAAACTGACGCCAACACTAAAAGAAAGAGGTTTTTTTTACGGTGCTTCAATTAACTATAGAAAAGATGGCAGTATGTACCCGGTTGAGTGGAATATCTCTGAAATCAAGAATGAACAGGGTAAAGTGACACATTATATTTCCATGCAAAAAGACTTGAGCAACTTCAAGCGGCTGGCTGAAAAGGTCAAAAAATCAAATGAAAACTTTAAAAAGTTTTATCTGTCCACCACTAAAAAGAACAAAAACGCAGAAAACCAAGACGTGGTCGAATCTTTAAAAAGCAATGAGAAAATCTACGCTGGTGGACTGAGAAATGAAGAAAATGCGGATTTGTTTGAAGACGCATTTTTTGACTTCTCTCCTGATGAGCTGGGTGCACTTGGCAATAAACTTGATAAAGGTACCCTCAGCGCAAATGAATTTTGGGCAGAAAATCCAATTGATGAAGAAGATATTTCTGCACTTATTGAGTCAATTCAAGAGGTTGATGTTGAACTTGGCTTGCTGCAATCTCAGGGGCAAAGCAAGGAGCGCTTGGAAAACATTGCTAACGGCTTTAAAGAAGTCGCCAATAACCTTTATTTTTGTGTTGAGTTTAATGATGGCGCACTCATTATTGACGAGGTTGCTAATGTCTTAATGATACTCGATGAAAATCATGACTTTCCCGTCGATACACTGCTGACATTTAATAAGGAGGTGTATGAATGGTTAGATGGCACTGTAATCAGTAAACACACTGATAATATATTTGACGGTGAGAACAACACCATAGCCGCAGGCAATCAACTCCTTTTATTCCTTAGATAATATTTATTAGACGTCCGCTCAGAGAAATAACATCAAGCTACACTGCTGAGCGACCGTAACGTCTACCGCTTTCCATATTGCAGTCATTAATTTTTATGGTGCATTTTTGCTAAGAATTTACCTTTTCTTTTTGCGATTTTTTCACGCTGATCGGGAGTCAGAATGTGATGAATGGCATGTCTTGCCTCCAACATGGTTAGCATAAATGCCTGCTTTTTAGGCGCATACTCTTCAAGTAATAATTGTGCTTGAGCCTTGTCAAAAGTCTCCGCTTCAATCACTTCTTTAATGGCTTTGCGAGGCTTATTTTGAGGTTGCGTTTCTTTTAACGCAGCAAAACGCGCTTTATAAGTCTCAAAGACTGACTTCAACTCAGTCTGCTGTGCATCAGACAAACCTAAATGGCGGACTGCTTTGTCTGAAAGTAACCTTTTTTCAATGTGCGCTAACGGCTTCATATGATGACGTTTCGCTTTGTGCAACTGGTGATTGCCTTCGTCTGCGAAAGAAGCTGCTGGAAGCATTCCCATCCCGACACAACTGACTAGTAATAGGCTGGCTAATTTTTTCATAGTGGTCTCTCCGGTTGATTATATTTACGTTCGACAGCGGTGCTCAGCAACGTCGCTCTGCATGGCACTGTCTGTACTCGTGACATGATGTAATTTAGCAAGCTCAAAGCAAAGCAACGTCAAGTCAGAGTAAAGTTTTGTCAACAGTGATTACAAAACATCTTAGGACATAGTGTTCATGACAAATGTGCAAAAATTATTGAAGCTGTATAGGTGCTTAGCTACATACGCTTCAACTCACAGATACCAGAAAAAATGCGTAAAGAAGTGTAAATTCCATCCTCGGGGATCTATAGTTAGGTACAATAAAAGCCATCTAAACTCGAAGATGTGACGTTATGAGTAATTCAGTTTTGATCATTGATGATGATCAGTCTTTATGTGAGCTGTTAGGCGAATATTTAGAAAGTGAGCAATTTTCAGTAACTTGCGAACATGACGGTGAAGCTGGTCTAGGTGAAGCATTGGACAGAGAATTTGCCGTCATTTTGTTAGATGTCATGCTACCTAAAAAAGATGGGTTTGAGGTATTAAAAGCATTGCGAGTGGAGAAAATGACTCCTGTCATTATGCTTACCGCAAAAGGTGACGATTTTGACCGAATCTTTGGGTTAGAGTTAGGAGCTGATGACTACATTCCAAAGCCCTTTAATCACAGGGAGCTATTAGCTAGGATAAAAGCAATAACACGTCGTGTTGCACACCTAACACAAACAACAAAAGAGCAAAGCTTAGCATTTCATGGCCTCTCTATTGATATTGCCTCAAGAAGTGTCACTTTAAATAACACCCCTGTTACACTCACGGGAACCGAATATGAGGTACTCTATCACCTTATGAAATCAGCAGGTGAAGTCGTTAATAAGCAAGCACTTTGCCAGCGGGTACTCGGTCGCCCTTTGGTTCCATACGACCGCTCTGTAGACATGCATGTAAGCAACGTAAGAAAAAAGTTAGCTCAATACAGCGACCACACGTTCATAAAAACATTACGTGGATCTGGGTATATATTTTTAACGGCTTAGTATGAAACAATTTTTAGCAATTAAAGTCTTTCTTTGGTTTTGGCTCACGGTAATTAGTACCCTTGCCATTATGGTCAGTGTCAGCTTTTTACAACCCGATGTACTAGCGTCAAAAGATATCTCTCCACCAATGCTGAAAAACTTGTTTCACATGAAGAAGTCTTTAGATAGACATCTTGAGCGCATGCCCGACAAATCTCTCGAGGAAGTACTGACCCATAGACGTCATGGCAAACGCTCTAAACTTTACCTCAAACATAACGATCCGGATAAAAGCATGATCAGTAACCCTGCGTTAAACCAGTTTGATTTAACATTGCTCAACTTTGCTATCGGTGGTGAACCAAAAGTGATTAACACAGAAAAATACCGTGCATATGGTCCTGTTAGCATTCATGCAAGGCAAAATGACTATCAGCTCTTTATGATACTAGATAATCGTGAGGGCGACTTGTTTCTCAAGGTTAAGTTGATGCCACGATGGATGAAACTTACGATTCTGTTGCTCGCAAGCTTAGTGCTCAGTTATTGGTTTGCTATGGGTCTTTTAATGCCCATCAAACAGCTTCAACAAGCAGCTGCAAAATTAGCCCAAGGGGATTTAAATGCAAGGGCTCAGATTGATAGCAAACGTCGAGATGAACTCGGGCAGCTAGGTAAAGACTTTGATATCATGGCTTCACAACTCGAAACACAAGTTTTAAGTCAAAAGCGACTCCTCGCTGATATCTCCCACGAGTTACGCTCTCCGCTGACAAGATTACAAATGGCAACGGCCATTGCTGCAAGTAAAGCCTCAGGGGAGCTAGATAATTATCTGCAAAGAATTGAAAAAGAGTCACATCTGTTGGACCATATGCTGAGCGATATTTTGCAGTTATCTCGTTTAGAGTCAGGAACCTCCAGCTTAGAGTTACATTCTTTGTGTATCGCAGAGCTCTTGGAGCCAATCATCAGCGACGCTCAGTTTGAATCTCAACAATTGAACAAGCAACTTTTCATTGGCGAGCTCCCCGAAGAGAACTTAGTTGGCGATGCTGTTTTACTCAACCGAGCAATCGAAAACATTATTCGTAACGCACTAAAATACGCAACCACCAAAGTCATCATTAAGTGCGAAGTTATTAATGAACAATTTGTTTTCCAAGTGGCAGATGATGGTGCTGGCGTCAGTGAAGAAATGCTCGATAAGCTGTGTATTCCCTTTTATCGCGCGTCACAGTCCAGGACACCTGACGTTAACCAAAAAGGTGGATTTGGTCTTGGACTAGCAATTGCGCAGCATGCGATAAAAGTGCATCATGGCCACATTCTCTTCAAGAACAATCAAGGACTGGATGTAACCTTGAGCATCCCTTTAACACAGCAGAATGATTTACAGCAATAGTACCGAGTTACCTCAAAATTTAGCGCTCATAGAGCAACATTGGCAACACTGTAGCAAAGGCGTTCTTAATTCGCCTTTTGGGGATATTTTTTACACTTATTACTTGCCTCAAACCCCTCGTTATACAGTGGTACTCGTCAATGGCCGTGTAGAGTGCGCTCATAAATACCGAGAATTGCTGTGGGAATTAGCACAAAATAATATTGGGGTGTTTACTTACGATCATCCTGGGCAAGGAATGTCCTCACGGTTAGTTGAAAACCCACAGATAGGTCATATTCAATGCTTTAGTCAGTTTTCACAGGTATTAAACCTAGTGATCGAAAAGCTAGCCAATCCAGCTACGCAAAACTGGTTATTTATGGCGCATTCGATGGGGGGAGCTATCGTATGCGACTACCTTTCACGGTTTCCTAATTCGGCAGCAAAAGGGGCATTTTTGTGTGCACCAATGCTTGAAATCAATACCTCTCCCTATCCATTTTGGCTAGCGAGCAACATTGCCAAATTAGCTTGTTTTTTGGGTCGAGACAAACACTATGCAATTGGTCAACAAGGCTACCAAACAAAGCCTTTTACTGAAAACGAACTCACACAATGTGAGTATCGCTATGATTTATTTCGTAAACTTTATGATCAACACCCACAACTACAGTTAGGAGGTGTTAGCTTTGGCTGGCTTAATGCCGCACTGACGCTGACAAAAAAACTGGGCAAAGACACCATAAAACACCCTGTCAGTATTGCCAGCGCAAACCAAGATACTATTGTCAAAGCCTGTGCACACCACTTGTTTGCACAGCGACACCCGCGTTGTGCTTTGAAAACATATAATGGAAAGCATGAACTACTGTGTGAATCAGACCCTATTCGCAATGCTGTATTGACCCAGTTTTATGACTTCGCAGATTCTGTCACACTCAGTGAAACTGGGTCTTGATGGACCAAAATATCAATTTCCCCTTTACTATGTGCTTGTATTTGAGAGACAACTTCATCTGCAACCTGATGGGCACGCATAAGTGGCATATTATCATCCAGTTCCAAGTGCAATTGTACAAACTTTACTTTACCACTTTGCCGCGTTCGTAAGTTATGTACGCCGAAGACAGACTCATGAGAGGTCGCAATCTCAACAATCTGTGCTTTTTCTTCTTCTGGTAGCTCCTTATCCATTAGGTGATCGGCACTTTCTCTGGCAATGTCCCAACAGTTATATAACAAGTAGCCAGCAACACCTATTGCAAATACTGAATCCGCCCACTTGACACCGTAGTGACTTAACAGCAAAGCGATCAATACCGCGATATTCAATAAAATATCGCCTTTATAGTGCATTGAATCGGCTTTTATCGCCAGAGACTGCGTACGCTTAACAACTTGATGCTGAACCAACACTACTAATAACGTGCAGAAAATGGCGAATAAACTCACCCATACGCCCATCATGCTATGGTTAATCACAACAGGGTTAAACAACCGTTCAACCCCATGAAACGCCAAAAAACATGCTGAGCCAGAGATAAACGCCGCTTGCCCCAAACCTGCTAATGCCTCGGCTTTACCATGACCAAAGCGGTGATCATCATCTGCTGGACGCAGTGCATAACTCAAAACAAAAAAACTCATTAGAGATGCAGTCACGTCTAACATAGAGTCCGTCAGTGAGCCAAGCATTGAAGCACTACCAGATGATAGCCAAGCCGATGCTTTGGCAAGTATCATTATTCCAGCCATCACGATAGTAAAAATGCTCGAAAAACGAACTAGATAATCATAATTACGCGTCAAAGTTACTCCCCCTTGTTGCACGCGTTCAACTCTCTCATCATACTCCAGATACGGAGTAAAATAGAAATAATAGATTACAAAAGCTTATTTTTAGCCACCTTGATAAGCACCTTGACTTGATATGCCATATCAACTCTAATTGCATGAATACCATAGATTTACATTTCAATGGTTTTTATAAACAGCTCATCATTGGGAGCAAACGCCCGATTTAATTAGGCTATGACTTATAATGACGAAATATGAATCGCCAAATTCATTTATTCTTGTTTAGGGGGGTTATCACCTCAAATCAGATTGATGGCCTGCACGCATCCACATTGCCAAAACAATCTGATAGAACGGCTTTTAAAAACTCACATTTTAATCATCAGCCAACCACTGGTACCAAATGCTGTGTTGCTTTTCAGTACTTTTAAGCGGCTGTACCAATGATTCTATTGACTCAGATTTAAGATCTAGTGCAGGGCTAAACGTTTTCTCATCCTGTGCTAATGTAACCCCATTCTGGCGTCACTTTTCCGTGACTTCACACTGTCCATTTTTACATACTACATCAGGTTCAGGCTTGGTGATTGCTTCTTCAGAAATACTCATCACATATCGTTCGTCTGTGCCTGCAAAGTCCTTAAATAACCCAAAGCTCCCGGCTGATATGCTAGTTTGTACGCCAGCGGTCTCTTCCACTATATGCTGTAAAAACTGGTAACTCCCTACGTGGGAAAGTGCCCCTAGGCCAGAGTCCGTATGAATGAGACAAATCTCTGATCTAAATTTGAAGAAGAGAGTGCATTCCCGCTGAGCAAACTATCTATCGTTGCTTGATTTTTTTCTGTAAAGCCGACACGAAGTTGATGCCCATGCTCATCGAAATGACCATTGTTAAAATTGTTTATCAACTTGCCATCATTGTGCTTTCTATAGTCACCGAGAACACTCGCAAGACTTTGAATATACTTAAAGTCAATGTCACTTTGATCTGCATACTCATACATGCCTGCCAATAATAAACGTCCCTTTCGAGTTAAAAACTCAAGTAGACTTTTAGAAGCGTTGGAGCGAGATATACCATCAACACCACTAATTACATTAGGTTCATTACCTGCAAAAATTTCTTTCACCGTCATCGTGTAATAGTGTTCAGACTGACTTGTGGCTTTATGTGGCGCTTTGCCCTGTTCATTGATAGCGGTTTCAAATTTGGATTGCGCATTTGAGACATATTGCTCAAAGATCATCGCTTTGCCAAGTATCGAGAAAGATTAAGTATGGGCATGTAATGCCTTTTCAAATGACACTATCGCATCAAGTGGGTTTTTATGCTCTAAGCTACCTCGCTGCAAGTTAGACAACGCTATTTGATCTAATACATGCCATTGTTCATATGCAGCGACTTTCTCCACATCAGAAATGTACCACCTGGGTCTAAAGCAATCGTCTCTAATTGAGCTTTAGACAATTGCTGAAACTCCCACCTTGCTGCGGCCATTTCCTGTTTATTAAACTGAGCACTTTTCAACCCTTTTTGTCCATTCTAGGCTGATGGCTGCTGGTTCACCGTGCATTGTTTATCAAACGTTGAGCATCTTTTAACTTCAATGCCAAAGATGAAAATGAGACATTTGTAGTGCTTGATTTATATTGACTGATTGGTGACTGAGTTTGCTGATAGTTTTTTGTCATGACACCCGTACTTGAACTCCACTTAGTACTTGATATATACATATTATCTATCTCTTCTAAGCATGATAAATTGCCACTATATTGACATAAAGGGGCAAACACTGACTAGTTGGCGGTATAGTAGAAAGTTACGTTCTCTTCTCTATATGGTTTTAAGTAATGGAAGCTGCCTGTCGCTTCAACCCTATGAAAAATAGATGCTGAACACCCGCTCTGAACCATTGGCTGTTAAAAGCGGTAACCATACCGGAAGAGTTTGGCACAATCTCCTTGCACATGAATGGGTTTGAACTGTAAGCACGGTAAAAACATAACTCTAAGGTCTCAGTTTCAGAATCTGAAAAGCTTGCAGATACATAGCTAATGCCAGAGATTGTGCCTGCTTTGTCTGTAAGGAATATCTCTTAAATCCATATTTAAAACAGAGAACAACTCACTTGATAGTCCCTTGCAGAACTAACATTCTGCTTGGTTGTTTCTGCTTTGTAATTGTGTCGTCTGTCGCAGGTGCTTAACCGCTTATTATCAGTGTGGATAAAAGTGAGCGAAGATAGACAATGTTTTCATAACAACTCCTTATTTTACTGTCTATTAGGTTATTTTTAGTTTCTACTAAATCGACAAAAGTATGATGAATGAACAACTCTGTCAATGCCAAAACCTCCACACTAAAGCCGCTTATTGTCCTAGGTCAAACTCATTATTAATATGTGCAGATGAAGAAGAGTGGATGAATGAAAAGCTGTTATCTATTGAATAAAAATATTTCTTGGATGCGTCAGAATACTTAAATCGCGTACTTAGTTATTAACTAAAAATAATATGTGGCGCTAAAACTGTTTTTCAACACGCACTACACATTTTAGTTAGCTCTAGAATTCTAGCGACAGACACGCTTTAACTTGACGTAGAGTTAAAGCGTGAAACGTTATTTCCCGCCCAAAAAGCCAACTTGGCGCCATGCTTCATAACTCACTATAGCAACGGCATTAGATAAATTCATGCTACGCGCATCGGGTAGCATTGGAATACGAATACGCTGCTCAGCTGGAAAAGAGTTACGAATTTCATCAGGTAGCCCTGAAGTCTCTGAGCCAAACAACAAGACATCACCTTCCTGATATTCAGGCTCATGGTGCGGGCGACTTCCCTTGGTCGTCAAAGCAAAAATACGCCTGTCTCCCATCGCCTTTAGAAATGATTCGTAGTCGGGATGAACCGTTACTTTAGCCATATCACGATAATCAAGTGACGCTCTGCGCAATTTCTTTTCATCCAAGTCAAAACCCAAGGGCTCTATTAGGTGTAAGTGACATCCATTGTTACTAACTAGCCTGATTAAATTACCAGTATTCTGTGGTAAGCGAGGTTCATGTAGTGCGATATGAAACATTGTAGTGTTAACTTCTTTAATTTTTCTATATGTAAAAATATTGTCGTATGCGTCTTAATTCTACACAGAAATAGAGTATTTTACAGAAAATTTATTGATAACTTGGGATTAAGACACGCTTCAAAACGTGAAGGTAGAATACTGTGAAATAGGGCTTTACGACTACCGAGCGAGAAATAAGGTGTTGCTGTTCACTTTTTGTCGAATACATCACACTCTCTTGCGCGTGCAACTCTTTACACATTCAACAAATACAAAAAACCGCTTAAACATAAGCGGCTTTTCTATTGAAGATGCGCTAGTTTTGGAGATTTATAGCTGATCTTCTACGTCTGCTAGACCTTTGCCCTCACCTTCTTCATCTTTAATTGTTGCTTGAAGAAGTAACATCTCACGCAGCTTGCCTTCGATTTCGTCAGCAATTGCTACATTTTCCTTTAAGAACTTAATTGAGTTAGCTTTACCTTGGCCAATTTTATTGCCATTGTAGCTAAACCAAGCACCGGCCTTATCAACTAACTTGTGTTTCACACCAAGGTCAATAAGCTCACCCTGCTTAGAAGAACCCTCACCATACATAATGATAAATTCAGCTTGCTTAAACGGTGGGGCTACTTTGTTTTTAACAACTTTCACACGGGTTTCGTTACCGACAACCTCATCACCTTCTTTTACAGAACCGATACGACGAATGTCTAATCGTACAGATGAGTAAAACTTAAGTGCGTTACCACCAGTAGTTGTTTCAGGGTTACCGAACATCACACCAATCTTCATACGAATTTGGTTAATGAAGATACAAAGCGTATTTGAACGCTTAATGTTACCTGTTAGTTTACGTAACGCTTGTGACATCAAACGTGCCTGAAGACCAACATGAGAATCCCCCATATCTCCTTCAATTTCGGCTTTAGGTGTCAGGGCAGCTACAGAGTCAACTACAATTACATCAACAGCGCCAGAGCGAACCAGCATGTCACAAATTTCAAGTGCTTGCTCACCAGTATCAGGCTGAGAGACTAGTAGGTCATCTACATTTACACCTAACTTTTCAGCGTATACTGGATCAAGTGCGTGTTCCGCATCAACGAATGCACACGTTTTACCCATTTTTTGCGCTTGTGCAATAGTTTGCAGTGTTAGCGTTGTTTTACCTGATGATTCAGGGCCATAAATTTCTACAATACGACCAGTTGGCAGACCTCCGATACCCAAAGCAATATCCAATCCTAGAGAACCGGTAGATACTGATTCTATGTCTAAAGCTTGGCTATCGCCTAACTTCATAATTGATCCTTTACCGAATTGACGCTCAATTTGCGACAATGCAGCATCTAATGCTTTTTGTTTGTTATCGTTCATCTGTTTCTCCAATCTAGCGTGTTGCCGACAAGTATACTGTATAGAATTACAGTATCAAGAGTCTTTTACTGATTTATTAAAGAAATTATTTTTTCCAATATAAATTCAATAGCTTGCAATCTAACCTCTGCACGTTCTCCAGAAAACACCTGCATAAAAGTATAGGTTTGTTGCTGTATATCCACGGCAAACCATACAGTACCTACAGGTTTTAATTCAGTACCACCTGAGGGGCCTGCTATTCCAGAGACTGAAATCGCAACATCTGCCTGAGCTTGTACTCTGGCCCCATTGGCCATTTCAATTACAGTTTGCTCACTTACTGCACCAAACTCTATGAGCGTTTGTTCGCGCACGTTTAATAAAGCTTGCTTGGCATCATTACTGTAAGTGACAAAACATCGGTCAATATAAGCTGAGCTACCAGGGGTATCTGTTAGTGCATAACTAACTCCTCCCCCAGTACACGACTCGGCAGTAGTGATCGTGAAGCTTTTATTCGTTAGAATAGTGCCCAATTGTGCCGCCAATGCGGCGATCTTAGTGTGTATTTCCATACAAAAAACCTTAGGTAGAAGCATGTCATTAGATCTTTATTCTGAACATACTATAAAGCAACAAACACCTATGATGCAGCAGTATCTTAGGATCAAAGCCCAACATCAGGATATTCTGCTATTCTACCGTATGGGTGACTTCTACGAGTTATTTTTTGACGATGCCATCCGTGCCGCGCAATTGCTAGACATATCGCAAACCCATCGTGGTAAAGCGGGAGGTAACCCTATTCCAATGGCTGGAGTGCCTTATCATGCCGTAGAAAACTACCTTGCTCGTTTGGTGCAAATGGGCGAATCTGTTGCGATATGTGAGCAAGTCGGCGACCCGGCTACGAGCAAAGGACCGGTTGAGCGCAAGGTTGTGCGTATTGTGACGCCAGGTACGGTCACTGATGAGGCATTGCTACAAGAGCGACAAGACAATTTACTTGCAGCTGTTTGGCAAGATAAAACCAAATATGGTGTGGCTTATCTTGATATTAATTCCGGGCATTTCAACATCGTTGAGCTGGCAACGGATGAAGCACTTACATCGACATTGCAAAGGCTGCAACCAGCCGAATTACTTTATCCAGAGTCTTTTCAAAACCTAATAGTGTTGGAACAAATCAAAGGCAGTCGCAGACGCCCAGATTGGGAATTCGATTTAGATACCGCTAAGCATTTACTGTGTCAGCAATTTGAAACCAAAGATCTTATCGGTTTTGGGGTAGAAAATGCCAGCGCGGGTTTGATTGCAGCAGGCTGTGTGATGCAATATGTTAAAGACACTCAGCGCACTGCGTTACCTCATATCAGGTCCATTACTCTTGAAAAAAATGAACACGCAGTGATCCTAGATGCCGCGACACGTAAAAATCTAGAGCTAACAATGAACCTGTCTGGCTCCATAGATAATACCTTGGCTCAGGTCTTGGATAAAACAGCCACTCCAATGGGTTCACGTCTGTTAAAGCGGCGCATTCATACCCCTGTTAGAGACAGACAAGAGCTGAACGCGCGTCTTAATGCCATATCAAGTATCTTAAACCTGCAGCTTGGCATGGATGTCTATGATGCCCTACGTCAAATTGGAGATATTGAGCGTGTTGTCGCAAGATTAGCTCTGTGTAATGCAAGACCTCGAGACCTCACTCGTTTACGCAGTGCATTACAAGCACTACCGCCTCTTCATCACTTACTCAATGATAATGATGATGAGCGCATACAGCAAATTAAAGCTCAATCACCAGAATTACCGCACCTTCAAGAATTACTAGAACGCGCGATCATTGATAATCCACCTGTGTTGATCAGAGATGGGGGCGTTATTGCCAAAGGCTATTCGGGCGAGCTTGACGAATGGCGAGCGCTAAGTGAAGGCGCAACAGATGTACTCGATCAATTAGAGGAGCGTGAGCGCGAAAGAACGGGGATCACTACACTAAAGATTGGCTATAACAAAGTACATGGTTTCTATATCGAAATCAGCAAAGCCAACTCTCACTTAGCTCCACCTGAGTATATTCGCCGTCAAACGCTAAAAAATAATGAACGCTATATCATTCCGGAGTTGAAAGAGCACGAAGACAAGGTCTTAGGCAGCCAATCAAAAGCATTGGCGCTAGAAAAGCAACTCTATGAACAGCTATTCGAGCTAATCGCTCCGTATATCGAGCAGCTCCAAGTTATGGCAAGTGCACTTGCTGATTTAGACGTACTCAATACCTTGGCTGAGCGTGCACAGGCTCTCGACTACTGTAAACCTGAACTGACCTCGGGAGATGAAATTCATATTGAAGCCGGTCGCCACCCTGTTGTGGAACATGTTAGCAGTGAGCCATTTATTGCCAACCCTGTACACCTAAATAGTGGACGTAAGATGTTGCTAATTACCGGCCCAAATATGGGTGGTAAATCAACCTACATGCGCCAAACTGCGCTTATTGTGTTAATGGCACATATTGGTAGTTTTGTGCCGGCAAACAGTGCGCAAATTGGTCAGATAGATAGAATATTTACGCGTATTGGTGCCAGCGATGATTTAGCTTCCGGACGTTCAACCTTTATGGTGGAAATGACCGAAACAGCCACTATTTTAAATAACGCCACAGAACAATCTTTGGTACTAATGGATGAAATAGGCCGCGGCACAAGTACTTATGATGGTCTTTCATTGGCCTATGCTACCGCTGATTACCTCGCCAACAAAATCTCTGCTAAAACGCTGTTTGCAACACATTACTTCGAATTAACAGAGTTGGCAGAACAACAAACAGGGTTGGTCAACGTGCATTTGGACGCGGTTGAGCATAACGATACGATTGCCTTTAAACACACAGTGCTAGATGGTGCAGCGAGTAAAAGCTTTGGCCTACAAGTAGCAGGCCTTGCTGGTGTGCCAAAAGCTGTAATTAAACTTGCAAAGCAAAAGCTCACGCTACTAGAACAACACCAAAGTGTTGTTGAAAGTACAGCTGGCAGTGCTCCTCAGCAACAAAGTCTCATCTTAAATAGTGAGCCTTCAGAGGTAGAGTTATTGTTAGAGACTATCGACCCTGATGAGCTAACACCAAAACAAGCCCACGCGTTGCTATATCAATTAAAAGACAAACTTTAATCAAGTAAAAAGGCTGCAATTTGCCTGTCTCTTATATACAGTCTCTTATATACAAATCCTCGCTAAGAAATTAGCGGGGATTTTTTTGAACTAAACTTCCTTAGTGTGATCAGATCTTCAAACCATACACCGAAGAAGATAATGATTAACCAACATACCAAGTGGGCAGAGCAATACTAACAGAGGGTTATGCACACACAGTGTGTTGTTGTTCGCACCTAAAGCTAAGCAAGTAGTCGGCCTGATTGAGCAAGCTAGATGGAGTCGAGACATTACTACGCGCGGAAAGCGACACCAACATGCCAGTCCCCCCTAAAAGAGAAAGAAAGCTATAAATGGGAGTCCGAATCACAAGCAATGGCAAAACGGCTTCAAGCGCAAATATCTAAGGTTATCTCCGTATGTGAGCGTGAAGCTGACATTTATGAATACCTTCAATACAAGCTACATGAGCAGCAACGATTCATTGTACGGTCGATGCAAAGTCGTCATATTGAAGAGGGAGAAGATAAACTCTATACATTTGCCAGCGAATTAAAAGGCGCAGGAACGATGTATTGAAATAGCGCAAAAAGGAGGCCGAAAATCGCGCACAGCCACATTGGATATCACCTTCGCCCCAGTGAGGTTAAATTACGTAGGGTGTGCAGAACGGAATAATCCCGATAGAGGCTTATACTGGTATTTACTCACTAACGACCCTGTCACGAACAAAGAAGAAGCACTCGAAATTATTAGGTACTATGAATATCGTTGGTGAGTTGAACAGTACCACAAGGCCTGGAAAAGTGAGGGTACAGACA
>NZ_AUXT01000188.1 GCF_001625595.1 Pseudoalteromonas luteoviolacea NCIMB 1942
CGATGAATTCGGGGCGATTCACGATATCACGTGTCTGCCATTTATCAAACCAAAATGATGCTTTCATAATTAAACCTATATAACAAAAACTCAGAGGCAGCTTACAACTTAAAGCCGACTTTAAGTCAAGCTTTTAGTTGAGTTACGCACAGACTTAACAATGCTCTGTTTATATGCCAAGGTAAAAAATATAAGACAGGCTATTAATCAGGTAGGTAACATGCTCGACATTGGAAAAGTGACAAAAATGACTGGAATAAACGCTTCAGCTTTACGCTACTATGAATCGAAAGGGTTAATTCAACCTGCAGGACGCAATGGCATTCGGCGTTACTACTCTAACGATGTAATAGAGCAATTGTCTATTATTGCACTCGGACAACTAGCTGGTTTTACACTAGATGAAATTGCCTCCATTTTCACCGAAGAAGGCGTAAATATTAGTAGAGAAAAGTTAATAACAAAGTCCCACGAAATAGAAACTAAAATTAAGCAACTTCAAGCCATACAAACAGGTTTACAAAAGGCTGCAAATTGTCCTCATTCAAACCATTTAGACTGTAAAAATTTTAGAAGGTTAATGACGGTCGCCATTAATAGTAACAGTTAATAAAAGATTTCATTGATAAAATTAAAATTTGTGATAAGTTTATTAAGTAAGTTAAATAAGGATGTGAATATGAAATTAAAGATAAATAAAAAGTCAATTAAGTCTCTTTGTGTTCAGAGTAAACAACTGCCTGTTTTCCAAACGCCAAACGTCGGTGGCGGTGTTACAGCGTTTCCACCTACACGCATTGAACAAGGTTGCCCTTGGTTTACACATATTCAAGCAAGAACCTGTCCAAATCCTTATTAACTTCAATATTATATGATTTAACTCCCTGGAATGAGTGCCCCAAATCGCTGGTGGTATGGGGCACTTGTTTTCACACTGAATTATCAATATTAAAATCAATAACTACTCTCTAAGATATTTTAAAAGTCACCAATTACAATTGTATTCTTAAAGAAGCCACCTCCATGTGGCTCTACTTGCTTGGAAGAGTATAAAAGCTTTAATCGCTTCATTTTGAGCAAGTTTACTTTTTAAATATGCAAAGAAAATTAATTCATCAATTATCTCATTAACACTAATATAAAATAAATCTTTTTTATCGGCATATTTATTCTGGTTAATTTGTACTAGTCAGTTTATTAAGAGCTGAGCAACTTTTGTGCTTTTTCATCATCCAATAGCAACTCGGCACAAAGAAAAAAGACAGCACAGTTGTTAACACTGTTCCTCCCGCAATTGCAATTGCAAATGGTGGCCAAAAGCTCCCACCAGCTAAAATCAAAGGTAAGAATCCACCAACGGTCGTAATGGTTGTTGAAGTAATATGTCTTGCACAAGTCATTACAGATATCACAATCTCATCCGTCGTGTTGACGTTATTAGCGCGTAATTCAGATAAAATCACGATTGCTGCGTTTATCGCCAGCCCCATAAGTCCAAGCAAGCCGATAATTACGGTAAAACCAAATGGATGCCCCGCAATGTAAACGCTTAATATGCCAAGCATTGCTGATTGAAAAGCGGTAACCAAAATCAGGCCTGTCGTTGTAAATGAATTGAATGTTAGAACTAATACGGTGATGAGCAGCACAAAAATGACCCCAACCTTTCCAAGCAAACTCCCTACGGCTTGATCTCGTTGTTGTGACTCGCCCCCTATTTCTAAGCGATAACCTACCGGCAATGAGAGTTTCGACTGTTCGAGTTGTTGCTGGATATCTTTGAGTACTTTAGCAGGCAGTACATCTGTGCGTAAAAAAGCTTCAACTACGTTCAGGCGTTCACCGTTTCGACGGTGTATAGTACTTTGTTCAGGTACTATTCTGCTGGTTGCAAAAGCAGAAAGCAGCAAAGGCTGGCTTCCCATCACTTCTACATCTGCTAATCCATCCAAATCAGCGCGATAATGATCATCAAACCTGACTCTAACAGGTACTGTCTCGGTACCTTCCAATATACTTGCTACGCTGACTCCCTGAGATTGCGCTTGCAGTTGTGCGGCAACACGTTGCGCTTGAGCCCCTGCGTGAGTTAACTGGGATTCTAATGCAAGCACTTCTACCTTAGCTGCGCCGGATTGCAACGTCGTTCTGGTGTGAGTTACATCTTGATGCGCGATCACTGTTTGCTTTACTTGCTGCCCTATCTCTGCCAGCTTATCAAGTTCAGGTCCAAAAATACGGATTTCAATGGGCGCGTTGAATGGCGGCCCCTGCTCTAACTTTCTAACTAATGTTTGTGCCTCAGGAAACGCTCTGTCTAGTTCATACTGCAAGGTTTTAATCAGTTCATTGGCGCGCTCAAAGTTTGTTACCTTAACCATTGCCTGAGCATAGTTTCGAGCACCTTTGTCGCGTTGTAATAAGTTGTAGTAAAAAATAGGAATATTGCGCCCCACCATCCAATCAAGTCTTTCAATACCCTCATGCTTGAGAATATGTTTGTCCATTTTTTCAACTAATGTTTTGGTAGCTTGAATACTAACGTTATCTGACAAGCGAACTTCAATATGGAACATATCTCTGTCGGCCGGTGGGAAAAATTGCTCTGTTAGCTGCCCTGCTGAAATAAAGCCTAATACAGGTAAAATCATCACGGTTGCTATCGTCAACAGAGGTTTTTTTAAAGAGCGCTTTAAAATCTTTTCAAACCACAAACTCAGTTTTGCAATAGAAAGCCCTTGGGCTACTAACCCGTTATATTTACTATCGTCGACCAATACATATTTGCCTGCAAACACCGCTATTAAAGTGTGTGAAATCAAATAAGAGCCAATCAAGGCGAAAATTACACTTAGCGCTATTCCACCCACAAACTCGCCAGACGGGCCAGGCATTAACACTATTGGCATAAAGGCTAAAATAGTCGTCAAGGTAGAGCTAAGTAACGGCATCCAAAAGTGGTTAACTGCTTTTGCCACTGCCTGCAACGCATTCATACCTTTCTGTCGAAACCTTTGCACAGCATCAGTAATTACAATGGCGTTATCCACCATAATCCCCAGCGCAACCACAAGTCCAGTAACAGATATTTGATGGATTGGTAATCCATAAATATTCATGCACGCTAACGTAAACATCACGGTAAGTGGCAGTGCCAAGCCAACAATAAGTGCTGCACGCAGCCCTAAGGTCAAAAACAAAACGGCCAGTATGAGCCCAAAACCAACTAATATGTTGTTTAGTAACCCGCCCAACCTCTCTTCTGTATATCCTTTTTGGTCAAATAAGCTATGCAGCTGAATGTTACTAGGCAGCGTTTGTTTAAATTGTGCGAGCACCTTGTCAATGTCGTTCGAAAACTTATCTATACGCACATCTGGCAGCATCCTAATACCCAAATATGCACCAGGCATACCGTCTATCCACGCTATCTCAGGTTGGGGATCCGCTAAAGTGCGCTCTATCGTCGCGATATCGCGCAGGAGTACTTGACCAAAGTTTGCATCACTTTGAATTGGAATCGCAGAGATCCGCTGAATTGATGTAAACTCACCGCTCAGTTCAACTTGCATTTGAGTTTGTTGATTGCTCAACATACCGGCAGCAACTTTCGCATCTGCATTTTTTACGGCTTGTGCGACTTGTTCAAAAGAAAGCCCCGCCAATTTTAACTTTGCGGGGTCTAGCGTTATCCTGATTTCTTCGTCCGCCACACCAAATAAATGGACGACTTCAACACCACTTTGGTTTCGCAAGCGGTTACGTAGCTCTTTAGTATAGCGATTAACAGCCACTTGTTTGGCCTGCTGAAGCGAAAGGGAGCTGTTATTGTCTTGCTCGATAGTTAAGGCCACTATTTTGGTGTAAGCATAACCCCTGTCATCTTCCAAAAGTGGCGAAGAGGCTTCTTGAGGTAACTCAATCTGCACATCATCTAATAAATCTCGTAACCTTGACCACACTGGTAAACTATTGGTGACATCGTCACCTAGTTCAATACTGAGTACTGAAATTCCAGAGCGAGACATTGCAACAAGGGTTTTAATTTCCGACTGCTGCTTTAATTTTTGCTCTATTTTTTCTGTAACTTGCGCCTCGACACGCGCAGCAGATGCGCCGGGTAAATATGTGGTCACAAACGCAAAGCGATTATTAATTCGTGGATCTTCAGTTCTTGGCAGACTGTTTAATGCGGCAAACCCAGATACCAACAACAAAGCCACAAGCAGCGCTTGAAACCTAGCGTTGTTAAGTAAATATGAGATCATCTTTGCTCACCTCGGGTTGCCACTGATTGCACGATATCTACTTTTATATCTGCAGCTACCTTGTGAGTGCCATTGGCTAAGATAGACACACCACTTTGCAAATCACCATCGATATACGCATATTGACCATCACTATGTAACAGTTCTACTGTGGTTGGTTTGAGGTGCTCTGATACGATTTGATATACTTGCCAAGTCCCACGAGTACCATTAGTTAACGCACTCATGGGGATCCAATAACCCGCTTTGTCTTGCCTTTTTGAAATGGTCATTGACGCCATTTGACCTGAATAAACTTGCGCCTCATGTGGCAGTGAAAATCGCAATTGCAGTGTTCTTGAAACAGGATCTAAATTAGTCCCACCGGAACGTTTAATGGCCTTATAAAAACGGCCACCTATATTTACCGGCATAACTTCTTGAATATTAGCTAGTAAACCCTGTGGTACACCAATTCTTACTTCAGAATTTCCTTGCTCCAAGACTCGAATAGCGATTTGACTAGGCCCCACTATTTCACCCACTGCGATCTCCCTCGAAGCTATCACACCATCAAATGGAGCCTTTAATTGGGCTTTATCCAAGCGTACATCCATGCCTTTGAGTTTGACGTTTAAAACTTGCTGCTCAGCCTTTAAAACCGAGATTTGAGACCTGTTTTGATCTAGCTGCTGCTGAGCCGAGTAGTTAGATTTACTCAGTTTGAGTAACCTTTCACTATCTTGCTCCGCAAGGGTTAACTGTGCTTTAACTTTGTCTAGGTTAGCCAGTAATTCTAGCTTTTCTATTTCGAGTAACTGAGTATCTTGCTTCGCCAAAACTTGACCACGTTTGATAGTGTCACCCTGATCAACATAAAACGAAGCAATCACCCCATTAAACTCAAAGCCTATTTCCGCCTCTTGGCGTTTAACAACTTGTCCGGTTACTTGTCTTGTTTGAAAAAAGCCTTCGGCCTGTTGTAAGCTGTATGCAGCAACAGGCAACCCCTTACTTTGGGTATCACCGCTCACCTGTGCCAACACCCACAATGAGTTAACTAGCAGTATCAAACTCAAAAACACTTTCATACAATTTCCTTGCGATCTTCTTTACCCTTTATACTTCTGTAACCAGCCAAAAGTTTGTATTTGGCCTTATCTCATTTTAACAACTTTCCAAATATGGTATTTACATGAATAAAGTGGGCTGAGCTTTTCAGCCCACTTCTCGTTGGGAAGTAATTTCAGCCTAGAATAAATACCCTAGTTTTCATTGTAACTCCGTGCAATTTAGATACTACAAATATCTATAAATAAGACTTAAAATTATTTCACTTTTCAATCTGGCTACTCGGAAGGTCATCTCGAGAACACTTTGATGTAGCCCCAACTGCCCACCACCAATTAACCATTTTTAGTGATTTACTCAGTGTTTTTAAGTGTAATTTGTTTGGATAGGAATAGTAGCTCCCTTGATGATTTTGTGCCGTAGCAACACCCTCGCCACAAGCTATTTTATTTATCACGCTCCCGTATAACGTCGGCAAGAAATTGCTCACCTGCCTATCTATATCTAACAAGCAACAGGCATTTGATAATTCAATTTTCTGCTGCTCTATGATTGGCCCAGCATCGATCTCGGTGTTTTCTATCCAATGCGCTGATATGCCGTATTTTTGTTCGTTATACAAATAACTGAACATGATAGGAAATAAGCCTCGACAGCTTGGTAAAAATGCAGGATGAAAGTTCACAACCCCTTTACTAGGTGCCGCTATTACTTCTGGTTGTAATATCTGGTCAAAGTAATAAATCGTCAGTAAGTCAATTTTTTTACTTTTAAGCAGCTCAACAACCTCACTTCCATTAACGTCTTTTACATGAATATGGCTAATTCCAAGCTCGTCACAGCGCTGCTTAATACTCGGCAATACTTGCACTCCAAACAGCTTGAGTAGAGGCCTAAACACATTTAAGAACACCATTTTCACAAATAGGTATTCGGTAAATCGATAACCACGATTAAGGATGTTTTGGTACGCTTGACTTAAAAAACCACCATTTTTCGACGAGTACGGATCACTTGTTATCACCAGAGAAATCGCATCTTTATGATTTTCAATAACCTGTAAAATAGCCGGCTGAGTTGCCATGTTTTCGATATTGCAAAGCGCTAAACGCATTACACCATCTCCAATTTTTTACCACTAAAGTACTGGTTTAAGGGGGTGTACATCGCTTGCTTAGCCGGTGGATGAAAATTAAAAGCGTGCACAATCTGAGCAATAGTGCCAAAGTAGCCTTCATTGATGTAATTAATGCCACCTACTAAACTTAATGTATTCTGGGTGACATGTGCGAGTACATCTTGTAGCTGATAACGTACCGCCAAAATCTGCGCTAACGTATCCTGAGTTTGATTATCCATCTCTCCTGAAACCGCCTTAAGTGATAATGCGCTTGCTTCTAACTTGATATACGCACGTGCTTTGTCATCCCCTCTCAAACGACCCTGCTCACAAGCGCGAGCCACCAAGCCGTAAACCATGCCAAGATAAGATGCGCAGGTGATCAATTCAAACCACACGAAGCCGGCGATATGTGATTGGTAAGCTGACTTCTCATCTACATTGACTATCATTGAGTGCGGCACAAATACATTGTCGAGTATGACTGCTTCACTTTGGCTCGCTTGCAAAAAGGGAGCTTGCCAGAACTTTTCAACGGAGATACCTTCAGTGGCTTTGTGGATCATAGCTACTGCAAAATAGGGCTCTCCTTGCTTAGGCTCCACCTGAACACTGGCAGTTAACAAATCCATGCAATACGCCAAGCTACATGGTTTTTTTACACCAGATATAACGTAACCCTTGTCTACTTCTTTCGCCTTGATTTGGCTTTTCAAAATACTCTTAGAAATTTGACCTTCGCTGAACGCAGAAGAAACCAACAAGCTAGAGCGAGAAATTCCCTCAAGCATCAAAGACTCCAATCCATTGCCAACTTTGGCCATTTCTTGCAAAGTCGCGATTGAAAACTGATGCATCCCAGCTGCAATGGCAAGTGATGGAGATGCCCCCCCTATTGCCAATTGCAGCAGCACCCCCTCCCATGCTGTTAATCCTTTGCCGCCATACTTTTCTTTCACAAGAGTTGCGATGCCACCAGATTCACGAAACACTTCGATGGCGTCACTTTGCTTTCCCTCCAAAACCTCAAAAGGTGTTTCTTGCAAGTAAACAGCTAAGGCGGGCAAAGTATCTTGTAAAAACTGCTGCGCTTGCTGATGAATACTCATGCCACCGCCTTATCATTTGTCGCAAAAAGCTCACTCAACATTTGCTCAACATTCTGTTTTATTGCTGACTCTGCGATGGGCTCTAAAATATCTGCGAGTGTCGGGATCCCCATACAAAAACGTGCATCAAAAGACACCTTAGACTCAGATTCATTCACCGCTTCAATCGTCCAGCGTCCCTCGAATACGTCTGCATCTCCATCTGTTTGGGTAAAATCTATGGTGAGGTTTTTTACATCAAAAATGTCTCGCTCGGTCCAAGACATCTTGCCATCATGAAAATGTACAAGCCAAGCAGACTCAGATTCGTTCGGTGAAATTTCTTTTACATCAACAGAAATAACCGCTTGGCAATGGCTTTCAAACGATTTAAAGTCCGCGATCTTGTCAAAAGCGATTTGTGCAGGGGCTGCAACTGTTTGTGTGTAGATAACTTGTCTCATGGTATTTCCTTAAATTTTGTTCAGGGCGTTTGCAAATGCGTCATATAAATGAACTAACTGTTGTTCAGATAAAAATGCACACGGCGTCAACCTAACTGTTGATGCGTTGCTAAGAGAGTGGCTGGTTAAAACGTGCTGACTCAGCAGTGACAATGTCAGTTGACCAGCTCTAGATGGTGTTTGAACATCAATTCCAATTAATAGCCCTTCTGCGCGAATAATGATTTGATCTTGGTGTGATTGGTTATATGTGGTGACAATTTGATTTAACCGAGCTGCAATCTGATCACCCAACACCTTAGCGCGCGCTGCGACTTGTTCATTTACAAGTACATCAATGGTGGCTTCGGCCGCAGCGAGGGCGATGGGTGAACCGCCAAATGTGCTAGAGTGCAGCATAAAGTCTTGATTTAGCGGTGCAAAAGCAGCTTCGGTGGCAACAACAGCAGCACAAGGCACTACACCACCACTTAAGCCTTTCCCGACTAACATTACATCTGGTGTTATAGCAAACTTATCTATCGCCCACATCGAACCTGTTCGAGCTAGTCCAGATTGGATCTCATCACAAATAAATATCCCTTTCGATTGCGTGCAAAGTGACTTGGCTTTATGCAAAAATTCATAACCGAGAGTGTAAACACCCCCTTCTCCTTGCACGGGCTCCGCGATGAAAGCCACTTTACCACCACATTTTTTAAAGGCTGCTTCAAGTGCACTTAAATTATCTCTTTCGACAAATTCAACATTGCTAAAAAGCGGCATAAATGGGGCTCTAAATTCATCTCGATGCGTCACAGACAAAGCGCCCAAAGACTTACCGTGATAACTGCCTGTCACCGCGATGATATGTTCACAGCCGTTTGCTCGGGCCAATTTCAAAGCAAGCTCCGTTGACTCAGCCCCTGAATTGGTAAAAAAGGCATACTCTAGCGTTTTAGGGCAAATATCCACGAGTTTTTTACTTGCACTGGCAAGTACAGGATTGACCAAAGTGCGTGAACTCATAGGCATACAATCAACTTGTGCCTTCACAGCCGCCACAACTCTGGGGTGGCGGTGACCCAAAATGAATACCCCAAAACCGCCAAAATCTAAATAGGCTTGACCGTTTTCGTCAATAATTTCAGCGCCTTTTGCACTGTGCTCAATTGGCAAGTTCATTAAGCTAGAAAGCCTTGCCTTAGACCGATTGCTATGCGCTTTTAGTACTTCCAACGTTTCTGCTCGCACGTTAACTCTCTCCATCAAGCGTTGCAATTAGCGGGTGTTGATGGTCATAAGCAACCAGATTTTTCGCTAAAGTATGGCGAATATCATAATGGTAACTTTCACCTGCTACTTCAGCTAAGGTGCTAATGTCTGATTGAAAACCTTCTGACATATCAAGGTATTTAAGATAAATAGAAGTTTCTTCAAACATGCGTTTAAAACGTTTGGGTAACGCAGGCATAAAGACTGGCTTAACAAGCCTTTCAAAGGTCGTTGGGCTCATTAATTTGGGCGCTTTAAAGCCTATTTGATAAAGGGATTGCAACTCCTCATCTTCGCCTAATGTTAATAAGTCACCTAGTGTTTTTGCCAACCCCCCAGCAGTTAACCAAAACTCGCCTTTTAGGTTCTTATCCACGACAGTTAAAATGCATTTTGCGACAATATCTCGTGGAATTACATCCACAAGGGTATTGGCGTCTCCAGGTACAATTGGTATTACTTCTTTCGTTGCCAGTTTTAGCATATTGTGGATCCCTTGCTTTTTCGGCATTAATCCAGCGACACTATCACCGATAATAACCGAAGGGCGGATCACCGTTACGTTGTCACTAAGACACGCTTCGGCTTCGCGTTTACTCTGCTCATAATTGTTAAAATCATGGCCGTTACGCCCTTTCACAAATGCTGTGCTGATATGAATTAACGGCACATTGAGCTGCTCAGATAAATTAATGGCGTGCTTTAAACCAGCTACATTAATCTCTGCAAGTACTTGCGGGTCAGCGGTAAAGTCCGTCAGTGCAGCACTGTGTACAATGCACTGAATGTCCTTTAACTCTTCTATTTGACCTGTGCTTAACCCAAACTTTTCTTTACGAATATCGCCTTGAATTTGACGACTCACTCCAACTGGTAACTCTTTGAAAGATCGTTGATTAACTAGAATAACAATCTCATCATTGGGTGATAAAAGCTCTATCATCGAGAGCCCCACGACTCCAGTCGCGCCAGTCAATAAAAATCTACGAGACATAATTACTCCTTAATCATTAAACGTATAAGCGTCACTTAACATACCAAAAGTACCCTATACAGGTAATAATGATAATGATTTTCACTTTTATATCAAACAAATAATTTACTAAATTTTAACCTTGGTAATTCGTTTAATATCAATGCAGTAAATTGGGTGTAAACTTTTACCTAAACGTTGTAATAACAAAAAGTGCAAACTTTATGTACGAGGGAGAAAAATAAGATGGGAATTTTCAACAACGCAAATCGGTTACTGAATATCAATGTAACGCTAAAAGTGGACCAAATACTGCGTTATCAAGGTCCACTATTTGATTGTGAGCTTTCTGTCTGGTTACTTGTTCACAACTAAAGTGTAATCACCAGCACCAGAATATGAATAAACTACGATGCGATAGTAGCCACTTGTTGCGCTATATGAAATCGACTCTACAGATGTTGGAGTCTCAGAAATAGCGACTTGCTGCCAAGCACCTCCTTGCCAGCGTTCAAGTTTTAGATCAAAATCGGCTGAACTTGGGCCAGTGAGATCTAATTTGAGCTGACCACCGGTATACTGAAACCAGCTACCGTTAGGCTCAATTTTCTGCGCGCTGCTTGACAACGTCCCTTTATACACATCACCTTTTGGTGGTTCAACTACGGAGGAATCAAGGTCAAAATATATCGTTTTGGCAGGGTCTGAAATGCCAGAAACCGATAAACCAGAATCACTGCCATTCCACCAAAGTGCATTAGTACCTCGAGAAGACAGTGTATTCGGTAACACACTGCTAAACTCCCCGTTTACACCGTATAGATCTGTGCTATCTCCGCGGTTACGATCATTTTCTGGATCGCGATTGCCATCAGCATGTTCCATTTGAATATAGGGGTACCACTCATTTGAGTTATTGCCTCGGCTATCAACGTGCCAAATCGCTAAGCCTTGGCCTGGCTGCTCTGAGTTTTGTCCAGATTTATGAATCGTCTCAATGTAAAAGGCTTCGTTACTATTGCTTGGGTTTGACCATTTGTATGATGTATGAGTACCGGATGTATGACTCAATCGGCCGGTAGGTGCATTTGAATTAACCGCGGGGTTAAGTTCAATAACCGTATCCCAACCAGCGATCGCTCTAAAATGTGCAACAGGCGGCGTGGGTCGATATTTGTTGGTTGTACCAATCGCACCAAAACCCATAACGCCATAACTTGCAACAGATCCTTCTGAGCTGCCATCATAGTCATACAAATCAGGCCAGTTTGTTATCAAGTGTCCCGACTCATGAACAAAAGTACCGATAGATAAACTCGCGCGCATATCAGTGATCTGATATCGGTCAGTACATACGCCATCAGCACAAAACCTTGGGCTCAATCTAGCCATGTGCGGCCACAAGCCCTTAGACCAAGCGCTATCTGAGTTACCCGCGTAGAATATGTTAAGACCACGAATTTGACCGCTGCTATTTGTTGTGAGTGCTGAAAAGTTAAAGCCCTGTTGATACTCAAGCCAATCCAGTGCTTCTTTTATAAGCTCTTGAGAGCGCACAGTAGAACTTAAACTCGAATCCGCATAGTACGCTTTGTTTTTCTTAGCCGTGTAATATGCCGTCACCGTATTTGTATAATCTAGTTTCTCACCTGAGACCTCTAAAAAGTAGCCTCTGACAGACTGCGCATTACCAAACTCGGTATAAGTCCTGTCATTTAAAAAGCGCTCTACTTGAGATTTGGTAATTGTGCCGCGCTCATCTGGGAAGTCGATAATTATCGTCAGCCCCTTTACTTCACCGCTAATTTGCGTATTCACCGAACTTGTCTGCGTACGTGTCATTAGTGGACTTTCTATGGTGGGCATCAATTCTTGCTGTTTTTGTAAAACAAGGGATTGGATCGCTTGCTTTGACAGGCCTTGCTGCTTGATCAAAGCAGAGCTGACGGTATTTGCGTGTATGGCGTTTAGCTCTGAAGCAAGCTCACCTGTTGACACAAGGTGGGTACCATCACCACTTACTTTCGCATAAGCCATCCCTTTCAGCTTTGTATCAAACACCAATAACGCGCCTGACTTTGTTTTTTGTTCAGCATAATATGTATTACCGTTCAAATATACCGAGAGCACTTCACCGTTAGGCTGAGTGAACTGATACGCTTCATTTTGATACGGAATTGCAGCCTGTGAAAGCATAGGAATGGTCAGCGAAGAAACCGCCAACATTGACTTTATTAACTTCATTATAGTTTCCTTTACAAGTTTTCCTGATACGGAAACTAAAGTATTGACTTTTATTTAACCAAATACAAATAAATTTAATAATCTGAAAAATACTTTTTCGCTACTGAATTATGGGAACACCATTTACTCAGCTCTACTCTCACCCCTGTTGGATTTTCTATATCTTTGATATTTGGTGTTTTCTTAAGCTGTTCTTGTAACGCTTGTTGAAGCTGCTGGCTTTTGTACAGCTTTGTATATAATTCTAAAGATGGCCCCAATTCACTCTTTAGCAACAATGGTATAGAATCAATTAATTGACTTAATGTTTCGCTAGAAGGTTGAGTGCCGTGTTGTACAAAGTCGAACAGTAATTGCTGCCACATGAAAAACGCATTAAATACAGGCTGATTGCTCGCCTTAATTTCCAGCGCTACGGAGCTTTTATACCTTGTAAAGCTTTGCCAATCTCCCAAAAATATTTGAGTGTTGAGCAAGTTAATCCCCGTACCAGCGGCATAGACCGACTGACCAACCTCTGAATGATATCTAAATGCACGCCTATACATTAATTGTGCGTTGCGATATTTTTTTTGATCAAAGAAAATATTACCAAGGTTGTTTTTGATGTTTGCAATGATTTCTCTGTCATCAGCTAATAGCAAAGACTCCTTTAGAATTTTACTCGCTTTTGGAAGTTGATCACTATATCGATAAACAACAGCCATATTGTTTGCAACTCTTGCGAATTCTTTAGGATCAGTAGCGTAAGAAATTGCACACTCATTTAGCAATTCAGCGTGCTTATAATCATGAATACGTCGGTGATAAATCGCAAGTGAGCTGACTATATCAAGCTCACCACCCTCAACCATATTCTGCCATGGCTTCGAGGCCAGCACAGTTAGAATGCCGTTAACAATTTCAGCATCTTGCACCCGCACCCCCGACTCCAAACCAATACGATAAAGCTCGTATAAGCCCCGGCTCGGCTTTCTAGGTAGCCGCTCCTTGACGGAGTTGAACAACTCAGCAGCTTGAGACGGGTTTTTCCTGTTAAGCTCTTTAAGCTGGTTTAATGTTTTAAACATTTCACTTGGCGACAAAGCCACTGTGACTGATAACCAAATCGCTACTAGCATATCGCTGAAATCTTTCTAACGCCCGATTAAGCATGGTATATAAAGCCACTAATTCCAAGCTAATCAAAAGGGATTTTTATACTCGAAGTATTATCGCTAACAACTGCGCAATACTTTTGAGCGTCAACCCTCACACCACAAAGAAACATACAATTTGTTAACAAATAATGATATTCCTCTTCAATCTAAAGTTTCAGAACAAAATCAACGCACCTTTCAAAACCATAGTTTTCATACAATTAAAAACATCAATGTAAAAATTCTTTTTCAGGAACTAATAAAGGCTTAGATGTCGAAAATTTATATATTACTGTAAATATTAAAGTTTAAATATATAATATGAATAAAAACATAAAACAAACAAATTTGTATACATTTTAAACATTCAAATTACATGTTAAATTTTTTACCCCAAATATGTTTACAAATAAAAAACATAAGTGTACGATGATGTCGTTCCTTTGGAGACTACACTTAGTTTTAAGTGCCTCCTAGAACTCCCGAGAAGTAGAGCTTACTGATAAGGATGTTGGTTTATTGGGTATTTCCTTGGCACAGATTGTTGCTTTTGGAGATTGGGCAGGCGTTTTGCCTGCCTTTTTTTTGTCTGTCGCTCAGCTTTTAATCTATTACTTTCCGAACTAATCAAAAAACCACGCGCTTTCGTACCAATTTGGTACACTATATTTGTATTCAAGAAACCATCAGGATTGGACTATGCTACGCCAACCAGCTTCAGTGCTTGTTGTTATTTATAATGAAGAAAAACAATTCTTGTTATTGCAAAGAGAAGATGACAGTGAATTTTGGCAATCGGTAACGGGTGGAATAGATTGCGGTGAATTATCTATAGACACTGCTTACAGAGAGCTTAAGGAAGAAACAGGGATCGACGCCAAAGCACTGAAAATAGAAATCAAACAACATAACACCGAAAACCACTATGAAATTCGACCGCAGTGGCGACACAGGTATGTTGAAGGCGCAACTATAAATACTGAGCACGTTTTCAGTATATGTGTACCTAGCCAAACTAAAATCCAGCTCTGCGCTGAAGAACACACTGACTTTATATGGTTAACTCAAAGTGAAGCAGCTAAGAAAGTGTGGTCAGAGAGTAATCGAAAAGAAATATTAGCCATATGATCAAGCATGCTAAGCGTGCTTTGCCACGCCCAGCAAGCACAGTTTAAATAGGTCTAAATAGTATAGTTTGCCAAGTTGTATGTTGGCGGCCCTGAGCATCAACCTCACTTTCTGTTATCTCTTCACAAACTAAATCAGCATTCTTTGCCATTTCAGTTAACTTAACCGCCTCAATATTGACCAATCCTCTTTTCTTTAACTCTGTACTGTCATTGCAGTGGCGCAATTTAACTATGAATAGGCTTTTTGGCTTAAGCAAATTCCGTATCGTCAACAGTGCCTGAATACTGGTATTCTCGTCTAAGAAGTTAAATACAGAACTTACCAAAATGACGTCAAACTGTTCGTAGTGTTTTTTTACTGTATACAAGCATGGTAATTGGTCTCTATACCAATCAATTGATAAATCTCTTGTATAGGCCTGCCCAAGTCGATTTAAGGAGCTTACCGGTTCTACTGCTACTACCTTCGCTTGATGACCGTTTTCAGCAATAAACTTTGCATCTCGGCCTGCGCCTGCACCGATATCAAGGAAGGTCATTCCTTTGATAGATAGGAAAGGTTCTAAATGTGTTAGCCAATTCGCGTGTAAAGATTCAAAACAGTGAGACTGGTATATTTTTGCCAGCTCCAACGCATTGGTTTCATAATATTGCGTTGCCATAGTGCCAATGCTTCCTTTTTTAGGTTTGCTCACTGTATTCATGATAGGTAATTAGGATAACAAGAATATGACAGTTAAATATCCCAATTTCATGATGAACAACTCCACCGATTATTAGCTATATTAATACAAATTACCCCCAACAACTGGTAATCCTAACCCAACTTCGTTCTACTTTTATACACGACGTGCTATGTTATGCACTCAGAAGAACTAAATGGAAGTTATTAACATGGACCCAGTATCCACTATTTTAGAGCTACTTTTTTCAGTAGAAGCCATAATATTAATCTTTGTGATCATCATTTTAAGAGGCTCAATTATATTTGTTCCTCAAAATAGAGCTTGGATAATTGAGCGATTTGGAAAATACCAGTCAACCAAAGAAGCAGGCCTTAACTTCATAATCCCTTTTATCGATCGCGTGGCAGCAAATCGTAGTTTAAAAGAACAGGCTACAGATGTACCTTCTCAATCAGCGATTACTAGAGATAATATCTCTCTTGTAGTTGACGGTGTTTTATATTTCAGAGTGTTAGACCCATATAAAGCGACATATGGAGTCGATGACTATGTATTTGCGGTGACACAGCTTGCGCAAACAACCATGAGAAGCGAGCTAGGTAAAATGGAGCTTGATAAAACCTTTGAAGAGAGGGACCTGCTCAACACCAACATCGTAGCGGCCATAAACGCGGCGTCAGATCCTTGGGGTATTCAAGTATTACGTTATGAGATTAAAGACATTGTACCGCCAAACTCTGTTATGGAGGCAATGGAAGCACAAATGAAAGCAGAGCGTGTTAAACGTGCACAAATCCTTGAGTCCGAAGGTGATAGACAAGCAGCCATTAATGTCGCAGAAGGTAAAAAGCAAGCACAAGTATTAGCCGCAGAAGCAGAAAAAACTGAACAAATTCTTAAAGCCGAGGGTGAAGCAAAGGCCATCATCGCGGTTGCGGAAGCACAGGCTGATGCACTTAAAAAGGTTGGTGAAGCCGCAAACACAGACGAAGGTCAAAAAGCAATCCAACTTGACCTAGCCACAAAGGCCATTTCAGCAAAAGAAGCCATTGCAAAAGAGTCATCAGTCGTTTTGCTTCCTGATAATGCCACAGATGCAAGCTCGCTGGTTGCACAAGGTATGTCTATCATTAACACTTTAAATAGCAAAAAAAGTAGCTAAATATGGAGCTTTTATCTAGCAACTTACCTCAAACGCTTATTGTCGTAGGTCTAATAGCGCTATGTGTCGAAGTCATAGTTTTGGGCTTTGCCACTTTTGTACTATTTTTCTTGGGTTTATCTTTAATTATTAGTGGCACATTCATGCACTTTGAGGTTTTTGAACCGACGTTACTAAATGCGCTTTGGATCAATGCCTTGATAACCACTTTATTGGCAGTAGTTTTGTGGAAGCCTTTAAAAAATATGCAAGAGCAACAAGAGTTAAAGTCAGTCAATAGCGATTTTGCCGACCTGCAGTTTGCACTAGAGCAAGACCTGAATGCTGATAGCCAAGTTTACTACCAATACTCGGGTATTGAATGGCAAGTAAAAAGCAAATCAGACATTCCAAAAGGCACACTCGTCAAAGTGATTGAAAAGTCAGTAGGCGTACTATGGGTTGAAAAATCAGAGTAACGACCTCTTACAATAAATTATGACTGCGCTTGTGCAAAAAAATGCGAGCAGAATTATTGCTCGCGTCTTATTCATTGCAATAACTTTGTCACTTCATCCCCTATTATCAATGCACAATAGTTAACGCTTAACCCGACTACTCTCGACACTAAAAATATAACGCCCCTTAAAACTTACTCTTTTCAATCTCAGCTATTAGTAGACTTTTTATTTAAATCTCGTGGTAAAAGTCAGGCAGCTCCAATTATCAATATGTTCAAAAATAGATTAAAGCAAAATTTAAGAATGATTTAACAACAGTTTAACGCAGGAAGGGTTTTTTTTAGGTACATAGAGACCGCCAAATGGACATTATATTTTAAGGAAAAAGTAACTTATGAAATTGACATCTTTAGCTACTAAATTGTTCGCAAGCATGGTTATTTGCCAGCGTCTTTATCTGCTCATGCGGGGTACAAGTATACGAGTAACGTAGAAGTGACAGGCACAACTATTAAAGGTTCGCTTGGCATAGCAAGAAACTCTAGCGACAGTCGCCAAATCTTATCTATCATTGACTATGTAGTTTTGTGCATATCTTCGCTAAGAGTGCTTCTGGGGTAATTAAAACCTGTAGCACAAGTGACCAAACCAAAAAAGAACAGCTGCGAGACGAAACATCTGACTCTTACTTGAGTATCGGCCTTTCAGGCAGCTCTTGTTCAAGTGTTTACGCGGACAACTCATCTAAATAAGAAGCAAAGCGGTAAGCGCGACATGCAGCGTTCACTAATTGGTTTGTATTTGGCCGTTGACTTTGTAGCTGGACTACAGATGTTTCACCTGTGCTCCGGCTGCCATAGTAATAATTCAAAAGAAATAGGCGGCTCGTAACACCTAGAAAAAATCGGTGTAACAGTACGAGAGAATATACACAGTGCGACACTTCACCCAATCCAATATTGCATGAATACATGCAGACGGAAATTGCCAAGCAATTGGCAGTCTAGACGAAAGAATTCAAACAACTCATGAACCAACTTAAAGAACAACAACCCATAATCACGACAGAAGCTTATGAGCAAGACGATGAGACTGTCATACAAAACGAGATGTTTACACACTCATTGAGTACTTTAGATGCAAGTATTGCGTGGGGTATTTTGACGACACCACAGCTTCTGAGGTTATGTCCGGTTTTAATGACCTTTCAGATGAGCAAAAGCTTAAGCTCATAATCAAATATTCGGATGCCATTAATGCTGGAAAAATATATTTCGAAAAACCGTTAGTGTGTTTATAAGCTAAGCATAATTACAACAGCAAGTTGGCCAAAACCACATCACACAATAGCACTGGAATTGGCCAATATATTAAACTACTCTAGTAGCTCATGCTGACTAATAAATTTACTGAGCTTTGTCGCAATATCTAAATGCTCAGCGCGAGTTGGATGCCAGATACATCCTTCAAAGGGTGAGATAAACGAATGTGAATATAACTGCTCAACTCCCTCTTCTTCTAATCTTGACTTAGCTTCTAATGTTGCTGGAATAATAAAGTCATAGGGGTACGCTGGCCTTGGCATAAAAACAATTGGCGCATTAGGGTAACGATAGCGAAGTGTGTTCGTAAACTCCACCATTGTATTTATCCATTCTGCCTTCACTTCTTGAATATTCTCCCATGGTTCATGAGGTTGCGGATCTGTGCTAAAGTCATTCGTCCCTACTTCCAAGACAATTAAATCAGGGTGGGTATCTTCATAACCTTGATCGTCTCCAAAAACTGCCGAAACCTTGTCATAATATGTCCGTAAATCATGGTGACTGTCATTGCCATTCCAATTGCGTATTAGACCAAGACCTGAATAAGAAACTTGGGTGAAACTGGCTTCTAATTGAGCGGCTGTTACAAATGGAAAAGCTACGCGAGCGTTGCTGCTGTCAACGATTTCACTCCATGTACACTGTCGCTTATCCGACTCACTGCCAAACCCAGCGCTGATAGAGTCACCAATGAATAAAATGTGAGGTTGCTGCTGCCAAATACCTTCTATTCGACCACCTGCACTGAAGCTCAGTACCTTAGTATTATTAGTATAGTTTTCCCAACGCTTAACTATCTCTATTGAAACAGCTTTCGGTTCACTTTGTTCGTAAACAATATGCTCTTCAAAATTACCGTCTTGGTTAGTGACTAAGCGTTTGTGAAATTTGCCATCCACAAGTACATCAAACTGATCGCCATATCCTGCCATTGTCATTTTTAACGACTTGCCGATTAGCTTTGTTCTGAGTTGAGTACCTGGCCAGTTAAACTCAACCTGTCCTTTACCGTAATGCTTACTAACTCTACCCTCATAGACAATTGCATGGTGTGTAGCTTGATAATTTTTACCAATAACTGTGAGTGGAAAAAGTGTGCCGATAATACTCGTTATAAATACCACCGTAGATAGCTTGCTTGAAAGTAACCTTAACATGTGTCATTCCTTAATGTTGTTGTATCCAAAACTGTACTTTTTTTGCCACTAAGCGAACGAGACTTAAATACTCACCGCTTCTATACAATTCATTACAACTACTTTAGTTACTAGGGTTTGAAATAAATTCATACAACACACATCTGTTCATTCCTCGACCATGTCACTATTGTAAAGACAATAACGATGGCTATAAAATACAATCATTCTCATTTTAGAAGACCCTTGCCAGTGAACAACCGTATATTAGTCGTAGAAGATGACATCACACTCAATCAACAAGTTTGCGCATTGTTGAGCAATAGAGGCTATCAGGTGGACTGTATCCACGATGGAGAACAAGGGCTTAGCCAAGCATTGGCTATCGACTACGATTTAATAATATTAGATATACGGCTGCCAACCATGGAAGGGTACGAAATTCTAGCGCAACTTAGAAAAGTGAAACACACCCCGGTACTCATACTTTCGGCATGTGGTGCAGAGCAAGAACGTATTAAAGGGCTAAGTTTGGGAGCTGATGATTATCTATCCAAGCCTTTCAATCTTGATGAGTTAGTACTGCGTATCGAAGCTATTTTGAGACGCGTACATGCATTGCACTCTCAGGCTAAAACACCATTTAAAATAACCCTTTTAGACCTTCATCTAGATAGACAACAGCAGCAAGCTTACTTTAAATCAGAACCCGTCGACATTACCGCGATTCAATTTAAGCTACTGTGGCAATTGGCACAAAATCACAATGAAACATTAAGTAAAGCCTTTCTATACCAAAGTGTACTAGAGCGCCAGTTTAGCCGTTATGACAGAAGTTTAGACATGCACCTCAGTCGACTTCGCAAAAAGCTAGTGGCTGTTGGTTTAAGCGCTGAGTCAATCAGCACCGTACATGGAAAAGGTTACAAACTGCATGTTGCACTTTAACGCATCCTACTTTTTTCGTCTCTGTGCACTTGTGATAGTGGGCTCGATTATCTTATTTGGTGTTATTGACTACCTTGTAAACCATACCGAGTTTAGAATGAGTCAGATTAAGACAGAAGATCAGCAAACACTGCTTAAAATAGGCGTTCAAGCTGAACAACTGTATCTAAATGGTGAAATGGATGCCCTAAGTAAATACGTCAAGCAAATAGAGCAAGAACATAATACGTGGGTAGCCATTGTTAAACGCGACTTAACACCACTGGCTGGCACTCACTTAAAACAATACTATCTGGATGAATTTGTACTTGGCCGCGATGTCAGCTGGAAAATTCACCTTTACTTTGCACGAAACCCAGTGATGGATATTCCATTTGCTGAGGACGGTACACACTTTATTATTCAACTTCCGAACAGCATGCGCCCTGGTAATTACTGGCGCGTAACTTATATCCTATTGCAGTTTGGGATCCCTTTAGTTGTGCTCGCTGGGATCTGTTTAGTCCTATACCGCGCAATCATGAAACCACTCAAGCAGCTCGAGCAAACAACGCGAGCGTTCGCTGAAGGAAACTTAGATAGCCGAATTGGAAACAGCATCTCAAGCAGAGACGCTGAATTTAAACATATCGCCGCAACCTTTGACAAAATGGCGGACTGTACGGCAAATACAATCCGAGCCCAAAGGCAGTTCATTGCTGATTTTTCTCATGAAATACGTACTCCTATCGCACGGATAGAAACCGCTATAGATTGTCATAAATCAGGGCTCTCAGAGACTGAGATGCTAGAACGTGTTGCAAAAAACACAGCTACAATGCGAGAACTTGCCGAAAATACGCTCACCCTAACATGGCTTGAGAATGAGCGTTTTTGTCCAAACACTGATAATGCCAACTTCGATTTAGTCGATTTAGTCGAATGCATCGTTGAAGAAGTCAAGTTCGAAGCACCCCAAATCGAATTTAACTTATTGCTGCCTGAATCTAAAGAAGTCACCTCTGATGCAAGAGTACTAGGCCAAGTAATTGAAAATGTTTTAAGAAATGCCAGCCGGTACGCAACGCAGTACATCAATATTCAATATCAAAGCAACCAACTCGCAATTTGGGATGATGGACCAGGCGTGCCAAACGATGAGCTTGAAAGCATTTTTCAGCCTTTTTATCGCAGTCATCGATATTCACATACACAACCAGACAGCCACTCTTTTGGGCTGGGGTTGGCACTGTGTAAAAGACAAATGGAGCGAATAAACGGCAGGATATACGCGAAAAATATGCCCAATTCAGGTTTATGTATTTTGATTCTACTTTGATCTCTTGTCACTCGATAAATTTGAGTGAGTAACATGGCAAAAGCTGAAGTGTCACAGCAAATGTAACAGTTGTAAAAGTACTTTGGTTTCCACCGATTTCGTGAATAATACGCATCGTATTGATAACTATTTTCATTTAAGATAAAGGAACATACCAATGCAGTTTGGTTTTTCTCGCTCAGCACTTGCGCTTGCCGTAGCTTGCGCAACGGTCAGTTCACCAGTCGTTTTCGCAGACGATCAACAACAAAAAATCGAAGTCATCGAAGTACACGGTAAAGTGTCTGATGCAGACATGATCATAGACCAAACTGATCTCACACAGCTTCAAGCCAATGACTTATCAGATATTTTTAGGTCCCTGCCTCAAGTCTCTGTTGGTGGTTCAAACCCCATTGCACAAAAAATTTACGTTCGAGGCCTTGAAGATACCATGCTAAACGTCAGTATTGACGGCGCATTGCAAGCCGGCTACTTATTCCACCACCAAGGTCGTTTATCGATTGAACCTGAGCTTTTGAAACAAGTGGATGTTGTTGCGGGTGCTGGAGACGCGACCTCAGGTTCAGGGGCTTTAGGCGGAGCCCTTCGATTCAAAACAAAAAGTGCTGACGACTTACTTGCACCAGATGAGCGTTTCGGTGCACTTTTCAAACTAGGTTACTACGGAAATAGTGATGGGTTTAAAGCCAGCTCTACGCTATATGGCAGAGCGACCGACGACATTGATGTGCTTGTATCTTTGATCAAACGAGATACCAAAGATATGAAAGATGGCCAAGACAAAGAAATTCCGTACTCGGCGTCTGAGCAAGAAGTTGGATTTGCCAAAATTAGTGGTGACTTAACTAGCTCACAATCATTTAGCTTTAGTCACGATATTCGTCATGATGATGGCACACGCTTATTACGAGCACATTGGCATCCAAGCAAAAAGAACTTCCCACTGGCACAAGAAAGCGAACGAAGCACCAGTACACTAAACTACTATTATACGCCGAAAGGCGACTTAATCGACCTTGAGGTAAGTGCTTACAGAACACAGAACTCGATCACGCACACACATCCAAAAGGAAAAGACCGAGCAGGTAATGTAGCTCAAAACACTTATTTTGCTGAATATGACTCAACTGGGTTTGACGCACGCAATACATCAATTTTTGACGCTCACAAGATAGTTGCAGGGCTTGATTATCGAAGTGATGAAGCAATGCTTGAAGATCAAGGGTTAGTTTACGAACTTTCAGGTGTGGAAGAAGGTAAGGTATACGGGCTCTATATACAGGATTACTTTCAAGTAACAGACCAGTTTCAGGTTAGTGCCGGTGTTCGCTTCGATAAATATGAACTAACTGACGACAACAAACAAGACTTCGATTCAAGCGGCTTTAGTCCAAATCTCAATTTAACCTATGAAATCACACAAGAGTTCTCTGTAAATACAGGCTATGCAAAAGCGATTCGTGGTCAAAAAGTAAAAGAGTTATTTGTACTTGGTTACTATGACAATGATAAAAATATGCGTAAAGAAGTGGCAGAAAATGTCGAGCTCGGCTTTAAATACTTAGGCGATAACCTAGTAGTCCAAGCAGACGTTTTTCAGTCTACCATTGACGATGCAGTCTCTACCGCTAAAAACTTAGAATCACAATCACCATATTTGTTCAGTAACGTGGGGGATTTAGAAAACAAAGGCTTTAACATCAATGGTCGCTATAGCTTTGACCAAGCAGCTGTTTCTTTTGCTTACAATAGTAGCAGACCAAAATGGAAGTCTCACATTAATCCAGCTCTTGTAGGGACTGCAATTTCAGACCAAGACTGGTCAATTGGTACCTCCGTTGGTGATACTTTAACGTTAGGTGTTGATTACACTGTAACTGATGTACTTGAAGTTGCATGGCAAGCGCGTTTTGTTAAAAGGCTAGATGACGCAGGTACGTACGTTTGGGACAATACACAGCTCCCAGAAAAAGTCGGCTATAGTGTGCATGATCTAAAGGCAACTTGGTATATAACAAACGATGAAAAAGTAAAACTGGATGTTGCTGTTAAAAACATCTTTGACAAATTTTACTATGATCATGCAACTTATGCAGCGCTCGGACCAATTGATACAGGCGTAGCAGAACCAGGTAGAGACATTCGGGCCACAATTACTTGGCAGTTGTAATCTAAGCTTTAGTGGGGCTAGATAGGTCTGCCCCACTAACACTTCCAGTAAATTCTCTAGCCATCAGACTGTGTAAATCTTGAAACCTTATTTCGGTGAGCTATTTGCTGTAATACGTTGAAAGATACATTTGTAATCAGGCATACTAAAATTCCTTTTAGTATTTTAAATAAAGGAACAATACATGCAGCACAAAGTCCATGTCACTAGTGACAAACATCCCTCAATCAAGGTTTTTATTATTGCTATCGGGGCGATTTTTCTATCTGCATGTGCAGCAACCGATTTAACCTCTCAAAAGGTTAACAAAGAGCAAATTACTGCGCACTGTGCAGGCCAAGTCGAACAACATAACAACCTAACGCTGCTCACCAATGCACAGATCCCAAAAGGCGTCGTTCAGCCTATTGGTAAAGGTGGTCTGTGTACTGCTCAGGTGTTTATTGCCAGAGAGGATGTTACGATATGGCGTGCATGGAACAGTGAGTATAATGGTTCAAAACTCGGTAAATGGTGGACTTTTAATAAGCCGTTGGGCTCTATATCAAAGTATCGTAGAGAGAATGTCATCTGCCCTAGTTACTCTCCTTTAGACATGTTAGTTAGCTGTAAATTAAAGGCTGGCACTGAGGTAGTTGTCGGACCGGGACAAAGTGCACAATGTAGTGAGTATTTCACTTACCCAGCTTCAAAAACCAATCAAATTTATGTCGCAGATGCAAAAAACACTGTAACAGAGTGCCAAACGTATGATGGGCGATTTTCTTGGCAAACCGAACCCACACAAAAAGTACAAGCAACTGACTCACAACTACAATAAACAAATCAAGTGCCGCGCAAGGCTCTCATGTTTCAAACGCAAATACAGCAAGTGACCAATCAAAGTTACTTGCTGTCAGAACTCATTAAAGTAGGTCGATTTTCACTTCAATCCACGTGCCATCTGTGCCACCTTTTCCGACAGTCGTAATCCTAAACCCACACCAGTTATCTGTGTATGTTTGTCCGATGAGTAGCTCAGAATCAGTTTGATCATCTCCCCACCATCTCAGAGTTTTAGAACTCGGTGTCATATCCAACAGATAAGAGGTCGTTTTCCAAAACCGTTTGTCGTTATCGTTTTCAAAATACCCCTGTAGGTTAATCAATACACCATTTTTAGTATCAGGATAATTACGGTTTGTAGTTCGGTATTCAAGCCAGTAGGTATACAAACCATTACCAGATAATGGTTATTGGGGTTACGAATTACAATACATTCTGAGTTGCCAGCCCTTACTGAACTTGAGTCACTTCCATCTAAGCGAGGTCACCCTCCACTTTTAGTGTACAGGATTAAGTTTCCAGATCCATAACCCGTTGTTATCGCGATACTGCTCACGTTATTCGTATCACCAATACTGAAGTAAGTTCGAGAACTTGACGGTAAGCAGATTAGCTTATCGTCTTCGACACTTCGACCTGTATATGGCGATGATGACTTGTATTCATCTTTTAAACTGGCCGCAATAGTATCTCCGTTAAAGGCAATACAAGATGCAATTGCAACAGCCTTAAGGTGCCATTTGTTAACCTTCATGTTGTATGTCCTATGTTGTTTTTACTTTCGCAGAATCGCGAGAGCAAAAACAGCTTAGAACACAACCAATATAGTATATAAAATGCATCATCCAAAAAAATACACATACCAAGCGTAGTCTTTGTACCTATACGGCAATAATGACTTCTTCAAAATATTTAATTTATTCATTTAGCACTTATAGTTGATGAATTATTTTTGTGTTTTACAATTAAAGAAAGCTACAAATTCATAACTATACGGCCAATCTCAACTTTGAAATTAAAAGAACGTTTTGGTGCTTTGACTAAGGCACAACCCCATATTAATAAATCGCTACCCTATTTACGCAGCTTACCTTTTGCTGCTCACATCCGCATTTTTATGCTACTACCCTATTCATTATGTGATGCAACAAAAGTACGCATTAGGCTTGGCTGTAGTTATCATCATTGCCGTCCTATTTTTAACGGCCGCACGATTAATTCAAGGTAAGCTGAGTGTCTGGAAGTGCTTTTTAATTTGTGCAATTGAAGGCGCTATGTTGATATATTTATCCATACAATCGCCAATCATTTCCGTCATTTGGTTACCAGCCTTTCTGGTCGGTATGTTTATGATGTTCCCATTTAAAATGGCTTGCGTAATAACCTGTGGGTTCTGGATAGTTCTCACCTACCTTGGTTTTTTACAGCTTGATGTTGAGCTTGCTTTAAGATCTGCGATGTCGTCGTGCCTCGTTATGATGCTATGTGCAGTCATAGTAAAAACTTACAACGATGCCATCATAATTGCGGAAAGTGTGGCAGTAAAAGACCCGCTAACAGGCGCGCTTAACCGAAGAACATTGGTTGAACAAGTAGAACTAGAATCAGAGTGTGTAAGCCGATATTCTCAGGTTTGCTCTATCATAATGATAGACCTCGATAATTTTAAGATGCTAAACGATAAACTGGGTCACGGTGTTGGCGACGAAATGCTCGTCAGTTTTGTTAAACTAATTAATGAATATACACGCCGTAATGACAAGCTATTTCGCTTGGGTGGCGACGAATTCATGCTTTTATTGCCAAGTATGAATGAAGAAAATGCCTACACATTTATTGAGAGAATACAAAACTTAGTGCCCAGTAAATTAACTATGGGCTCAGTTTCTTTAGGAATGAGTTTTGGTGTTTGTGAAATTACTGCTAACACCTCTGTTGAAACACTGTTAAAGCAAGCAGGTAAAGCACTTTATCAAAACAAACATCAGAGAAAGCAAGAAAATGAGTTTTCTAAATAGAATGCAGACACCTATGAAAATTATACTTTTATTTTTTGAAAAGAAACTTAAATTTTATATTTTAAAATATAAATAAATATTTTAGTTTACTTTTAAAATACGCAACACTAATCTGTAAGAGCAGTTTATCTGGCATAAGGAAATAAAAAAATGAAAGTACAATTAAAAAAGAAAAACCTGAAAAAACTAAATGAGAGCAACCAACTAGCTAACCAAGCAACACCGCAAGTTGCAGGCGGCGGTAAAGAGTACTCTGTATTCCCACAATGTAGGCCTTCAAACCCTGTTATTTGCTATACCGAAGGCGGTTGGCAAGGCTGTGTTCCAAAATAACAAACCAACGCTTGTAAAGGGCTTAAGCCACATTGGTACTGTTGTATGACCTATGTCAAAAAGCCTTTATAACCGTAACTCCTGCGCTTTTGGTTGTTAAATTTGATTTTGCTTCCTTAAGCGCAGCTCTTGGTTTAGCTGCTCGAAACCTACTTCACTTATTTTAAGTACCAAGCTTTGACGTTTTACACTTAACTGTGACACCTGCCTAGAAACTACGTCATATATGCGCCATTGGCCTGTTTCACTTTGTCTAAATTTGAGAATCAATTGTGTATCGCTTTGACTGGCTCTATTGATTTGAATCGCAGCTTCTGCAAATTTACGACCCTTATTAGTTTGTAAGGTATGAAGCGCTATCTCTGAATTTTGATACTCAATCAGTACTTTTGCATACATCTTGATAAGCTGGCTTTCTATCAGTCCTGTAAATTCTGCCATTTGTTGTTGATCTAGGTGGCGCACGTGTTTACCCAACATCTTTAAGGATGAAAATCGCAGATCTAAATGAGGGCTCAGCTCACTGCTCACGATATGTAGAGCCAACTCTTCCCGTTCAACTTCAGGTGCAGCATTTAAACTTTCAATTCCATTTATTAATTGTGTGCTCAACCTTTGAGCTAGCACAGAAAACGGCTCTTGAGCGCTTGCTTCAGAGTTTGATTGGGCGAGCACCTTGGCATTGGTAACTAAGCTCAACAGTAACAAAACAATGATAGTGAACGGGCTTTTCATACTAGCATTCCAAATCAATAAACTTTATAGCTTACATTTTACACCTTATTTTAACGCCCAAAAGGCATCAATTAGCACATTATTGATTCCAATTAAGCACCAATAAGTTTTATCAGTAAAATCTCATAATTACCATATATGTGCAAAATCAACATCAATGAACTGAGTTTATTCATACATATATCAACAAAAGAACGAGAGAAAATACGCAAAAAGCACTAGGTATAATCAATTATGAAAAAGTTCACTGTATTTACTCTTTCACTCTTACTGCCTGCTTCCGTGGTGGCATCAAACAATCATGGATACGGCATACACTATATTCATGGTGAAGGAGACGTACGTGGCGTTAAACTCGCTTATGAATACCACGCAAATGAATACCACGCAGATGAATTATTGCCAGAGGACTGGCGCAATCTCAGTGTTTACTTTGAATCAAATATTAATTTTTGGCGGTTTGGCGACAGTGGAGACTACGACCAAAACCTTGCATTGGCCATGTCGCCCGTATTCAGATATCCAATCGCAACTTACCACAACAAACCTCTGAAAGTTGAATTTAGAATAGGCGTTGCCTTACTTGAAGATACTCAATTTGCAGGGAAGAATGTCAGTACCCATTATCAGTTTGAAGACAGGGTTGGGCTGGTTTATGAGCTCGGTCAAGCTAATGTGGCGTTTAGGTATATCAACTACTCTAATGCTGGGTTTAAAAGCCCAAATCCTAGTCTAGATTTTTTATCCCTTTCTTATTCATCAAGGTTTTAATAGGCGTTGTAATTTTAATATGGGCGGGTTGTTAGTCAACTCGTCCTACAAAGCAATTATTAAACTCCAGAGGGTTCCTAACCAAATGGTTCATATTTTAGCCATAATAGATGCTCAATTTAATTGCTAATAAAATTCCTTTGTGCTTTATATTTATATTGGGAACTATAAATCAAAAAACGTTCTAGAAAATAAAAAGCAATACAGTCAATACCTTGATTCAATATATAAGGAGATAAATAACCGTACATAAAGGAAGAGCTTTTACACCCGCTCTCTTGCTCACCAATGCTAGGCAGAGTTTTGACGGTGTCTTAGCGATGTTTACGCAGCACCTTCACCTAGTTTGAAACAATTTGACGAGAGGCAATTTAACAACCTTAAAAAGTGATCCATTTTAGACGACATACCACAGGAAAACTTGGGACTTCAACAAGTGCTGAATATTCTTAAAGTGTTGGGTATTCAGGTGGTAGAAAGGCACCCTCTTGTGACCAAACAACCATGGGGATTGGATTGCATGTTTTGATATAAAGCGAAAATTGACTAGAACGTGACCAAAAAGCCACATACACACGTGGCTTTTTGGTTAGATTATTCATGCTCTATTTTAATGACCGGTCGCTTCTGCATTGCACTTGTTAACAGTGAAGCTAAGGCGTCTTTGACACAATCAGCATCAAACTCAATCAGCTCTATATCAGGTACTTTAATTTGCCCAGATGTAACATCCGCTAACAGCTTTTGTCCCATAAAACTTAAGTGCTGTTGTGCACATAAGCTGTTTGCAAGCCAAGCACCACCAATTGAGACAACACCAATATTGGGCGCTTTTTCAAAAAGCAGGTCCTCAGGAATATGGCCAAAGCCATTAAGGCAAGCCATACGACCACAGAACCTTAGATGCTTTAAATCTTCAATAAATGACTCACCGCCTGGAGTATTTAACATGCAATCAAAACCACCAGCACCGATTTCGCGCTTAACCTGATCGCACACATTGTCTGACTCGCAATCAAATGCGAAGTCTGCACCGAGTTTACGTAGCCTTTTGTGATGCTGCTTTTGAGCAAAAGCAAACACTTGAGCACCCTTTTGCTTCGCATATTGAATAGCAAAATGAGCAACAGCACCTTGTGCACTATTAATCGCCAACGAATCACCTTCTTCCAGTTTCAACTTTTCTATTGCTAAAAGTGCCGCCATACCAGCATTAGGTAAAATAACAGCGACTTCTGGTGCAATATCGTTAGGCAATTCACACACTGTATGGTTTGGTACCACAGCGAACTCTTTTAACATGCCTTTTTGCGCCAAATTGGCATTAAAAAGCACCCGACTACCCGCTTTTGGAAATACACCTTTGCCCGCTTTCATTACGGTGCCAACTGCATCGAGACCAAGAATATGTGGATATTCCCACTGACTAAAACCATCTCTAGCCATACGAGCATCTAAATGATTCAAAGCGACGTACTCAATGGCCACAAGCAATTCGTTATTGCTTGGCTCAGGCATAGCGTGCTGCGTCATTACTAAGTCGAACTCAGCACCCGGTTTTAGTAATTCTATTGCGTTCATATTCGCTTTTTCGATAGACATAATTACACGTTTCTCCGCAATTGGCGCAATGTGCGAGTATTAAATACTCGCAATAAGTGCCTGAGACCATTGACCGTTGAGCTCACCGTACACATCAACTGATGCATTCAGTAGCTTATTTCGAATGGCCATTTGTGATTGTTGCGCTATTAAAACATCTTGACGCGCATCCAACAACTCAAGATACCCTAACTGCCCTTCTTGATAGCCAGCTGTAGCCTGTTCATACGCCTTATTTGCCGCACCCACTTGAGAGTCGACATACCCAAGTTGTAACTTTATTTGCGCCAGCGCTCGAAGGGAATATTCGGTCTGAGCAAGCACTTTCGTCAATGTCTGACGGTACTCATAATAACTCGCTTCTGTTATAGCTTCTTGCCTGTCCATTTGCGCTAACAACTGAGGATAGCTAAATAAAGACCAATTTATGTTTGGCATAACTTGCCAGCTAGACTGCGTATCATTGAAGTTTGCACCTGTCGGGTTAAGCACGCCAGCAAATGCAGAAAAGCTGATGTCTGGATATAACGCTCGCTCAGCACTTTGTGTTAAAAAGCTCTGCTGTTTTAAACGTGCAACCGCACTTTTAACATCACCTCGTTGCATTAATGCATCTGAGGCAGAGTTTACGTTCACCGATATAGACAACTCTTCAAACTGCGGCTTAGTCAGTGCGGTCAATTCTAGCGCATCAACTTGCTTGTTAACTAGCACCGCAATGGTTTGTTCCACGGCAGCAAGTTCAGTTGCAATTTCTGGGAGTCTCTGTTTATGTTCAAAGTACTGAGATTTAGTTCGATTGAGTTCAAGCTCAGTCGCGACACCTTCTGCCACTCGCACCTCAATGATTTCTATCGACTCTTCGAGTGCATTTAGCTGCTCGACAGTAAGTTGATGTGTTTGCTTTAGTGCTTGCCAGTTTAAGTAACTTTGAATGCTGGTTGTAACCAGCTCTCCTACTAAAGCTTGGTATTGTGCTTGACTAGACTCTGCGCCAGCTGCTGCGGCATCTGCAAGTTTGGCAATGCGCCCCGATAAATCGACCTGCCAACTCAATTCGCCACCCGCAGTAATTGATTCCTGCACACCACCTAGAGGTGATACTAGGCTTGGGGCATTTGCGCGCTGAGCACTTACATTCAAGCTACCTTGTGGCAATCGTGTTCGCTGTGCTTCAGATAATCCTGCGGCGGCGGCGCGCAAACGCGCCGCTGAAGCTTTTAAATTTTGATTCTCTGTTAGAACACCTATAACCAAATTGTTGAGAACAACATCCTCAAGCTGCTGCCACCAGCGGGCTTCTTCCGATTTTGCTACTGACGTTAAACGGGCCATGTTGATTACTTGGTCATTAAACGAATCATGGTTTAATGCAACTTGCGGCTCATAAGAAGTGCTAGTACACCCTATTACACTCGCCATTGCCAAACTTAGCATTGAGATTTTAATAAGTTGCATTTTATTGCTCCTTTGGTGTTACAAGGCGATAGAAAACAGGTGTAAACAGCAGACCGAATACAGTCACACCAATCATGCCAAAGAACACCGCATTACCCATTGCTTGACGCATTTCTGCACCGGCGCCCGATGCCAATACCAACGGTACTACCCCCGCAGTAAATGCAATAGAAGTCATAAGGATAGGACGCAATCTCAAGCGACATGCTTCAATAATGGCTTCAAGGTGTGTTGCGCCTTGTACATGCTTATCTCTTGCAAACTCCACCATTAAAATTGCATTCTTTGACGCCAATGCGACCAGTACAATCAAAGCAATTTGCGTAAATATGTTGTTGTCGCCACCTAGCATGTAAACACCTGCTAATGCTGAGAAAATAGTCATAGGTACAATCAAGATAATAGCTAGAGGCAAACGCATACTCTCGTACTGTGCCGCAAGCACCATAAATACTAAGACCACAACTAGAGGGAACACATAGACCATTGTATTACCAGCTAAGATCTGCTGATAGGTTACTTCTGTCCACTCAAATGCCATGCCTTCAGGTAGTGTTTTTGCAAGTACTTTCTCAATCGCTTGTTGCGCTTGATCTGAACTGTAACCCGGCGCTGGGCTGCCATTTAATTCAGCCGTTACATAACCGTTGTAGTGCATAACACGGTCAGGGCCCGTTGTCGCTTCAACCGTCACCACTGAACCAAGCGGTACCATGTTGCCAGCGGCATTGCGCACTTTTAGATTATTAATTTGCTCTTTTTTGGCTCTAAATTCCGCGTCAGCTTGCGCTTTAACCTGATAGGTTCTGCCAAATAAGTTGAAATCATTCACGTAAACCGAACCGAGATATACTTGCAGTGCATCAAAGACTTCTTGAAGCGGTATGCCTTGGATAAGCGCTTGCTCACGGTCGATATTAATGTCCATTTGCGGTACTTGAACTCTAAAGCTTGAGTAAATACCGGTTAATGCAGGGTCTTGTTGCGCAGCACCAATGGTCGCTTGTAACGCTGCGAACAACGCCTCAAACCCTTGGTTTGCACGGTCTTGAATTTGCAGTTTAAATCCACCCGTTGTACCCAAGCCTAGGATTGGTGGTGGTGGGAATACCGCAACAAACGCTTCGTCAATAACTGCAAAACGCATGTTTAACTGCATTGCAATAGCTTGTGCCGACAAGCTTGGATCATTACGTAGTGCAAAGTCATCCAATGGGGTAAATACAATGCCGCTGTTAGTGCTGTTTGTGAAACCGTTTACCGACAGCCCAGGGAATGCCACTGTATTTGCAACACCCGGTACTTCAAGTGCAATTTCTTGCATTTGACGTATCACTTCTTCAGTTCTGTCTAAACTTGCTGCGTCAGGAAGCTGTGCAACTGCCACCAAATACTGCTTATCTTGCTGCGGAATAAATCCACCTGGAACCGAGTTGAACAATCCAATGGTTGAGCCCACAAGACCTAGATAAACCACACCAACGACCACACTCATGCGGATTAGCTTTTTAACAAGCGCTTCATAGCCTTTGGCACCTTTATCAAACATACGATTGAACGGCTTAAATAACCAAGCGCCAAATAGTTTGTCTAACACACGTGTAAGCCTGTCTTTTGGTGCATCGTGCGACCTCAGTAAAATGGCTGACAGCGCAGGAGATAGCGTCAATGAGTTAAATGCTGAGATCAAAGTCGAAATCGTAATCGTCAACGCAAATTGCTTGTAAAACTGGCCTGATAAACCGGTGATAAATGCTGTTGGAATGAATACCGCACACAATACAAACGCAATGGCAATGATTGGGCCCGTTACTTCAGTCATGGCAATTTTGGTCGCCTCATATGGGCTGTGGCCATCGGCGATATTACGCTCAACGTTTTCAACTACAACAATGGCGTCATCAACGACGATGCCTATTGCTAATACTAAGCCAAATAGAGACAGTGTATTGATAGACACACCTAATAGTTGCATCACCGCAAAAGTACCAACCAGAGAAACAGGTACCGCAATTAATGGAATAATAGACGCGCGCCATGTTTGTAAGAATACAACCACGACGACAACAACAAGAAGAATGGCCTCAATAAGCGTTTTAATTACCGCATCAATTGAACCACGTACAAACACAGTCGGGTCGTAAGCGATCTCATAAGTCATGCCTGCTGGGAAGCTCTTTTCAAGGCGTTGCATAGTTTCACGCACATCATCCGAAAGCTCTATAGCATTAGTACCCGGACGCTGGAATACAGGCATTGCAAGCGCAGGCTGATTATCTAACATCGCACGCAGTGCATAGTTTTCTTGGCCAAGTTCAACACGCGCAATGTCTTTTAGGCGAGTTAAAGCGCCATTATCACCCACTTTAATGATAACTTTTTCAAATTCTTCGATGCTTTCTAAACGTCCTTTTACATTTAGAAGGATCTGGAACTGATTTTCTTCTGGCGTAGGTTGTGCCCCGAGAGAGCCTGCTGCAACCTGTTGGTTTTGAGTACGTAATGCGTTCACAACGTCTGATGCAGTTAAGTTGCGCGCCGCAAGTGCATCTGGGTCAAGCCAAACACGCATAGAATACTTCGCACCGCCAAATAGCTGCAAGTCACCGACCCCTGGTAAGCGCTTTAGCTCATCTTTGATATAAAGGTCAGCGTAGTTTGCCATGTATGCAGTATCTTGCTCACCATTAGGGGATACCAAGTGCACAACCAGTGCTAAGTTTGGAGAGGACTTTTGTGCAGTCACACCTAAACGTTGTACCTCTTGTGGTAAACGAGGCAAAGCGTTGTTTACACGGTTTTGAACCTGTACCTGAGCTTGGTCAAGGTCTGTACCTAACGCAAATGTGACAGTCAGAGTTAAACGGCCATCACTAGTTGCTTGCGAACCATGGTACAGCATGTTTTCCAGCCCATTAAGCTCTTGCTCAAGGGGGGTTGCCACAGTTTGGGCAATGACTTTAGGGTTTGCGCCAGGGTATGTGGCATTAACAACAACCGTTGGTGGAACCACTTCTGGATATTCGCTGATCGGTAGTTGAAACAGTGAAATCGCGCCGGTGATGATAAATATCATCGACAGCATGGCCGCGAATATCGGTCGATTTATAAAAAAATGGGAAAATTTCATGACGTTCTCTTAGTTTGCAGCGCTCAATAAAACTGGTAAAGACTCAGACTGCTTCAGTACAAATTGAGTATTTTCAAACGCTAAGTTCACAGGGTTAGGCGTGATAGGCATACCAGGTCCCACTCTCGCTGGGCCGTTTATAGCAATGCGGTCGCCTTCGACTAAGCCAGCTTTAATAGCACGATATGCACCGTATCGTTCGCCAAGCTCCACTAAGCGATATTGCAATACGTTGTTTTCATCTATGGTCAATACAAAACGATTTTTAAGATCAGTACCAATTGCTCGCTCTGGCACAATAGCCATTATTTGTGGGTCTTGCGCACCAATTGAAATACGAGCAAACGCCCCCGGTTTCAGGTTGTGCTGCTGTGCATCGAAAACCGCTCGCACACGTAAAGTACCTGTTGTAGGGTTGATTTCGTTATCGATGAAGTCTAGCTTGCCTGCAATCTGCTTTGTTTCACCTAGGCGTTGCAGCTGCACTGTTACTTCATCTTGTGCGGTTACGCCAGCAAATTGGCGACTCCAAGTACGCTCATCTACATCGAAATAGGCATAGATCTCTTCATCTGAAACAATCGTCGTCAGCTCTGTCTCGCCGCCTTTTACATAGTTGCCTTTGGTTACAACTGCGCGCGAAATTTTACCGGTGATTGGTGCTGAGACTTGGCTGAACTCTAGATCAAGAAAAGCGTTTTGCAGTTGAGCTTCAATTGCATTTTTATTGGCAATTGCACTGCGTAGTGTTGCGTTACGCTGCTCTGCTTCTTCTGTTGAAATAGCCTTTTTAGTGACCAGTCGATTGGCACGTTGCGCTTCACCGCGCGCCTGCTCTAACGCAGCATCTGCGCTGCCAAGCTGCGCTTTAAGGGTATCGATTTGCGCTTCAAAAGACCTTGAGTCTAGACTAAATAATAGTTGTCCTTTACTGACTCTTTCACCTTCGGTGAACGCCATTTTCTCAATTTGGCCAGATACGCGAGGTTTCAAAACAACGCGCTCAGGGGCCTCTAAACGTGTAGTAAACGTATGCCAAGACTGAACTTGTTCCAATTGTACATTAGCAACGTCAATGGTTAGCGGTGGCGGCTGCTGTCCTTGCTGTGCATTAGACTGACCACAACCACTTAACACAAGTGCGAGGGCCACTGCACTTAGAGTAAAACCTAACTTTTTCATTTTTTGCTCCGCTGGGAATTTGGTATATAACGATCCTACAGCGGTAATTAATGTCGAAAAATAGTAGTTTTTTAAAAACATTAATGCCAATATGGCACCAATAAAACATAACTTAATGTCAATCCATGGATACAACTAGTCGCTTAATCATGCTTTTAGAAGTGGTTGAACAAGGTTCTTTTTCCAAAGCTGCTGAACTTAGAAATATAGATCGTTCTGTAATTTCAAAGCAAATCAGTAAATTAGAAGAAGAGCTAGGTGTAAGGCTACTTAACCGAACCACACGCTCTTTTTCGCTGACAGCGGCTGGAGCTGAAATGGTTAAAAAATCGGCGGAGCTGAGGCTGTTACTTCAAGATACAGTACAGATGGCAGAAAATTATCACCAAGAGCCAAGAGGTCTATTGAGGATCACGTCATCGAGCTACATTGGTAAATACTATTTGCTTCCCGTGATCAATGATTTTCAAAAACGATTTCCGCAAGTCAATATTGAACTGAGATTAGATGATAGGGTCATAGACATGGTCTCGGAGGGGTTTGATCTGGCGTTTCGAGTTGGTGAGCCTAGGGACTCTTCGCTTATTGCGCGAAAAATTGCACGCAACCGAATGCTTATCTTGGCGACACCACAATTTATAGAAACCTATGGTGAACCCAAAACAATGGCAGATCTAGCTGAGCTTCCAGCAGCGGCTTATACCAGTAACCATATTCGCTTTGAGTCAATCAGTTACGTTGATGACAAAGGGAAGCATCAAGAGCAACCTATTAACCCTGTATTTAGATCTAACGACGGAGAAGCCTTGTTGGAAAAAGTGCTCTCACACACCGCCTTTTGCACATCGCCCGCATTTTTCTTTGCCGATCATATAGATCACACGCAATTGGTACCTCTGCTGACGCATGTAAGCTTGCCTGACTACAGCGCAATGTATGCGGTCTACCCACATAGAGATTTACCCGTTAGAACAAGGTTATTTTTGGATGCGGCTAGACATTATATTGGTGAGGCAATTCCTCGTTGGGAGCATAATATCCCGGGGCTTGATAAGATGTATCAACCGAAGTAAACCGCTCTCGATTTACTACAAGTTGTCATATCAACTGACTAGCTTGTAAAAATGAGCCTAGACTAGGCTACTCTATCAACGCGATTTCTTTTTTTGTGAGATACGCTTTACAAATAACAGCTGAGTGTCACTCATATCTGAGATAGACGTGACATGTTTATCTACCTGCTTAACCTCTTGATAGGTGTGTGTTTTAAAATTATAACGCCACAGTATGTTACGTTTCGTCAGTCCATATAAAGTACCCCTGTGTTCAACAAAATGTGCCTTATGCGCATGCTGATTCAATATTGTCAAAGCACCCACCGCCTTTGCCTTTTAGCCAAGCAATATAAAACCGCAATAACTTTAGGCGTTCAGGTCGAAGGTCGCTGTTGGTCTTTCAGAGTGATTTGGTTTCTCACGGTATCAATGATCCGCGCGTTTATTATCATTATTTGTCGCACGTCTTCTTGCTAGCTTTTCTTATTGGTGCTCATTTATGCCCACAGTAAAGACTTTATTATTATTTTATACAATTCGTCTCACCACCACTTTATATTACTATTATGTAAGCAAAATAATAAACCCATGATTTAGAATATATAAATCATGGGTTTTTAGATTTAATGAGTGTTACATACACTCACCTAGGTGCTTCCACACTGCCCAGCGACTTGAGTATTGCGCGGGGTTTTGATTGCGCGTCCACCATTTTGCTTGGTATAGCTGACCATCAAGACTCGCTTGTTTACCCGATGTATAAACACGGCTTGCCTGCCACGCCTCAACATCACAACTTGGCTTGCTGCCAGTTATTTTAAAACTATGGGTTTGTGACTGTGTATTTAAACCCTCTGCATCTGTTGCGATTGCAAAAATGCTGTAACTACCAGGTTCGGCTGTATAAGAGACGCTATATGGCGCGATGGTCGATACTGCAACTTGTTTACCATTGACGAAGTATGCTACTTGCTTGAGGTCATTGTCTTTATCACTGGCAATAACAGACAACGCAATTTGCTCACCTGATTTAAAGCTACTGCCATTTACTGGACTCGTTAAGTTCACACTTGGTGCTTCAGGTATTGGCTGTGGCTCAGGCTCAGTCACTGTAATCGTACGACTCACTTTTGCAGATTGTGCTCCATTATTATCAGTCGCAACAGCACTCAATTGATACGTTTCGACTTCCAGTGGTTGATAGTTGAAAGCGTATGGCATGCGAGTTAGTTCAGTTAATGGCTTACCATTAACACTCACGTTGACCCTCGTAATATCACCATCAGCATCATTGGCAACGAATCTGACTGATACTGACTGCCCAAGTTCAATCGAAGCGTTGTTTGTAGGTGCGGTCATACTCAAAGTTGGTGCTTGATTTGGCTTATCACCTGACCCGCCACATTCAAGGCCCTTTTTCCATACGCCCCAAGAGCCGGAGTTGCTTGCAGGGTTTTGATCTCTATTCCACCATTTGGCTTCATATTCAAACCCATCAAAGGCGACTTTGTTGCCTTGCGTATACACTTTGCCATCCTGCCATGGTGCAGTTTGACACTGGCTCGGGTCAATAAGACTAAATGATACCGGCGATGCATCTGTTGATAGGCCTTCATTGTCAGTAACACGAGCGGTAACCGTGTATTTCCCTGTATTGTCACTATTAAATGCGGCCTCAAACGGTGCTGCCAATGCAGTATCATGAAGCTTGCCATTGATGAAAAACTCTACCTTTTCAACCACGCCATATTCATCTTGTGCATTCGCTTTAAGGGTAATGTCTGTGCCAATCATGTAGCGGCCATTATTATCTGGGCTTGTAATCGAAATCGTTGGCGCTTTGTTCTCAGTACATGCAAATACGCCCACAACTTTAAACGCCTCACCAACAGCTTGGGTATCATAGCCTAAATCCGCAGCGGCATCTGTCACACCACATGCCAGCGATTCAAACTTCCCGTTGTATACCCAAAAGTTTTTGTTGGCATGTAGCATGACTTCATAGGCTTTTTTTACACCCCAGCCTTCGGTATTAGCAAGTGAGTAAAAAGCACGGTTAAATACACCAGAACTGTGGTGTACTCCCATGCCTATTTCATACTTGCTGGCATGGCCGATAGATCTACCATCGCGTTCAGGAATTTCCATGTAGCGAAGTGCAGTTCGATTTTTAAAAATACTTGCGCCGATTAACCAGTCGACTTCACAAGTTCCGTCCGGTTTTTGATTCATGAAACACTCGAGTGCTTCTGAGGTCATATCTGAAAATGACTCATTCACACCGCCCGACATGTTGCTGTATACTAACTTAGAGTTTTGATGCGTGACACCATGGCCTATTTCGTGGGCTACAACGCCAAGAGAGGTGAACGGATACACACCGTATTCATCGAGATCACCATCACCAAAGGTCACTTCTTTACCATTCCAAAAGGCATTTAAGTAGTTTTTTCGGTAATGAATTCGCATGACTAAGTCGCCAGACAATGCGCGGCTATCAAACCAATCTTTGAACATATCTATCGTCGCTTGACCATAGAATATAGCGTCATTGAGCGGCGAATAGGCACCATTCACATGCTTATGCGTATTTTCATAACAGGGGAACTGATAAGTCTGCGTATTTGTTGTGCCATGTTCCATATCGATAACACGAATGTCTGTATGTGACATTTCACAATTGCCATTGCCCAAGTCCTTTGCATGAAACTTTGGCATGTCTTCACCGTAATAGTGTTTACCTATTTTTTCGTTACCACCTGGACCCATGCCTATTTTAGAATGGTTTAGCATTTCAATGCGCGAAAGTACTTCACCTGTATGCGCATCAATAGCAAATTCAGGACGAAGCGGCTCATGTTCAGTTTCCGCAAAAAACGTCACTAAATAAGCCAATTTCAGCTTGTCACTATGTGGGTAAATCACTAGCTCAACATGTTCATCAGACGACGTGATTAGCTCAGCGATTTGCTCTTTTGCAAATTCAACGGCCTTTTGCTCAGAAAAGCTAGGCTTAACGGTATCAAGAGTTAGGTGTGGCAAGACCGAGCCACTAATTGAAGTTATTTCCCCTTCTGGCTGAAACCAGACACTTAAAAAGCTCTGCTCGTCGTGATGAGTGACGATTTCCCCTCCATACACTCGTACACCTTTATAAAATTGGCTACGACGCATATGCCTACCATCTTCAGTTTTATGGTGAGTTCTAAACTCAAGCTCTGATTGTGTATCAGTAGCACTAGACCTGAAAATACTTTGATTTTGAGACAGCTGAGATTTAATCGTCGCCTTCAATTGTGCATTGTTGTGCAAACTCACAGGCTCTTGTGCCAAAGCAGCAATGCTCGAAAACACGCCAGCACTTGCTGCGACCAATACAGCGATTTTTTTTGCTTTTAACATGGATATTTACTCTGTACTTGTTGTTTTTTTCGTTGTTAGAAAGGTGCGTCCGTGCACCTGATTTGAACTTTGTTGATTCAGTTTGTTATAGCTTACGCCAGACTGAACTGCTGCCAGGAGCTTGACCGCGCGTCCACCAGCGGGCTTGATACGTTTCACCGTTATGCACGACTTTGTCACCACCGGTGTAAACTAAGTCACTGCGCCAATCACGCACCTTGCCATCATCTGGAATGATCTCAGCCCACACGCCGCCATTACTTGGAATAGCACCACGCGTCCACCAACGCGCTTTGTATTGAACGCCCTTGTACCAAACAGTATTGCCTCCGGTGTAAACCTTATTGGCATCCCATGTTGTTTTGCCATCGCCCGGTGTTGGTTCAGGTGTCGTCTCGACATTTTTCACTGTAACGTTGAACTGACGCGTCACGCTGTTCACACTGTCAGAAACCACAACCATACCGGTAATTGTTTCTGTTTTTGTCACCTCTGCCGCTTTTACGGCAACCGTACTACCACTGCCAACCACTGTGTGGCCAGGCACTTTCCAAGCAAAGCTCAGCGCTTTACCTTCAGGATCGGTCGCTGAAATACTGACTGATTTACTGGTGTTTTCGTCTAATGAGATTGCAGAAATGCTGCCTACTACTGGCGCTTTATTTTCAACAACTGGTGCTTTTACAACCACCTTAACTGTGCGATTTACAGTGTTCATGCCGTCGCTTACCGCAAGGTTTACTGTATAAACAGAATCGTTTGTGACACTCGGCGCAGTGACGATAACGCTGTCATTTTCACTTTGAAGATTTAAAGCAGCATCACCTTGCCACTCAAATGAAAGTGCTTTACCTTCAGGATCAGATGCTTGAGCCGTTAAAACATGAATATCACCTGCATTTAACGTAATCTCACTCGCCAGAGATACCACAGGTGCCTTGTTAACTGGTTTAGGAGGTGTCACTTTGCCAGCCAGACCTTCGTGCATCGCATTGAGAATATCACCGTTATCCGCGTCAATTTCCCATGCGAATAAACCACCTAAATTATGCTCACGTACATAACGACCTTTTGCACGCACAGAGCGAGGGCTATCGTAGGTAACCAAGGTGCCTTTCTGGCGATTCCAAACATATGCAGCTTCAGCTTGTTCATCGTACCCTACTTCAAAACCATTAATGCCTTGCTCATCATGACCTATCATATGAGCCTTAAGTCCCTTGTAGTCGATAACGCCTGCTTCCCAAACACCTTGAGACGTTGACCCGCGTAGCTTACCATTGGCTGGTGCCGTCATTGGGTTATCCGCAATTTGTGCATTTTGTGGGTAAACACCTTCCCAGCCTCGACCGTACATCGCAGTACCAACAACTAGCTTTTCACTCGGTACACCTTGCGCTAGGAGCAGCTTGATTGCATTATCGAGCGTGTAGGCAGGCCCTTTTCTCGTCTCTCCATTTTCATCAACACCTGTTCCGTTGCATTCATCTGTAGACATATGCGTGCCACAGTAAATTGCCGTTTGGTGTCCTGTTACATTGTTCCAGCCGCCGGCAAAGTCATACGTCATGGCAAAAATGTAGTCCATGTACTGAGCGGCTTGCTGGTAATCAACGTCTTCTATTTTGTCGTAGCCTGTACCAATAGCGGATGTCAGCTCAAACTCACGACCCATTTCAATCTCAAGCTCATCTAACATTGCTCGGAGCTCTTTCATTAGAATGATGTACACTTCACCATCTTTGTCTGAGCCTAAGTTTGGATTCGCACCATCACCACCTGGGAATTCCCAGTCAATATCAATGCCGTCGTAAAACTTCCACGTCTTTAAAAACTCACGCATTGAATTTACAAACGTGTCGCGGTGCTCTTTTACATCAAAGTCAAAGAATGGATCTGACAATGTCCAACCACCCACTGAAGGTAAGATTTTCAGTTCTGGATTACGTTGTTTAAGTGCCATTAACTGTGCGTAAGTACCTCGAATTGGGTCTTTAGCGCTGATCCCTGGAAGTGCTTTTTGCACTGCCGCCCATGGGTCGTGTATAACAACTTCATAATCTTTTGAGCTACCACACGCCAATTTAAGCGCGCGCAGGCTATTACCATTTTCAATCTCAGCGAGAGAGTCATTAGGACCACATACTGGGATAAAGCCGTATAGTAAATGCGTTAGATTGTCCGCGGGGATCTGAGTAACATCGAACTTACGGCCGTAAATGCCCCACTCAACAAAGTAGGCACCAACCACTGTGTTTGGATCCGTATCAAACTTTTTGTTGTTTGGATCCACGTTTAACTTGAGTGGCTCTAAATGACCTCCGTCCGTATCTGCAATTACGATTGGTTTGGAGGCTGACATGGAGCAGCCTGATGCATCACACAACGCTATTTTTAACTCGTGGCGCCCTGATTTATGATAAGGGAAGCGGATTGTGCCACCCGTGGTCCCTTCTGCAAGAGTGCCTTCATTGACTACTTCATTGTCAAAGTACACTTTGTAGCTGTTGCCACCTGTTCCTGACCATGCGTTCCACTCAATTTGAATGTCTACAACGTCTTTAGCCTGAATTAACTGTTTGTATGAACCTCGGCCATAAATATTCACGTCTACAAACGAATAGTTTTGTGGCTTCCAGTTAATACTTGGCGTAGAAGGAGCTGCGACGGCAGCTGCACTTGCAAGCGCAGCACCTACAGCTGCTGCAGTTGTTAAATACTTAAACATGATTAGATTACCTCTTAGATATACTTATAGTTTTTTCCAAACAGAATGCTGGTCTGGTTGCTGATTACGCGTCCACCAGCGAGCTTGATATCGCGCGCCATTAAACGTCACAATTTCACCGCCTCGATAAGCTTTACTCGCCTGCCATGATGAATTGCCTGCATCTGAATCATCACCAGTTGTTACAAGTTCCCAAGCATGACTTGATGTTGGCAATTGGCCTCGTACCCACCACTTGGCTCGATAGGTTTTCCCTTGATACACAACGGTGTCGCCTGCTGTGTATACTTTGCTTGGTTCCCAAGTATCATCGTTTGGTGTGCCTGGATCTGTTTCGATGTTTTTCACATTGATAACCAGCGACACAGTCTTGCTTAGGCTGCCGTCAGACACTGTTACCTTGCCGTCAAAGCGAGTATCAGTGTCCACTTGAGGCGCGGTTATCGTGATAGTAGAGCCAACCCCAGAAAAACTCAGTGCACTTGGTAATTGCCAGTCAAATTTCAGCGTCGCTTGCTCATCGTCAAAAGCATGCACATGTAAATGTTTAGTTTGGCCTTCATCAATTGTGATCGGTGCAGGTGCGTGTACAGTTGGCGCCGTGTTTGTAGGTTTTGAAATGACCGTCAAATTGTAGCTATGTGCCTTATCCGATAAAAACACCTGATTACTGCTTAAAGCATTTGCTTCAAAGACTATGTTACCCTGTGCGTCTTTAACACCAATGCGAACCATTTCGGCAAATTGCGCATTGAGTTTAGACGCGAACAATGACTGCCAACGTGATGCATTGTCATCTGTAATATTCAGCTTCTCTTGGATAATTTCGTTGCCATTGCCGTTAAAGACACGTACCCAAACGGTGTCACCGGCTTTGGCATCTTGCCCTTGTTTAACAAAGTACCCGACTGGATGCCACGTATCTGGCGTAGGTGTAGAGTCGGTACTGCGTAAAATTGTCACGTCGCTACAGTTATAAAACCCTTCACCGACCACGTCATCACGCTGCCAGCGGCTATATAAAATGGCGTCGCCGTTGAACTTTTCAGGAATTGCGACTTCCATTTCATAGTAACGCTTGCCATCAGGTGCCATAAAAAATGGAATGTTGCCATGCTCTTGCACCAGTTCCAGATCATGCCAAGCAAGTGGGTTTTGCTCGAAGTCCACACCTGGCTTAGTCAAATAAAACTGCCAAAAGCTCGGATTGTGTGGTGTTGTTGCACGATAACGGATTTTCACTTTGCCATCTGCGTTTGGCGTGACCTCCGTTTTTTGCCAATCTTTGGAAGGTATATTCATACCTGCTTTTTGGACATCGCCTGCGCCACATAGTGTGCCATTTGGAATATTTGCTTCTACCGCTGCTTGATTATGAAAATCCACGGTATTGGTCGCAAACTCATGTTTTTGAATAAACTGTACATGTTCAGATTGCACGTAAGCCGCGCGGCACGCTGCATTAGGAATTTTAGAGCCATCTTTTGGCCACCAAAATCCCCCCTGCTCCTGACAGATTGCCTGCCTCGCCTTAGGAAAATCCATATAGCCATGTGCGTGCACTTTGCCAATGACGCCCACACCTATGGCTACGCCTAGCGCGCATAAGGTTACTTGCTGTCTCATAGTTTTCTCATTTATTGATTGTATGAGTGATCCGTAGATCACTCTGGTTAGGAATATTGAACCCGGTTACAGGCTACATACCTTTTGCCAAGCACCACCATCACTTGGTGTACCATTAGTCCACCACCTAGCCTGGTAAACAGCACCATTGTGTATGAGCATATCGCCACCTACAGCATGGCTAGGATCGCCAGCCCAGTTAGTGCGCGGCCAGTTTGGATAAGTGTTGATGTTTTCAATTTTTACACCTTCACACTGTGTGCCGCTTGGCGGGTTTTTGTCGCCATCACCGGGAGTCGGTACGTGCTTTTTAACCACAGGTAGTTCAGGGTATTCAGACGTAAACGCATACTCTTTGCCGTCTTTTTCAACTACAAAGTTAACAGGACCTGTGATCGGCATGTAGTACATCACTTGCGCATTGACCGTTTCGCCTGGTTTAAACGACTCTAGCTGACCGCCCCATTCATTTTTAAAGGTGATAGAGAAACGGTGAAATTCATTCTCAAAGCCACCAATATTGTTGCCAGCACTGTTAGAGGCATCGTGCGCCACTGTCATACCCAGCTTCTTGCGCGCATTCCAATTTGACTTAAAAATGGCAGACGTTGACGTTGGCACATTGAACGTAATCGTGGAACCGGTTAGGTCAATTTCTGAATTGTTAGTAAAGACAAACGTTGGACGAATTGGGTAGTTTTGGTCGCCCACAGGGAAGTCTTTTGCTTCGAATTCAATATCAACCGCCTCGCTTGGTGTCGCAAACTCGCCGTCACCAATGTGGGCGTCATACACCACACCACTTTGGTTGAACGTGTTATATGCCAGCGCTGTCATTGTCGAGCCCATATAGTACTCGCCCTTGTCAGCATGATAGTCAAAATCACCCGCCAGCTCCCAGAACATCACGCCGCCAAGTCCTTTATCAACTACGTAATTTAACTTGGTTTTCATAGACTCGGTGTCTTCCATTGATAGGAATACCTTTTTCTCGGCGTTATATAACCATGGTGCTACAGCAACATCATCGTAGTAACGAACATAGTCACCGCGAAATACATCATCTGCATCGGTTGCAGGTGTCAAACCGTACTCTTCTAAATAGCTTGGGTTAATGCCATGCTCCAAGTTTTTAGCGTGCCAAAGTGGGTTAGAGCCTGCTGCAACCTCTTGACCATTTTCAATGTCGTGCCATAGGTTATCGATACCAATTGCGCCGTTACCACACTTGTTCTTTTCACCAATACCTGTGCCTTTTGGACAGTTATTTTGGTTTGGAAGTGGCGCGCGTCCCCAAAGGCCATTTTCGCCACCGCGCACATCTCTAAAGCCACGGGTGTAATATGGAATACCAATATTGATTCGACCTGCCGGCAATGCACCACGGAAGTAGTTCACAGCCCAATCAGTATTCAAATAACCAATTCCGCCAAACTCTTTAGTACCGTACACATTCCAAACTTTAAGCTCAGTATCTTTTCCTGTGTCGTAGAGTGGCGCATTGTGACCAACGTGATCGTTCCAAGCTCCGTGAAGGTCATACGACATGATGTTCACAAAATCTAAGTACTGAGCAGTTTGGAAGGTTTCCATACCACGCAACAAGTAGCCTGATGACGGAGATGCGATAGTCAGCATGTAGTGTTTGCCATCTTGTTCACCCGCTTTATCAAGCGCTTCGCGCAGGTCTTTCATCAAGACTTGGTATGATTTATTCAAGCCCGCACGTCGTGCATTACTAACAGGGAAGTCTTCTGGGTGACCAGAATCTTTCATTGAAGAAGGATATTCATAGTCAACATCCAAGCCATCAAAACCATAAGTTCTTAAGAACTCGACAGAGCTTTTAACAAACTGGTCGATGCCTGCTTGGTTTACACTGCCATCAGCATTTGTGGTCATAGTATAAAAACCACCAGTGTTTACACGGTTACCGTTCTCGTCAAAGTAGCCACCGGTTTCGGCCCAGCCACCCACAGAAATCATGGTTTTTACATGTGGATACTGCTTTTTATATTTATTCAGTAAGTTGAAGTGGCCCTTGTATGGCAAGCTTGGGTCCATCTCTGCACCAGCAACACCTGGCCATGTCATATTAGTCGCGGCATTACCTTGTGCGTTTGTATTACCAATGCTAATTTCATTTTGGCTGTTTACATGGGCAAACGCATAATTGATATGGGTGATTTTGTCCCATGGAATGTCTTTAACTAGGTAACTTGGTTGATCATTTTTACCATGACGCCAGCTGGTGAAGTAACCGATCACACGCCTTGGATGGTCAGCCCCCATTTTTTCACGACCTTCGCTGTCGTAAATATCACAATAAGCAGGTGTCACGCCGGGGGTTTGGTATAACCCTGCAGGACGACAATCTTCATGGCTCGTTTGAGTACCGTCTGTCGCCTTAACCGTGAACGTGCGCGTTACTGATTCAGACTCTAGGCCATTTTCATCTTTCGCCACCAACGTAAATGTTTGCTGACCTTTCGCTTTTGCAGTCCACACAAATTCGTATTCATTTTGCGATGTTGAGATTAGCTCCACACCATTCAAAGAGAGTGATTGAGTAAGCTGATCCGACTCTTTGTCGTTAGCAATCAATGTAAATACGATTTGACTACCTACTTCCAATTCACTAGGTAGCTGTGCCGCTAATCGCGCAATTGGCGCAGTGTTTTTGTCGGCTGGAGGAAGCGCTTCAACGCTCACTTTTCGGCTCACTGACTTAGCCGTTGCGCCATCATCATCAAGCGCCACACCATGAAATTCATGGCGCCCTTGTTTTGCTTGCCATGTGAAACGATAAGGCGCTTCATTTAAAACTTTGACCAGTTGATCATTATGATAGATAGCAACATGCCTAACTTCACCATCGCTGTCTTGTGCCGAGAAATCGATAATGACTTCTTCATTTTCAACAACAGTAATATCCGCAATTGGTTTAAGCAGCTTAATTGACGGCGCAAGGTTAACAGGTTCAGCCCCTTTACACTCGCCGAGTTTAGTCCACTCTTGCCACTGTCCCGAACGGGCTTGAGGTGAGGATCTATTCCACCAGTTAGCTCGGTATGCAACGTTATCTTGTTGCACCTGATTGCCACCAACATAGATTTTTCCTGATTGCCACTGGGCAAGATTACTACAATCAACATTTGCAAGTGCAGATGCACTGAATAATCCCATAGTTATGGCACTTAACTTAAGTGCCCTATTGGGTAGGATTGACACGCTCATTATTATTTTCCTAACTTATTTAATTTCATATTCACAAAACTACATCTGGTAACATGTGTACCTAATGCAATACTGAGCGAAAGCGATTGTACCGATCCGAAAAATCACCACAAGGGATTGGTTAAAATTAAAAAACACAGACCAAATAACTAAAAAAACAACCAAAAATAAGAAAATATAGAAATTGTAAGCCATTGATACATCTACCCTTGTTGATTTAAACACAACAAAGATCAAGTTGTAAAAATTAACAAAGTTAACACCCATTTTGTTTACCTTTATTTACATTATAAAAAGGTCCAACCAGAAAACAACAACTTTAGGTTTGGTTATTTTTTACTTACTAATACTTTTTAATATAAATAACGCATCAAACTCAACGTAGAACAAACTCAACAGATAAAATAAAAATACTGATAGTTAACGGTTAAAACAGAATAAACTAGTAAAAACAGTAGATTGTATATAAATAAAGGAAAAGTTGAATTGCAAAAAATAGAATTAAAAATATCAATAGTACTTTTTACCTACTTACAACGTGGTGTTTTTAAATAATTTCGCGCCTTAAACTAATTTAACAAAAATAAAACATTCTTAAGTTGACACATATATTTGCCACGCTAAGGTTAAAAAATAACTTCAGATTAGAGATTAATATTTCATGCGCTTTTTGTTTAAATTAATGTTTACAGTGTTGGTTTTTTGTTTTGGATTTGCGATGGGGGTCTATTCTTTGCCCATTATGATGGCTCCGTCGGCGCCAACTCAAACAGCGCTTTCTGATGTAGCGAACGGTGCTAAATTTACAGCACACTTTACAAAGGACTTGCAAGGTTCTGATTTTTTGCACTTTGGAGAAGGTGACATATTTATCGGTGAGCAGAGTATAGGCTTTGAAGGAAGACTTGCGCCAGGGCCAGATTATCGCCTTTATTTATCCCCAATCTTCGTCGAAACTGAGCAAGAGTTTGAACAACACAAAAGCTCGATGCAGTTTGTCGCTCCTGTTTCAAGCTTCAATGGCTTTATTGTTGATGTGCCCCAATCCATTGAGATAGACAAATACTCAACAGTGATAGTCTGGTGTGAATCATTTGGCGAATTTATTACTGCCGCCAAATATCAGTAACCTACTATTTTTCATAAACTTTTGGGTAGGATCTTATTTAGCTACTAGATACATAGCTTTGGAAGCTCAACTCACATGATTGGCATTTCGTAACAATCGTGAATAATGGTGCTCTTATATAAGAGCACCATTATTTTAAAGCGTGATGGCGTTAGTATTTAGTTCCTAAGCTATTCTCACACCCTTCGGCAATATAGTTATCACTGCCTTTGTAGTAAGCTCTTAAAGTACCCAGACGGCTCTCATCGTTCAAGGTAAACCCTTCAAACTCGTACTTACCACCTGCATATTTTAATAAAGTAATAGACTCTCTAAATTTATAGTGCTGAGAGTTTAGTTCTAGGGTCAAAGCCCCATAATCGGATCCATACTGACTAGTAGGTTGATAAGTGCCTTGTAAAACGTACCTGTCATTACGTGCATTTTCGTCAAATTGTGATTGAGCCCCCAATATCATACGATCATTTGCTTTAACGCATATCCTCATATATTCATAGTAACTACCAGTGTCGTATTCATCTCTCTCAACATACAGCACACCATAATGCGTATAGCTATGTTGATTTAATTCACCAGCGGGGAATGACTCAAAATCATCTGGTCGGCTACCGAACGAATCGCCTGCACTATTGAAACTATTAAACTCTGAGTTGTTGAAGCCTTTTCCTACTTGAGCAGGTTTATCTTCCGATATCTAATATTCTATTGTTTGTGAAATTGCTTTACCTGAGTGCGCTGCAACGAGTGCGATTGGCAAAACTGTTTTTAAGTTAAACTTCATGCATTTTCCTTAATTAATGTTGCTATTGGTAAAAGAATTCATTTTCAATTTTGACCGTCTAGCTGTAATTACTTAAGTCCGTGTTTCTAAGCTTTTCTGCCTCCCCTCTACTTTCAAACCAAACCTCAGCGCGTCAAAGTAAATCTCATGAACAAATCAACTAACAAAACAAGGTTTGCGGCCCTTTACTCACAATAAAAAATATTGATTACTTGATACCAACCCGCAATTCAAGAGCTTTATATTGGCAAAGCGATTTTACCATTAGGCTGGAAACAAAAAGCCGTACGCTCTCCAAACTCATGGTTCCATAGTAAATTCTTTATTCGAGCTCTAGTAACAAATTAAAGTAGCGGCCAAAAGGGAGCAAAGTAATGCTCCCCTATTAAAGTATTAGGCAGGTTTAGTTTAGTACTGACCCAGGTACGAAGCACAGCCTTCTAACTCATATGCTTCTATTCCTTTATAATAGGCTCGAATATCTCCTATTTTCTCTTGGCCGCGTTGTACTTCGCCATAGAATTCAAAACTCGACGTATCATTTCCTTTAAACAGAGTGATTCGCTCTACTTTAGATTCTTTGTAGTGTTGCAGGTTTAGCTTCAGCACAGCAAAGTCTTTTGCTCCTTTGTAGCTGGCTCTATAAGTGCCCTTACCCATGAATTCGATACCTTTGTACATCCCGTCATAAAGCGAATTGGAAGCAATAACAATGCGCTTGGTCGACTTAACGCAAACCTTAAGGTATTGCTCAAATGTTCCGAAAAATGGGTTATCGCTTTTTTCGATGTATAACACACCTTGGTGCATTCGATTGCCATTGATTGGGTTCAAGTCCGTTGTAGGAAACGGAACAAAATCAGAAGGTCGCCCGTCATTTTGATCACCTGCACCGAATGAATCACCTGCACCGAATGAATCGCCTGCACCGAATGAATCGCCTGCACCGAATGAATCGCCTGCACCAAATGAGTCGCCTGCACCAAATGAGTCGCCTGCACCGAATGAATCACCTGCACCAAATGAGTCGCCTGCACCAAATGAGTCGCCTGCACTTTGGATGCTATTAAACTCTGAACTATTGAAACCATGGCCAACTTGGGCTGGTTTTTGGTCTTCGGTGTAGTATTCAATTGTTTGTGAAATCGCTTTTCCCGAATGAGCTGCAACCAACGCGATTGGCAAAACTGTTTTTAAATTAAACTTCATTAATTTCCCTTAATTTAAGTTGTTATTGGAAAGAGTTTTTGGAGGACTTCAGCGAGCATAGAGTCTATATAGTCGCGCGCCTTTATCGCATACTGAGGCCACATATTAATAGGTAAATGGTTTATATGGCTGGCAATCGTTGCGACTACATATTTTAACGTACCGCTTAAAAGCAGCTTATTTATTTGATTATAATTGGCATATAAGGTTTGAACAGCCAAGTTCAGCTCATTAAGAATATCAACAATTGATGGCGCTGATTGGATTTTTCTTTGCAAAGCTTTTATGGACGTAATAACTTTTTCAAGTAATTTAATATCATTTGCGCTAGTCCTTTCACCGTTTTGAGTATAAGTGAAAACACTATGCATAACTTTATGTTTTTCAGACGCTTCGATGACTAATTTGTCATAATCTATAGACTTAGCCCCCATAATTAAAGCGCCATCACTGGTATTATACACCTTTAATTTAGGGGTCAACTTAATTAACTTTTCTTGAGCAAGCCTCGCCTCATTAAAAATGCGAGAAGAATATACATATTCTCTAAAATTGCCCTTAACCTTTAATTCCGCATCGAATTTAGCCTGAGATAAATCACTTGCACTATTAAAATAGTCTGATAGCTGGCTATGGTGCGCGTTTGGATCTACGTAGCCGTAATCACACCCCAGTAAAATTAGCTTGTTAAACCCTAAACGGGAAAATGCAGCGGCTGCCATATTTGTAACTGTAGGATTACAATGAAAAAGAGGTTTAATCGTCGTCAAACCATTTGAAAACAGCTCACTCCCAAGATCGTTACCTTTGGTAAATACAATTTTATGATGAAACTGGTTGATGAGTTTTGGATAGACAGTGCTTAAAGTAACTAAGGCCACATCTTTTAACCTGTGATCCGTTAACTGGCGCTCTTTCAAGTAATAGTTTGCTGGGGTTCGTTCCATTTCTATATGAAAGTCAGGAATAATCCCCTCTTTCAGCAATGCACCTAGTGCAGTACCACATGACGCAACAATCATATTAGCAGAGTCTTGTCGCAACTTTTCCAGATTTTTGTCTAGTGACGGGCCATTTCCAATTACGGCCACCGGTATATTTGAATAATCGTCGAACACATTTTCATGACTGTTCACTGCACATAGCTTGCTATTTTCTATACTGTGAGTAAGGCCTAATAATTCATCTTCGAAAAAACCCCACATGCTCGCTAAGTTATTGCGCCACTGCTTAAACTCTGTGTAAATCTGGTCGAATAAAGGCGTGCTATAGTGCCGATACAAACTGATGTCTACTAATGTATTAGCGCCCCTTTTATTCACATACGCTCTTAATTGGCCAATAAATTGCTCATAGCTAGTAAGATTGAAAAAAGTGAGAGAGCCGTGGCGCGTTTTACATTCACGTTCAATGCTGTTTAGATCAATGTTTGCACAAGCTGTTGCATACTGCTCTATATTAGATTCAACAACGATCACATCAGTGTAATGAATTAAAGAAAGTAATTTATGGATATGATAGCCAGCCCCAAGCCCGAGTACTAGCAAGGTTCCCCTTTGCGGCTTAGAATTGGGATTACAGCCTAGTTCTTTCGCAACCAAATTTAGGCCATTGATACATTTTTGGTGTGTATTCTTTGTTGCATTATCGGAAAGATAGTTTAGTCGCAGATGCGTTGGATGTTTTAAGAAAAGTGAAGCTTGATCTTCGCAGCTTTTTTTAGCGTCAGAGCCATAAAAGTTATTTTGATAGACTTGAGTATCTTTAGTATTTTGACACAACAATTGGTGATAAAAATCATGCGACAAATGTTGTTTTAATAATCCATAATTATGATTAATAAATTCCATATCCTTTATTTATTGTTACGCAATTAACGTTGCGCATTCTTCCATAGCTACTTTGTATCGTCAATCAGAAAATCTATTAAAAAAAACAATATTATGCCTATAGTATAGTAACCAAACAGTTAAATTTGATAGTAATTGGATATATCTTAGCTAGCTATTATTAGATATTAAATGACTTCCGTGAAAATATAAATTATTTCATGAGTTGTACATCTAAAAAGCATAAAAAAAACCACGCATAAAAGCGTGGCTGGAGACACATTGCATGGGTGTATTGCAATGAATTAAGTCGGGCAAGATGAATACACCTTACCAAAGGGAATATTTAAGCTGCTTGATTGGCTGAGTCCTGTGTTCGGATCAAGTAATCAAAGGCACCTAAGCTTGCTGTAGCACCACTCCCCATCGCGATTACAATTTGTTTGAACGGGCTTGTGGTAACATCACCAGCGGCGAAAACACCTGGCATATTAGTAGACCCTTTACCGTCAATTTCTATTTCACCAAATTGATTTAATTCTATTTGTGTACCTTTCAACCACTCTGAGTTTGGGACTAATCCGATTTGAACAAATACACCAGCGACCAAGATCGACTGCTCTTGATGAGTATTGAGCTCGATGTACTTAAGCCCCGTTACTTTTTGCTCATCACCTATAATTTCTGTCGTTTGTACACTAGTGTGAATTGTGATGTTAGAAAGACTACGTGCTTTTTCTATAAGAACCTGGTCAGCTTTTAGCTCATTCGCAAACTCCAAAACAGTTACGTGCTCTGCAATATTCGCGAGATCTATCGCAGCCTCAATACCAGAGTTACCACCACCGATGACCGCCACTGGCTTTCCTTTGAATAAAGGACCGTCACAATGAGGGCAATAAGCAACTCCCCTGCCTTTATATTCTGCTTCACCAGGCACATTTACAGATCTCCAGCGTGCACCTGTGGAGATAACAACGGATTTTGCTTTCAATTTTGCGCCGTTTTCTAATTGTATATCCAGATAATCATTGCGTACAATATTAGCAACCCTGTTACTCGCCATAATATCAACGTCGTATTGTTTAACATGTTGCTCTAATTGCGCGACTAATTTAGGCCCATCAGTCTCTTTAACGGAAATAAAGTTTTCGATACTCATCGTGTCAGCTACCTGACCACCAAATCGCTCAGCTACAACCCCAGTATTTAGCCCCTTTCTTGCAGCGTATACAGCAGCGGATGCGCCTGCGGGCCCACCACCAATAACCAATACATCAAAAAGAGCCTTGTCATTGAGCTTTTCGACTTCCTTTTGTGCCGAATTACCGTCAAGCTTTTTTAGGATATCTGATAGGCCTATCGCGCCTTGGCTGAACAGTTCACCATTCAAATACACACTGGGCACAGCCATGATGTTGCGCTCTTCCACTTCACCTTGAAATAGTGCGCCATCTATCATAGTTGTTGAGATGTTCGCATTATTCGCGGCTAAGGTATTGAGCGCTTGCACTACCTGAGGGCACGTCTGACAACTTAGAGATACATACACCTCAAAGTTCAATTTCTGAACAATTGACTGAATCACTTCTATTTCGTCGTTATTCAATCTACTGGGGTGTCCACCGGAGTGCAGTAGCGCAAGCACTAAACTAGTAAATTCATGACCCATTGGAACACCAGCAAAACTAATTTGCGTGCTCGTTTTTTTAGAGCTAACAACAAGTGAAGGCCGTCTAGCATTCATATCGTAGTTTTCGACCACCGAAATGTATTCGCTCAACGAGGCAAGATCTTGAGCTAGAGAGTTTAATTCATTGGACTTGTTGCTACTATCCAATGCTATTTTCAGCTCGATTGGTGATGTTATTTGTTTAAAGTGCTCTTTTAACTGACTTTTAATTTGCGCGTCTAACATATTTATAATTCCTCATTGAAACGCTAAGCACATGCTTGCTGTAAAGCGGAGATGCAAATTTCTGATGTTCGCCTGCTAGTAAAAACCGGCAGGCTTAAGGCTAGAAAGGGCTTAGATTTTGCCGACTAAATCAAGAGAAGGAGCTAATGTTTCCTCACCTGGCTGCCAAGAAGCAGGACACACCTCACCATCATGCGTTGCAATGTATTGAGCAGCTTGTACTTTGCGAACAAGTTCTTTTGCGCTACGACCAATCCCCAAATCGTGTGTTTCAACAACTTTAATTTCACCTTCTGGGTTAATGACAAATGTGCCACGCAGCGCTAGGCCTTCTTCTTCAATCATTACACCAAAATTGCGAGTAATTTTGCCTGTTGGGTCGCCAATCATCGGGAATTCGATTTTCTTAATGGTATCTGACGCATCATGCCATGCTTTGTGAGTGAAGTGCGTATCAGTAGACACCGAGTAAACTTCTACACCCATTTCTTGTAGCTGTGCATAATAGTCTGCAAGATCGCCCAGCTCAGTTGGACATACAAAAGTAAAGTCCGCAGGATAAAAGAAAACAATGCTCCATTTACCCAGTAAATTTTGCTCTGACACATCAACAAAGTCACCTTTATGGTAAGCTGTCGCGTTGAAAGGTAAAAGTTTTGTGTTAATCAATGAAGTGCTCATAACTATCCTCTTTAAGAAGTATGTAATTTTGTTTTAAGCCGTAGAGGCCTTGCTTGAACACAAAGATATAAGCTTGCAGGAATTAAATAAAATTGATTAAAACTATCATTGCTATCGAATAATTTGATTGAATATTCTGAAAAGCAAATTAAACCTTAGGTATAATCAACACGTAGAAACCAAAGAAGTGCAATAGCACAGCAGTTCACCTGTACCAGTTGCTTATATGCAGCCGAACATATTAAACCACATAAGAAAAGAGTATTTATGCATCCATATTTCAACCACATACAACTAGGCTACTTGGGTTTTGTGCCATTTTTACTGTGTATTGCCGCAACGCTCATGCTGGGCAGCTCTGAATCCCTAGTCGACGTGTTTAGCTACTACAGTATGGGCATACTTGCATTTATGGCAGGTACTTTATGGCGAGCTGGAGAGCAACCGAAATCACACGCAGTCTTCGCTGTGGCTACAGTGATCCCATTCCCATTACTTTCGTTTTTGTCACCAACGCTGACACTAAGTTACTTAGCCGTTTGCTTTTGGGTGGTCCTTTGGACGGAAAAAGCGATGCCTAAATGGCAAGATACGCACAAAGATTACAAGCAAATGCGCTTTATTTTAACATCCGTTGTGTTTGTTTCTCACTTATTCATGATATCTCAAGCAATTGAATTGACTAGATAGAATAATTCCTCCGAAGCTGAGTAGGTTTTACTCTTCAAGTATTCTTTTAATGTAATGTAAAAAAGCTACAAGTTCTCAACCTGATAGATTACCATGGCGAAATAGTATCAGGAGTGTGAAAATTGATATATAACACTCACAGGCCACAGAAATAGCCCTAATTACCTATTTAGGGCCTTCCTGAGATAAAAATAATTATTTTAAGCGACTGAATAATTGTAGTAAGTTTATTTGCAGGTGAGCAAATCAAGGCGATAGCTGCTATAAGTTAGAGGGTAGCGTTGGGAGTGCAATTTATGTATCAAAAGCTGCTTTATGCCGCGATTTGGATCTTTGTTTTAGGGTTTTATATCTGGATGCAGGAACAGCCGGGCGACTTACTCGATTCTCTAGAGGAGTTATTCTGGTTTAGTGTTGCGTCAACAATGATAGTGTACTCAGCGCCGCACCTAAAAAATCGCGTCCTTATTTGCGCTTGGGCCATATACTGTTTTGGTTTATTACTTGATTTGCTAGACGACTTTATTGCCGTTGATATACTCCCAGTCATTGTGCTTGATACCTCCTTTAAGCAATTAGGCTTTTTGCTCATTTGTTATGCGCTATACACCATGATAGCGCGAAAACGCGAAACCATAACCCAGCTCAATAACGAAATACATCAACGCAAACAGCTTGAAAACAAGCTGAAGTTTGATGCGACACATGATGAACTAACTAAAATAGGTAATCGCAGAGCCTGCTTTGCACAATTTAATACACTATGCCAGCAACACCCTACGCTGTTCTATTTTGATTTAGATGACTTTAAGTGCGCTAACGATAAATTCGGACACAATTGTGGTGATGGCATTTTAAAAAAGATAGCAGCCTCATTAAACGACGTATTTGGGCAAGATAACTGCTTCAGAATTGGCGGTGACGAATTCGTTGCATTTGGTTCATTAAAGCAAAATAATGATGAGCAGCTCAGAAAAAAACTCCTTGAAGAAGTTTTTGAATATGGTGTCGGGATCAGCATAGGCCATGCTGACACCGACCCTGATACTGCACCTGATAAGCTACTACACTTGGCAGATGCAGCAATGTATAACAATAAAAGTTTAAAATCCGTACGGTCTAGACCAAGACAAGGGTAAAACATCGCATTTACCCATTCCTACCTCGTTATTGTGTACCTGACTGATAAATTTTAATTTACAGAAAAATAGATCTGCACCAACACATATAAAATACTTAATAAAAAATTTGTGTCACAATAGCAAACAATGCAATGTATCATTGTTTTAAAATAAGAACGAGTAGTGTGGCGACTGTCTGCGACGCACTCACGCAAAGTAAGCGAATATATAAAGGGGACTAAATCAGTGTTTAACAACTTATTCTCTAACACCGATTTTAAGGAAGAGCTACACCGCACAAAATCAGAGCTTGCTGCGCAAGTTCGAGAAAACCAAAGGTTGGAAGCTGAAAATCAAAGGCTTCAAGAGCAACTCATTGAAGCTCAAGCCCAATTAAATGACAACACCGATAATCAACTGTTGCAATGTGCATTATCTGGTATGAACCAAATTCAAGGGATCAGAGAAACCGTATTGCAAAGCTTTTTGAATATTGAGCAAGACAGCTCAGCAATATCAGAGGTCAATCAATCTTTTGAAACATCAGAAGAGTCCTTAACTAAAATCCTTTCAGGTATGGGAAAGCTATCTGAAAACATGTCTAGTATGACCGATAATATATCTGGCTTGTCGCATATGGCAGACAATATTCACACCTTTGTATCCACAATATCTAAAATTTCAGATCAAACCAATTTACTGGCTCTAAATGCGGCAATCGAAGCTGCACGGGCCGGTGAAGCTGGTAGAGGTTTCAGTGTGGTAGCAGATGAAGTACGTGCATTAGCTAACAACACCAATGCATCAGCAAACGAAGTTTCTGACCTAGTAACTAAAATTATTGATACCACACAACTAACTGTAAAGGATGTATCTGTAATTCAAGATTCTAATAAAGTGCTTTCAAGTAGTATTGAGCACTTAAATGATGAATACGGCCAAATCGTTACAAGTTGCGGTTCGATGAGAAACACGATCTCTAATGCGACCCAGCAAACGTTTATTCAAACAGTAAAGCTGGATCATGTGGTATGGAAAAGTGAAGTTTATAATGTCATCACGGGGATCAGTCACAAGGCTGTTACAGACTTTGCCGACCATACATCATGCAGGTTGGGAAAATGGATAGCAGGTGACGGTGCAAAACTTTATTCAGATAACTCGGCTTATCGACGCTTAGAGCAACCGCACAGAGAAGTTCACAAGGCAGGCGTTGACGCGGTCACTAAGTTTAAAAATGGTGATAAACAAGGTGCTGTGCAGCAGCTAAATAGAATGGAGCAAGCCAGTATTGACGTGATGCACTTATTGGATGAACTCAAGAGTGCATAGTTATAGTGCTGTTAAAATCTATTAAGATTACACAAACAGCACTTCACCATGCAGTTTGGTTTGGTATAATTAAGCATTTTGAATAACCAGTAGTTTTTTATGAAGCTGAACCCACAGTGGCGAATTCTTACAGTAGGAGATGGTGACCTAAGCTTCTCCTATTCCATCCAAAAACATCTTAAGCCCAAATCATTGGTTGCGAGTATTTATGACAGTGAATCAGCTTTGCGTGAAAAATACCAAGAGCATGCTTTGGACAGTCTGCTCAGAACCGGTGTACAAGTACTAACCGAGTTTGATGCTACCAATACCGACTCTTGGCAACGACTAGAACAGCAGCAATTTGACGCTGTCATTTTTCAGTTTCCTTTAATCCCCGCGTTTGCTTCTCATGACGAGTTTAAACAAAATCAATTGAGTATTAATACGCTAAACCGGCGTTTACTACGCTACTTTTTAGCCAACGCTCAATCCAACGTACTGGATAAGCAAGGACCAATGATCAGTATTATTACATCGAAGGACGTCAAACCTTATTGCGAATGGAACCTAGAGCAAACATTACACCAGGGGCTCAACATAACTTATCTAGGACAGGCTGACTTCAATATAGACCTGTTCCCTGATTATAAAATAAGAAATGTAGACAGGGACAAACATGTAAAAGATACACGTGGGATCAGCTACTTTTGGTCATCTAAAACCGACACAGCTCAAACGCTCTCGCTTGCGATGCCTGACTATCTTTCAGACTCGCATTGCGGTATGTGCAGAGCGGGACCATTTTTAACAGAGCAAGACAAACAAGCCCACTATGCATCAAAAAAACATAAACAGATGTCAGCCCATGAAAAAGCTTGGCAAGCGTTTTTAGCAACAGAGCAGAGATAAAGCATAAATTGGTGTGATAACTTGTTGCGAAACCCCAGATTAAAATTACAAAAATCCAACCCTAAAAACACATTGAAAATACATTAAAAACACAAGATAAACATAAAAAGATAGAATAAACGCAATAAAGGAATAATGTATACAAAACCATTGAGTGCGATGGTCTAAAGCATTAGACTACCGCCCTCTTCAAGCCAATAGGTGTATCAATGCAAATTTTGGATAGGCGTTTTTTGTATGCGATTGCTTGTCTCCTGCTCGCCATGGTGACTATTCAGTCTGGCGCATCAATCGCAAAACAACTTTTTCCTTATGTGGGCCCTGAAGGTACAACGGCATACCGTCTCGGGTTTTCAGCGCTGATTTTGTGTCTGGTTTTTAGACCTTGGCGAAAGTTACCAGTGAACTGGAGACCGGTCATCCTTTATGGTTTGTCATTAGGTATAATGAATTTGACTTTCTATTATGCAATAGAACGAATACCACTGGGGATTGGGGTTGCACTTGAATTCACAGGCCCACTGGCGGTTGCGCTATTCTCCTCTAAAAGAAAGCGTGACTATCTTTGGGTGTTACTCGCGATAGCTGGTATTTTGATGCTATTACCTGATATGAGCGAAGTAGGTGGATTAGATCCAGTTGGCGTAATCTTAGCGCTAGTTGCAGGCGCATGTTGGGCAGGCTATATCATCTTTGGTAAAAAAAGTGGAGGCCAAGGTTCTGGCGGTATAACCGTTGCGTTGGGCATGAGCGTAGCAGCCTTTACGGTTGTCCCCTTTGGAGTCGCATCGCAGGGTATGGCCTTACTTGATTGGCAGTTAATCCCACTAGGGATTGCCATAGGCCTTTTGTCTAGCGCTCTGCCTTACAGCTTAGAAATGGTTGCACTGCGCAATATGCCCGCGCAAGGTTTTAGTATTATGATGAGTCTAGAGCCTGCAATTGCTGCTTTAGCCGGCTTAATGATACTTGGAGAGTTACTGACAATCTGGCAATGGTTCGCAATTGTTATGGTTATTGCAGCTTCACTAGGCAGCTCTATTACTCAAAAAGAGTGATTTTAAGCGCTTTACTCTGTTCAAAAAAGGCCCCACTGGGCCTTTTCTCATTATTGACTCCACGGAGAGGGATATTGAAACTCTTCTTGAGGTTTAGGGAGCTCAAATCTTAAAACTTCGGGTATTGAGTCTGTTTCTTCTACAGTAGGGAGTGGTTCGAAATGTAGTTTTAACCATTTCGACTGCTCATGAAGCATGTGTAATATTTCTTCCTGCTCTGTGTAAATATGACCACTTTTCGGGAGCATTACCAACTTTACAGATTTGCCTAAATCGTTCATCGCGCTAAACAATCTCTCGGATTGAACAGGAAAGCTCGCTTTGTTCTTGTCTTGATAACCATGTACTAACATGAGCGAAGTGCTAATTTTATCAGCTTTAAATATCACTGAATTATTTAGGTACCTAGATTGGTTTTGCCATAAGCTGTGCTCATCTTGACCAAACGCGAAAGGCGTTAGCGTGAAATTATAGGTACCACTTCGAGCTATGCCTGTCACAAACAAATTTGTCTCAGCGAGTAAATTAACAACAGCGGTTGCACCCAAACCATGCCCACCAATTGCTATTTTATCTTTATCTGCAATACCTTGCGCAATCAGCGTTGATACAATTACGTCAGCACTATCTCGTAACTGTTTCGCTAACTCTTCTCCTTGTAGCTGTGCACTGAGTAATGGTAAGTTGTGTACATTTAATACTGCATACCCTTCATGAACAAATGGCACCCCACTCAAAGCATCTTGCTGAGCAAATAAGTACGGGGATTTAATCTCAGATTTGTCTATCGGTGCCTGAGCATTTATCCAGATCAGTACCGGGATCCGCCCATTACTCGGATCAAAGCTGTTAGGCAAATAGAAATCCCCCTCAACTATACGTCCACTTCCAACATTAAAACTCATTAGCTCTTTGCTTATGTTTTGCATACTCGGGTAAGGGTGTGTACTTTTAGTCAGCTGCTCGACAGTGTCAAAAGTCAGGTTTCTAGAAAAGTAGTTTGCCGGATTATTTTTGGACTCTTTTCGTGTTACAAAACGCATACCATCGTCAGAAATAACATCGATTACTTGCTCATAATATGGCGCGTTAGACTGCCAAACAGGTGTAAATAAATTACCTTTTGCATCAAACCTTGATAAGTAAGGCGCATCTTGTCCATTATGGCTATTGACACCTTTTACAAATAAGTATCGACCACCTGCAACCTTTAACACATCAACACCTAGGTCATTTTTTGTGAAAATAAGTTCACGTTTTGAGTCGTTCTTTAAGTCATTAAATAGACGCAGTTCTACACGAGAGCGATTTGGTGTTAATGGTGAAAAAGCGTAATAGGCCTTTTTACCATTTGTCTCATTCATGACTAAAATAGCTAATTGGCTATCACCCCACAGAATGTGGGATACACGCCCATCTGTATCCGCATAGTGCCTTGGTGTGCGTTTAAATGGCGCAGAAATACTGTATAAGCTTTCGTTATCGTCACTGTCGCTCGATTCAGCCCAAACCAGCGTAGCTCCTTTATCTGCTCGCCATTTAAAGGCTCTTCTGACTGTCATTTCTACAAAAGGTTGAGAGAGCCTATCCGTATCTTGTAGTGTTTTTTGAGGTCGATATACCTCAAACAAAGGAACCCCACGCATTCCCCAGATCTGCCAAACACTATTGTTTTGCTCTTTGAAATCGTTCGCCTGCATTTGTGGTAGCGTGCTTATGTCCATCATAGCAACTAGCAAATTAGTGGCGTCCGGAGAGGCACTAAAACCGCTAAAGTAAGCCGGCTGACCAATCGCCAGTGCGCCGCCTTGTAGTGAGAGCTTATAGAGCTGGGTAAAAGCATACGTTTTAAACTCTTCTTGCTGCACAGGCCCAAATTGTACTTTGTCCGTGTTATTAAAGCTGGCAGTAGAACTGACGACCAAAGGAGACTGAGAAATGCTTACCACATCGGGTGCTTGCTTTGTAACTCGTCCATTCACTTTGATGTTTGCGATTAAGCCAGAACCATCGGCCAACCATTCAAAGGGCTTTCTTAAAGTGAATCCATTTAAAGGGAACTGAGATAAAATACGGCTCTTTTTTTGTTTGATATCAAATACCCATAAATGGGCAGCCTGTTCGGTTTCCAAAATGAAAGCTAGGAACCTGCCACTTGCGCTCCATGACGGGTGCAAAATTTTTCCATCCGGAATCCCCTTGGGGCTAATAACAGCACCAGTATCAATATGTTTGAATAAAACTTGAATGTATCTTGGAATATCTGAATGCATGGTACTTAGTGGGTTAAACTCAACACCCAACAAACGCTTCGTCGTTACGGTGGAGGTCTTGTTTAATGGCGCCTCATCTAAAAGTGCCATCCAACGACCCTTAGGGTCCACTAATGCTTCCGGCACACTATATTCGTTTACAAACTCTGCAATTGCTGGTGATGGTTTTTTGTACTCCGCTGCATTCGCTGCACTGCTGTGAAACAAGGAAAATGCAAACGTAAACAGCGTTGCAGTAAACAATAATGAGCCGGTGGTATTTATCACTTCTGAAAACCCTATTCTAATTCCCATATCGGACCATGATATAATGATTTTATGCTAAGTGCAGTATTTTAGAGACATTTGGCATTCAAAAATCTGATTTTTAGGCTATTGTTTTAGAGAAATGGGACACAATTGAATTGTAAGTTGCAGAGTCGAAGATTAAAAGTTTAAACTATGCAACCGTCATTAGCACAATGTATGCGATCAGGCACTTATGAACAACGACAAAAAGCCAGAAAAAATAACAATTTTTGATGTTGCCAAGGAAGCACAGGTCTCCAAATCTACCGTTTCGCTCGTTTTAACCCACTCAGACAAAGTAAGCGATAAAAGCAAAGAAAAAGTCTTAAAAGCAATTGAAAAGTTAGGTTATGTCTACAACCGTGACGCCGCAGCACTTAGAAGTAAAAAATCAAATCTTGTTGCAGTCGTCATCAACGACTTAACTAACCCCTACTCTGCACAGCTAGCGGTCGGTTTAGAGAAACACATCTATGCATTAGGTATGGTCCCCATGTTAGTCAATACTGGGGAAGACTTTCAGCGCCAGCAGCAAGTGGTGAATACCTTAAAAGAATACAATGTCTCAGCATTTGTTATGGTTCCGGCGCCTGGCACAACTAAAGAATGGGTAAATCAATTAGTACATTCAGGCTTTCCAGTTATAAATATAATGCGTGAGATTCAGTTTGCCGATGCACCATGTATTCTCCCAGACAACCAAAAGGGTACACACCTAGCCACGGAACATCTATTAGCTAAAGGGCTTGATAAACTGGCATTTTTGGGTGGGACAACGGAGATTTCTGATTACCACGAGCGTGTAGCTGGTTTTCGCTCGGCTATTGCAGCTCGCAATTCATCTTCGCAAAATCATGAGATTACTGCACCAACCAACCGCCAAGGCGGTCGAGATGCTTTTCATCAACTTTATCAAGTGGCACCAGATACACAAGCTATCGTCTGCTTTAGCGATGTAATAGCATATGGTGCTATAGAAGCGATGCGTGAGCATAACCTTATGCCAGGCAAAGACATCAAAGTGATTGGCTTTGATGATTTAGCCGACTCTAGGCTCATGCGACCTGCGCTTTCTTCAGTCCGTATTGACGCTGATGATATAGGTAAACGTACCTGCCAAGCGCTCAGCGAGATACTTAATAAATCACAACCGCCGGTCAGGACACTGGTAGATATTACACTACAAATAAGAGAATCATCTTCATAAATGACCAAAGTTTTAGTTATTGGATATGTATGGCCGGAACCGAATTCATCGGCAGCGGGTATACATATGATGTCCTTACTTAAGTTTTATAAATCTCAAGGTTGGCAAGTTGAGTTTGCCAGCCCAGCTCAAACTACCGAGCATATGATAGATTTGAGTGAGTACGGCATATCGAGCCAGCAAATAGCGTTAAATTGCAGCTCTTTCGATGAATATGTTCAACGTTACGCACCGGATATAGTCATGTTTGACCGTTTCATGATGGAAGAGCAATTTGGCTGGCGCGTAGACAAGCACGCTCCCAATGCAATGAAAATACTCGATACCGAAGACTTACAGTGCTTGCGCGGTACCCGCCACGAGGCCGTGAAAGCAGGTGAAGCATTCCAAGAGTCTAGACTATTGAGCTCAGAGCTTGCAAAGCGAGAAATTGCAGCTATTTTACGTTGCGATCTCTCCCTGATTATATCGGACTTCGAATTAGAGTTGCTAATACGAACGTTCAATATCAGTGAAACGTTGCTGGTGCATTTACCGTTTCTTGTAGAGTTGTCCGCTCTACCATCTGACCTACCAAGCTTTGGTGATCGCCAACATTTTATGACCATTGGCAATTTTCGCCATGCGCCAAACTGGGATTCGGTTCTTTATCTACAAAGGCTATGGCCCGCAATTAAAAAGCGCGTGCCTGATGCAGAACTGCATATCTACGGCTCATACCCGCCAAAAAAAGCAACTGCACTCAATAATCCAAAAACTGGGTTTTTAGTTAAAGGATGGGCAGATGATGCTATTGAGGTCATGAAACAAAGTAGAGTGTGCCTGTCACCCATTCGATTTGGTGCAGGAATTAAGGGCAAGCTTCTTGAAGCGATGATCACACAGACTCCATGCGTTACAACGCCAGTTGGAGCAGAAGGTATGCATGGCTCCCTACCATGGCATGGTTTTGTAGCACAAAGCGATGAGGAATTTGTTGATGCTGCTGTGGCATTATATACCAAAAAAACAGAGTTTGAGATTGCTCAGAAAAATGGTCTTGCCATACTGCAAGCACGGTATGACCACCAGCGTTTAATAGAACAGCTACAAACCAAAATAGCTGATATTAGAGACTCCCTTGCACTACATCGAACAAATAATTTTTACGGCCAAATGCTGAAACACCACACATTGCGCAGCACTCAATACATGTCTCAATGGATTGAGGAAAAAAACGCAAACAAAATGCGTTGAAAATACAGCAAAACTGGTTAGAATGCGCGGCGTAACTTATTATTGATTTTATGGAAATTAGCATCGTACAGCTGCGGGGCGTTTTTTATAAAACAATGAGCGCTGCTCAAGCGTTAAAAAGATTGAATAGGCAGGCATCTTGCCTCTTAGCTTAATCGTACAGATTTACAACATAATTGAGCAGTAACATTACATCATTAAAGTCACGATATTTAGTGTATTTTGGGGTTTAAGCATAAAACGCTTAAATTATGGGGCTAAGCCCTTAACTACTCAACTAATTAGGTATTGCTCAGTTGAACTCAGCAACGTTTACGCAAAAGCGCAAGTTTATTGTTAAGCTTGGCAAAATGCTTCACCAATATGGTACACCTGCTTTTCGCTTAGAAGCACATTTAATGGAAGTTGCCACACACCTTGGGTTAAAGTCATCCTTTGTTATGTCACCAACGTCGGTCACATTTGTGATTTGGACTGATGGACACGAGGAAGAATACACACATGTAGCAAGGGTTGAGCCTGGTGATCATGATTTAGGCTCGTTGGCTAATACTGACGATGTCGTCAATAAGATGTTGGCTGGCGAGTTAACTGTCACCGAAGCTGATGAAAATCTAGATCAAATTCAAACTGCTGAATCTCCCTACTCAAGGTGGCAAATGGCGCTCGCGTTTGCAGTTTCAGGTGGTGCCTTTGCAATGCTAATGGGCACCAGTTGGGGTGATGTTGTTTGGTCATGTATCATTTCAATCTTGGTGTACCTCTTTATATTGTGGTCAGAACACTCTAAACGCGTCACCCACATGCTAGAACCCATAGTTGCCATTGCATCAGCTATTGCCGCGTGTGCCGTATCTGCATATATCGACCCGCAATTAAACATTCGTTTAGTTGTACTATCTGCAATTATCGTATTTATCCCAGGCCTTGCGCTTGCTCTGGGGTTTGCAGAGCTTTCAGCAAGACACTTGGTGTCTGGAACAGCACGCGTAATGGACGCATTTATGCTGTTGTTCAAGTTATATTTTGGCGCTTTTTTAGGCATCAGTATTGGTTTCTATGTATTCGGCCAAGCAGACTTTGTTCAGCCTGATCCGATACCAAAATGGACTGCATGGTTAGCGGTCTTCCTGCTCTGTATTAGCTTGGTAGTTATATTTAAAACTAAGTTAAAGCATGCTCCGTGGTGTATTACGTCTGGGTTTATTGCTTACGCTGTTTCTGTAAGTGCTGCGATATATTTTGACTATGCACTAGGGACATTTGCCGGAGCGTTTGCAGTGGGTATTTTTAGTAATATCTTCAACCGTGTTGAGAATGCGCCTGCTTCAATCGTTACTATGAAAGGGCTGATTGTGTTGGTCCCAGGTTCTAAAACCTACATCGGGCTAAACTCATTAATTGAAGGGCAAAGCTTTGTAATGGCAGATCATATCGGACAACAAACATTTTTAATATTTATGTCACTCGTTGCAGGTTTGATATTTGCGAACGTTGCACTGCCACCTAAAAAGAGTTTGTAGGAACACCAACATATTCGTTCCCACTGGTTTACCGAGTAGCTTGAGGTCTATTGCACTCCCCACTCCTCCCTAAACTATTATTTCAGAGTTGACATTGTAGAAGGTGCCTTTGCGCCTTCTTTCAGCTTTCCCTAAGTACCAGCATAAGCACCATTGTATTATTGCTACAAACCTACTAATCCCGTTTGAGCCTAACTGAGTTTATCAGCTCTGCTCCCTTTCCTATTTTGGAGGGATTTCAAAAAAATATAACAATTTAAACATCATTAGTTATGAATGTGAATGTTATTAGAATAAAAAGATAATAAGTAAACTTACTTTATAAGTGCAAATTATAAACAATTTATTTTTTATATTGTTTATATACAAATATTTAAAAAATATTTTTTCCTTTAATTTACTTTTCATATTAATTCATACCCATTCAAGATTTAACAATCTGGCCTGTTGTTAAATATTTACTGCACTAAAGGCGATTACGCTTAATTTACATCCAAGGGGAATGGTAAGATGTTTAAAAACAAAAATAGACTCGCGGTGGCTGTTAGCTCCGCATTGATGGGGGCAGCTTTATACACACCAGGTGTGCTCTACGCAGCTGAAAACAATGCATCACAGAAAGAAGTTGAAGTCATACAGGTTCGCGGGATTAGAGGCAGTGTCGTCAAATCTCTTAATACGAAGCGATATGCCGATGCAATTGTCGATGCCGTAACGGCAGAAGACATTGGCAAATTTCCCGATCAGAACGTTGCAGAATCTTTACAGCGCATAACGGGTGTGTCGCTTACGCGAAATTTTGGTGAAGGCGAAAGAGTAAGCATTCGAGGTACCAGCGAAAGTCAAAATAGAACGCTTTTAAATGGCCAAGCAGTCGGATCTGCGGATTGGTGGACAAACTCAGCAGCAAGCCGTGGGTTTAACTATACCATGTTGCCGTCAGAAATTGTCTCAGGTTTAGAAGTTTACAAGTCACCTGAAGCTGACATAGATGAAGGCTCAATTGGTGGAACGATCATCGTAAAAACCAGAAAACCTCTTGAGTTAGAAGCAAATAAAATTGCAGGTTCACTTCTAGCACAATACAGTGAAGTGTCTGGAGAAACGGATCCTCAAGCTTCCATCATGTACAACTTCAAAAATGAAGATGAAACATTTGGCGCACTTTTTTCAGTCATTAGGCAGGAGCGTAACTTACGCCGTGACGGTATTGAAGCTTGGAGTTGGGCTGATAGAACAATTACGCTTGAGGACGGCACTGTTCATGAAGACGTGTATAGCCCAGGTGGTGGTGGTTCTGCGATGTTCTCACAAGAGCGTGTCAGAACAGGTATCACTTTAGCACTACAATATCGACCAAGTGAAACCACTGATGTCACCTTTAATTTACTAGACTCAACACTCGACGCCGACAACGAAAACCAAAACTTTCTTTGGCTACCTGAACGCGGCAATTCTAAATACACAGACATAACTATCATTGACCACAACAAAGTCGGTAAAATGGCTGTTGGTGGCACATTAGGCCTCTCACCTGATGGCACCAACATACTAGACGAAACTAAAGTCAGAAACTCACAACTTAAAACTAAAGCTTACGACCTAAAACTTGAGCATGAAGGCGAGATTTGGCAATCGACTTATCAATTGGGCTATACCGAGGGTACAGGTGGCTCACAAGCTGACCGTTCAGTTGGTTGGGTTGGCAACTATGTTCATTCATATGACGCATCACAAGCTGAAGACATCAAAACATCCTATGGCGCAGATCCAAAAGACGGTACCAAATGGAATTTAGGTTTCCTGCGTTATGATAGTAATGACGCGAAAGACGACGAAACATATTTTCAGGCAGACTTTAAGCGCCCTATCGATATTGCGGTATTTAGTGAAGTAAAAATGGGTGTTAAGTATAGAGATCACAGCAGGTTTAATACCAAGCACACAACGGCTAATCGCACCGACTTAGGTTGGAGCCTTGCTGATTACTCGCTCGCAATGCCAAACGACTACCTTTCAGGGCTTGGCTCTTCAGGCACATTGCGTTCGTACGCGATAACGGACTCAGATAAAGTTCGTCGTGACGGAGATGCCCTAACGTGGAACTATGACGTATTAAAAGCCAGTACTTTTGACATCAATGAGAAGATTTTGGCAGGTTATGTTAAAACGACGATAGATGCAGATGGCATGCGTGGTAACTTAGGTGTAAGGCTTGTGCACACCAAGCAAGAGTCATCCGCTTTTGCCGGTGAAACTGGCGCAGAAGTTTGGACAACTCAAGATAAAGACTATTTTGATATTTTACCCAGCATAAACCTAGCCATAGATCTGAGTGACGATCTACTAATGCGATTCAGTGCCGCAAGGGTAATGTCTAGACCTGATTATGCAAGTATGACCGCTTCTACATCTTACAATGTAGAGACGCAGACTGGTACAGGTGGTAACCCAGACATAGACCCTTTCAGAGCAACACAGTTTGATACAGGTATTGAATGGTACTTCAACGAAGCTGGTTTGTTCTCAGCAGTGTTTTTCTATAAAGACATCCAATCATTCTTAGATAGCACTCCTGCTTTTGAAATACACGACAATACCCGTATTCGTATCAGTCGCCCAAGTAATGGCCGTGCCGGTCGTATCCAAGGTCTAGAGTTTGGTTATCAGCAAGAGTTGCTTGAAGGATTTGGAGTTTCAGCAAACTATACCTATGTTGATGGCGAAGCGAAGGATAAAGACGGTAATGACGTTACTATCCCCGGAAACTCCGAGCACACAATAAACCTAAGCGCTTATTATGAGAAAGACAATTTTAGCGGTCGAATTTCTTACAACCACCGCTCAGGTTACGACTCTGGAAATGACTGGCCGGGTTACATTGATGCGTATGGACAAGTAGATGCCAACCTAACTTATAACATCAATGAAAACCTAGCTGTTGTGCTTGAAGCTATTAACTTAACTGATGAGCATACTTTTAGTTACCAAGAAGAAGGCGCCGAGCAAGCGCTTACCGGTGTTTATGCTGATGGACGCAGGTTTGTAGCTGGTATTCGATTCAACTTTTAAGTAGATCCTGGTTGTAAATAGCTAACACAGGATCCACTTGGCTATGGATGGCCTCTCCCTGCCCAGGAGACACAAGCTGAAGACTGCGTTGCAGCCCTTCAGCTTTTCTTTTTATCTATTGCCCATATGGTAATTGTTTGTAAAAGCTGTAGAATCGGTCGTTTAGGTACTGATTTTAACGCTGTTCAATTGGTAATTTAACGCCTACTTTTTAAGTGTGGTTCTCGAAACAAGGTGACGTATTAGTTAGCATGCTGCATTCTAGGACTTTTCGAATACTCTTGTTACTTTTGGCGATTGTGCCAAAGGTAAGTTTTGCAGATCTGTTCACCGCAACCCAATTTTACCAACAGCAAAATTATGCTAAAGCTTATGGCGAGTTTTATAAACTAGCAGAAGTTGGCAACGGAGATGCGATATATAATCTAGCGGTTATGTCACTACATGGACAAGGTACCGAGAAAAACCTATCTCTCGCTTATGCTTATTTTACAATCGCAGCCGAGTATGGCATTGCTGAATCCTTAAAAACAGCGCAAATCATCGCAACTCAATACCCAGATAAACAAGCGCTGCAACAAGTCCTAGAACAAAAAAGGGCGCAGTTCGGTTACCCTCATTTAAGCCAGAAATATGAACCGAATTTTAGTGATATAGAAATTAAAGATAAGTCCATCGATAAAGTATATGAAAAGTTACCGACCTATCCTGAACAAGCTGCAAGGCAGGGCCTTGAAGGTTGGGTATGGCTTGAATTTGACGTTGGGATCACAGGCGCTGTGAAGAATATTAAGGTAATAGATAGCTACCCAAAAAACATTTTTACAAGTGCACTTGTCAATGCAGTGAGCATTTGGCGATATCAGCCCAATAGTGAAAAAAAGAATCACTCTTTGGTTTATCACTTTACAACTTTCAAAGGTAAGGAGTATCAAAGAACACTTGGCTTCCAACAAAAAGACTATCATAACGAAATCAAAAGACATATAGATGCAGCAGAGCAAGGCAATGCGCAAGTTCAATACTACGTCGCCAACTGGTTAAGCTCTGATGAATATAACGCAAGCCAGCTTCTAAAATACCATTGGCGTGATGACACTGCGCACCTCACCATGCTTTTGGCCGCAGCCAAAAATAACTACCCTATTGCCCAATATAAGCTTGCGATAGAGTTAATATCTAATAACCCTTCAGCAGAGCAATTTAAAGTGGCTGTAAATTGGCTATATCAAAGTGCGCAGTCTTTTGCACCCGCTCAATATAAACTTGCGACCCTATACGCAGATGCAAATAATGAGCTATTTGCCCCACACAGAGCAACTCATTGGTATGAACTTGCTGGTGCACATGACAAGCGAGCTGCAAAGGCGCTTGCGATGCACCTTTTCAAGTACTCTCCCAAGTCACTTGATATAGGAAAATGGTTGGAAACGGCATTAGAAAATGATAATAGTGATCCAGAGTTACTGTTACTTAAAGCTAAATTAACTAAGCCGAAAGACCCCCGAAAAGCAATAAGAATTGCCAAAGCAGCTTTGAGTAAAGCACAAGAGCGAAACTGGGATACAACACTTATTCAAACATTCTTAGGTAAAAGCGAGCCTTAAGTTGCACTGCATTTGTGTGCCCTTCGATGGTACTTCAACACACTTTTACATGACATTTGACCCACGAAATATGCATCGATAAGCCTGGCTATTAACACCTCGTCAATTGACAAAACAACTGATTATATCTTAACTTACAATATTGCATAAAATTCAACCAAGGATGTTAGTGATGCGAGCGCCATGTTTAGGCATTCTGTCAATTTTTCTAATGGCGTGCACTTCAAGCCAAACTGTTCGAACTCCCTCTGGCGAAGAAGTTAGCGTAACCTGTCAACCCGTATACGGTAAATGGTGTGGAAAGAGCTACCCAGCATATGAAACAACTGGCTATAAACCTCGCCCTGTCGACCAATGGGATGCAGCCTGTAGAGCCCATGATCTGTGCTATGAGCGCTATGGAGAGGAAGGCGAAGAAAGTTGTGATAGACAATTTACTTACAAACTCGAAAGGCTCTACCACTCTGGTATACCAATTCCTCATCAAATGGTAAATGCCTACAACGTCTTCAAAGAAGACTTATCGTTTCGAACAATCAATATTCCATTTTCAGACATTTGGAACGCAAATACGCTTGCCTGTGATGGCTCCGAGGGTAAAGCTGCTCTTTTTTGCGACGTCGGTGTTCGTGGATTGAATTGCCAGATTACCGATGGTTCGCAAGCACAGGGAGCAAGGTGTGCATGCACTTATCCTGCATCCTATGGTCCGTTTGGTTACTTTCAAGGCGGTACACTTTATGGTATTCAACGAACCGCCAATTCATTCTAGGTGAAGTACGCTATGAACATAGACAATTTAGTATCACTGTATATACTCACCCAAGGTGAAATCGATAAGTTATGGGAGTATTTTTTAGTTAGTCAATTAGCTTTAATTGGCTGGCTAGTAACCGTTTCCGAGTGCCAAGTGCAGAGAGCAAGAAGAGTTTTGACAGTTTCCTTTTTAATACTCACTGTCGCACTGGGTTATTTTTTCTATGACGGCTATTCGGATTTAGCGTTAATCCAAACTGATATCAAAGCCGTGATTGCACAAATGGATGCCAAAACTATCACCACATCAGATAATGGCTTTGTCAACCAATTGCTACACACAGATATAAAGGCTCGATTTAATCGAGTAATCATTGTTTTCTTTGCCTCATTTTCTTGTGCTCTATACCTGTTGAATCACCCAAGATTTGGAGGACAAGCGATTCCAAGTAAGAAAGTTAGCTGACTTCCTTATTTTATAGCCTTTGAGAGTGATTTGATGGCCATAATTAGGGGAATTAAAGCTATTTTAATTAAAGCAATGCTTGTTATATCGCCAGTTAAGGTGCAGAGCCTTGAAAACATGACGATTCTAAAGTAGCGAACATATCTAACAAGGAAACGCCGTAATTCAAAATTGTGAGTTCAATTTTAGCTTCAAGCAATTCAAACTATGATATATAAAATGCGGTTTTTTCACTGGTGTCATTTGCGGCTAAAGCCACATTTTTACTTGGTGCCGTTAAGCCGAGGGATTAAGGGTATTTAAAATTCAACGAAATGGGACAAAGGGCATAAAACACGCTGTTTTATTTACCGTACAGGCGTATTTATTATCGTTTTCACGCAATCGGCTCCATCGCTTATGCGAAATTCACAAAAAGTAGTATTAATAAAATCGGTATCAGCTAGAAAAGTATTTCTATCCAGATTTGGATACATGCGGCTTAATAGCATTTGGTCTTGTTTCATATGGTCATGATATGTCACACCTGAAACCGTCTTGCTCTTGTGCGCAAGGCGAGAAAAATGAACACGACCTATGTAATTCACATAGCTACCTTTAATAGTAAATATATTGTCCATTTCTGTTAAGGATGTAGAGTCATATGGTGTGCTCACTTTCCAACCCGTAAGGGTATAGGACCCTGATGGAAGAGCAATAACAAACAACCCCCCCCTTACCGCCTTCTAGGTTGACTAACTCAGATTTTATAAAGCCAACTTCACCAGTTTGGTTATTTTTATAATGTAACTGGTACTCGGCAAACTGATCATCATAAGTAATTGTGCCCCAAACGACACCTCGCCTTCCATCTTCTGCAACACTATAATCAAAACCAATATGAGAGGTAGCACAGCCAACTAAGAAAATTGCGGCTCCAAACACTATAAATTTGAGCAACTGCATCATACTCAATACTCCTTTGGCAACAGTGTATGCTAGTTCTTACTTTGCATTTTGACCGCAATTATTGCAACACTTTTATTACACCTAGTTGTCTCGCTGTCACCTACGGATCAGCAAACTTGTGCAATACGATATCCATCTCTAAGTTTTCAACTCGATTCAAAATTATTTGATTGCCGTCCTCCGTGGTACTCAGTCCCAAATCGACATTCATGCTGTATAGGTGCAAGCCAATATCCGCGACAAATTCATTTTTTTGAACAACGCTATTAAAATTATATAACGATAATTGGTGCCCTTGCTTGATCACATAGTAAATACCATTTTTATGCACCGCAGGACGGTATAAATCAATAGAACTTGATAATTGCTCTAGGCTGACTTGCCCTTCAAGCACCTCGAATAAATATTGTTTAAGGGCCAGCAGAAACCCATCAAAGCTTATATTTTTCTTAGACAAAGGGAGCGGCTTGTTACCATTTTCAGCTAATAAGTAGTTACCAGTGCTTCCCACATCATATTGCCAATACTGCTGCTCACCTGACTCAGTTGTTTGATAATAAATGGACTTTCCATCATCAGCCCAGTAAATATTTCTCAAGCTGCTATTTTCTTTCACCACAGCAACGGGGTTTTTAGCAAACACATTGATTATAAAAAGCGTATTGGCCTCACTTAATATCGCTAAGTACTCTCCGTCTGATGAAAATAATAAAAGCCTCGGTTTGTCAGACTTGGACATTTTAGTGAGTAAACTCGGGCTCGCTTTCAAGCGGTGTTTTATCCATACTTCAACATGATCTATTTGCGGGTCGACTCTCGGAGCCGTTGATACATAAGCCAGCTGCATACCTTCAGAAGAAATGCTCGCCAGAGTATCTACCCTAGAATTTGATGATATCGCTTGAAATTCTGCTTTATTGCGATTGAATAAGTAAAGGTTAACTTCAGCGGTGCCCTCAGTATGTGCTAAATGACCGGACCCTCGACCAACTGCAAGCTCAGTAATTTTTCCATATGGCTTATAAATAGACGCTGTTTTTTGTTCTCCAACGTGAAGCCGCAAGTCGCCGGTAAGACTAACCACTTCGCTCTCTGTCAATCCAAAATAAGGTTTACTGATTTTGCCCAAGCCCACAAGTTCCACAGCTTCGCCATCAAAGCTAACACGTGATTTAAACACCTCATCATTAGTATTTGAATAGAGTAAATTATCACCAAGAACATCATAATGTTGAACACCTTGCAGTATTTGAGACTCTCGCAATTCAAGTTGCCCACGGTCGTCAATAAAAGTGTCGTACTTCACCAGTGCCTTTTTACCTGACATAGCCCTGTTTACTAGCAAACTGTCTTTTGAATACCAAATGATTTTTTCTGGTTCATGCGCCCCATCGCACTCTAACAGGTGGACCTCTTTGTTCAGCCGCCAAAGCTCTATGGCATTGTTGACCGACAGAGCACGGACTTCACAACCGAAAGGACCAAAACGATAATATACAAGCCAATTACCGTCTGCTGACCAAGCTGGAAATTGCTCACTGTACCCTGAAGACTTTACCGTGTGTGAAGTTTGAGTTTGCAAATCGTAGACTGCCAGATCAAATTGACTGCTGCCCGAAACTATTTGGCTGTAAGCTAAATATCGCCCATTTGGCGAGAAGCTTAACTGTACTTCAGCACCCGGAGCTGAAGTAATTCTCGAAATGTAATCGATTTTTTGGGTGCTTCCATCACCCTTCCAGTCAAATAAAATGACTAATGCTAGGGAAAAGCCCAAAGCAATCCCGCCCATCATCCAATGAAAAGGAATATTCTTGTTAGGTGTCTTTGACTTTTCGATTAACGTCGGTGTATGCGAGAAAGTAGCTATACATTGATAGCCAACTTTGGGGACTGTTTTTATGAAAAGTGGCTTTTTGGAAGTGTCCCCCAATACTTTGCGTAACTGGACAATGAGCTGACTGACAGAGTTATCACTTACGATTAAATTAGGCCAAAGCTGCTCAATAATTTCATCTCGTGTAACAGGCTCTGGGGCTTTGTATATGAGTAGCCTGAGTAATGCCAACTGTTTATGTTCTATGGGCGTCCACTTTCCCGCCGTTTTGACACGCATTTTCTTAGTATCAATTAATACATCATTTAATAAAAAACGCTCAAACTGCATTGATTGATCCAACAAAAAATTGCTTCCTATTATTCAGAAAGTCACAAAACAGACATCTATTCCCTTACCATCATACTATGTTATGCTAATTGAAAAAATAATTTACCTATATATAACCTTGTTCCGTTTGTTCTTGCGTTTAAAAACATAAGTTCAAAAAGTGTCACAATAAGTTAAATGCTTTATTGCAGGAGTCGGAAATAATGATTTTTAGCAGTCGTAATAACCAATTTCTGATTACCAGCGCTCTAATTGGTACTCTTATTTTTGCGCAAAACACCTATTCTGCACCTCAGAAAAACCATGAAGACCCTAAAACAGATAACACCCCTGACTCGCCAAAAGATCCATTATTCCATATTCAAATCAGGGGCTTTCATGACAGCGTTGTCAAATCTCTCAATAATAAACGCTATAGTCAACAAATAAGCGATAGTATCAGCGCACAAGAGATAGGGAAGTTTCCAGACAAAAATGTTGCGGAGGCACTTCAGCGCATAACTGGCATATCGTTGTCACGAGTTCAAGGTGAAGGTGAGAGAATTGGTGTGCGAGGTACCACGCCTGAACAAAACCGTACCTACTTAAATGGTCAATACTTGGCATCGGCTGATTGGTGGATCTCTTCTTTGCCAAGCAGGGGCTTTAACTTTACTTTGCTGCCTGCTGATATTGTTTCTAGTTTAGAAATCTATAAAACGCCGCAAGCCAATCAAGACGAAGGCTCTTTGGGTGGCGCGATAAACATTAAGACCATAGATCCACTCTATGCTGAATCAGGCACTGGCTCAATTACAACTCAGGTTCAGTTTAATGATTTATCCAAACAATATAACCCTCAATTTTCTGCTGTATATAGTTGGAAAAACCAGCCTGAAGACTTCGCGTTTTTAATAACACTTAACCATTTGCAGCGTTCGCTGAGACGCGATGGATTAGAATCGTGGGGCTGGCATGAAAGAAACTTTGAGCAAGCTTCGAATGGGCAGCTTGCAGCTTCAACCAACCCAAATGCGACGTTCGAGAACATTTGGACGCCCGGAGGGGGTGGTTCAGCCGTCTTTTTACAAGACCGAGCGCTAACCAGCCTGACATCCAGTATCACTTATCAGCTTGATCATAATTGGGCCCTTCGTGCTCACTTGCTCCACTCAGAGCTTAGCGCAGACAACAGTAACCAAAACTTTCTTTGGCAGCCAGGAAAAGCACTTGATGCACAAAGCCCGATAACCGATTACGAGATCCGTGACAATACCCTAGTTTATGGCGAGTTAGGCCATGCGACATCCAAGCCTTTTAACACCAGCATGGAAGCAATCTGGCGAAAAGCCCAGATCCAAACTCAAAGTTTTCATCTAGACCTAAAATACACGGGCCCATGGTGGGATGCGCAATATCAAGTCGGCTATACATTAGGGCAAGGTGGCACAAGTGAGGATAATACCGCACAGTTTTCGGCCAACACAGTATATTCATTTGATACTAGGACACCTAAAAACATCCAAACACACTATGCGACCTCACCTTTACAGGCCGATAAGTGGTTTATCAGTGAAGCCAGAAGCGACAGCCAAGACGGTAATGACACAGCTTATTTTATACAAAAAGACTTTTCTCGAACTTTAACAACGCCCGGATTAGAAAAGTTAAGCTTTGGTGGAAAATATAAGCGTCATAAGCGCGACTTTATCAGAATGCGCTCTAATCAAGGGAGCTTAGATGGTCTGGCCACACAACTTGGGACCAGCCTAGCTGATTACCAAGCTCCTTTTGTAGATAATTTCCTTCAAGGAATAGGCAATGAACAGACTTTAAAACGCTACAGCTTTGCAAATATTTCCGCCTTAGAAAAAGACTTTTCTGCGTTGCAGTTTATTCAAGACGAGGAGAAAAACAGTCGTTTTTACATTGAAGAAGAGACTCTAGCGGGGTATTCCATGCTTACCTTGAGCGGTTCAAGCTATAGTGCAAACCTTGGCCTTCGATTAGTAAAAACATGGCAACAAGCAAAAGCCTATGAGCGCATTGCAACGCTACCAGACACCACTGCCGACTACAATTGGCAAACTAATACAAAGAGTTATACTGATTTGTTACCGAGCGTTAATCTACAAGTTGACTTAACTGAGTCCCTCATTAGCCGGTTTGCTGTCGCGAGAGTAATGTCTAGAGCTCAGTTCCATCATTTGATGCCATCTACAAATTATAATGTCACCCAAGCTCAAGGACAGGGAGGAAACCCTGATTTAGATCCATACCGTGCGACTCAGTATGACGTCAGTTTAGAGTGGTACTTTGCTGATGCAGCCCTCGCATCGGTAGCGATCTTTAATAAAGATGTAGAGTCTTTTATTGAATTTAAACGTCAATTAGAACTTCATGAAGGAGTTCAAATGTCCATAGACAGGCCCATAAATGGCAATGGCGGCACGATTCAGGGCATTGAACTTAGCTATCAACAAGCAATAGCTTATGGTTTCGGCATCATCACCAACTATACCTACGTTGATGGCAGTAGAACTTCTCAACTCAGCGGTCTCAAAGATTGGATCCCTGGGACATCTAAACACAGCGCCAATCTCACAGCTTATTATGAAAACAATCAGCTCAGTATTCGACTGGCTTATAATTATCGAACCGAGTTTGCCACTGGTGTAGGCGAAACAAAAATGGATGATTATGGGCAGCTAGATGGCAATATCACCTACTCTCTAACTGACAACCTCGACTTGGTATTCGAGTTTTTAAACTTGGGTGATGAAACGATTTATACTTACGATCGAAATGAATACGCTCCTACAGCCGTATACCGAAATGGCCGACGCTTTTACTTGGGCGCCCAATACCGCTTTAGTACACATTAGTATAATGTGTACTAAGCAATTGAGTTAAGGTTATCTACGCTGTCTACATTAACGGCGGGTTGAAAGCGCCCTTTACTCGGTATTAACTCGTTAGATGATTACATTGAGTTAGTTTTCCGCATACGACTCGTAGGCTTACAAGTCACAGACCTTTTTACATCTAAGTGAATAATTAATCATCATTTCTCTTTGCATTTGAGCACTTCACTCCTCTAAATTAATAGAATATTCAAATTGGACCAAGTGTTAACCCTATTTCAAGCTCAAATTTTGTACTACTTTATGCAAGCAGCTAAACCGCTAGTCGCACCACTCATACACTTTGTCGCAAACACTGGTTTTCTGAGCGTCCCTACGTAGAATGTGCTAAATTTTATGAGCTGGGCAACCCTGCTCCGTTCAGTTTCTTATTCAAGGTTAGTACAATGAAGTTGATCAAAACCACACTTGCCCTTGCTATAGGTTTAGCAAGTGCTAGCAGTATCGCGAGCAAAGCAGATACTATTACCGTAGAAGACATTCCAAAAATTCAAAAAGTTGTCAGTGCTGTTGTAAGCCCTGATGGCGAGTCAGTTGCGTTTACACGTTCAGTTCCGCGAGAGCTGTACGTAGATAAAAATGGTAAAAACTTCACTGAACTTCATCTCGTTGATGACGAAGGTGTCGAACGTCCATACATTACGGGTAAAGTCAATATTCGCAATATTTCTTGGTCTGCAGATGGTAGCTACATCTATTTCTTGACCAAAAAGAAAACTGATATGTTCACGTCACTTTACCGTATTGCAGTAAACGGTGGTGAAGCTCAAAAAGTATTCTCACTAGCTGGTAGATCCGTTTCTACTTATCGTTTAAGCCCTAATGGTAAGCAAGTTGCTGTTCTTGCTATGCCTGCAAAAGATGCTTCTGAAAAAGAACTCAAGAAATTAGGTTTTATGGCGGAAGTATACGAGCTAGGCCTTAAAAACAAGCAACTTCATATTATCGACTTACACGCCAGTGAGAAACCACTGAAACCGACTGCGGTAAACGTTGACGGCTATGTAAGTGACGTAAATTGGTCAGATGATGCCAGCACATTGTTGGTTAAGACTCAGCCAACTGCGCTAATTGACGACCAATACATGAAATCTCAATGGCACATTATGGATGCGAAAACGCATTCAATTACCACGTCCTTCATGACGGAAGGTAAATTAGGCGAAGCAGAATTTTCTCAAGACGGCAAATACATTGCGATTTTAGGCGCTGAAGACAAACATGACCCGGCAAAGGGTCGTTTGTACATTGCAAATGCCAAAACAGGTAAAGTCGAAGAGTGGATCCCAAACTTTATGGGCCATATCGGTGACTTTGAATGGTCAAACCGTAAAAATGTCTTAAACTTTGTCGGCCATGTTGGCGCAGAGAGCTTTGTGGGTCAAATCAAGGTTGGATCTCAGAAATACAAAAAGCTTATCAAAGAAGGTAAACTCATTGCTGGAAAGCTGTCGGTATCAAGCTCTGACAAAACAATTGCTTTAACCGCCAATACAGCTAAACACCCAAATGAAGTATACATGGTGAGGTCAAAACGCCCTACTCGCTTGTCAAATTCGAACGAGTGGCTTGATAATAAACGCTTTGCAAAGCAAGAAGCGCTAACCTTTAAGGCCCGTGACGGTATTGAAATTGGTGGCGTTTTAATCTACCCGCTTGATTACGAAAAAGGTCAGCGTTACCCATTGATCATGTCAGTACACGGTGGACCTGAATCACACGACAAAAATGGGTGGCTGACCAGCTATTCCGATCCAGGCCAAATGGGCGCAGCCAGAGGGTACGCAATTTTCTATCCTAACTACCGCGGATCGACAGGAAAAGGGGTTGACTACTCTAAACTTGGCCAGGGTGATTATGCTGGAAAAGAATTTGACGACTTAGTAGATATGAAAGAGTACCTTGTTAATATCGGGTTAGTCGACACGAAAAAGGTCGGTATTACGGGCGGTTCATACGGCGGTTACGCATCTGCATGGGGCGCGACCAAATTAACTGAGCACTTTGCAGCAAGTGTGATGTTTGTGGGTGTTACCAACCAACTATCCAAGTTTGGTACTACTGATATCTCAAACGAAATGTTCTTAGTTCATGCGCGTTCATACCCTTGGCAGAAGTGGCAATGGTACTTAGAGCGCAGTCCTATTTATTGGGCTGGCCAATCTAAAACTCCACTATTGATAATGCACGGTAAAGATGATCCTCGTGTTCACCCTGCACAATCAATGGAACTTTATCGTTATATGAAAGTTCAAGGAAAAGATGTTCGCTTAGTTTACTACCCAGGAGAAGGCCATGGTAACCGTAAAGTAGCTGCGCAGTATGACTATAGCATTCGATTAATGCGTTGGATGGACAACTACTTAATCCATGGTAATAAAGAAATGCCAGGTTACGTTATCGACCATGCGGCTAAACTTAAAGAAGTAAAGGCTGCGCGCAAGTAAACCACTTTCCATGTCAAAAGAGTGAAGCGACTAAGTCACTGACTATGTCGTTTTGCTCTTTTATTTATTACTAAAGGTGGTAGCTGCCCAAAAACAAGACTATCTAATCGCCTTCGACCTTTGCAAAATTCATTGACCCCTTCCATGCGCTTCAACGTTAGTGACCGTATTAAGCAACCGCAAAAGCATAAAACAAAGACAGTCTCACTTTTGAGCTGTACCCATATTAAACTAACAAAGGCAAAAAAGTAAACAATTAATTCACAATTAAATTACAGGATCAAAGAAGACTTCTATCGGCTCCGAGCGGCCTTTCAAATTGACTTCTGCAACCTTTTCTAACGAATTTAATTGTGATTGTTCAACACTTACTTTGCTTACAAGCAAAGGGGTTTTGAGATCTTTGGTTTTACTTTCGATACGCGCTGCTACATTTACGGTATCCCCAATAACGGTGTAATCCATGCAACTCGAACTACCTACATTACCCGCTATCGCCTCACCACTATGCACGCCTATCCCAATCTCAAGCGCTGGCAAGCCCTCATTTACGAGCTCTCTATTAAGTTGATCAAGAGCTGTCAGCATTTCTTTTGAGGCTTCTATGGCATTTCTGGCACTGTTTCCTTCATCTTGAGGTGTACCAAAAATTGCCATAATGGCATCGCCGATGAACTTATCAATCATTCCGTCATATTTAAAAATAATAATACTCATTGCGGAAAAATAACGATTCAACAAAGCCGTTATGACTTCGGGCTCATGCTTTTCACACAAAGATGTAAAACTTCTAATATCAGCCATTAATACTGTTACATTGCGCCGCTCTCCACCTGGTTCAATATCGACTTTCCCTGTTTCGACAGCACTGACTAACTTTTTTGGTAGGTAGCGTAGAAGCCGTTCCCTGTGTCTAAGTCGAGTATATGTATTTGTGATGTAACTTGAGATTGACCACGCTAACAAACCAGAGAACAAAATAATGATTTGTTCATGTAACTCTATCGCACGCGCTGTATCACTGTGCTCTAAAATCAATGTACCTGTCGCCAAGCAACATAGTGTTGAATAGTAGATTATCAATTTTCCTTGCCTAAATGCGCTCATAACATTAAACAGAATTAACGCACTCATCAGCATAAGTTCAAACTCCGTGTTATGCATATCATGCAAGAAGTGACCAATCTCTGAAAGAAACTCCATTTCCAAAGTGATGATTAAGATAATTAGGTAATCAAACAAAATCGAAATGTACTTTAACCAAGGCTTGTATTCTTTGCTCCTCGCCCACATTGAAACCACAACGCACCAAACGGCTGTCAGCGCCATAGTGCCAAGATCAACAGCTATTAAAGTCCAATCAACTCCACTGTTGAGCAAACCAATAAACAATTCAATTAGAAATAACGACATCAGGCCGTAAAAACGGATCCGATTAATGTGTAACTCCATCTCCATTTCACGTTGCTGATAACAGTCAGTCAGCAACGCATCAAACGTTTCGTCAATATCCTTCAACCATTTCATGTTAATTGTTCACCGCATATATTTTTAGCTGTTAATTGGTACGCTACTTGTTCATTGGATAGCGTTATACCAATCTCGACAAATATAGTGTAGCTAAGCATTTTTAAATTAACATAACAGCACTCGACGTTTAGTACGCTCAAAGAAGCAGTTGTTTAACAGGGATTTACCGAAGTGGCCTAATGGAATATCAATAATGTGGCTGTATGGTTCACACTTACTACTTGTCATACAACCACCAGTTAGATTTGTTATTTGTTTTTAGCTGGATACTGCACCCCATATCGATAAAGGCTTGATGCTATAACATTTAATTGGCTATCTATCTCATCCTTACCATGAATAAAGTCCTCGCCATTGGCTAAGATAATAACGCCGGTTTTGGTCTCTTTGTTGTATGACATGCTCGCGTGTGTACCAGGATCACCACCATTGTGTCCAAAGAAAGAACCATCCCAATACCAAAAAACCCCTTGCTGGTATGGAATGTTAAAAACATTACTTTGAGCACTGAGCATCTTTTCAACGCTAGCTTCTCGCAGAATACGTACATCTTCGTACATCCCGTTATTGGCAATCGCTATTAAAAGCTTGCTCAGGTCATGGCTACTGACATTCAAGTCACCATCATAAAAAGTAGCGTAGCTATATTCAGGCATCGCATGCTTCACACCTTCATGATCAATACTGTACTGAATCGCTTTCGGGTTATTTTCATTCAGCTCGGTGTGATACCAGTGGGTATTGTCCATCTTTAGGGGGGCAAAAATGTGCGCCTGCATATCATTGGCCAAATTCAGTCCAGTTTTTTGTTCTACTGCATGGACAGCTAAAGCTGAACCCACATTTGAGTACCCTTGCACTTGATTAGGAAAACCGCCTGCCTCGCCAAAATAAATACCACTACCCGCGTAACGGCCACCCTGTCTAAAGTAATCATTCGCCAAAAAGGTCGTAAGATCTTGCGTTACGGGCGCCGAGTCATCGCAATAAGGTGTACCAAATATATTTACCAGCGGCAGTCCTGTTTCGTGCACATAGTAAGTACAAAGAATCATATCGCTGTCTTTGATACCCGATGTGTGTGTCACTAAATTTCGCAAGCTCATTTGCTCACCTGAGTTTTCAGGGTTGTTTGGGTCAAAAGTCAGGTTCATCTGTGCCAGCTTGTCATCAAGGCTCACAGTGCCTTTCTCAACTTGTTGCATTATTGCAACTGCTGAAACCGCTTTACTTATCGAGCCAACATTATAAGGCGTATGAACCGTAGCAAGTCGATTTTGGGCAATATCCGCAAGACCAACAGCTTGCTCGTATACGATTTTGTCATCTGAAATCACCGCAACCGATAAACTCGGCAAACCTGTTTCTTTTAGAGCCTGCTCTAATAAACCATTTAATTTAGCGACATCATACTGATGCGTCGACATCTCGCCCAATGTTTGAATGACAAATTCAATTGGCGTGTCTGTTTTTAATTTATGATCAACACTGGCATATGCGGGCATATAGATATCTGGTGTAACACCGGTTTTCTCTAAAACGTCCCCCGCTTGGTTTTTATAAACCTGATGGCTTAAACTCAGCTCCCATCCACCTGGTAACTCGTGATTCAAAGAATCTGAAACGCTGCCGTTTGTAGCTTCGCCAACCAATTTACTTTGCGGTAATGCTTTGAGTGCTTCAGCTAAAACCTCTCCTCCACTGCCAGTATTTTCGCCCGTCAGTACATAAATAGGTTTCGTAAATCTTTGAGTTTCGCTGGGTGTAACAGTGAGCTCGATAGACTGCCCCTGATGCGCTTTATTAGAAACCTGTTTAGTGCCAAAGCCATACGCCTCATCGGTAAAGTACCCAGCAATCTTGCGTGACACATTGTCATAACCGCCTTTGTTGTATCTTAAATCAATGATCATCGCCTCAACATCTGCAAATTCGGTCAAGACTTGCTCCATGATCTTATCGGTATTAGTGAGGTCGTGTTCAACCCTTGGAACAATACCGTCACTTGAATTGTCCGCCACCATATCCGAAACCCTGTCGATGCGCACATAACCAAGATCATCAGATATCTTGCCATAAAACAGGGCATCACTATTGTCATAAGTGCGTAACTTCCCATCCTGCATCAGGTGTTTTAGCACCCTGAATTCATTATGATTAAGTTCGGCGAGTGCGCCTTCGATATTCTCGTCATCGTGCAATAATGCTTCTTTCAATAAAGTATCGATTTTATTGCCATCAGCGCTGGATCCATCATCAGAGCTTAGGCTCAAGTGCCCGTCTCCAAATTCAGTAAGAATCTCGTCCATGATCTCTATAAACTCACTTTGCGTGATAGAGTCGGTCACTTTAGGTTTGTAATCAGTGTAAACTTGCTGCCAGTCAATGCCTCTCAATTCAAAGAACGCGTAATACTCATTCAAAGTGTGCCAAACATACTCGAACAATTGCGGGTAAGTCATCTCAGTAGTTAAGTGACCACCTTGGCAATGTTCGGGGAGTGATGTCAGTTTACTCAAAGTTGATCTAGATGAGGCAGGGCTTGCGAAGGTAAGCGTGTCTTGTGACTCTGAAAGAGACAGGTACTTTAATGCATCTTGTAGATCTTTCTCGGTCTCTGTTCCCCCCTTGACACAGCTTTTGCTGTTGTAATTGTAAGTCGTAAGGCCAGAGGCATCGATAGACCAAATTTGACCACGTCCGAGCATACCCCATTGCCCAGAAAAATCAGCCAATACTGGTGGTCTGTCTTTGTCTTTAGATTTGATAATTTTTACACCACCACCGTTACAACCCGTTAAAAACATTGCTGAAGCTAAAATACTTAACGTGAACCTTTTCACTTTTCTTTCCTTAATGTTGTAAGTAATTGTGTCTATCTTAGGAAATAGTGCGCCTCAATATTGTGTTTAACTGAGTACTTGGTGTGAGATTCGGTAATTGAATGTAGATAATCAGGTACCGTTTTATAATCTTTCCAACACCGACCTTGAAAGCTCAAAAATAATACAACGTGACCAACCGTGAATTTATCGCATAAACCCTGTATTCGTGTTTTAGCTAGGGTAGTTTAGTTTGAACACCCAACATCAAAGGATCAAAATGAAAATAATACATAGCCTTATGCTCATCACTGCACTCGCCAGCACTTCAGCGCTCGCCAATATCCAGTTAACCGCCAAAGATGGTTTTACGATTAAAGGGGAGTATTTTCTTTCGCCATCAACAAGCAAAGGCGCGGTATTAATGCTCCACCAATGCAACTACAATCAATCCATGTACAACAACATCGGAAAGCAGCTGGCGAATAATCATATTCATGCTTTGAGCATAGACTTTAGAGGTTTTGGAGAGAGTAAAAGTGTCAAATATGATGTGAGCAAAATGTCGACATTGAGCACACAGCAGCGCAGAAAAGCTTGGCAAGATATGTCTGCTCACTGGCCCTCTGACGTTCAAATTGCCTATGACTTTTTGAGAAACAAAGTCGGCGTACAAGGAAAAATTGGCGTAATAGGGGCAAGCTGCGGTGGTTCTCAAGCGATAGAACTGGGAATGAATAATCAAATCGCCGCCATTAGCTTTTTCTCATCAGCACAAAATGAAAAAAATATAGAGAAGTACACTGGTTCATTATCAAACACGCCCACACTCATTATTGCGGCAGATGAAGATGGCAGAACCTATACCAGTGCGCAGACATTGTTTGTTGAGGCAAAACACAGTAATAGCAAATTTTTGGCGTACAAGGGAAAAGAACATGGTTACCCTCTTTTAGATAAAGACAGCAACCTGACTGACGCCATTGTGACTTGGTTTTCGCATCAAATTAACTAAAATCTTAACTTGCTTGAGCGTCTCTATGCTCAAGCTTAACCGCCCCAGTCTTGGCGTTTAAATTGTAACTGTAGAAACCATTCAGGAAGTACTCAATTTTGACTCATGTAATCATTGTGCTTGGCAACAAGAATGATAAATATGGAAACCTTTCACCTATTTCAAAGTCTCGCTGTGAACTGGCATATGACCTATTCAGTAAAAGGCCACAAAGTAAGCTGATTTGCACTGGCGGCTTTGGTAAAAACTTCAATCAATCCCCACACTCGCACGCGAGTCTAAATCGCGGATACTTAACCAATTTAGGCATTTCTGAGCAGGTTATTTTAGACAATGCGTTAAGCCGATTTACAATCGAGGACGCCACTTTAACAGCACCATTACTGAGTGCGAATAACGCGCAATCTGTCGATATTGTAAGCTCCGACTTTCACATGCAGCGGGTCAAATTAATTTTTGAATATTTGCAGCCCAGTCTCACAAAGCAATTTCACTGTTCGAAAGCTTTTCTCCCCGAATCAGAGCGCATCAGACTAGAAGCCCATGAAACTCATGCAATCCAACGGGATTTTCAGTCATTGCAGGCACATTACACGCCCTTGGTGTAACCAAATAAGATCTGAACGATTGGTTTTGGCACATTAACAACCGCAACCATTAAAATTTTAAAAACAATAATATCAACAACTTAAAATTTATTATTATAAAAAACACCTTCCTTTGTTATTAATTGGAATTTTCCTCGTTTTACTTACTGATAACCAAAAAAGTCACCAACGAAGGGAAATAATAATGAGAACTCTGTTAGCTCTATGTTTAGGATTATCGGCAGTTTCTGCAGGTGTACAGGCTGCACCACAAGAGTGGCAAGGATTTTTTAAAGGTAAATGCGAGTTAATCGCGCCAGGACATGGCTCATTGTATGAGTTCCCAATGTCGCTTGAAGTTGGCGCACCAGTAGAGAATAAAGCTGATTGGATCATCACGTATGGTGAAGGACCTAATGCTCGCCCACGTAATTACACATTAGTGACTTTAGATGAGAAAAAAGGTCATTTTGCAGTAGACGAAAATAACGGCATTGTTATCGACCAATACCTGTTCGAAAATAAGTTTGTCAGTCTATTTGAAATAGGCTCAAGCAAGCTGAATGCAAGCTACCAATTACATGGTGATGGCTCATTAGATGTTGAGATCATTACCTATACATTCGATACCATCCGTGAAGCACAAGTTGGACCTTACCTAGTCGCTAATTACGGTGGTAAACGAATTCAAAAATGTAAATTGTTTAAGTGGTAAATAAGACAGTTTACTAAACGATTTTGCATTGTCACTCGCCTACTCGGGAGCAATGTGAAAAAACCAAGAACATGCCCGTCACTTGGTTTTAATGTGTGAGCTGCTTGGTAAGTGCAAATAATGATAATAATAAAAGCTTCTTACCAAGCAGCATCCACACATATCAACCATTACAACGTTTGGTTATTCTGGTAGCATTTCAACACGATTTAATAAAGCTTGAATTAAAGGCTCTGCCGGTCGGCTTGCCAATACCACAAAAAATAACGGCAAAGTAAAATCGAGTACATTTGTTTGATGGACATTTTCAGGCAGAATCAAAAGCTCGCTTTCATCAACAAAACTCGCCCCAAAACCCTGCGAAACTAAATCAACTCGAGTATGCTCGTCATAACTTGAAAAGTGACTAATTTTTGCACTAGGCAGCCGAGTTACCAGTTCATTATCAAATGGACAGTCATCGCCCATTCCAATCCAAGTTCCTTTTTCAAGCAACTGGAATTCACTTTCTTGTGTGTTCATCCAAGCTTTTGGCATCACCGTCGTTATCTTGCGGTTAGTGATAAATTTAGCCAAAAACTCATTACCACTAGGGCCGAAAACATAGCCCCCATCTAAACGACCTGACTCGATGCTTCTGAGAATTTCAGCAGAGTTACTCGGGTTTAACGAGATGGAAACTTTTGGAAACGCGCACTGAAGTTGCTCAAGTAAACGTTGGCATTCCTGCGTACGGATGGACAAATTAAGGCCAAGTTTAAGTTGGCCAGTCAGTGGACTATCAGTAAGTACTGCACTTTGGATAAAATCACGTGCGCTATTAAGCGTAATCTGTGCTTTCTCTTGTAAAGCAAGCCCGTGCGGGGTGAGTAACATGCCTTTGCTGGTCCGTTCAAACAAGGTTACATTTAACTCTTGCTCGAGTGCTTTTATATGCGCACTAACCGCGGGGGGCGTGGTGTGCAATTGTTTTGCTGCTTTTGTTAAGTTTTGAACTTTTGCAACTGCAACAAATGATTTGAGATGATAAAACTCCAAGCACACCTCCCTAACTAATTAGTAAGCAGTTATTTTTTGGCCAGACCTAACTTATCTTGCAACCAGCGTAATGCTGGGCGCCTGTAACGAAAATCAGCCATAACCTTTGGATCTGTATACAAGCACTGTCCTTTAAACTCAGCAACCATGCGCTCGGTTTCTTCAAAAATATACTTACGAGGCTTTTTGTGCCAATAGTGATAAACCCGCTTATGTCCAACTTCACTTAACGACTCATGGCGACGTAAAATAATGCCCAGTGCGAACTGCTCAGCAGTATGGATCGTTGTATGCTCATCAATTAAAGGCATTAGCCACAAAGCGTTGTCTAAATGCTTACTGTGTGTGTCACAAATCCCAATTAAACCAGAGTTATACATGGGCATATCTGACTCGATTAGCCATTCCCCAAATTCTGGGTGAGAAAACGTTTTGCCAATGACACCAGCGTGCTGCTTAGCAAAGCGCTTACCTGTTAAATCGCCTTCTTTTTCATGCAATAACGTGTTGTTCTCAGATATTTGAGAAAACAGGTCCATGATAGGTGCCTTGACGAGCGTATCAGTATCTAAAAATACGATCTTATGTGCATGTTGCTCTAGTAGGTACTTTAGGCCAGCGAGCTTAAGTTTAAAATGGTAGCCGTCTTCTCCCATCCACACCTGCTTCATTTGATCCGTTAAGGGGATAACTGTAAGCTGAGGGTGCTCATCAAAAAGCTCAAAACACTCTGCTAAAACACAGATTTGTGCTTCTGGGTTGTGAAAAATGAGACTGGCAATACTGAGTTGCGCTTCAAGGTAATGGCGCTCTTGCTTACCATAGATGATATACACAAAGCTCTGTGCTTTTTTTTCTGAATGTTGTTCCAAGGCAATAATTCTTCCATATAAATCACTGCACGCAATTTACCATAAAGTGGAAAAAAAATCAGCATAAAGAAACCTTGAACATCAGCATTTCATTGTGATTTAAGAGACAAAAATTATATTAAAAATCTAAAACTTAATACATAATATTTACCAGTTCTCCCCCCCTAGAAATTCAAAAATAATACACATATTCAATTAACTGAAAGTTCGGTGTGCCTATTCATGCGGGTATGAAAATTAATCGAGCCTACTTTTTAGCACCCGTCCATATTTAAGAAACAAACATATATCTTAAACGTAATTAGTTTACCTTTCCGTTACTTTAATAACACACTAGCTTTTATCTAAAATCAAAACAATAATAACAGAAGAAGGAAACGAAAATGCAAAAGGTAAAAGGCGAGACAGGGCGAGAGCGTGAACAT
>NZ_AUXT01000189.1 GCF_001625595.1 Pseudoalteromonas luteoviolacea NCIMB 1942
GTTAGCTAGACGCTTACGTTTGAACAAACAGAAAGCTCACAACAAACAATAGAAAGATTTTTAAGAGACATGTTTATAAAAGCGAGTTTTCAACAAAGTTTGGGAACATAGCCCGAATTTTTGTATAGTACATATCAAAAATCAGTTTATATACGCATAGTATATATCCGTTTTTTTAAAAAAAGCTGACATAAAGCCAGCTTTTTAAAGGGGTTATTGATTACTTAGTTTCTAAACTATTTAGGTAATCTGCGTGCCACTCTTGAGGAATACGCTCTAATGCTTCTTCAACCGTTTCCTTGTGAGTTTCTAACTCATTTTCTGTCTGCATTGCAAGGTCACCAACAGAAACACCGTTTGCAAACATGACAAAAGTTTCGCCTGCGTCTTGCTTGCCATTTACACGTGCTAATTTAAGGTTATATACATTGTCTTTGTAATCAACCTTCTCAAACTTAGTGATTTTAGCTGGACCTTTCGCAGTTTGAATTACATCGCCTTCAGCCACATTTAGAGCCCATACAGCCTTACCACCTTCACGCACTAATGGGTGAGATTCAGTCAAGGTAAGTGTTTGGCCAAGCTCAGTTGTTAATTTAACCATAGGTAAGTGCTCTACACCCACTGATACATCAACAACTTTAAGAACTTCGGTGTTGTCTGGTTCAAACTCGCTCGCACCAAGTACAAGATCGCCTACATTAAAAGTTTCAACTGCCTTCGACTGTTTGTTTGGCATCAAGATTTGAGTACCTTTCGCTAAACAACTGAAAGAGAACTGAAGTGGTGCTTGGTCATATCGAGCCATGTCTTTTGGTAATTCAGGCGCTTCTTCCGATGCAATGATATAAGAAGTATACCCAGTTACATAGTCATACTCTTCTTGTGTCGCACCGAAGTATGTCATCGCGTCTTGTAAGTTACCCATCCAGTTAACTTCAAGTGCGATATTCATGATCCAATATGCATCAGCACGACGCTGGAAAATACCCGGACGCGCGAATAATGCAGATTCACGAGGAATATTCCAACTTAACGTTGTTACTGGAGACCAGGTAGCTTCATCAAAGCGATAATCAATAGTGAAATACTGCTCAAATTTCGCTTTCATGTTTGCATTGTGCAACGATAGTTTATCGTGAAAAGCTTCTTTTGATTGGATCATCACATCTGTTGGTGGCACATTCTGTGCGCCTAGTACATCGTCTTCTTCAAATAAAACACGAGAAATGTATGTCGGTAATGTGATGCTGCCTTTAAATGGAATCGTAACATGTGGAATATTGTTGTAATCACCACCCGCTTGAACCATTGGGTAGTCACAATCTCCGTAGTCACGGTTCAAACAAACCATAATAATGCCGTCTTGACCTGCAACATTCTTTTTGTTTGCGTCCGCTTTACGGAAGTCTTTTGGATGTTCAACAACATGTTGGAATGCGTCAAATTGCGCGATGCCAACACCACCAGAAGCGGCTTCAGAAAAATCTGCTTTAGCCATGACCATTGGAACATTAGCAGGACGATTGTTAACAGGCAAACCAAGTTCTTTTGCTAACATACCTAAGATTGCATGTTTGTCATACTTAACATCAATCTTTTTCAGAACCTTAGTTCCATCTGCAAACATAACGTAAGCAGTACCTTTACCATAAACTTCTTTCGCGCGCTTAACATGCTCGTATGCGCTTTCAACTGTCGCTTCACCGCCTAATACTTTACGATTCAAGCTCGCACCACCATCGCCAAAGAAACGTGCAGTTTGTTGAGTTGTGATTTGCTCACCTTTCTCATTAACCAACTTGATAGATAGTACCGTAAGGTTTGTCGCTTTTGGTTCAGCATTTAACAATCTGATTTTGAACAGTTTAGAAGCACCTTCACCAACGATGTTGAAACCTAGGTGGCTAAAGTAAGACTCTAGTTCAGCTTCTGTTGTATCACTACTATTATAACTTCTTACAAAACGCGCATCTTGCACATCAATTTTTGCTTGAGGAGTATGAAGCTCTTTGAAAAGCTGTGGACTGTTTTTATCATTCCAACCAGCTTCCTTGAAAACCTTCTCCATCTCAGCAATTGCTTCTTTACTATCGGGGTCAACATACTGAACGCCATCTTGTACGTTAAGACCTTGAACGACAGGCGTGCTTACTTTTTTAGTTATTGGTTGCTCGAATGCAGCGACAGATCCAAATGCCAATACCGAACTAACAGTAAGCGCTAAAAAGCTAAGTTTCATTTTATTCTCCTTAATTTATATATTATTTTACTATTTGAAATTGCATGCTGTCCGCGCCTTCTTGCGGAACGCATGGTACTGCTGAACTACCTTGTTCGTCCGTGTATGCAACAACACAAACGTTTACGGACTTACTCGATAAACTCAATTTTGAGCTGTACTTATTCCTTTCCTTCGCTTCATATACACCATTTTTGTTTGCGTCTATCCAGAACTCAGTTCTGATGGGCGAATTAGCGCTGCTCGTCGCATTGACTTCAATCTTGTTTATACATGCCTTACTGTAGTTATATGAGCTATTGATAACCTGATTATTACGTATTCCTCGTATCGTCTCTTCATTCCAGCAACTATTCCACCAACCATACTTCATAGAAACATCTACACTGCTAATGGTAACCACATCTGGTGGTGTCATGTCTTCAAGTACAACTGTCTGTTTAATGGTGTGAATCGCACCATTGGACAGCGTTAAGGCCATATAAATATCATGCGTCCCCGCGTGTGCGAATGTATAATCCCAAGGCCCAGGTCTATCCTGCGGCTGATGCCAAACCTGCTCGACATTCCAACGTAAATCGATGATATTTAGAGCACCTAACTGCGGTGTAAGAGTGACTTTTAATGGTTCTTCTTGAGACACGGTTACATCGAAAGAAACACCATCTGGTAAAGACTCCACATGAACACGTTTAGTTGCTGTAAATCGCGTGTTTAAGCTATCCAAATATAAATCTAAAGTGACATCAAACTGACCATAATCTCTATAATTAAATGTGAACGTTTCGTTTGTATAACGCGTAGTCTTAGTATTGGCGTTGTCTCCGAAACTCCACAGATAACGAGGTGAAACTGTCAGAACATCATGTTGTACAGAAAATTGGCATTGAGTCTGCTGGACAGTACAGCTGAAATTTAATAATGGTGACGCAACAGGCGTTACATCTTGTTCTGTTGTTTGGACCACTTGACCATTTGATAACAGATCAACACGTACCTTGGTTGTTTCTGTCATCTGGCGGGTGATTACAGCTGTATCTTGTGCAACTTGTTGGCCATTGAAGTACCAGTTATACGTTGGGTTTTCCACACCAGTGCTTGATGCTGTCAGCGTAATTGAGTCATTCACTTGTTGATGTGTGAACTCTACGGTCTTAATATCGCTGCCTTGAACAAAGTCAATAAGCAGATCCATGACTTGTCCTGTCGCAGTTTTCGCACAGCCGCTTTGTTTTGCATCGTCAATTCGGATGCGAAGCAACATAGGACCTGTTTCTATATGCTGGAAGTTGCTGAAGTCAAAATTAACGTCAGTGGTAACATTACTCTGTGATAACAGCAGCTCGTTACTAAGCAGATCGGTCTTTTCTTCAAAAACGCGATTGCGATTAAAGTCAGCATACACATTTACATGACGATTATTTAATTGTGCATCAAATTGGGCCATAAATTGGTTCAATGAATAAACCGGCTGCTGCAATGTAGAAAATGTATAGCCTGAGTTTGCATTCACATGTTGACCGTTCACAGTTAAACCCGAAAGTGCAATGTCAGCAGTTTCGGGGACACACCTTGGAGTGTCAGCACCATAGACAATTCGATAGGCATTTTTTTCTTGCCCATTCGTCAATCGTACTTTTAGCTCAATGACACTTTCACCGCTGTCTAACATCACGTTGCTGCTTTTCACTGATGAGTAGCTTCCTTGACCTGTATTTTTGGTCCAATTTACTTGCGCAACGCCATTGACTAACACTTTTAAGGTATCTACTTGGCTATAACTAAAGCTACGATCTGTAATATCGTATTTTGCTTCGTCCAATAATCTCGTGACATCAAACTGCAAGTTATTAACACCTGAGTTGCTTGGCGTTACACCGACTTGTTGCAGTAATGTACTAACTAAAACAGGGTCACTCGCTTGCCTCACTAAACAATAGCCAGCATGGTCGATGTCACTATTTGAATTGAAACATTGCTTCGCTGCACTAAGAACTAGCTTGTATGCTTTTTCAATATCCCAACCATTTTGATTGCTCAATAGATAGAAAAACTTACTAAGCACACCTGACTTCTGGTGCGGGCCAGACGCTTCCTCAATATCTCGGTAATCATCAACACTGATTAGATCGAATCTAGGAAAGTTAATGTATCGAGAAGGCGTGCCACTGAAGTTACGATCAGCAGCAAACCACCATTTTTTTGCCTTTCCATTTTGCCATGATTGCCCAAATGGCGTGTCTTGAAAAGCATCAATAGTGGGCTGTAATTGTTTGAAGAAATAGTCACGAGCAGCAATTGTCGTCATATCTGAAAACGCTTCATGTACAGCCGACTGTTCTCCACCACTGTATTGTAAATCACTATTCCATGTTAATAATGCATGGCCAATTTCATGAGATACAATATCGAATGAGCTACCATGTGCAAACTGGCCAAAAGCATTACCGCCAGCAGCCAAATTCACATAGGTTCCATCCCAACTACTGCTATAAGTTTGCCCATCGACAGAGTAGTTAACTCGAAGCTGCATTTGGTTAATACAGTAGTGAGCATTCCAAGCAGGGCATAAAGACGTTTGTTCTGGATATAATTCAGACAAATAGTCCACCGCCATCTGCATTGTTACGCCAGCGTATAAGTGTGCATCGTTTTGCGGCTGAAAAGCACCACTGACAATGTATTTGTAAAGCATATTACTGTCGTCATAGCTCTCTTCATTGCCGTTGGGACAGTCATATGAGTATGTAGTGAAATCTTCAGGCGCAACATTTCGCTCCGCAATGATGGTATTTACCAACTCATTACGTAAATAACATTTACCTTGTTCGACTTCCACCACCATGGGATATCCATCAAACGCAGCGAAAGATTTAGATTGAGAGTTGCGATAGACAATATTGTTGGTCGTAGGTGGCGTTGGAAATTGTGCATCAATTCTTGGATTAGTTGGCGGCACAAATTGGCTGCATTTATCAGCCTTATTGGTTACCAAATCAGTACCTGGCGCATGAACACAGTTGATGCCCATAGTCGCATTACCTGTAAATGCAGGTACGGCTTGATATTGAGTGGCTAGTGCAGGCAGAGCGGCAATTGCCAAGCTCGCGGCACAAGTTAGGTGTTTCACACTATTCTCCTTGTAGAATATTTTAAAGCGGTTGCTCTGATATAACCATGAGTTGTTTTGTTGTTAAGTTAAGTAAAAACTGGGCAAAATATCCCTGCCTAATTCGCTCATATAAAATAAACTCGACATTTTTTAAGTGGTATGTTGCGGTGCTCGTTTGCAATGTGACACCGTTGTCAAAAGTAGTCCCATAGTGTACTTGGAAAGTATCACCTGAACGGTCGTCTGCTATTATGCCTGCAACAAATCGGTCGACTCCCTGAGCTAGGTCTACATTTATTGCACTTCCTGGCGTAACGGTTTGAATTTCTAATACGTTTGGCTTGGAGTTACCTACCACTGATTGCACATTTCGAAGCTCTGAAATACGCATCAATGTCGATGCATCGTTTTCAAAATGAATTGCATCATTGCCTGAACCTCCATCAACCAAACCCACTGATAACTTGAGTTTGAATGTGTCATTGCCATTGCCACCGTGGTATTCTCCTGTGCCCGAATGCGCAATCAAAACGTCATCGCCTTCTTCACCAAAGAGCTTGTCTTGCCCTTCTGTACTTTTGAGCGTATCGTTCCCATCTCCGCCCAACAAGGTCTCGTTTCCATGCGAATCGTAGAGGAAATCATCACCTTTTCTGCCTTCAATACGAGAGATGCCAAACGCGGGAATAAGTTGATTGTTTTGGTCGTTGCCGGCTAAGACTTCGACACCTTCAATCTGTGTTGTCAACGCGATAAGGTTTAGTCCACCACTCACTTGGATTGTGTCTGTGCCTGGACCGCCATATATTTGATGTCGATTAAACCCTGCATCATCTAACAGAAATATGTCATCACCATACCGACCATCCATTAAGTCTATACCTGATGAGTTGTAAAAAGTGTCGTTTCCCCAATCCCCATCGAGTAGATCGTCACCGTTTTGACCATACAGGTGGTCATCACCGTCACCACCAGACATGACGTCGTTTCCATCACCGCCATATAGCTTGTCGTTGCCAAAATTACCGTATACGTAATCAACGCCAATGCCACCATCTAGCGTGTCATTACCGTCGTCTCCAAAAAGATGGTCATCATTTGCACCACCATATAGAGTATCAGCGCCCTCACCACCTTCTAACGTGTCACTACCAGACTCACCATATAGCTTGTCGTCTCCGTGATCTCCAAATAGCTCATCATCATGATTACCGCCATAAAGGAGGTCCTTGCCATCTCCCCCCCACAGCTTATCTTTGCCATCGCTTCCTAGTAGCTCGTCTTCACCGGCACCGCCGTAGAGTAAGTCGGCTCCAACTCCGCCATCCAAATAGTCATTCCCTATAAAAGCTGGACTTTCATCGCCTTCTAATAGGTCATCCCCACTTTCGCCAAAGAGCGTGTCATTTCCATCACCACCTTTGAGTTCATCATTTCCAGAGCCCCCTTTCAGAGTGTCTATTCCCTCTCCCCCTGAAAGTAGATCTTTTCCTTGTCCACCAAACAGTTGGTCGTTTGCACTGTCTCCATATAGTTTGTCATCTCCTTCATCACCATGAACAACATCGTCACCTTGACCGCCACGCATATTGTCATTGTCCTGACCACCATACAAAGTATCCGCACCGCTCTCACCGACCATGGTATCTTCGCCGCTACCACCGATAAGCTCGTCATCACCTTCACCGGCGATCAAAATATCGTTACCTTGACCACCATCTAGTTTGTCATTACCTGCATATCCAATGATCTCATCAGTACCATTAGTACCAACGAGTATGTCATTTTCATCCGTACCTTCGATCACACCCTGAATAGTCAGCGCACTGACATAATTGTTAACTAATCGAACGTCGCGGGTATACACATAAGGCGTTTGGCTTATTTCAAATGGCAGTTGCTCTAAGCTCCTTGGAAGACCGGGATCTATTACCACTGTGGCGAGTGTTAACATAACTATCGACATAATTATTTACTCCACAGTTTGGTCAATATTACGGACTAATAGCACAGCAGGACCACTGAGACTGATCACCCAAGGTACTAGCTGTGTACTCGCGGTACTAAGCACTAATAAACCAGCTGAACTCCCACTTGATGCGGTTGTTGAAGTCCAAACATAGTTGAGTCGATCTGGCAGTTGCATAACGAGCTTGGCATTTTCTGCTTCGCATTCATGCGCAAATAAACTAACTAACTCTTTGACATTGGGTAACCGCCAATCACTGTACCCTTCAATTGTGACGCTTGTAGCTACTTCTAATGCCTGCTTGCCTGTCATTGAGAATCCACTTTGATTGTCACTGAGACAGGTTTTTGTTGTTGGTTCTATAACGCAGTCCATCCACATCAAGCGATGCTTGTTATCAAGCAAAATTTGATCGTCTCCCTTATCAAACCTTATCGGTGCATCGTTGACACAGCTGGCATTTGCAATTGCCTGTCCACTCACTAATACACTTAAAACGAAAATCAACTTATCCATGTTTATTGCTCCGCTACCAGTAAAAATTGCGCATTTTCTTCCACACTTTTCCAAGTGCCATTGAGTTCTTCGCCATATACTAAAAACGCGTAGTATTTCTGATCTTTTATGGCTGACGTTCTCAAGTTCAATACACTTTGCGTGTTTGTTAATTCATCGTTACTCAACCAGGAAAGTGTAGAGTTTTGCTGGTTAATACTTAAAATTGATAAAGTTTGATTAATGCTAGGTAACTTCCAGTCTCCTTTACCGCAAAGGCCTCTCGTATTTAAGTCTTGAATTACAGCATTGATAGAGCAATTTGAGCCCATGCAATTCGCATCTACCAAAGGTAGCTTTTGGTCTAGAGGATACGAGTCGGCAGACTTCAGAAGCCATGTCAGTCCTGAGACATTGTCATGTAAGCAATGTGCGTCGGCTGCAAAGTTTTCAACAAAATGACCTTGTTCATTTAAGAATATGAAATCGAATCCATCAGGTCCGCTGCCTAACTTAATTAAGTTCGGTACAGAGTCTCTTCCGTGTTGCGCATCAAGACCTTGTAGTACGCTATTAGAGGATTGGCTATACCACTTATCGCCATCATCAATCAGCCTCTTATCTCCGGTATCATTTAGAACTTTGTCTTGGAAAGTATTCACTTGGGTGTCATGCGAAACACTTACTCCGTTACCCAAATCCACTTCCAGTTCAAATCGATACTCTTGAGGCAACGCATTAGCAATAAAGCTAGGCTCGAGCGTAGTGCTACCATCTAATGTGACATTACTACCAAGGCGTTGATGCCAAGTTATATTGCTAATAAAAGACATCGGTACATTGACGCTAGCTGTAAGTGGAACCTTGCTTTTCGCATAACGCTTCGCTGCATGTTCAAAGGTAATAACAGGCAATTTCTTGATACTTACATCTACGACTTGCTCATTTAAATTGCCATGTATGTCGGCTGCGAATAACTTCAAACTCGCAGTATTGTTTGTGTCAGAATTCGCGGTAAGCTCATACTCCCATTCAGCTATTTTCTGGACTTGCACTAGCTCTGGGGTCAAGTTGTCTAATCTAAAATCAAACATTTCTTGCTCAGGTTCAGACACATTAACAATCAATTTGGTCTTTTCTGTATTCCATAATGTCGCTGTCGATAGTTGGTGTGACAATTGCGGAGGTAGATTAGGCTTAATCGTAATATCAAACTCTTTTTCTAATATTGCTTGTTGATCGTTTGTTGTTATTTCTACTTTGACAGCAAGCGTTGCCTTTGACGCTACATCTATGTTTTGTGCCAATAGAGCCACATTGTTTGTTGTTTCATTCTGTAATGTAATTGAACTAGCTATTGGTGGTGTGACAACTCGCCAAGTGTAATTAATTTGTGCATTTACAGGAAGGTTGCTTACTGTTGCTTGAATACCACCACTGATAAGTGCCGTGTAACTCGCATCAAACTCTAACGATAACTCTGGTTGAGGTATGGTTGTGCCGAGAGATACATTTTTCGTTTGCACATACTGCCACCCATTTTGTACGTAGACCGCATTGACCAATAATGCATCCGACCCTGAATAACGCTTATTTACCTTCAACGTTACCCTGTCACCATTAGGTATCACCTTTAAGCCCCTGTCACTGCCAAATTCATCCGCGATTACCCAGTCTATACGAGTGTCCGCTGGTAATCCCATTATTGTATAATCGGCTGATTGACCCTTACTTAATTTTTCTGGTCCTTGTATCGTAACGTCTGCCGGCAGCGGTTTATTCTGCTTGACCTCAATTTCTAGATCAGCAATATCATAGTTCCATCCGTCAACACCAAAAGCACGTATAAAAATGTACGAATCTGCACTAGCAGGACTTAAAGCAAGTTGAAGTGTTTGTTGCTTATCCCCTGTCGCATATATTTCGCCGTTGAAAAACGACTGTTGCCATTCAATCTGCTGGTACTTTTCACTGTCAACTACGTTGAACATAACTGCTTCACCAGGTTGGATATATTTAGGCCCATGGACTTCTAATGCTTCAGCTTGAAAACCCAACGCAAGCACAAGCGGAAGCCATAAATGCTTCATACACATAGAACTTTCCTTATTTAAACCTGAAATATAAGTAGAAGCTGAGCTACAGCTTCTACTATTTTGGTGGGACTTGGCTTAGTTAGCCTTGAAAGTTAAGTACTTGTCTTTCGGGATATAAGTGATTTCGTTAGAACGCTCAGTGTAGAAGCGGCTCTTATCACTATAAAATCTGCTGTAGTTACGACGATTGTCTAGAGTACCGACTACCCAACCAATCGCACAACCCCAAGGACCGAAGCTACAACCAACTTGTTTTGCAGCGTCTGACCATGCTTGGTGTTCAGCATCATTTAGAGGTGCAGCAGTAATACGTGGATAAACACTGTCCATTACACCGAATGCAATTCTACGCATGACTGCTTCTTTTACAGTCGCTTTCATGTCCTCATCCCAGTACTCACTGAAAGGAGGGTTGATGAAATTAACTTCGAAGTCTTGAGTGTTTTTAGTCCACTCATGGAAACTGCTCTTACGCTTCTTCCAGAATAGGAAACCACTTGACTTGTTAGAAGTCATACGGCTGATGATGCTATGCGCTTTGTATTTAGCTTCATAGCCAAACGGTACTTCGATCAACCATTGTAGACGTAGTGAAGGCTGAATATATGTATCCATTTTAGCAGCAAGTTCACTTTCCGTTACACCGTCATTTTTAAGCTTACAAGCACCATGAAGGTTTGTTGCGATACTTGCGCTTGAAGAACCGAAGCTACCGTATACTAGTGCATCAACGTCGTTTGGATTGATGTTGTTCATGTACGCGCCTTCTTCGGTAGATTTTTCTTCACCGTTGAAGTTTTCGTACAAGCTATCAAACCCTTTTGGCTTATAGCTGATCAACTGTTTAGGAAGTGTAACGCTGTGAATTGGCGTGATGTTGTTCAATGCTGAATCACCAGTACTAGCGTATGCCGGGCTCATGTTAAGAACAAACTCAGCTGCAACCAATGGCATTGGTCTCCATGATGTAAGCTGTGGAATATTCGTATTTAAACGACGAATACTTTCAACATGCGCATCGTAATCAAGCTGATAGATGATTTTGGTGTTCGCACCGTACATTGTCGCTAATTCAATGTAGTTTTCTTTGGCACGTTCCTCAATATTATCAGCATAAGTTTCATAGCGCATAACGCGCTCGTCAATCTCAAAAATCTGATCTTCAAGACCTTCAATTTCAGCAACTAAACGATCAATTTTATATAAAGAGATATTGTTAGCTGAACGATAGTCATCATAGCCACGTTTTGCGTCATAATATGCGTCTTCAGTCGCATAACGTGCATCAAGACATTCTTGCGTTGTCATAGCATCGTTTCTTAAACAACCACTGTATGCACTGAAACGGTTTGTGTATTCAAGCAAAGCCATCTCGTATGACTGCTTAAACACGCCGTATTGCCAGTAATCAATCTGACCTTTTAGTGCTGTAAGCTCAACGTTTGATTGAATTTTCGCATCAACCAAAGGTTCGCCATCTAACTGAAGCTGAAATGCTTTGTCACGCCAAACTTTCGAGCGAGTTTGTGAAGAGTCAAACTCTGATTTAGCGTAATCAAGATTACTACAAAACGATATACCCTGTGTTTCCACATATCCGCCAAGAGATGCAGTCCCCAAGTCAGGTGGCGCAACATAAGCCGTTTTACAATTTTGGCTAAACATTACATCTGCACCACCTGTATTCACTGTGCTACCAAACGAGCAATCTTCACGTAGGCTAGGTAGCGCCATTGAAGTTGCAGGAATTGATAGAACTGCCAGTGCTAAAATAGATTTTTTCACTGTATTCATCCTTATATTAGTATTAAGCGAGTCCTTGGACCCAATGTAGTGATTTACTGAACTTCATGTTCATTTTTTACTGCATTTGTCATCGCATCGATTTCTCGTTGCCATTCCTTCCTTGATTCTCTTCTCTTTTCTAATGTTTCAGCGACGGTACTGCGAACAAAGTTTAAGTCTTCTTCGTAGGCGTTTTCGCCATACTTTTCATCAAACTCAGCTTCAATCCTTTTGAGATCTAGTTCACCAATACGCTTAATTATTTTGTTAAGGTGGGTATAAGTATGCTTAAGCGACATTACATCTTGTTCGCTCAAGTTACTTTGATTGATCATTTCAACCGCTTGGTTTTTTTCGAGTTGCTCTCGAATAAAGTCATATTCCTTCTCTAATTCTCTGAGGTCGTGCAACTCCTCCAGTGGACGTAATGGAAAGTCAAATACAGAAGCTTCACTATTTAAAGAAGCTAAACCCGGTCCATCAGACAACGAAGGTTGCTCAGCTTTTACTGGTTCCTCTGACTTACTGTTCGTTTCAGTTTTTGCATTTGAAATTTCTAAAGATGGTTTATCATTTAGCCTAGAAATCTCATTTTTTGATTTGTTATTACTGGCTGAATAATAATTTTCATAGCCAATCCATGCTGTGATTACAGACGATACTACTACAGCAGATACCACATATGATTTAACTTTCACCGCTCACTCCTTGAATCATCCCAGACATCATTTATGAGAATTAAAAATTTAATATGTTACTTTTTGAGTAAATTGCCTAACAAATTATAAACATTACTTTCGGTCTAAGATCAACCTTTTTATCCACTTTTTTTCACTTTTGATTTACACAATTAAGATAATATAAACTTTAAATATATTTAGTCGAAGTGAAATATCGCTGTAAAAATTGCATGTAAAAATAGTCGACTCGCGCAGTTATTACGGATAATATGCACCTTAAAGAAGGAATTAAGGAATAAAAAATGATTCTAAAACGGAACTTTTGTATTGGATTTATGTTATTATCTGCATTCACAAATGCACCAAATGCCGTTGCTAATCAATTGACTTATCAGTGGGAATTTGGTGACGGCAATATCAGTACAGAAGAAAATCCAAATCACCAATACACAACCCCTGATTTTTACACGGTCACGCTAAAAGCCTTTGCAGATCAAGACCTAAGTTACAGCAAGCAATATGAGGTTGACGCTGTAACACCTGCAATAAAGTCGCTAACGCTCAATATCCCCAAGCGTATTGAGCAGGGAAAAAGTGCACTGCTCTCTGTGAAATTAGAATCAGATTACAATCTTAATTTGGATTACAAATGGACTTTACCTAATGATAAAGTCGCAAATGGAAGCAACTCTGAAGTCGTATTTGAAAACAGCGGCGAAAATAAAATTGCACTCACTGCATATTTCAAAGAACGCCCCGTATCTGAACAAAACATTACAGTTAACGTTTTAGGCGCATCAGAACCAGACCCCACTCCACCCAGCCAAGGCGAAGACAGCTCAAGCGGCTCTCTGTTTTGGATATGTTTCATGTTGATGGGCGTAATATGGGCTCGTCAGAAGGTTGAGTAACTTTTTTTGAGCGCGTCATCTTTAATGGTGTTTGACGCGCCAAAAAAATTATCAAGCAACTATTACAAATTTTCTTTAGTAAACGCTTTGTCCATTTTCTCGAACATGTCTCTTAGTAGCTTAGCAAGTTCGCGATAAGTTGGTTTTCCTGCGCAAATGGGACCCTCGTAGCCTTGAGCAACCATTTTTTGATATAGATCTCGATACCAACTTGATAATGCAGGATTTAAAGACGTTTCACAGCGCTTACCCAACCAAAGTAGCCCCTGAACAGGTAAGGTTAAGAAGAAAAGCGCGATAGCAATAGATTGAGGTAAGTAGTCCATCCCTAGCTGACTGGTTTGCAAAAACACGGTAAATAACGCAAGAATTGGCATCGTTTGAAGCGCCAACTCAGTAGCTTTAATGACCCTAAACTCCGGAAACAAAGGCGCTAATTCTTTACGCATTGGCCACTCTTTGGTGTATTGACGACCCAGTTGCACTTGTGAAATAAGACTTTTCTGCATCATAACTCCTAGGTGCTAACTTTTATCTAAAAAATAAGGTAAAATTGCAGTCATACTAGTCAATTATACCTTAGTATTAAGCATAATGCCGATTTAACTTCTTCATTTAGCTTAATACGCAACTACTCTTATTGTCAAAACGGAAAGTCATTATGTCATCGTCGCATGTTTTGGTCCTCAATTGTGGCAGTTCTAGCCTCAAATTCGCAATCATTGACTCTAGCTCTGCACAAGAGCATTTATCTGGGTTAGCCGAGCGCTTAGGTGAATCTTCACCTCAAATTAAATACAAATTTAATGGTGAAAAGCACGTGGTTGCCTTAGCCAATGGTGACGCACACGAAGTCGCCATTAATAAACTCGTTGAGTTAGTAAAAACATTAAAACTAGACCAACAGCTCGTCGCTGTAGGACACCGTGTTGTTCACGGTGGTGAGCATTTTACACACTCAGCACTCATAACTGACTCTGTTTTAGAAGCAATCAAACAAACAGCAACGCTTGCACCTCTTCACAACCCTGCCAACCTGCTAGGCATTGAAGCGGCGAGCGAGGCCTTTGCGACGCATCCACAAGTTGCCGTTTTTGATACCGCATTCCACCAAACAATGGACCCTAAAGCGTTCCTATATGCCCTTCCGTATGAGTTGTATAAAAAACACAGTATTCGCCGCTATGGCTTTCATGGTACTAGCCACTACTACGTATCGGCACGAGCAATCGATCTTTTAGGGCTTGTGGGGAAACCTTCGAAAATAGTTACGGCGCACCTAGGTAACGGTTGTTCAGTTTGCGCGGTGAAAGACGGTAAATCTGTAGACACCAGTATGGGCCTAACCCCGCTTGAAGGCCTCGTGATGGGCACTCGAAGTGGTGACATCGACCCGGGTCTATTTGCTTATTTAGTTAACCAAATGAACTACACTGCCTCTCAGATAGACACACTATTAAATAAAGAAAGCGGACTGTTAGGGATTAGCGAGCTTTCGAATGATTGTCGCACTATAGAAGAAAGCGCCGCTGAGGGACATGCTCAGGCACAACTCGCACTTGACATTTTCTGCTTCAGATTAGCGAAGCAAATTGCCAGTTTTGCTGTACCATTAAACGGAATAGATGCACTTGTTTTCACTGGTGGTATTGGTGAAAATTCTGATGTTATTCGCGCGAATGTCGTAAAACAACTGGAATTCCTTGGCTTTACCCTAAACGACGAACAGAATTTAGCTGCGCGTTTTGGCAACGAAGGCATAATCACTGAACTTACCGCTATTCCAAAAGCAATGGTTATTCCTACCAACGAAGAGCTCGTTATTGCTCAAGACGCTGCAAAACTTGCACAGGAGCAATAACTATGAGCCGAAGAATAATGCTTATCCCTATTTCTACAGGGGTTGGTTTAACATCAGTTTCTGTCGGGCTCGTTCGCGCGCTAGAACAAAAAGGCGTGAAGGTTAACTTTTTTAAGCCGATCGCACAGCCACGAAATGCCGATGTGGGACCTGAAAAATCTTCGTTGATCATAAAAAAAGGCTCTTCTATTGAACCACCAACACCTTTTGAGTTGCACTATGCAGAGCAAATGATTGGAGATGGTAAAGGCGATGATCTTTTAGAAGAAATTGTTGAGCGCTTTGAAGGTTCTGTTCACGACGATGAAGTCGCAATCATAGAAGGGATGGTGCCAACAAGAAAACAACCTTATGCAGGTAGGGTTAATAGGGAAATTGCTCAAACTCTAGGGGCAGACATAGTGTTTGTTTTGACACCAGGGAACGATAGCAATGATCAGTTAGAAGACCGCCTTGAGATTGCCTCAGGAAATTATGGAGGCATTGACCATGCGAGAGTACTTGGTTGTATTTTCAACAAAGTTAATGCGCCTTTAGATGAAGATGGCCGAGCCAGAGCAGACCTAGTTGACCAACACGAGCCTGAGCAGTTAGAAAACGAAATGAACCGCCTAGCGTCATTGCCTATCTTTCGTAAACACCCTTTTATGCTGCTGGGTACTATACCTTGGGATTTTGACCTCGTCGCTCCGCGCGTAAGAGATCTCAGCGACTATATGCAAGCTGAAGTGATAAACGAAGGTGATATGGCGCATCGTCGCTTACGCCGAGTTACGTTTTGTGCAAGAACTGTATCTAATATCCTGAATCACTTTACGCCAGGCGCTTTACTAGTCACGCCTGGTGACCGCTCAGATATTCTAGTCGCAGCTTGTTTGTCGGCAATGAATGGCACCAAGTTAGGCGCTATTTTATTAACTGGTGGGTTCAAGCCTGAGCCACGTATCATGGAGTTGTGCGAACAAGCCATGAATACGGGGTTACCAATTCTCGCGACCGAGGCCGATACGTGGAGAACCTCATTACTGCTTCATAACTTCAACATGGAAGTTCCCGCAGATGATGAACAACGCATCGATAAAGTAAAGCAACACAATGCAGATCATATCGACCCTGACTGGCTAGACAGCCTATCTCAAGGGGTTGCCCGTACCAGAAAGCTATCTCCACCAGCCTTTAGATATATGCTTACTGACTTGGCTAGGCGCGCTGATAAAACCATCGTTTTACCTGAGGGTAATGAACCTCGAACAATCAAGGCAGCAGCCATTTGTGGTGAACGCGGTATAGCCAAAACAGTACTATTAGGTGAGCACGAGGAAATTCAACGAATTGCAGTGCAGCAAGGCGTTGTTTTGAATGAAAACGTAACAATACTGGACCCTACCCAAGCGATTGATAGATATATCGCGCCAATGGTAGAGCTTCGTAAAAATAAAGGTCTAACAGAGGTTGTTGCTGCCGAACAACTTCAAGACAACGTAGTGCTGGGTACTATGATGCTTGCTGAAAGTGAAGTCGATGGGCTTGTTTCTGGCGCAGTAAATACGACAGCCAACACCATTCGACCTCCTCTACAACTGATTAAAACAGCACCTGATTCATCCTTAGTGAGTTCTGTTTTCTTCATGCTTTTACCAGATCAAGTGCTTGTTTATGGAGACTGTGCGATAAACCCTGACCCATCAGCTGAGCAACTTGCTGATATCGCAATTCAATCGGCTGACTCAGCAGCTGCATTTGGCATTGAACCTAAGGTTGCAATGATCAGTTATAGCACGGGCACATCGGGGCAAGGCGCGGACGTCGACAAGGTCCGTGAAGCAACGAAGCTAGCTCAGCAAAAGCGTCCTGACTTGGATATCGACGGACCTTTACAATACGATGCAGCTATAATGGAAAATGTCGCGCGGAAAAAGGCACCAAACAGCAAAGTAGCAGGTAAAGCGACGGTCTTTGTTTTTCCTGATTTAAATACAGGCAATACGACTTACAAAGCGGTTCAGCGAAGTGCCGAACTCATTAGTATCGGACCTATGCTGCAAGGTATGCGTAAACCAGTGAATGACCTTAGCCGCGGAGCTTTGGTTGACGACATCGTTTATACAATAGCGCTCACAGCCATTCAAGCGGCCCAGCGTCATTAATCATGACTCCTAACTTGCTGAAGAGAGAAGAATTATCTTCTCTCTTCATAAAAGGGTTTCTTTTCATCATGCTTGCCTATACTATAAATAAGTCGATGCTGTTAGAGCGCAAGTATGTCAAAACAAACGCTACAAATACTACAACAAGACTTTACTATCCATAGTTTAGATAACGACGCGGGTATTCCCGCTAGCGTGCTAAATTCTGGCATCTTCTTTATAGCAAAAACAGCTGAAGAATTATCAATTGTATGCCCATCGCATGTTTCAGTACAAAGCTTTGCAGCTGAACCCTATTGGCGCGCTATAGAAATTATCGGACCTCTTGGCTTTTCACTCACAGGGATCATGTCAAATATCTCTGGGGTTTTGGCAGCAGCAAACGTTTCTATATTTTCAATTTCAACCTACGATACTGACTACATACTGGTAAAAGAGCAACAATTGAATAATGCTATTCAAGCACTTAAAAAAGACGGTTACCTTTTCGTTTAATGATATTTTCAACACCAATCAAGTACGCGCCGATAACGCAAATCGCGAATCCATTGTTACACATTGCAAGCCCTTTTTCGGGAAAGGTTTTACCTTTAATTCACCATCCTGTGCAATTATTTTCAACTGGTGTTTTGGGCATAGGTGTCATTGTAAAAACCAATCAAGCATTAATGCTGGCCCCGTGTAAAGGTAAGGTCATTAGGACAACTCAACAAGGCTGCGAATTTGTTATTCGTGCAGAGTCCGGACTTCAACTTCTTATCCATTTACATATCCCATCTGAATACAAAAAAATGGAAAACCTATTGCAGCATAGTGTCGGCAAGAAATCAGTTTCTCCAGGCGACGTACTATGCTATTACGATGTCCCGCAAGACACGCCAATTCTTGGCTCATTGATAATTCTCAATGCGGACAAATTGGGGCCATGTTATTATCCTCTCAATAACGTCAACGCGGGCAAAGATCCGCTAATAACATTAGCAAGAGCATGTAAATTATGAGTATAGTTTTATACGGTATTCCAAACTGTGATACGATCAAAAAAGCAAAGAAATTTCTTCAACAAAACGATATTGAGTTTAAGTTTCACGACTACCGTAAGGATGGATTAACACCGCAAATGCTGGATGTATTCGTTGAAAAGCTGGGTTGGGAATCAGTTTTAAATAAGCGAGGAACAACTTTTCGCGCACTAAGTGATGAGCAAAAGCAAAACCTAAATGAAACCACTGCCAAGCAACATATGCTCGAATCTCCAGCCATGATAAAACGTCCAATACTAGATGTTGATTCTAACCTACACATTGGCTTTAAAGCAGATCAATACCAAGAGATATTTAAATGAGCCAGTCAGCCCCTTTAAGTGAAGTGATTGAGCTCGCATCGGCGTTAATTCAGCGCCCTTCTATCACCCCTGAAGATGCGGGCTGCCAACATTTAATCAACGCGCGTTTAGAAAAGCTTGGTTTCAATATCGAAGAACATTTCTTTATCGACACGCTAAATACTTGGGCCAGAAAAGGAACTGAAGGGCCGCATTTTTGTTTTGCAGGACACACAGATGTTGTGCCAGTTGGTAATGAAAAAGATTGGCGTCACACGCCGTTTGCTGGGTTGGTAGAAGACGGGATCTTACATGGACGCGGTGCAGCCGACATGAAAGGCTCTCTTGCGGCCATGGTCGTCGCAACCGAGCGATTTGTTAATAAACACCCAGACCATGTGGGTTCGATCAGCTTTTTAATTACCTCAGATGAAGAAGGACCTTTTATCAACGGGACCACTAAAGTTGTTGACCTGTTAGAGGCACGAAACGAAAAGATTGATATGTGCCTAGTTGGTGAACCATCTTCAAGAGATACGCTAGGCGATGTGGTCAAAAATGGTCGAAGAGGCTCATTAACGGGACATTTAAAGGTTAAGGGCATTCAAGGCCACGTAGCGTACCCTCATCTTGCAAAAAACCCTATTCACGAAGTTGCCCCTGCACTTGCAGAGTTGAGCTCAAAACAATGGGACAAAGGAAACGAATATTTTCCAGCAACCAGCTTTCAAATATCTAATATCCATGGCGGAACTGGGGTTGGTAATGTGATCCCGGGATCTGTAGATATTCAGTTCAATTTTCGGTTTAGCACAGAGTCTAGTGTTGAAATGCTTCAACAAGGTGTTTTAGATATTTTAAATGCCCATAACTTGGACTTTAGCTTGAATTGGACAGTCAATGGCTTACCATTTTTAACTGAACCTGGAGAGCTTTTGAATGTGACGCTTGAGTCTATTAAAGAAGTCACTGGCGTTAATGCTACACCCGAAACTTCAGGCGGTACTTCAGATGGTAGGTTTATCGCTCAAACAGGGTGTAAAGTAATTGAGCTTGGGCCTATTAACAAAACAATTCACCAAGTCGATGAACAAGTATGCGCCAAGTCTCTTGACGATTTAGCTTTGATATATGAGCGCATTCTAGAGAAGTTATTGGCCAACAAGTAATGAACGATTTGCAACTGCAAGCTTTAGGGCTAAAGGGTTCACACTTAATCGATTTTAGAGGCAGCCAGATACATCATCGCCTTAAATCAGACCTTGATGGTTTGATCCAAGCAGCAAAATCTTCTGGTTTTGACTTTGCAATAGCCTCTGCCCAAAGAGACTTCCATCGCCAAAAAGCAATATGGAACGCCAAATACAGTGGCCTCAGACCCATTTTAGACCTTGATAATAAAGCCGTTGACACCACCGGATTTAGTAGTAAAGCGATTATTGAGGCCATCATGCTATTTTCAGCGTTGCCTGGAGCTAGCCGACATCATTTTGGGACTGATTTGGATGTTTACGCCACAAATTGCTTAGCCACTGGGCATTCTTTGCAGCTTGAGCCTTGGGAGTATGAAAAAAGCGGTCCATTTCACGAGTTTTCAGCATGGCTCGACCTGACGATGAGCGAATTTGGTTTTTATAAACCGTATGATAAATACCGAGGTGGTGTCGCGTGTGAACCTTGGCATATTAGCCATGTTAAACTCGCACACGAAATGGCAGTGAGTATCGATGCTGCTGCAATAAGTGAAGCAATTTCACGGCACGAGGTCCTAGGTAAAGAGAGCATTATTAGCAACATGGATGAACTCTATAACCGCTATGTTATTAACGTTGCTGGTGGCACTCTAAAGTAATATATATGCCCCATCTCAATTTGGGGCATATTCTAAACAGATTATTGCCTATAACTGTCAAAGAATCGTTTCATTGACTGTAATGCAGGCTCTAATTCATCTTTATGCGGTAAAAACACAAGGCGGAAATGGTCCGGAGACGGCCAATTAAATGCACGCCCATGTACAAGCAAAATTTTCTCTTCTCGTAATAGGTCGAGCATCATTAATTCGTCATTTTTTACATTAAAGTGCTTAGTATCAAATTTAGCAAAAGCATAAAGAGCACCTTTTGGCTTTACGCAGGAGAGCCCTTGAATATCATTCAACCCTTGCCATGCTATATTTCTCTGTTCGTATAGCCGCCCACCAGGTAGTAACAGCTCATCAATAGATTGGACCCCACCTAGGGCTTGTTGGATTGCAAATTGCGCAGGCACATTGGCACACAATCGCATAGAAGCCAGCATATTTAACCCTTCAAGCAAATCACGCATGGCCGATACCTTGCCACTTGCAACCATCCATCCCATGCGAAGTCCAGCTGCTCGATATGTTTTAGCTAGCCCATTAAAAGTAATTAATGGTAAATCGTCACACAAAGAGCCTATTGAAAAATGCTCTGCCCCATCAAACAAAATCTTCTCGTAAATCTCATCGCTTAAAACAAGTAAATTATGCTCTCTGGCTATATCAATTAAGCCTTCGAGTAATTCTTTGCTATATACAGAGCCAGTTGGATTGTTCGGGTTAATAAGAACCAGTGCCTTTGTTTTACTCGTGACTTTTTCACGAATATCTGCCAAATCAGGAAACCAATCTGCACATTCGTCACACATGTAATGTACAGGCACACCGCCAGACAACCTAACCGATGCTGTCCACAACGGATAGTCTGGAGCTGGGATTAAAACTTCATCACCATCGTTTAACAGGGCTTGGGTCACCATTTGAATCAATTCACTGACGCCATTACCAATAAAAATATTATCTACGCTTAAATTCGGGAAGTCTTTCTGCTGATAATATTGGTAGACTGCAACTCTTGCAGAATATAGCCCCTTAGAGTCACAATACCCCTGCCCTTGACGAAGGTTTCGAATGATATCTCGATGCATATCTTCGGGCATATCAAAGCCAAATGCGGCAGGGTTTCCGATGTTTAGTTTGAGTACCTTTACCCCTTCATCTTCCATTTTTTGAGCCTGACTCAACACAGGCCCACGTATGTCGTAACACACTCCCGTTAACTTATTACTTTTATTTATTTTGTTCATCACATATCTCCCCATTCCTTGGCTAGCATACCCATAACACAATGATTTGAAAAGCTTCTAAGAAGCGTTAATTACAGGAAATATGGAGGTTTTTATGATTAACGAGACATGGGCCAAACCCAATAGAGACTTTGGCCTTACAAAATTGGTTTACAGCGTAAATTAATAGCCCGAGTTTCGAGAGTTATACGCTGGATGTAATCCAATGCTGTAGTTTTGATTTTGAGGCAACGACCTGCTCGCTCAAATTATCAATCTCAGCTTTTGCTTTTTCGACTTCATTCGCAAGTAATGCCATTTCGATTTCTCTTGCCACATCAGAAAGACTCATCGCCCCAAACTGCGCTGCGTTGGACTTCAAGCTATGTGCATTCCTTGTGGCTGCTTCTAAATCCGAATTTATGGTCATCTTAACTTCGTTTTCTAGTCGCTCAAACTCAGTTAAACAGAACTCTAATGTGTCGCTAAACTGATCTCCCAAAAGAGACTGCATATTTTCCAAGCAAGTTTCGTCAATTATCGTGCTCATAAAAATCCTTTACAGTAGTGGAACCCTTACACACCCTTTCTTTACTATATGCTAGCTAAGAGTCGTCACAAGGGCAAAGTTAACCACAAAAATATGTTAATATACCCAGCACTTTAACTTGCACTGACCCTCTATGAAAAGAAGTACCTGCAAAATTTGCCACTTTTCTGTAAAAACTTGTGTATGCGACCACATATCAAATGTGATCGCGAATAAAACGCATATAGTTGTATTACAGCACCCCTCAGAGGTTACCGCGGCAAAAAACACGGTGAGATTACTTAGTTTGCAACTAAAAAATATTCACATCTTTGTTGGAGAGACCCCTAGCGATTTCCTCGACGCACAAGCCATTGCGAAACAAAATCATTGTGCACTTTTATACCCGGGAGAGAATGCAACCGCCCTAGAAAACATTACCTCAAAAGAAACCCGGATAGATTATTTGTTTGTGCTAGACGGTACTTGGAAAAAAGCGCATAAGCTGGCTATGTTAAATCCGTGGCTTATTGAACTCCCACGAATCTCATTCAGTAGTGCACCTAAAAACCAATATACGATAAGAAAAGCAGAACAGCAGTATAGTTTGTCTACTTTAGAGGCGTGCGCATATTTCTTGACTGTTTATGACACGATGGACCCAAAGCCACTCTACAAACTACTGCAAGGCATGATCACTGAACAAACCAAATTTATGCCACCACATGTAAGAGAACGGTATTTAGACAATGACGACTCGGCTTAATCGGCAGTTTAACCGCAAAGGACCTGACTATCGGTTTGGAGATCAGGTTTGCTTTGACGAAATAAAAACTACATTTGGTTTTAAGACCATCATATTAGGTAACTGGGTAACCAAACAAGAACAGCATGTCGCCGCAAATTTAATATATGATGCGCTCGCGGATCTTGCGCAAATTTTATCTTTACCCCCTCAAGCAATAGGTTTAAGGCAAACTTTAAATTTAGCATTTGGCAGTGGCGGACAAAAAGGAGTGCAGGCGCATTATGAACCAGGCAGGCGAACTTTGGCGTTGGCAAAAAATGCTGGAGGTGGTGCACTAGCGCATGAATGGTGGCACGCATTCGATCATTATATTTGCAAGCACTTGTTCGAAACCTGTAATGCATCTGACTTTGCATCATCCGTTTGGCTAAGAGATAGCCCTAATCTCGCTCATCCTCTCAATAACAAACTCAACAATATATATAAATGCGTATTACTGAGCGAAGATGCTAAACAACCAAGTTCATTTTTCAGTCGTTCAATCAAGTTAGATAAGCAGTTTGGCCGTTTATACTACAGCCTGCCGGAAGAGTTAACCGCAAGAGCCTTTGAGTGCACGATTGCCTATCAAAGCACAATTGAAAACGAGTTCCTAGTTTCTGATGTTAGGAAATCAAAACTGGAGATGTCGGGCGGATTTTTATTACCACTTGAGCGTGATGTACTCTCTGAACAAGTCATTAATTACTTTCAAACTCTCGGTGACATATTACATACTCAGCTTCCCTCTCCAAATTAAACTGAATATTCAGATGTAAACTTAATCGACAAACATGGACGCAATAATAAATTACCTCATTGAAACGTAAAACTTTTCATATAATATATACATAGCGTACAAGCGTACTCAATGCACACGCCAGATTATAAGCTATCATTGAAAAAGGACCATAAGGTGAGTTTTTTAAGGCAATTTCACTCTATCGTGTCAGACCAGACACTCTCAACAGAACAGAAAATACACTGTTTACTCAAGTTTGGGTTAGAAGTTTTTTCACTGGAAATTGCGATCGTGAGTCAAGTTGTAGGTTCTAACTACGTCATATTATATGTGGAGTCAGACAATCCAGACCTAACGCCAAAATGCAGCTTTGATTTGGGCAGCACATACTGTGCCCATACGCTCAAAGCTGACAAGGCACTTTGTTTTCACCATGCCGGTAACAGTATAATTTCCACCCATCCCTGCTACTCAAACTTTCAATTAGAGTCATACATTGGAGCTCCGATTAGAGTAGGAAATGGGACACTGGGAACCGTCAATTTTTCCTCGCCAAAAATTAGCCAACCTTTTACCTTGGACCATATTGACTATGTAGAACTGTTCGCACAATGGTTGGGCTCCGAGTTTGCTAGGCGTAAAGCAGAGATAGTGCTACATGACAACTATAAAACACTAGAGAGAATGGAAAAGGTTGCCTCGATAGGAAGTTGGAGATTAGATTTAGAGGGTCAGCATTTATTTTGGAGTGACCAAACAAAACAGATTCATGACTTGCCTAACCACGAAACACCGACGTTAAATTTATGGCTTTCGCTCTTTGAGTGCGATGAACATAAGCAGCAATTTTTGCGCTCTATGTCTGATGCTGATTTAACGGCAAAGCCTTGGGAGGTTGAGCTACAATTGATGACGATAACAGGCAGGCGCATTTGGGTATCGTGGCATGGTGAAGCTCAATATACCGATGGAAAATGCACCAGTTTATTCGGTTCTCTTCAGGATATTACGCAGTCTGTAGAACTTCGTGAAACGTTGAAGGGGCAGCGTCATGAAGCAGAAATGCTGTTGAATGAAAGAAGTTACTTTTTGTCCAAGATATGTCACGAAATGAGAACGCCTCTTAACGGTATATCTGGATTACTTATCAATTCTCTAGACGACGTTGATACCGAGATCAGAACTGAGAACTTACAATTAGCTTTGCGCAGTGCCGATATACTGTTAGGCCTTGTGAATGAAGTACTCGACTTTTCGAAAATTTCTCAAGAAGGGCTGACTTTAGCACCCCAACCTACTGATATTTCTATTGCAATGTCGGATGTCGTTGAGCTGTACAAACAACTCATCAAAAACCCCGAAGTAAAATTTGAGACCAATATAAAAATTAGAGCAAATTGCATGGTGTTGTGCGATTCGGTCAGATTGAACCAGATACTCACTAACCTACTGAGCAACTCACTGAAATTCACCACGCAAGGGGCCATTCAATTGTCCGTTGAGTCTGCCGATACACTCTCGGGGATTATACTTCATATATTAGTTTCAGACACCGGAATTGGGATGTCTTCAAATAGTCTCAACACTTTATTTCAACCATTTAAACAAGGCGAAAAAGAAATAGGCAGCCAATATGGAGGGACTGGACTTGGTATGTCCATTGTCAAAGAGCTCATAGAGGTCATGAATGGGCGTATTGAAGTTAAAAGCACACTTGGTGAAGGGAGCCAATTTAAGGTTTCAATCCCTTTTGATACAACTTCTGTACAAGCAATAGAGGAGCCTCGTCAAGATACCGCCTTTGATGCATCCAAACTTAATGTGCTCGTTGTTGAAGACAATGAAATTAACCAGAAAGTGATGGAAACTTATTTGCTAAAGTTTAACATCACCTCAGACTTTGCCAGTAACGGCGAGATTGCGCTTGAGAAGTGTTCAGCCAAAGCCTATGACTTAGTTTTTATGGACAGTATCATGCCCGTCATGGACGGGTTAACAACCACCAAAAACCTTCTGCAGAAAAAGCTTTTACCAAGCCATGCCCACATTGTCGCCTTAACCGGCAATACCTCTGAAGAAGACAAAGCAGCTTACGAGCTAGCTGGGATGAATGATGTGCTCTTAAAACCAATCGGTTTAATGCCGCTCGCTGAGGCGTTATCAAATTGTCTAGAAAACCTCCGCGAGCACAATAAAGTTTAGAGCTAAATCGCGCATTGTTAATTGTGATACTCACTACGACGTTAAATAATGAATAACGTCCTCCACGCCCGTCATCCTTTTTAGCCATACTTTATAGTCTTCAAATGGCAATGGCCGAGAAATAAAATAACCTTGGCCTATATCGCACTCAAAGCTTTGTAGTTGCCTGTAGCTTCCTTCACTTTCAACGCCCTCTGCAACTACGATTGATCCTAAGCTATGCGCCATGTCACAAGTCGCTTTGCAAATGGTTTGGTTTGTCTTAGAACTCTCCAAGTCCATGACAAAACGCTTGTCTACTTTTAATTTATCAAACCCAAGCTGACTTAAATAAGCCAAGGATGAATAGCCTGTGCCAAAATCATCTATCGCAACTTTAATACCGACACTTCGATAGTCAGTTAAACTATCAAACAACATGGTTTCATTCTCTACGGTGGCAGACTCTGTCACTTCGAGAACAATTTGAGATGGGATAAGTTCATAGTGATTAATCAATTCAATTAATTGAACCGTCAACTCTTTTCTTCCAACGTCTCGTCCAGAGATGTTCAAAGACAGTGTATGAGAAGGCAGTAATTGAACTAGCTCTGCTTGCTGCTTTAATCCTGACTCAATAACCCACTCAGTCAATTCATAAATAATACCTGACGACTCAGCGATTGGAATAAATTCACTGGGAGGGATCACGCCCAATTCGGGATGGTGCCACCGCAATAGTGCCTCAGCACCGTAAACTCGCCCTGATTTCAAGTGCAGCTGAGGCTGTAGATATAAACTCAACTGCTCTCGTTCAATGGCAACTTTTAACGCAGAAGCAATTTTTATACGTCGCTGAGATACAATTGAATTACCAAAATCAAATAACTGCCATTTATTAGTGCCTACGGGTTTGGCGGCCATCGCTTGCATTGCGCACTGGGTGAGAGAATCAGCACTGGAAGCGTGGATCGGGTTGCTTGCCACACCAATTTCTAATTGGTCTACCAGTAAGTCACCACCAAAATCAATGCCCTCTTCAAAGCTGGCTGATAAAATGCACACAAACTGCTCTACTTGACTAAGCTCAAACTTACCAATTAAAACCACAGCAAACAAAGAGTCATCAAGCCTGTAAATAGAGGTATGACTCTTCAAATCCTCCGCTATAACAAAATTGCCATACGTGCCTAACTGTTCCCCGACCTTTATGAGCAGCTTTTTCAAGTGCGCATTTGCATAGTTCCATCCCATATTTAAACGTATTGTTTGTAACACCAAAGGTCGAAACAGTAATAATGTATGTGGTTTACTTTCTTTGTCCAAAGCCTCCAGACTTTGCTGCAACATGTATCGGTTTGGAGCACCAGTATCTTTGTCATGGGTAGCATAGAACATCAACTTTCTTTTTTTGTTTTTATCATGCCAATACAAATAGCAGGAAAGCATCACGACATGAAGCGTTATCAATAGATGACTTAAGAGAGATTCATCGACGGGAATGAAGACCCCAAATTGATTCACAAAAATTGACGCCTTTAAGGCAAAAATAGGTAACCAGGTCAGTACCAATACCAGTACTTCATCTTTATGCTCAGCATACTGACTTTTTAAAACCACAGCATATAAAATACAGCAAATTAAGCTTGCCAAAACATGAAAAACGAGTGAGTTCTGTGCATTGAGAGGCGCTATAAGTACAGCCAATGCAGTAATAAACCAAATAGATGCTGTCACTAGCTTGGTATATTGCCCATCAGCCCTTTTCTCAACCATAAAATGATATAAAAATAAAATTGCGAAAATTAACGATAATAAAAAGATTTGACTGTGGAAAGTAGCGAAATACCCTACCATATCATTTGGAAACAGAAGTGTATTAGCACCATTATAAACGCCACTTTGAACACTTATGCACACAAAGTAAGCCGCCAAAGATCCTAGACCTTTGCGAGATTGACCCAGCGCCATTAGCAACACAAAAAACGCGATGAAATAATGAACACCGCTACTTGCCCCCAGTACGAATAGTCGTTTGCTTAATACTTGACGATATTCACTGAAGGACATCACTGACAATGACAACATGCCGCTATATTTTGCATGAACTTGAATATATACTTTTGCAGATTGTCCATCATCAATTAAAGCTTGATAAGGCAATATGCTTTGCTCTGCCGAAGTATAGCCAATTATGGGCGATGCCAGCACGTAGTCAACGACAGAGCCTGCGACTACTCGATACAGTTTAACATGCCCTTCAATTGGGCTTGTAATGGCAACTATATGCTTGTTTTTGTCATCGCTACTTACCTTAACCCAAACGGTTTCCCCTTTATTGAATTTCGTTTTTGTATCGATAGAACTAAAGTGGTTTTTACGATCAATAACAGCATCAATCGAGAGTTGATTGGATGTATCAGCAAAGCGCTCAATAGTATAACTTCCCTGAGCAGCCTCTAATTTAAAACAACCCGCCAACAATAAAATGATAAAGAGCTTCACTGTTATAAACCACATACCCACCTCCTTGAGTAAGTGATTAAATTAGGATCAAACTGTTTTGGTCAATACCCTGTAAACAAACATCACGCTCATACTAAATGACACAAGAATTTGCACCTAAAAATAGGTACTTACTGCATTAACCCAAACCGCTTAGCTCAATTATGGAAGCTGTAATGATAATTACCAGCTATTAGGAAAAATAATGCGTTTTGGGACAGTAAAAAATGATTAATCATCCGTGATAACTATCTCAACACCATTACTGTCATGTAATTGTAGGTACAGCATGCTACTAATCAATTGAGCACTGTATATATAGTGTTCGCTAATAGGCAGATCTTTGTCAATTAGGTTAGCGCCATGCTCTGACTCTTCCCGAATTTGAATATCCAAAGGGATTTCTGCCAACAGTGGTACTCCATGACGGGCAGCCAATTGGTTGCCGCCATCCTTCCCAAATAGGTGGTTTTTTCCACCACAGTGCGAGCAATTAAAAAAGCTCATATTTTCAATCAAGCCGATAATCGGCAAATTAACCTGCGAAAACATTGCGATACCCTTCTGAGCATCTGCCAAGGCCAAATCTTGCGGCGTAGTTACTATGACTGCGCCACTTGCGGGAAGCTTCTGCGTCATCGTCAGCTGAATATCCCCAGTACCTGGTGGCATATCTACGATCAAATAGTCTAACTCACCCCAGTCGGTTTCATTGAGTAGTTGGTTCAAAGCTTGCGATGCCATTGGGCCTCGCCATACCGTCGCATTTTCTGCTGGTACAAGGTAACCAATCGACATCGTCTTTAGCCCATACTTCTCCATAGGGTTAAGTACTTTTTCATCTTTAGCAGTCGGTTGTTCGCCCACAAGACCCAGCAACGAAGGAATTGATGGCCCATAAATATCCGCGTCTAACAAGCCAACTCTTGCACCTTCAGATTTAAGCGCCAAAGCCAAATTTACCGCAGTAGTTGACTTTCCTACGCCCCCCTTACCTGAGGCTACCAAAATAATATGTTTAATCTTTTTAAACTTATAGTGGGGAGCCAACCGAGTATTGATAGAAATATTGATCTCGTGGTTTAAGCTGTCTTGCAAGTATGTTTTCAGAATGGGCTGCTGCGATAATGCGGCAAATGGCAAGTCAATACACACTTGCCACCCGTTATTTTCTTTTTTAATTTGTTCAATCCATTGGGGTTGAATACCCATCGGAAAAATTGCACTTCGATAATTATTTAAAAGCTCAATGATTTTCTTTTCAACAGGATCTTCTTTGCTGAACAAACTCTTGATACCAAACATACAAATAAAACGCCATCAGGTGGTGAAAATAACGCTGGAATTATGTAACATTCAGTTCATTAAGACCAGTCAAAATCGCGTTAAGAGGGCATATTCCAGTTAAAGATTAAAACTGTACTAAATTCAACCGTTAAAATTAGAACAGTACTTCAACTGGTATTAGTCAATGCGGCTAAAAAACCATGGGAAAACTATGACAAAGAGAAAAATTCTCATTACCAGTGCATTACCGTATGCAAATGGCCCAACTCATTTAGGGCACTTATTAGAATATATTCAAACCGATGTTTGGTCTCGTTTCCAAAAAATGCGTGGCCACGAGGCATACTATGTATGTGCAGATGACGCTCATGGTACTCCGATCATGCTTAATGCTCAGAAGCAGGGCATTACACCTGAAGAAATGGTTAAAAACGTCAGTATAGAAAGGCAGCGTGATTTTGCTGATTTCAATATTGTGTTTGACAACTACCATAGTACACATAGTGAAGAGAACAAAGCGCTTAGTGAGCTTATCTATACTCGCCTAAACGATAAAGGTCACATCAAAAAACATACTATTTCGCAACTCTTCGATCCTGAAAAAAGTATCTTCTTACCTGATCGTTTTGTTACTGGCACTTGCCCAACCTGTAACGCAGATGACCAAAATGGTGACAGCTGTGATGCATGTGGTGCAACATATAGCCCAACAGAACTCAAAAATCCTAAGTCTGCGATGTCTGGTGCTACGCCAGTTTTGAAAGACTCTGAACACTTTTTCTTTGACTTACCGGCCTTCGAAGGTATGTTAAAAGAATGGTTGCATTCAGGCAGCTTGCAGGCAGAAATGGCAAACAAACTAGAAGAGTGGTTTGCAGAAGGCTTGCAGCAATGGGATATCAGCCGAGATGCACCTTACTTTGGGTTTGAGATCCCAGGAGCTCCTGGCAAGTACTTTTATGTCTGGCTTGATGCACCTATCGGTTATATGGCTAGCTTTAAAAACCTATGCGACAAAAGCGGCATAGACTTTGATAGCTTTTGGGGTAAAGATTCTGACGCAGAACTTTACCACTTCATTGGTAAGGACATCATTTACTTCCACAGTTTATTCTGGCCTGCAATGCTTGAGGGCGCAGAATTTAGAAAGCCAACAAATGTATTCGCGCACGGCTTTGTTACAGTAAATGGCGCTAAGATGTCTAAGTCAAAAGGTACGTTTATCAAAGCAAGAACCTACTTAGAACATTTAGATCCAGAGTACTTACGCTATTACTACGCAGCTAAACTGAACAGCGGCATTACCGATCTAGATCTAAACCTAGAAGATTTTGCACAGCGTGTGAATTCTGATCTTGTTGGCAAAGTGGTTAATATTGCTAGCCGATGTTCTGGTTTCATCACCAAAAAGTTTTCTGGCAAGCTTAGTGAAGTAATTATGGATGAAGCGCTTTTAGCAGAGTTCACAGCAGCTTCAGAAACAATTTCTACGCATTATGAAAACCGCGAATATAGTCGAGCTATTCGTGAAATTATGACACTTGCAGATAAAGCAAATCAGTTTATTGACGCTGAAGCACCGTGGGTACTTATTAAGGATGAAGCAACACAAGAACGTGCGCACCAAGTATGCTCACTAGGTCTGAATATGTTCAAGGTTATCCTGACGTACTTGAAACCTGTTCTACCAGGCATGAGTGCGAATGTTGAGCAGTTCTTAGCGACTGAGTTACATTGGGACACGATTGCTGAACCATTGAAGGGTCATGAAATCAATAAATTTAAAGCACTAATGCAACGTGTAGATTTAGATAAAGTAAACGCTATGTTGGAAGCATCCAAAGAAAGCTTAGAATCAGCAAAGCCAGCTATAGATCCAAATAGCCCGCTAGCAAAAGAGTCTATCGCAGATGAAATCGAGTTCAACGATTTTGCTAAAGTAGACTTACGCGTAGCAAAGATTGCCAAGGCAGAGCATGTAGAAGGTGCAGAAAAGCTTTTAAAACTTACGCTAGATCTAGGCGGAGAAACCCGCCAAGTGTTTGCAGGTATTAAGTCTGCATACGCGCCAGAAGACATCGAAGGCAAGTTAACAGTTATGGTTGCAAACCTTAAGCCGCGTAAAATGCGTTTTGGACTGTCAGAAGGCATGGTATTGGCAGCAGGTCCAGGCGGAAAAGAGATCTATATTTTGAACCCTGATGAAGGGTCAGAACCTGGAATGCGAGTAATGTAATATACTTCTATCTACAAAAAGCCACCTCCTCGGTTAATGCCGATCAGTTAAGAA
>NZ_AUXT01000190.1 GCF_001625595.1 Pseudoalteromonas luteoviolacea NCIMB 1942
ATTAGATCAGAAATTTAATGAGCAAAATTTAATGAAATTGGTATTACTAATGCTGCCAATGATGTGACAACGTACATGCGCTATTACAACTTAGAAAGGCTTCATACTGCTAATGGTGGTCTGTTGCCAGTAGGTTATGAGCAAAGCTCCTTAAGAAAAGTGTCCTGATTTAGTTGTGCAGAACAGAAGTGGACGCTATCTAAATTGAGCACATTCAAATGTGCTCTTTAAAGAAAGCTGGTTAGATGCAGCACCTACAACTTACATCTGGTGCTGAGTTTGTTAACTAGTTTAGTCTAGTGGCCTGTTTCATAATAGGCTGTAGCGGCATTCGTTGATTCCCATGTGCCATCTTTATACAAAATAGTGGCAGTGGCGCTGTTAGCGCCGTAAGCACGAATTGTTGCGTTACAACTTGTGCTTGTTGTGGTGCCACATCTAGCAGAACCGCTCCACCTTACCTCTTGAACAGGTTTGGTCACATTTTTTAGGTAAAAGCGACCTCCAGTAGAGTTGCCGAAAGAATAATCGAAAGCCTCACAATTTGCTGTGCCATTACCCCAAGAGCTGCCACCACTTTTTGCATATACTGCACACACTAGCTCAGCAGAGAATGCTTGACCCGCAAAAACCGTACTGGCAATTAGTGTAAGTGCTTTTATTGTTGTCTTCATATTTTGTCCTTGTCTTTTAACAATTTTATTATCGCGCCTTTCAGTAGAGCGCAATAACAATTTAATAAAGGAAAGTTAAAGTAGTCAATGCAAAATATCAGGGAATTTTTTATGATTGCCATAGTTATAGTTAGGTTATAACTTGGTAACATAAATGTTTGTTTTTTTATTTTATTGCTTGAATTTTAGGGCGAGGTTTTATAGTTTATTAATTTCTTGATTATTATAGATTGATTTTTCTTTATTTCTATCTTGTTTCTGCATTAGTAACGGTTGAGCTTTAGTGTTCCGGTTTGTTTTTAATCGGTACTAGCGTCAGTAATTCCAATGAATATATTCATTTTTTAATTTCAAGAGTACGTGATATTAAAATTAGCATGTCATAGCGCGCTTTTTGAGTTGAAACTTTGATACTAATAGGTGGAATAATTTATGTTTGTTACCATATGCAGCGTTGCTCCATGCGCTTTACTACAGAATTGTGGCCTACACCTTTGTCAGTGTTTTCTATACATTAAAGGCAGGTCTTAGAGGTATCTGATGCATAGGTATTCAAACCGGTTATGGCATAAAAATGCATTGCGTTCATTTTCAATGTATATTGGGCATCTAATTTATAAGTAGATAGCTATTTTAATAAAAATAGTTAGTGTTATTGCATTATATCCAGTGTGTAATTGCATTTTGGAATGATATAAATATGAAACCAAAGCTCTTTATTTTAAAAATGCCGTTTGAAGACGGACCTGGGAAAATGTGGATATGCTCTCATTGCGCAATGATTGAAGGTGCCTTATCTGTTAATACACATTGGCATAAGAAAGTCGATATCCAGCGCCTTGAGTTTGAACGCCCACGTAAGGTACTCGTAGAGTTGTTAGGAGCAGAGAAGCAATGGCTGCCGGTACTAGTTTTAGAAAGCGGTGACACAATTACTGAACCTGTTGAAATTATTAATTATCTCGCTGAACAATATGGTGGAGCTGCTGCTCGTCCGTAGTGCTCGTTAATATCATAAGCCTGGTAGCTATCATGTAAATGACATCGAGCTGAAGGTAGAGCTGATGCGTGTTTAATAAAGGAGTAATTACTGATGATTAGTTATAGATTGGCGAAAACCACAGAGGTTGGAGAATTAAAATAACTACTATGGAAATATGGTCCTAATGAGTGGAATTACTTGACCGAAGAGGGAGTCGACGCCGAATTGCAACTGGTCGAGAGTGGAAGCGCCCATGCCACAGTGTCAATTTACCAAAACCAAATAGTTGGGTTGGCCATTCTTATTTCAGGTGTTGATGCACCAAGTTATATAGAGAAATATGCTCGAGCTGCGGAAGCATCATTTATCGGAGACGTTGTTGTATCAAAAAAACACTCAGGAATGGGGGGTTGCCTCTCAACTACTCAGGGAGTGTATACACAAAGCAAAGTCTTTAAACTCGAAGTCTGTCTTGATTGAACGCCATGAAGAAAATTTGGCATCTGCAGGCATGATGAAAAATGCCGGTTTTACAATTTATGAGACTTTCCATGACCCAGATAAACGTAGCAGTGGAAGGCAAAATAGCGTGGTTTTAGGTTATATACTTGATAACGAATTGTAATGGTTTAGGCCGGCCATAACCTCAATGATTTGGGGTGAATTGTGTGCAGAGTTTGAGGGGACTTTAGTTTAATTTAACTGGGTGTGTATCTACTCGACTTTACATAATTTTCCTGCTGTCAGTGGTAAGATCAATATTACAAAACCGATTGACCGGTCGTGCAAGTTGATAGATGAAAGTAACCATAGGAGCCATACCGGATTTAAATAGCAATCGGTATGGAACGCCTTCCGAAGAACATTTCCATTTTTCAAATGTTTGTATCTACACAACACTTCAAGAATAGAAAGACTAGACTACTCAGGTATTTAATAGTGCTTAGTCAAAGTCATTTTCATACCCTTTGGGCGGAGGTGTTCATCCTCGCTCATCATGGCTGTGTTTATCAATTCGGTCCGGTTGCATAGCTTCTTTGATTGCTTCCTCTGATTTGGAGAGAATTGGCTAATTGATTGTTTTAAAATAGAAAATTATGTAGCGTTCATGTTGGGCCCCTCAAAAGGAGAATTGATGTAACTATAATTATAGTAGATCAACAAAGTTCGCTAACTTAGCCAGATGGTGATTAGTGACCGGCTCGTTGCAGTTACTTACGAGTTAACTGATTTTGGCCGACCAGCTTTGAGGATACTGGAATTACAGCGAGCGTGGTCTGAATCACACGATATTAAGTTATAGCATAATGATTCAAACCTTAAAGCGTCTTAAAATACATATATAGACTAGATGTATTGGATGCAACATGAGTATTTTCATGCTCCTAGGCAAACATAATCATCTGTGGCCAAGTTCTTTACTCAGTGCCATAGCCGAAGAGCGGTTAGGCGCATTCAGCTTTTCAAGAATTTTTGCAACATGGTTTTTTACCGTGTACTGACTAATACCAAGGATCATACCGATTTCACCATTTGTTTTACCGGATGAAATCCAATCCAATACTTCTTTCTCACGACAGGTGAGAGATTTAATTGGCGAACGGCTAGTTTTATCTGATTGATAACGCGAAATGAGTGCTTTATGCAGGTAAGGTAATATAAGTTCAATTAAATAGGAAGCAGGTGCGCTGCGATTTGAGCGCTTATTGTTAAAAGCTACCAGTGTCAAATATTTAGAGTTGGGGTTGTCTAAATCATAGACGGTTACGTCGGACAATGGGTTTCTGTCTTTACATAGACTTTTTAGTAAATTTAGGTTTTTAAATTTCTTAAGTTTCGCAATTGTCAATAAATCTTCCTTGAAATGCTCTGGAAATGAACGTAAGTATTCGGTTTTAACTTCTAAGCTCGTTTTATCTATTAGTGCTAAATAAAGTTCACCTGACTCAGCGAAGGACATCGCTTCTTGAAATATTGTTCCATCTAGTGAATGTTCAAAAATCGATGTTTTCAACAATTCGATTGCTTTTAATACGCTAGACAATTCTTTAGTGCAACCCAAAAACATATGCATTCTCCTTTATAAATACGATCTCAAAAGGCACATCGGTTAATCGCTTCTATGGATCTTATCCGATCTTGTTTTGACGGTCTTCCATTTAATTAATCGCACGATTAATTAAACATGAACGGAGAATTGATATCAACGAAAAGTGAAGGAATTGTGTTTTAAATAAGTGTAAAAGTTTAAAAAAATGTTCTTTTACGCTTTTTAAGCTGTATAAAAATATTTATACACCCTTAATTTCTTCTTTTTGGGGAATAAGTTATTTCCACTATCTGATTGTTTTTAATGGATATAGCAATGGTTTGCGAGTATCTGGACTTTTCATGAAAAAAAGTCAAGTTGATCTAAATCAAAAAAATGAGAAAAAAGTTCGCAATTGACAATCAAATGAATTGATCGGTTATTTTTTACGTTTCGTATAACGGTCAATTTTAAGACAAGGAGTGAAACAGCTATGGTCCTAAAAGACTATTCGCATCGATATTTTCCTTTTGTTAGAATGCTCGCAATCGTAGCAGGGACTGAGAAATACCATGATTGATAAACTAAGAAAGCCAACGACATGGCCTTTATACTTCACGCTTTTTATCTATGCTGCGTTGATTTGGATGCAAGGGTTTTCAAGCGCTTTATTGCAAATCCTGCAGGAAGTCGAAATTGCAGCCACCATGGCACTTGGGTCATTTGTTGCTGGTGGTACGGCATTAGGAGGAGGTGCGGTGGCATTCCCTGTCATGACAAAAGTCCTACACATCGAGCCTAGCACCGCCAAAGTATTTTCGTTGGCAATACAAAGTTTTGGTATGACAGCTGCGACGATAACAATACTATGCCGACGCATACCAATATATACAAACCTAGTCTTATTGGCATTGCCTATGTCTGCTTTAGGTGTAGCAATCAGCCTAATATATATAGCGCCTTTATCACCAAGGTTGGTGGTGAAGTCCATTTTCAGTTTTTTGCTGCTATGTTTTGCGGTGACTATGTTGCTGCGCTGGTGGAGAAAAGCACATCATCAAGAGAGTGCTCAGCGTATTAATCCAAGTAAAGTGCGATTTATGCTGGTTGCGTTTTGCGGCGGTATTGCAAGTGGATTAGTGGGGTCAGGGTCGGATATCGCATTATTTGCGCTATTAGTGATTGCCTATAATGCAGATATTAAAAAGGCGACGGCCACTTCTGTTGTGGTTATGGCATTCACTTCGTTAGTCGGAAGCGCGATAAATGCTTGGCATTTAAATGCAATTACTCCGCAAATAGAAAGCTACTTACTCGCTGCAATTCCAATTGTCGTTGTAGGTGCACCTCTAGGTGCGTATGTTTGCTCAAAGGTGAAAGTAGGTCAACTCGTAAGTTTCTTACTCTTGCTGATTTTGCTGGAAGTTTCATTTACCAGCTATGAGCTTTGGTATCAGGGCGCTGCAATTTAATCTGATTAAAGGTTAAACATTTGTTGACTGTGGTTTAATCTTTTTATTTAATTAACTACGTGATTAAAGAAATAAAAAGGGTGTTGGAGTAAGGTATGACAACAAAAGTCACAAGAGGCAGGCCAGTATGTGAGGTGAAGCAAGCGGAGCAGCGTGCAAAATTGATACTGGCTGCAAAAGAACTATTAAATTTAAAGTCATATAGTCAAATAACAATTCGGGACATTGCGGGAGAAGCGGGTATCAATTCGGCGATGATAAAGTATTATTTTGGAGGCAAAGAAAACCTCTTTGTTCAGTTGATACAATCATTAGCAGATGAGCACTTTGCTCAGTTTGAAAATCTAGGTGAGCATAAAAAGCCACTCTATTTGTTTATTTGTCGCTTTGCAGAGATTCTTCATACTCACCCTGGCTTTGTTCACTTACTGAGTGAAGAAGTACTGAATAAAACAACACCTCTTGCACAAGCTTTCATGAAAGCCTTTCCTGCACGTGTTTCTAAGTTTTTGCCTCAGTTTATTCAGCAAGAAACGGGAATAGAAGATTTAAGAAAAGCTAAACTAGCCGCTTTTCAGCTCATTACGTTGTTGGTCTCTCCTTATATTTTAAAAACACTAAGACAACAAGCTTGGGGAATTGACGACACCGAAATTCAAGGTGAGCAATGGACAAAGGATTTATACCAGCGATTTGTATTAGGACTTAAGGAGAGTGATATCAATGAGGTGGAATTTTAGTGCAAGAAAAAACCTGCCAATTGCGATAGTAGTGGGCATTGTATTGGTGATATTGGTTGTTAAGCTGAAATCTTCAATTAAACATGGCAATGTTGAGCAAGCTGGGCAGCCTGCTCAATATCAAGTATTAACTCAACAATTTGTACGCCCAAAAATCACGGGGTACGGCAAAGTTAAACCTAACATTCAATTAAACAGTCTTGCTGAAGTCACAGGTACTGTTACTTACATACATCCAGTACTAAAAAAAGGGGAGATTTTTAAGGCAGAGACGCTGTTGATAAAAATCGATGATAGTGACTACCTGTTACAGCTGGCTAAAGCAGAAGCTAACTTAGCCGCAGCGCAAGTTGATTTAGCAGCCAAGCGCACTGCCCAAGAAAATAATAAATTAGATATCAGGCTTAGCGAACACAAACTCGGCATTGCTGAGTCGGAGTTTAAACGTACGGAGAAGTTATTCGAAAAATCAAGTGTGTCACAAACTGAATTAGATAGAGCGCAGCAAAGTGTGCTGGTCCAGCAGCAAGACCTGCAACGGTATTTGAATCAAAAACGATTGATACCGCTCGAGATTAAGGCCCTACAAGCGCAAGTTAATAAAGCAGAAGCAGACGTCAATAAGGCCGAGTTGGATATTAAGCGAACTGAAATTCGTTTACCCTTTACTGGCCGTATTCATAAGGTGGATGTTGAGCGATCACAGCTTGTGACAAAAGGTGCGGCACTATTTAGTGCAAGTGATGTGGAGAAAGTATTAATCAATGCCCAATTTACATATAGTACATTCAATCAATTCTCAGGTTTTTTCAAACAAAGGCCCAATATAGAGAATATTTCTAGTGATGGTATGGCGTCCTACCTAAAAGCTCAAGAGCTGGCAGCATCTGTTGAAATATTATCCCAAAGCGGTACCACTTGGCAGGCAAATATAGAACGCTTAAGTGACGAAATTGACCCCCAGAGCCAAACAATCGGGGTTGTGGTCGCTATCCAAAACAGCTATGAAAAGATAAAGCTCGGTGAAAGGCCACCGTTAATTGCAGGTATGCGAGCAAAAGTTTCTTTAACAGCCGCAGCACAAAACTTTGTTGTTATTCCGAGGCATACAGTCAGAGGCCGCTATGCACTGATTGCGGATGACAATAACCAGTTGAGAAAAGTAGACCTTACAGGTTCGATAAAGCAAGAGGATAGCTTTTTACTTCAGCGCAGCAACTTAGAAGGCGCAAAATTAGTTACCACGGATTTGTTTCCCGCTATAGAGGGGACGTTACTTAATCTATCTGAGGCTCCAACGCAGCTGAGCACTGCGAATGGCAAGGAGTTACACTAATGATTAGGTTTTTTATTGCTCACCCGACAGCTGCAAATATATTGATGGTCTTGTTTCTCGCAATTGGTATCTTTAGTTTACCCCAAATTAAAAGGGAAACACTCCCACAGATTGAAACCTATCAAATTGATATTGTTGTGCCTTACCCTGGCGCAACACCGGAAAATGTTGAGCAAAAAATTTGTTTAAGCCTAGAAAGCGCCTTGGATGGTATTAGTTTTATGGAAGAAAAGCATTGTGTTGCAAGGCAAAACCTGGGACAAATGACGGTTAAAATGTTTGAGCACGGTGATTTTGAGCAGTTTACAACGGATGTTAAAAATGCCATCGACACAATTGATGACTTCCCCGCGCAAGTAGAGCAGTGGACTATTAATGAACGCGGCAGAACTCAGGATGTAGTAAGTGTTGCGTTAGCGGCTAAAAATGGCTCTTTATCCAGAGTCGATTTAAAGGCCCTTGCAGAAAAGGTGAAGCAAAATTTACTTAGACACCCCGAAATTCCAATCGTCGAAATCAGTGATTTTTCTAAGCACCAATTGCGTGTCACAGCCTCTCAAAACATGCTGAGACAACACGAAATCAGTGTACAAGAGCTTGGAAACCGAGTAACTAGCCAAAATGTGGAGCTTCCCCTAGGGACATTGAAAACACCTTATTCGGATACACAAATTCGAATGATGGATGAGCGCAGAGACGCTGAGAGTTTATCTAGCTTGGTGGTATCCTATGGCTCACAAGGCAATGATGTAACTATCGCCGATCTTGGCGAGGTAAAAGATACCTTTGAGAAAGATGAAAAACGGATATTTTATAACGATCAACAAGCGGCTATTTTGACAATAAAGAAAAACTCGGTCGATGATAGCCTACGTGTGTTACAAGCGACAGAGGAAGTTATTGAGCAAGTTAAGCTAACTCTGCCTGATACTGTCTTACTTACACTTACCAGTGATAATACGAGCTTGGTAAAAGATAGGATTTCGTTACTAATTAGTAATGCATGGCAGGGCTTATTGTTAGTCTTTGGCGTAATGTGGCTGTTTTTTTCGTTTCGATATGCGTTTTGGGTTGTAATGGGGTTACCAGTTTCGTTTTTGGCTAGCTTCTTTCTGATGCTGCATTTTGGTATCTCAATCAATATGCTTTCTATGGTTGCCTTATTACTTGCGCTTGGCATATTAATGGATGATGCGATTGTTATTGCAGAATCTATTGGTACAAAGGTTGAACAAGGCTTAGAAATTAGAGATGCTGTATTACAAGGCACGTTAGTGGTGCTACCGGGTGTGTTTTCATCATTTGTAACGACCTTATGTATCTTTGTAGGACTGGTGTTTATTGAAGGTAATTTAGGTCAAATCCTCAAAGTTATTCCAATCGTATTAATTTCAGTTATTACAGTTTCACTCATTGAGGCATTTCTTATATTGCCTAACCATTTATCACATGCCTTACAAACTAAATCTAAAGAAACGCCATTTAGTGTAAAAGTGGGGGCAATTAGAGCGAAGTTTGAGGTGAAGTTTCGTCGCTGGAATGACCAAGTCTTAACGCTGAATCATAAGCTAATAAAACACAGGTATTTAGTAATAGGTTCTGTGGTTGCTTGTTTTTTATTCTCACTGAGTATGCTTATTTCAGGGACTTTAAAGTTCACGGCATTCCCCGATATTGATGGGGATGTTTTGCAAGGTCGTTTGTTGATGCCAAATGGTACTCCGTTTCAAGTGACACAACAAACGATGGAAAGAATAGAGAGTGCACTCAAGCGTGCGAATGAAAAATTGAGTCAAAATGAGGACACTGAATTAGTAAAAGCCATGACAATTACGTATGGTGAAAACCCAGATTATCAAGATCAAGGCGCCAATTTAGCCTATATATCCGTGGACCTGTTAAGTGCTGAGCAGCGCAATACTACCATTCAGGCGTTTTCAGATACGTGGCGAGAAGAGTTAGGCTCTTTACCAGAGGTGTTAACTTTGTCTTTCAAAGAGCCGAAGTTGGGACCACAAGGTCGGGCAGTAGACGTCAGGTTAAAAGGAGATGATGTCGACCAGTTAACGCATGCAGCGTATGAACTTAAAAATTGGCTAAAGGGCTATGAGGGGGTACAGAATATCACTGATAATTTGAGGCCCGGAAAACCTGAATACACCTTGACGCTTAAACCTGGGACATTAGATTTAGGCGTTAATTCGGCAACCATTGCAAATCAGCTTCGTCCAGCATTCCAAGGAACAAAATTACTCGAGACGCATGTAGGGCTGGAGGACTATGAAGTTACCGTAAAATTAAGCGACGAAAGTTTAGATGAATATAGTGACTTTGATAACTTCCCAATTATTCATCCATCTTCACGCATAGCGATACCTTTGTCTGCTTTGGTTAATATTGAACAAACTAGGGGATTTGCGGTTATTAATCGTGTGGACAACCTAATGAGTGTATCTGTCTATGCTGACGTTGACAGTGAGTTGAACACAGCAAGCGCTGTAGTTGGGGATTTGAAAAAACGATTTTTGCATGATTTACAAACACGTTACCCTGATGTGACGTATACCATCGAAGGTGAAGTGAAAAATGCAGGTATCACGCAAGCCTCAATGCGACGTGCTATGTTAATGGGCATGATTGGGATTTTCTTGTTGCTCGCTCTACAGTTTCATAGCTACATAGAGCCACTCATTGTAATGGTCTCAATTCCTTTGGCGATGATAGGTGTAATATGGGGACACTTCATAATGGGCATCAATTTTTCTATGCCTTCCTTAATGGGTTTTATCTCCTTAGCAGGGATTGTTGTAAACGACTCAATCCTGTTGGTGCAGTTTGTGAAGAGTCGTGTGAAGCAGGGCATGAGTGTACATGAGGCAGCAGCTCAGGCGAGTCATGATCGGTTTAGAGCGGTTGTTTTGACATCTATAACAACGATTGCAGGTATGACACCTTTGTTGTTCGAAACGAGTCTGCAGGCGCAAATCCTAATCCCTTTGGCTACCAGTATTGTGTTTGGAATTATGACCTCAACGTGTTTGGTTTTACTCGTATTACCATGTTTATACAGCATATTGGAAGATTTGGGTGTCGCCAAGTCTCATACTTCCCATAAATCGGTACATGCGTAATAATCATCCGTGCTACCGTTAGCACGGATGATTATTACGCTTAAACAAAAGGTGCTTGTAAGCACCTTTTTTTATTGGTAAAACAATGGGATTAGCGAATATTAAGGTCAGCCCCAAATTATGCTGGAAGTATTAGAGGCCGGAGCAAGACAAGTTCTTACCGCATTTAACAATCTAATTGCGATTGCTGCATTTTTTGTTTTATTAGCTTACCTCTTAAAGGGTAAAGAGGTATATAAACAGGCAAAATCAGCGCTCACAGGGAGCGCTTTTAACTTTTCTCTTATGAGTGTCAATTTACTTCTTTTAACGCCCGTGATGTCAGTAATATTAACCTATTTGTATGGCTATCAATTGAGCATCGTCGATAGAAGTCTTTGGTATGAATTACCGCAACCCGTTGCTATATTTATTGCTGTTTTTTTGGGGGACTTTATTGGCTATTGGCGTCACCGATTTGAACACTCGAGGTTTTTATGGCCGCTTCATCGTGTTCATCATACGGACGAGCATATGACTTGGTTAACATTGCAACGGTTTCACCCACTCAACTTCTTGACTACATTTATCATAGACACATCATTTTTGATTATAATGGGTGTCCCACCATTTGCCATTGTAGCCAATAACATGATCCGTAACTACTATGGCTACTTTATTCATGCAGACATCCCATGGACTTATGGGAAGTGGAGTGTACTGTTTGTATCTCCAACGATGCATCGCTGGCATCATGCAACAGACCGAGAGGCTTACCAAACAAATTTTGCGACTGTTTTTTCAGTGTTTGATAGAGCGTTTGGTACATACCGGGTGCCTGGGCCGTGTCACACAAGTTTAGGCGTGCGTGACGGCTACAGCAAAACATTCATTGGTGAACTGCTTCACCCTTTTAATCTGCGTGTCTATTGTCGTAAAAGGCCTGCAAAAGAATAAAAAAGAGCCCTTAACGGGCTTCTTTTAGGTTTCACGCTTGGGGTGCGTACTTTATATGTGAGTGAGTTAACTAGGCTGCGTCAACCTTGCTAATTCTTTAAATAAATCAATGCTTAAATTGGTTATGGTTTCTTTGGGGACATGAATTTTTTGAGCGATGATTTTTTTGGCGGCCATAAAGTCTTTCGCTGAGTTAATGCAATCAGCGGCTATCACTCTACCTTGTTTTAGGTACCATAGAGACAAGGTATGAGCATCGGTTTGCCTTAATAGAGTTTCATCATAGCCGGTGTTGAGGCCTGCAATTTGAATTTTGCAGTCAAACTGATCTGACCAAAACCATGGCACAGCGGTGCTCGGTTTGTGCTTGCCACAAATTGTGGCAGCGGCCGCTTTGGCTTGTTCTAAGGCGTTTGGCACCGACTCAATTCGTGTAGCAAGGCCGCTGTGATGCTCAATGCCAATCGTGCAATCACCAGCTGCATAAATGTTAACGTCTGTTGTTTGGCAAAGTTCATTTACAACAATGCCGCCGTTTTCAACAAGTAGCCCTGCACTTTGTGCAAGCTCCGTATTTGTCTGAGCGCCAATACCTACAATGACGATGTCAGCAGGAATAACTTTGTCTTCGCAAAGCACTGTACTGACAGTATCTTTGCCTTGAAATGCGACGACATTAGTGTCAGTAAATATTTTAATCCCATTGCTTTTGTGCAGTTTATGATAAAAAGCAGAAATACTATGCGCAGTTACCCTGGCCAGTAATCTAGATTCTCGCTCAATGATGGTAACATCGTGACCCATTTTCTTTAATACCGAGGCAGTTTCGAGCCCAATATAACCGCCACCGACCATCACTATACGGCGAGATATTTCAAGGTCAGCAAGTTTCAATGTGGCCGATAACCGTTCTATATCGTTGAGCGTTTTAATGTAAAAGACATTATCTAACTCTGCACCCATGCAGTCTGCTTTACGCGCTCTGCTGCCTGTGCAAATGAGTAATTTGTCGTAGCTAATATGTTCCCCATTTTGCAATTGAATACTTTGAATCTCGGGCTCTATTTTATCGACTCGTGTGTTGAGTTTAACGTCGATCTCATCCTTGAGATACGCTGCCTCGGGTCTAATTAAAAGCTGTTCGGCTGTAACTTGGTTTTGTAAATAGGTTTTAGACAAAGGCGGGCGGTGATAGGGCAGGCTGTCTTCATCGGTGATCAGCATGATCTGTCCTGTCCATCCTTCTTTGCGTAGACTAATGCACGCTTGAGCACCAGCATGGCCGCCCCCGATAATGACACACCTTTTCATAGCATCTTCCTTAGTATTGAGATTCTGGTAAATGAACGTGCAATCCATGGTGATCATCAGATACCAACACTTGACAGCTTAATCTGCTCAAATCTTTTGGTTCAGTAACCATCTCTAGCATATCGCTTTCATTGTTATCTGGATCTGCGATTTTCCCTTGCCAATCGCTGGTCAAATAGCAGTGGCAGGTGGCACAGCTACCAGAACCACCACACTCTGCTTCAATGCCCTCGACCATATTTTCCATGGCAGCTTGCATCAAAGAGGTACCACTTGGTACATCTACCTTGGTTTCATTTCCAGCAAAATCAACGAATGTAATCTCAGGCATAGTGGTGTCCTTATACTGTGAACTTAGTAATTTGATTAATCTCATCCAAAATGGCTGCGGGATCGGCCTCTAGCTGACTATCCATCGCGGTATTCCATCGATTCAAAAATCCACAAATGGCAACAACAGCTGCGATTTCAATTACAGCTGCTTCAGAGTAGTGCTGTCCTAATTCTTCATAGTGCGTTTTTTCTAGGTGTGCCGGAGCCGTACTACATGCAAATGCAAATCTTAGCGCGGCACGTTCAGCATCGTCGTATAACACGTTGGTTTCGAACTCAAACGCTGCCAACACTTTGGCTCTGTTGACGTTTACTCTGCTGGCAATATGAGAAAAGTGCCCCTGGCAGTATTGGCAACCTGCTGCATTACTGCTGATTGTGGCAATGGCCCATTTCAACTCATTGTTGATGTGCTCAAACTTACTTAAACATCCAAACATTTGCCCAAAGGCCTGCGCTAACATCGGATTTTTAGCCATAGTCAATATGCCGTTAGGAATAAAGCCAAGATTATTTTCTATCGCCTGATAAATTGGTTCCAAATGAGGCGTTGACTCTCTCTCTACCGGTGTGACTAGATGGTTTTTACCCTGCTTCATTTCCTTGTTTCCTGACTTGGTGAAAGTTCTCAATAAAGTAAATTTTTTACACGCAGATGCCTATAGTCCGTTTGGACCAATGGGATAGTCCACAGGGGCTATGTTGAAAAAACCTCGATAGCGGTAAGGTTTTTTTAGGCGAACGAAACGCGATTGCATCTCACCTCAGATATTTCTAATACATGTCTAATCGGTGAATGCGGACAGAAAACTAGCCTGATGAAACGCAAAACCGACTTGGTTTTGAGCGTTGTTTGAGGGTCAACAATATTGCCAGACTAGATAGGAAACTAGGATGATTGAAGAACTTATTGAATTTATAAATCAAGACTTACTGGAAGGGGCTGCCCCGGATCTGGACCAGCACACACCACTACTAGAGTTGGGGATTTTGAATTCTCTATCTATGGTGAGATTACTTGCTCATGTTGATCAGCGTTATGGCGCTAAAATTCCAGAGCATGACATCACGCCAGTACATTTCGAAAATATTGAAACATTGTGTGCGCTTATTAAAGCACTGAGTGCAGAAGAACAGATTGAATCTGAAGAAGCCTGCTCTGAGCTTGACCGCCTTGTTAAGTTACAAGAAAGCTATGGCATTAAAAGCGAATTGGTTGCCGCAGGCGCCGGGTTTAAGCAGCATACACTGCGTGTAAAAGGAGATGGGCCTTTATGGATTTTGTTACCAGCACTAGGTAATCCTTCAACGTCGTGGTCTTCGACACTCCGCTCAGTGCAAGGTCGTCATAACGCGGTTGCATTAGACTTAGCGGGTTTTGGTTTGAGCGAGAGTGAAAACGACTCTCCTTCATATGTCGATCATGTTGAATACACTTTGCAATACCTTGAAACACTTGAAGAAAAGTAAGCGTCTAGCTAACTACA
>NZ_AUXT01000191.1 GCF_001625595.1 Pseudoalteromonas luteoviolacea NCIMB 1942
AGGCTCCAATTATGTATTGGCATTGTCCATTTCTCTGTGGCGTTTAATATGCCAGCATAAAGCAACTTCAACAAGCTATTTTCATTCGGGAATGCACCTTTGGTTTTCGTCAGTTTTCTAAACTGGCGATGCACTGCTTCAACGGCATTTGTCGTGTAAATTACCTTGCGAATATGCTCAGGATATTTAAAGTAAGCCGATAAGTTATGCCACTTGTTACGCCAAGAATTAACTACTAATGGATAAGCGGTTCCCCATTTAAACTCTAGCTCATCAAGGGCTAATTCAGCCGCTTCTTTTGTTGGCGCTCGATAAACGGGCTTTAAGTCAGCCATGAAGGCTTTTTGATTCTTAGACGCCACATACTTCATTGAGTTACGTATTTGATGAACAATGCACAACTGGACTTCAGTCTCAGGAAAAATAGCCGCAATCGCCTCTGGAAAGCCTGTTAGGCCATCAACACAAGCGATAAGAATGTCTTTAACGCCTCGATTATTTAAGTCGGTGAGCACTGATAACCAATAGTTAGCGCCTTCATTTTCTGATAGGTGTAAGCCAAGTATTTCTTTTTTACCGTGAATATTTAAGCCGAGTAATGTGTAAACCGCTTTACTAATATAACGCCCGTCTTCTTTAACCTTGTAGTGAATTGCATCAAGCCAAACAATTGGATAATGGCTATCCAGCGGCCTTTGTTGCCATGCTTTTAGCTCTGGAATGAGTTTGTCGGTGACCGCGCTTATCATGCCTGTGGCAACGTTCATGCCGTACATATCTTCGATGTGCTTGTTAATATCACGATAACTCATGCCCATACTAAACATGGAAAGGATTTTTTGGTCTATTTCATCGGTCAGTGCAGTTTGATTTTTTTTAACAAGTTGAGGCTCAAACGAACCAGTGCGATCTCTTGGCGTATCGAGTTCAAAAGTGCCAACGGATGACTTAACCGTTTTAGTGCTAGAGCCATTTTTACGGTTAGGTTGCTGTTCATGAGTAAGGTGTTGCTCAAGCTCTGCTTGAAGAGCTGACTCTGTTAATTGTTTGATAAGATCGGTAAGTACGCCATCTTTACCATTAAGTTTTTTGCCTGATTGAAGAGCTTTAACAGCATCATCAAAGTTGAATTGAGTTGTCATGTGTCATTCCTATTTTTACCAGTTTACTGAA
>NZ_AUXT01000192.1 GCF_001625595.1 Pseudoalteromonas luteoviolacea NCIMB 1942
ATTTAATGAAATTGGTATAAAACTGCTTTTCGGAGCGTTTGTGAGCTGTCTCACACATTAAAATAAGCTATAGGCGATTTTCATTTGGTTGAAGCTAGCTACTTGAGTGGAGTGCTCGCATTTTAATTCGCTCAAGACTAAAACTTTGAATATAGTGGTAATTTAGATGTATTGGAAATTGGCTATTGAATAAGTCGTAATAAACTAGGGAGATGTCTTTCAGGTATTAAAATAATGATTAAGGTCTTGATTATTAAGAGTATTAATTTTATGACTTTTTTCTTGAAGTTATCAAGAGGGGGGATGGGGCGACTGATGGGGCTCGAACCCACGACAACCGGAATCACAATCCAGGGCTCTACCAACTGAGCTACAGCCGCCACAATTTTCGTGTAACACCTTTATGGTGTGGCGCGCATAATACAGAACTTTTTTTACAATGCAAAGCCTTTTTTTATTTTTTTACTGTTTTTAGTAGATTTGCAGCAATTTTCGTCTAGACAGCTAAAATCCATACTTTGTACTTAAACTTAATAGCTTAGAATAAATTATAGGAGAGTTTATGGAAGTACTTATGGATTGGCTGAATAACAATTCGGACACCTTGTCACATTACCTCATTCAAGGGGTAATCGCTTTAATCATTTTCTTTATTGGAATTAGGGTGGCTAAATTTTCGGCCTCCTTAACTGAGAAGGCGATCAGTAAACGAAAAGTAGATAAAGCGGTAGGTACTTTTGTATCTAACATTGTGTACAGCTTGGTCTTTGTGGCGACGCTACTGATGGCGCTATCGCAGGTGGGTGTTGAAACAACGTCGTTTATCGCTATTCTAGGTGCAGCGGGTTTAGCGGTGGGTTTAGCACTGCAAGGGTCACTCTCTAATTTTGCGTCTGGTGTATTGATTATTATACTCAGACCTTTTAAATCCGGTGATTATATCGATGCAGCAGGCCAGTCGGGCAGTGTGCAGCGCATAGAGATTTTTTCTACCGAACTGATAACGCCAGACAACAAAGTTGTTATAATACCCAATTCATCAATCATGTCAGGTGCGATAGTAAACTATTCTCGTGAAAAGACGCGTAGAATAGACTTTGTAATTGGCGTTGGATACGACTCTGATCTTAAGCAAGTGAAGAAAGTATTGGAAGAGGTGCTTGAAAAAGAGTCTCGAATTTTAAAAGACCCAGCTTATACTATAGCTGTTTTGGCATTGGCAGATTCAAGCGTTAATTTTGCTGTACGACCTTGGGTAAATACCAGTGACTATTGGCCAACTTATTTTGATTTGTTGGAAAACATCAAACTGGCGTTAGATGACGCTGGCATTAATATTCCTTATCCGCAAATGGATGTGCATTTACAAAAAGATTGAATATAAAGGTTACTTTTATAATGAAAATGAAACTGATTTCTCTGTGTGTTTTAACAGCAACTTCTTCTTTTGTAGCAACTGCTGAAGCAAGCTCTGAAAGCCCTATCAAAGAGGAAAAAGTATGGGACATCACAAGTGAAGTGGGCGCAATTGTCACGAGCGGTAATACAGAAACAACGACACTCAAAGGTGAAATTAAAGCCAAACATAATTTAGAAAGTTGGCGTAATGAGTATAAGTTGGATGGCATTTTCAAAGAAGATGAGATTGAAAATGACGACGGTGAAAAAGTTAAAGAACGTACTAATGAAAAGTATTCTTTCTCTGTTCAAGGCAACTACAAACTAGTTGAAGATCACAGCCATTTATTTATTTCTGGTTCATACGCTTCGGACTATTTCGGTGCATATAGAAGTGAATCTGTACTGTCTGTGGGTTATGGCCTGAGATTGTTAAGTAAAAGCAACATGTACTTAGATTTTGAAATTGGCCCAGGTATAAAGCGCTTTGAATATCAAGATGATAGCACTGAAACGACGCCTGACGGTCAATCGTTAGCGGGAGAAACTGAAAGCGAAGTTATCGGCGTTGGAAAGATAGACTATGAATGGCAGATATCAGACAATGCTAAGTTCACTCAATTGGTGTCAGTAGAGTACGGAGATACAAACACTAAAACAGTATCGGAAACCGCATTACTGACAAAGATAAACGGCTCGCTGCAAATGAAGGTTGGGTACAATATCACCCATAATTCTGATGTTGATGAGGGCAAAGAAAAAACTGATACGGAAACATCGTTGACCTTGGTTTACAGTTTTTAACACATAGACGCAGAATATAACAAAGATATGACAAAAAAAGGGCCGCAGGCCCTTTTTCTATTTAGTAGATCTCGTGTAGAATGTGCAATCTTTTTTTGAATATTGACAAAGCAGGATACTGATTAGATGTCTTTTACGCGTGTTTTAGCAATAATTTTATTTGGGTTTAGTGCCTTTGTTAGTGCATTTTCACCGACACCAGAGCAGATAGAACAGTTCAAAAAATTACCTAAGGCACAGCAAGAGGCATTGGCCAAGCAATATGGTGTTGATCTTTCTTCGTTAGGATTGGGAAACAAGTCTGGTATGTCAAGTGAGATGGAGCACTCTGCGTCCAGCATTGAACCAAGGGATGTTATGGAGTTAGAGGTTGAAGAGCCTTTAAAGCCTGTCCAGACTAAATTGAAGCCATTTGGATATGAGTTGTTTGCAGGTACTCCTACAAGCTTTGTACCCACTGAACAAATTGCTGTTCCAAATGATTATGTATTAGCAAGTGGCGATGTGGTTTCCATTAGTTTATACGGTAAAGAAACTGCCATTCACGAATTGAAAATAGACCGTGAGGGCCGTTTGAGTATTCCAAACTTCTCCCCAGTCTATGTTGTTGGCTTAACTTATAAAGAATTGAAGCAGCTTATTGACAATAAGGTAGCTACTGAAGCAATTGGCCTTAGGGTTTTTGTTTCTATCGCTGAGTTAAGAAGCCTACGCGTGCTTGTAGTAGGTGAAGCATACAAGCCTGGTAGTTATATACTTTCGCCTTTATCCAATGTGACTCATGCTTTATTTGCAAGTGGTGGTTTAACGGATATCGCCTCTTTGAGAAATATTGAAGTAAAAAGAAAAGGTAAGAGCATAGCGAAGCTTGACCTTTATGATTTGTTGCTTAAAGGTGATAGCACAGGAGATATTACTTTACAGTCTGGTGATGTTGTATTTATTCCTTCAGTTGGCCCCCAAATAAGAGTTGAAGGGTTTGTTAAACGGCCTGCAATTTTTGAATTAAAGCCGGGTGAAGTCGCTGAATCACTGATAACTATGTTTGGTGGATTTAAGGAAGACGCATTTTTAGAACAGGTTGAAATAAAGCGTGTAGTTGATAATGCTAAAAAATCCGTAATTTCTGTCAATTTTAGAAAAAATCAAATCAATTATCGTCCACAAGGCGGTGATGTTATAAAAGTACAAAGTGTTAATAATGAAGTGATCGATTCTATTACTCTAATCGGTGCAGTTTCCAGACCTGGCTACTATCAGTGGGATGGTGATTTGAGCTTTGACCAGTTGGTCAAAAATAGCAAGGCTGACTTACTTCCTCAAGCTGACTTAAATTACGCAATTATTGTTCGAGAAGGTGCATCACTTGGTCAAGTTGACATTGTTCAGTTCTCTATTTTAGACGCTCTAAATGGGGAAAAAATTAGTCTTCAGAAAAATGATGAAGTTTATGTGTTTAGTCGTTTTAACTATTTGCATAAAGAAGAAAATGCGCTCCGTAATTTAGCACTGACAGCGGCTGAACAAGAGCTTCAGGAGCAGGTGAAATTATGGCATTTGTACGAGCGTGAGCAATTTAACAAGAAAGTTATCTCTGCTGGGGTGAAAATCAATACTCCAGTAAGCAATGGTGATACGAAAAAAGCTACGCCAACATTATTTGGTCGAGCTAAATTGCTTGCCCCAATCATTGCTAAACTAGAGCATCAGTCTACTGCTGGGCAACCTGTAGCAATATTCGAGATTGATGGGCAAGTGAGGTTCCCAGGGGTATACCCATTGTCACAAAATAAAACCCCGAGAGATGCATTAGCTGCTGCAGGTGGTCTATTGGAATCTGCGTTTACAGAGTATGCCGAAGTAACACGTGGACTCATAGATGGTGAAGTGCTTCATTTTCAAATCAACGACATTCACAGTAGAACTGAAAGTGAACGTAAGCTTTTGGCAAGCCGCGACATATTAAATATTCTAAAGCAACCTAACTGGCAAGAAAGTTATAAAGTTCAATTAAAAGGCGAAGTTAAATTCCCTGGAATTTACACCATAAAGCGTGGTGATAGCCTAGAGCAAGTTTTATTAAGGGCTGGCGGAATTACAAAATTTGCTGAGCCAAGAGCTGCCATTTTTACACGTGAAGCGATTAAAAACCAAGAGGAAAAGCAGCTTCAAAAGTTGTCGGAAGATTTAAGAAAAGATATCGCATCGAAGAGTTTTCAGAAGTCTATAGGTTCGAATACTTCATTATCATATGACGAAACAGATAAGTTGCTGAAAGACCTGGCGAGCGTTAAAGCTCTTGGTCGTTTAGTTATTGACTTACCAGATATCATAAATGGTAGAGAAGTTTTGAGGTTACAGGACGGTGATACTTTGTATATTCCTGGTAAACAAGACTCTATATCAATTATCGGTGAAGTAAACTATAGCTCATCTCATTTGTTTAAACAGGGCGTATCTATTGAAGAATATATTGCTTTGAGTGGTGGTATGAAAGACCGTGCTGATGAAAAAAAGGTATATGTAATTAAAGCAAATGGTGCTGTATTCATACCTAACTACACGAATTGGTTTGCGGTTAATAATCACCTTGAACTAGAAGCAGGAGACACAATAGTTGTGCCAATGGACTCGTCTCACATGGATAATTTGACTCTTTGGAGTACTGCTACTCAGATATTTTATCAGTTGGGTGTTGGTGTCGCGGCGATTGCAAGGATCTAGGTTGAGTCGATTATGAATATAGAGAATAATGAAGTGGACTTTCAAGCCTTAGTCAAATTAATTTGGATTAAAAAATTCTACATCATTAGCATTGCGCTTCCAATAATTTTGCTAATTAATTTAGCCGTTTATTTTGGTGTTGAAAAAGAGTATTCAGCCCAAGTTTTATTGTCGGAAAGAAGCAGTAATAATCCGTTAGAGCTCCCTGGTGAGATGGGGGCTTTGGGTGCATTGGTTGGCTTTGGGGCAGAATCCACTAATGAAGCTGATAAATCTTTAGAAATAATGAAAACTAGAAAGTTTATTGGTCAGTTTGTGAATAAATATGATTATTCACCTTATTTACTTGAGGTTAAAAAGTGGGATAAAGAAAGTAATGAAATCTCGTTTACCGATGCGTATTCAGCTACTGATGGGTGGGCTGAGGGTGAACCGAATATCTTTCAAATCAAGAAGGCCTTTTTGGACTCGGTAAAAGTAGCTCAGGATAACGTCAGTAATTTCTACTCGATCGCAATTACACATAAGTCTCCTTATGTTGCAAAAGAAATCTTAGAGAACCTAGTTTCTGACTTAAATGAGTTGATGCAACAAAAAGCTATTCTTAGCGCCGACTCTAGCATTGAGTACCTTGAGAGAGAATTGGTAAATACGAAAAACGTTGAGCTGAGGCAGACGTTATTAAAGCTTGTAGAGGCTGAGTTGCAGAAAAAAATGATGGCTAGAGTCCACAGTGATTATATTTTTACAATTGAGGACCCAGCTGTATTGAGGTTAAAACACATTTTTCCGAACTACATGTTATTAGCAATCCTATCGGTTTTTGCTGGATTAGGTTTTGGTGTTTTTATTGTGTTATTGAGAGCAAAGCTTAAAGGGGTGAATCAATAATGCACAGAACGAATTCAGAAATGCACCTAGATGAAGTTAAAATGGATAATCAAGATATCAAGTACTACTTGAATAAATCCTTTCGCTCAAGAAGGCAGGCTTTGAAGCCTGATATTATATACTTATATTGCCCAGAATCAGCGGTAGAAGAAGTACTAAATTGTACTAAAGATTATGATTTTGATGTAGCAATCAATGATTATGACGTTAAAGCAATAGGCCGAAAGGTAATTTGTCACTATCACAGTGCTGCGCTTTCCAGTGAGCAAAAACAGTTCTTAATTCGTGCTATGGAGTACGGCGCATGGGTAGAGCCTTTGGTAAGCTACTTAGATGCTCGAAACAAGTACACTGAAGTTAAGCTTCTGAACAGTGGTTACTTTTTGCATCAAAAAGCGTTTTCGATTCTCTCTACTCAGAGAAATCAGAAAATTAAGCGCGTATTAGATATCGTAGTCTCTTTAACTGCTCTTATCTTCTTACTCCCTATTATGTTACTTGTTGCCATTGCTATTAGGCTTGAAAGCCCTGGACGTGTTATATACAAGCAACTAAGGGTTGGGCAGTTTAACCAAGAGTTCGAGGTTCTTAAGTTTCGTTCAATGGTTAACAATGCAGAGAATGGGAAGGCTCAATGGGCTCAGAAGAACGACCCTCGTGTAACTAAAGTAGGAAAATTTATACGTAAAACACGTATAGATGAGCTCCCTCAGTTTGTGAATGTTTTAAGAGGAGAAATGTCACTTGTTGGCCCTAGACCAGAACGTGAAGTGTTTATATGTGATCTTGAAAAGGAAATCTCCTACTACAGATTCAGACATTCAGTTAAACCTGGTATTACAGGGTTAGCACAAGTTTCGTATCCTTATGGTGACTCTATAGAGGATGCTGTTTGGAAGCATAAATACGACATCTATTATATTAAACACCACTCTTTAAGAAGTGATTTCAAGATATTGTTGAAAACAGTCAAAGTCGTACTTTTTGGTATGGGTAGATGATTGAAGTTTTGAAGGGAAAAGGACGAAAAGTCCTTTTCTCAACAATTGCTGATCTTATTCCACGGGTTATTCCTCTATTAACAACTATCTTTATAGTTAGTTTAGATACTGAACCACGAGTTGTTGATTACTTATTTACTCTAGCAATTTTTAATATCGCAGCTGTTATTTTAAACTTTGGTGCTCAATATCAAGAGAGTACATCACATGAATTATTAAAGCAGAAGCTGATAATTCAGTTCTCGTTTGTTCTTCTTGTATATTTGTCTCAATTTCTAATTGAAGTTAAACAATTTGAAGAGATATTGTACGCTTTAATTCTTGGTTGTGTTTATGCTCATGTTAATGAGTTTAGGCTGCGTAGAGAAGGTAAAGTATATAAATATTTCTTGGCGACCCTGCTACTTGTGGTGCCTAGAGCTGTATGCATGTTTTTTAGTGTTGACTATTATATTTCATCAATAATTTCAGCAGTTTTGTTAGCTTTATTTATATTGGTAGGGCTAGATAAAGTTGGGAATAAAGCTGAGAGTCAAAGTGTTTTTAACTTTGCATTTTTAACAAGTGTAATCATAATTATATATCAGCAAATACCGAGCTTGTTTTCAATAACCCAAGGAGTTGATGAGAATGAACGTATAGAACAGATAGTTGTAAGAATACTGTTTGGCCTTATGTTCCTTAAAACTACACTGGTAGTTATGATTATCAGATATAATTTTAAAATTTATTTTAATCGTTTGGCTTTCTCATGCTTTTTATTGTCTTTTATCTTGGCGACAGAGTTTTTTGTTAGTTATACATATTCAAAATACTTTTTATATATAATTATATTTTTTAGCTCAGAATTAATATATGCGTACTTCTCTGCAGAAATGCATAAGAATTATAATTATAAGAGTATGTCTGTTGATGCATTTTGCCTCATGTCTTTAGCGTTTTTGTTTTCGTATTTTGGGTTTAATTTAATTCAGATTTATACCTTTAGCTCAGTAGGGCTTGTTATATTTAGGTTAAGGAAAGGGCATGTTTAAGAACTTAACAAGGCTTATTTCTTATGCTTTAAAATTTAGGAGAGTAGATAAATCCTATTTGACTATTAATATAGGTAAAAATATTCGCCTTTATTATCCAGAAAAAGTTCAGCACGAAGGGTATTTGCACCTCAACGATGATAACTTCATTGATGCACGTGGTGGTGTTGATTTTGGAAAGAACGTTATATTGGCTCCTAAAGTTTGTATTCTTACATATAATCATGATTATGATAATGTGGGTTGGGTTCCTTATTCTCCAAAAATAATAATGAAAGGTGTAGAAATAGGGCAAGATTGTTGGATTGGTTACGATTCGTTGTTATTACCTGGTACAAGGCTCGGTAATAATACTGTTGTTGCAGCAAAGTCCGTTCTCAAAGGAAGTTATCCTGACAATGTGTTAATTGCCGGTAACCCAGCAAAAGTAATAAAAGCATTAGAGAAGTCAGATGATGCAATACAGTATTTAATTCAAAAGTTTGGTGGAATATCTTGAGAAATATCAATATTGTAAATGGCTTTTTCCCTAATAAAAATTTTGGAGATGATATGTTTCTAGCTTGTGCTGGAGAATATGTCGAAGGGGATTATGAAGTACGCAATTTAGCAAAAGAAAACAAAGGCTACCTAGCTTGGCTTGCGTATTTATTTAAAAGAGTAAAGTCTTATACTTGGCTTGGTGGTACATTTATTGATAAAGATACAACTTTTCCAATGTTGATCTCTATGCTGATTGAATTCACCTTGGTGAAGCTCGCTGGCGCGAAATTGACCTTTGTTTCCGTTGGTTTATCGAGGGATGTTAATTTAATTAAAAAGCTATCACTAAAGTATATTTGCTGGCTGGCTAATGATGTATCAGCGAGAGATAAAGATAGTTTTGAGGCATATAAGCGTCATAACAAAGGCATGACTCTGACCGGTGATATTGTAGTCCTGAACGAGGGGTTGTTTCATAAGGGAATTAAGCAATCAAATCGTCGACTTCTTTTTGTGAGTGTTGATAAAAATAAGTCGTTACAAATTTTCAATGATAAGCAAAGTGTATTCAAACACTTATCTAATACTCCATCTGTAGTACAAGTAACTAGCCCATATCAGGCTGAGTCTCAAAAGAGGCTGTCAGAAGAGATATGTAACTCTTTGGGGTGTAGTTATGACTGCATTGATTATAGCTCTTTTAAAGAAGTGCTAGAGCTTATTGCAGAGTCAGAATGTGTAATCACTGATAGGCTGCATGTTGCGATTGCTGGAGTAATTAATAACAAACCAGTTTATTTGTTTGGTGTTAGTGAAAAGTTGAAAGGTATCAATGATCTGTTGGACACACGTGGCCTTCTTACATTGGTTTCGTAACAACTTATTTGAAAGAGTGAAGAATGAAAACTAATGCCGAAGTAATTAAAGTTGATGTAAGTCTAATAATTTCAGGCTTTTTTGCATTTTTGACTTTTGGTAACTTAGTGGTTGCTCTTACTGTCGTACCTTATTTTAAAGAGCCATTATTTTATTCGGTTTATATACTGAATTCGATGATATTACTTTTTGCATACTCGAGGCTAAAGCCGACTTACTGGAGTTTTCATCATGATAAAGATGCTAGTCTTTACATTAAATTTATAGGCATCTTATCTTCACTGCTAATTCTTAGTGTTTACGTCGCGCAAGGAATGCCTAGTTTAATCGATTTTAGAACGAGCAATCATCATTCTCTAGGTATTATCTGGCTGCTTTTGAACGTGTGTTTATTAATATCACCGCTAGGTAACGTTAAAAAGAGCTATTTTTATATCGCTGTTACCTTAGTTGGTGTGTTGCTCACGGGGTCAAGACTTTACCTGCTTATCTATATGGTACTCACCATGTTAGTTTTTGGTGTGAAACTTAAAAGTATAAAGACTGTTATAGTTCTTTCCATGACTGTCTTGTTATCGACTATTTTAGCCGTATTAAGAGAGTCAGGTGGAGGTGTCAACCGAGATGCTATTATATTCTTTCTATTTGAACTTATTGAACGGAATGTATCATTACTTAATGGGATAATGCTTAACTATAAGCATTGTGCAAACTCGCTGGAGTATAGTAATCCTATAGGTTTGTTAATACCGAGAGTTTTGTACTCTGATAAAGAGCTCGTTTTTAATATCAGAGCGTTCATGTGTTTTTATGATAAGAAATTTGTGCCTTCTAAAAGCTCTGGTTTTTTTATGAGTGAATATTTCCTATATTTTGGAACCTGGGGAGGTGCAATACTTTCATGTATCATCGCACTGATTTACTCATTTTTACTGGTTAAGTTGTTTAATAGGCTTTCTTATAAATTTAAGTTGATATGTTTCCCATTATTGTTCTTGGGTATTTTTGGGCCAATTGAAGGGTTGTATACTGCTTCATTTCAGATTGGCCTGATGTTATTTGTGATATTTGTTATATATGAGTTAATGCCGAAAAATGAAGGTTATTCTGTCTCCTCATCCTGAAAAAACTGCTGGCTATAAATTTGATGAAAATTATGCAGAAAAAAACGATTTTCAAATTATAAGTTTAAAGTCACCTAACAAGTTAATTAATCTAATTCAGTTATTTATCTCGCTTCCCTTTGTACCTATTATGGGTGTTTATGGGGCGATAACGTTTATTCGTGTTCTAAGTAAGCTGAACGTTGTAAAACAAAGCTCAGAAGTTTGCATCTCTAGGTCATTGTTTCCATCGGTTTTATTGCCAGGTAAGACCTCTGTTTTATATCACAATATTGAGCTTTTATATTATTTTGAAGAAGCTAAAGCTTCAAAAAGCTTTTTAAAAAAAGCTATTTTTTACCATCAATTCCTCGTGTTGAAACTTTTTGAGTTTAAGGGGTTAGGAAATAGCTTAGTTATTTGTCTTTCAATGACTGAGAGCAGGCTATTAAATCGTAAAAAGCGCAATGCGATTTTCAGTAAAAGTACATTGTTTACACGTACGGTGAAAGACGAGCAGTTTTTAAGTGAATTTGATGGGGATGATATTTGCTTTTTTGGAGCCTTCAACAATGTGAGAAATATTGAAATGGCAGAAAACCTTCAAAAGGTATATCCAAATATTCGCTTTTTTGGACGTCACGGTGAGCTATTGCCCAGTCATCTAAAAGTGAACTATAAAGGGGAAATAGACGACTTTTCAAAGTTTATTAACTCTAATGTACTCGTGATGATTGAAGCTCCAAAAGCTGGTGTTCAGACTAAAGTTGTTGACTGGCTTGAGAATGGGGGAAAAGTATTTATTCCGAATAATTTGAGACGTAAGATGTGGGGTAAATTAAATGAGCGCTAAAACAGCTATTATATGCAATTCAAATAACCCAGACCTAGCAATGTACTTTAGCAAAAAGGTTAAATGTTTCAGAGACGAAGCCTATTTCCTTGCAAATAAAGAAATTGCAAACAACCTGAATATCGGCTGTTCTTCAGTGTCAAAAGTTTCAGGTCTGAGTTTTGGTCTTATTATCGACTCGTTTCTAGCCTTTATTGTAGTCTTTAAGTTGCTTTTTAATAGAGTCAATACAGTAGTTTTTGATACTGCACACATCTCAAATCTGCCATTAGCAGTGCTGTGTAAAATATGTGGAATTAAGCTGGTTTTTACTATTCATGATTGGAACCCTCATGAAGGCAAGCAGCAAAAAAATGTACTCCTCTACAATAAATTCGTCGATAAAGTGTTAGCGAATGCTTACATTACCTTTTCAAAAGTGAATACTGACACTAAAGTTTACCAGCTGAGGTTGTCAGGCTTTGAAAAGCAATCCCCAGCACAGCCTGATGGATACTATTTATTTTTTGGCAGAATTGAGCCTTATAAAGGTCTAAGGCATTTGGTTAGTATTGCAAAAGCTATGCATGAAAAAGGTTTACCTGAGAAGATCATCGTTGCTGGACGAGGCGAAGACAATTCTATAGATGAGTTGGAGGCATTACCTAATGTAGAAGTCATAAATAGGTTTATTTCTGACCAAGAACTTGACGGTCTACTGAAGGGGGCTATAGCTACATTATTACCATATGACTCTGCTACTCAAAGCGGCGTGATTTTACACTCTTATTCATATTCTAAGCCAGTCGTCGCTTTTGATGTTGGTGCACTTCACGAATATATCAATGATGGAGTAAGTGGTATTTTAGTTGAACATGGAAATACGTCTCTCTTTACAGAGAAAATGCATTATATTAATGAAAATTATGACTTTTTTATGAGCGGCGTAGAATCCGAGTTTAAGGAATTTGATGATAATGCGCTTGAAAGACAATACAAAGCGTTATTAGAAAGTTTAAAAAGATAATTATTAGGTGATTTATGATTTTACCAGTGATCATGGCTGGAGGCTCTGGCACAAGATTGTGGCCACTGTCAAGGGGCAATTATCCAAAGCAGTTCTTGAAGCTGTGCGGTGAGCACACGATGTTACAGCAAACCGTTCTTCGTTTAAGTGGCATAAACCACTCTGCGCCTATGCTGATTTGCAACGAAGAACACCGCTTTATCGCAGCTGAGCAACTAAGAGCTATAAGCTCTCAAAATAGTGGTATTTTCCTTGAACCTGTAGGCCGAAATACTGCTCCTGCAATTGCTCTAGCTGCATTAAAAGCGACGAAAGAAAATGAAGATGCGCTACTTCTTGTACTTGCTGCTGATCATGTTATTGGCAACCAAGAGGCATTTACAAAAAGCGTTGAAGCTGCAAAGCCTCTTGCTGAGTCAGGCAAACTCGTAACATTTGGTATTGTAGGGAATAAACCAGAGACAGGTTACGGGTACATTAAGCGTGGAGAGTCAGTAAATACAGATTCCTTCCACGTTGCAGAGTTTGTCGAAAAGCCAGATCTTGATACAGCTAAAAGATATTTAGAATCAGGTGAATATTACTGGAATAGCGGTATGTTTATGTTTAAGGCATCAGCATATTTAAGTGAGCTACAAGCACACCGTCCAGATATCTATAAAGCTTGCGTTGCTGCTTCCGAAAATAGCAGTACTGATCTTGACTTTATTAGAATTGATAAAGAAGCCTTTGAGTCATGCCCAGATGAGTCAGTAGACTATGCTGTAATGGAGCACACCAAACATGCTGTAGTTGTTCCTATGGACGCAGACTGGAATGATGTTGGCGGGTTTTCTGCCCTGTGGGATGTTCAAGAGAAAGATTCTCATGGCAACGTATTTCTTGGGGACGTAAAATCAAAAGAAACCAAGAATACTTTGGTTTATGGCGAAGGCAAATTGGTTGCTACAGTTGGTGTTGAAGATCTTGTCATCATTAATACCAAGGACGCTATCTTAGTTGCAGACAAAAATAAAGCGCAAGATGTGAAATTGATAGTTAACGAGCTGAAGGCGCAGGAAAGGCAAGAAGTTACATTCCATCGAGAAGTATATCGACCTTGGGGTAAGTATGACTCAATTGATAGTGGTGAACGTTTTCAAGTGAAACGCATTACAGTAAAGCCTGGTGCTAAGCTGTCTGTGCAAATGCACCATCACAGAGCTGAGCATTGGATTGTTGTTTCCGGTACGGCCAAAGTACTAATTGGTGACAAAGAACAATTCGTTACTGAGAATGAGTCTGTATATATCCCAATAACTGAAATACATGCTTTGGAAAACCCTGGTAAGGTAGATTTAGAGCTGATCGAGGTCCAATCAGGTACTTACTTGGGCGAAGATGATATAGTTCGTTTCGAAGATAGATACGGAAGAGTTAAATAATGACCAACGCGAGTCAATTAATTAAGCAAAGCGGTATTGAGTTTGGGACAAGTGGTGCGAGAGGTTTAGTTGAGCAATTTACGCCTCAAGCTTGCTATGCGTTTACTGTCGCTTTTATTAAAGCGTTGGAAGGTGAATTCTCGTTTCAGAGAGTTGCGATAGCAATAGACAATCGTCCGAGCAGTTATGCTATGGCTAAATCTATTTCTGCGATGGTAAAACATCTGGGCTATGAAGCTGAGTTTTTTGGTGTATTACCAACACCTGCACTCGCATTTTACGCTCTTCAAAACCGCATGCCATGCATAATGGTCACGGGTAGTCATATCCCTTTTGACCGTAATGGATTAAAGTTTTATCGTCCTGATGGTGAAATCTCAAAAGCTGATGAATTTAAAATCATTAATTGCAATGAGAGTGTTACCACACCAGATAGTGAAGATGAACTAGATATATTGAGCGGTGCAACTAATTTGTACATAGAGAGATATACACAACACTTCCCCAATAAACCATTTTCTGGAAAAAGGTTGGGTATATATGAGCATTCAAGTGCGGGACGAGATATTTATAAAAAAATATTTGAATCACTTGGTGCAGAAGTGATCTCTTTGGGAAGAAGTGACCAATTTGTGCCGATTGATACTGAAGCAGTCTCTGATGAAGATAAGAGCAAGGCTTTGAATTGGTCTAAAGAACTAAATCTAGATGCCATTTTTTCGACCGACGGCGATGGGGATAGACCTCTCATTGCTGAAGAGCTTGGTAATTGGCTTAGAGGTGACATTTTAGGCCTAGCTACTGCAAAATATTTGAAAGCAAAGCTGCTGGCAACTCCTGTCAGTTGCAATACCGCCATTGAGTTATCTGATACTTTTGAAAAAGTGGTTCGAACTAAAATTGGTTCACCGTATGTTATTGAAGCATTTAGTGGCCAAGATGAAAACTTAAAACCTTATGCTGGCTTCGAAGCCAACGGTGGTTTTTTGTTAGGAACAGATTGCAACTACGGAGGCGGTATATTCCACGCTTTGCCAACGAGAGATGCCGTACTACCAGCTCTAGTGCTTTTCAATGAAGCTTGGTCTAATCAAAAGGAAATTAGTGAACTTATTGAAGAACTACCCAGTCGGTTCACAGCAAGTGACCGAATTAAGGAATTTCCAAGGGAAATTAGCCTTTCTTTAATAGACAAGTTTGCTAATTCAGAAGATATGAGAGGCAAGCTTCAAGAAGTGCTGTCTATTGAAGGAACTCTAGAATCATCTAATGAAATAGATGGATATAGAATGGTATTTACAAATAATGAGATAGTTCACTTCAGGCCGTCAGGTAATGCACCTGAATTGAGATGTTATGCGGAAGCCGATAGGCAAGAACGAGCAGAACATTTGGTTAATCTTGCGCTTAGAACGCTCAAAGAGCTCTCTATCACTTAGTATTAAATCAAGCAGTATATGGCTTACTAGGGGTTGATACAGTATTTTATTGACCCCCTTAACCAGTTCCGTTTCTCTGCAATAGGCTAAGTTAACATACTTTAAATTGGTTCATTAAATGGCTAGAAGTCATAGCCCTATTTAGTTTTCTTTATTTCAACTTATTGTAACAACAAAGATTTGTATCAACTCTTGGTATATGTTGATAGTCGCTATTTTGAATAGTCTGTAGGAATTCACGTATGGCGTAAAAGCCTCTTGGAACTATAGGTGTTCAACCCTTACTCGTTAATCCCCCTCGTAATTTCCCTTTACTTTAAAATTTCTGACATTTTTCCCCTTCATTATGTCCTTGTAAGCTTTATTCGAAAATTTAATGTCACCTTTGAAGGGCCGTTGAAGCTTAGTCTACTAAATGGCAGGCAAGGAAAAGTAAATGAAAATAGCGGTTGCAGGAATAGGCTATGTAGGGCTTTCCAATGCAGTATTGTTGGCCCAACACAATGAAGTCATGGCTTATGATATCGATGAAAGTAAGGTGAGTGCGATAAACAATAGGTTATCGCCAATTCTAGATGAAGATATTAGTGAATACTTGACGGATGGGAATTTGCGGCTCACTGCAACCTCAGACAAAGTCGAAGCATTCTTAAGAGCAGAGTTTGTGATAGTCGCAACGCCGACTAATTATGACCCGATAACAAATTGTTTTAACACGACATCAGTTGAAGGGGTCATTGAAGATATTATCGCGATTAACCCCACTGCACACATAATAATAAAGTCTACAGTGCCCGTTGGTTATACGATTGGGCTACAACAAAAACACCAATCTGAGCAGATAATATTTTCGCCCGAGTTTTTAAGAGAGGGTAAAGCACTTTATGACAACTTGTACCCATCTAGAATTATCGTTGGAAGTAAGAGCCAAAAGGCCCATCATTTTGCAGAGCTGATGTCACTTGGAGCTAAGAAAGTGGATGTGGAAACTTTGTTTACTGGTTCTACCGAAGCTGAGGCGGTGAAACTCTTTTCAAACACCTATTTGGCAATGCGGATTGCTTATTTTAACGAGTTGGATAGTTACTCAGAAGCACATCAGCTAAATACACGCGAAATTATCAAGGGAGTGGGTTTGGACCCAAGAATAGGTGATCATTATAACAACCCTTCGTTTGGTTATGGTGGATACTGCCTGCCAAAAGACACCAAGCAACTAGTGGCAAACTACCAAGATGTACCAAGTAATATTATCGGCGCGATTGTGGATGCGAATCGTACCAGAAAAGATTTTGTAGCTGAGTCGATATTAAAGAGGCAGCCTAAGGTTGTTGGGATACATCGATTGGTCATGAAATTTGGTTCAGACAACTTCAGAGCTTCTGCTATTCAAGGTGTTATGAAGCGAATAAAAGCAAAAGGAATAGAAGTTATCATCTATGAGCCTACGTATCGCGAGGAGAGGTTCTTCAATTCAAGGGTGATTAGTGACTTAGCGCAGTTGAAGTTGGAGGCTGATATTATAGTGACAAACAGAATGTCTCAGGAGTTAGAGGATGTTAAGTATAAAGTTTATACACGAGATTTATTTGGCAAGGATTGAGGCTACCTATAGCTTCACTCGAAGAAAGGGTAAAGCAGCTTTAATCACTGATTAAGCATTTTGAGATATCATAAATACCTGAGCATAAAGTTCAGCACATATGCTGGAACTTTTTTGGAAACTTGTTCTCCGACCTCTTTTACTCGCATTTTTAGTAATATTAATTGAATCTGTATTAATACTAATGTTTTGCATCTCGCAACAGCTGTTTATGATTGGCGATGGAAAATTTATTCTGTATAATATTTGAGGTTAGGGAGCTTTCTAAATAAAGATACAAGGAATAGTATGAAAACAATTCTAAATACCTCTATTTCTGGCTCAACAACTGTAGAGGAATCACCAAATTTTTCTCGAAATCAATGAGCTGTTCATCGGTCGGCTACTTGGTTTGTGGTGCAGTAAATTACAATTCACGGTTAGTTTGAATTTTGCAATTATCTTTTCAGATATTGAAATCAGAAAGCCGACTGTATGGTGATAAATAACCCCCTAAAAGGTGTATTAAAATTGGTACTAGCCGAGATTTTTTCATGTAAATCAAGCGTATTCTAGTTGGAATTTATTTGCATGGCTATTGCAACAAATCTTTAGTAAAACTCATGTAACATTAACGCAATGTAAACTTGCGATTGATTTCATCGCATGCTTTAATTAGCCATCGCATAAGTAGGACTTATGTTTCTTAGTTGAAAACAACTCAGATAGTAAGAATAAGTATTAAAATATTTAGGAATAACAAATGGCCCAACGCTGTAAAAATTTCATTGCCACTACTGCGGCTGCATGTGTTTTGGTAATGAGTGGCTGCACCTTAATCCCAGGTGGGCATTACGAAGGAATTACGTCAGGTGATAAAACAACAAGCTTGGAGCAGGACCTTTCAAAAGTAAATATCCAGCTTATAGATTCTACATTAATTAAACAGCACAAAAACCAAAGCCATCAAGTTAAAAAACATCAGTCTAAAGGCTTAGAACTGTCAGATTATGAATATAAGCTGGGAGTGGGTGATGTAGTAACTGTTGGTGTTTGGGATCATCCTGAGTTAACTATACCTGCGGCTGTTCAAAGAACTGCTGAGTTCGATGGTTTTAGAGTTCAAGCAGACGGCACTGTCACCTATGCCTATGCTCCTAAAGTTCCTGCTGCTGGGAAAACCGTTGTGGAACTTCGTGAAGAACTGACTAAGCGATTGAGTCGAGTTATTGAGGATCCTCAAATCGACGTAAAAGTAGTCGGTTTTAAAAGCCAAAGAGCATACGTCACTGGCGAAGTAAACAAGCCGGGTGTATATCCAATTACAGAGTCTCCTCTAACTCTGATTGATGCTATTAATTTAGCAGGTGGACTGACGGAAAGAGCTGATTGGCAGGTTGTTACTTTCTCAAGGGGTGACCACGTAGAAAAGATTGAATTAGATAACTTCTACGCTGAAGGAGATATTTCTCAAAACCGTCTATTGAAGCACGGTGATGTTATTCACGTTTCGCGCAATGACAAACGTAACGTTTATGTGATGGGCGATGTTAGTAAAGTTGGCACTGTTGAAGTGAAACGTTATGGTTTGAGCCTTGCTGAGGCACTTTCAGAAGTAGGTGGGATCAATGAACGTAGCGCAAATGCCAATGGCATTTTTGTTCTAAGAAAAAGAGATCTTGAAAAAGACGGTGTAATTGCCGATGTCTATCAACTACGAGCGAACAATATTGCAGCTTTAGTATTTGCTGAACAATTTGAACTTGAGCCACAAGACATCGTTTACGTAACAAGTGCGCCAATTGCACGTTGGAATAAGGTGATAAGCTTATTACTTCCATCATTGTCTACTGTAGATGCAATTCAAGATATTGATAATCAATAGGTAGGTCTCTTAAATATGTTTGATAGTATATTGGTTGTCTGTGCCGGTAACATTTGTCGAAGCCCAACGGCAGAATATGTTTTAAAAAATGCGCTTGGCAACAAAAGCATCAAAGTGTCTTCGGCTGGTTTAACTGCGTTGGAAGGTAAAGAAGCTGATTCCATGGCTAAGGAGTTAGCTGGCTCTCGTAATGTAGACATGACAGCCCATCGAGGGCGCCAACTAACCTCATCTTTAGTAAACAATAATTCGCTTATTCTAGTGATGGAGCAAAGACATATTCAAGATCTTTGTGCGCGTTACCCTGAGGCTAGAGGAAAGACATTTCTACTAGGTAAGTGGCTAGGAGATAAAGAAATACCAGACCCATACAGACAAAGCCGTGAAGCTTTTGAACATGTATACGAATTAATCGAAAGCGCTTGTAGCGCTTGGCAGAAGTATTTATAAGGATGAAAGAGTCAATGAATGCTCAATCAAACCTACCGAATGGGGCGCTGAACAAAAATGCGTTGAAACAAGCACAAGAAATAGATCTGATGGCTTTGTTCGGAGCTTTACTCGACCGAAAGCTTTTCATTCTATTTGTTACTGCTTTATTTATGTTTATAGGTACTGCGGTCGCTGTATTTAGTACTCCAATCTACCAAGCTACATCCATGATACAAGTTGAGGAAAAAGGCGGCTCTGTGCCTGGTTTCGATGAGTTGGGTGGGATGTTTGAGAGCACCTCAGCAGCAGTAACGGAGATAGAGCTTCTCAAATCTCGCAGTATTATTGGTGAAGCCGTTGATGGTTTAAATTTGGACATCGTTGCTCAACCAAAGCTTTTCCCTGTTATTGGCGGCCGTGCGTTTCGTAAATTTACACCTATGCAGCAAGGTGACCTTGCAGAGCCTAGCTTTGGTGCGAGTAGCTATGCATGGGGTGGAGAGCGAATAGAGGTTTTCAGATTTGAGCTGCCAAAAAGTGCGATAGGGCAAAAATTTACTTTAGTAGCAAAAGCCAATGATGGGTTTGAACTTCTAACAGCAAATGGTGATGTTCTGTTGAAAGGTAAGGTGGGCGAAGAAGCAACTAATGGCTCGTTCTCACTGGTTTTGAAAACTTTAATAGCGCGTCCGGGGACAGAATTCTTTATCACAAAACACAATCGACTCAACACAATCTTGGGTTTGCAATCAGCGATTGGTGCTTCTGAAAAAGGTAAAGATTCGGGGATCATCAACCTGAGTCTGCAGCACGCAGATGCTTCGTATGCAGAAACTGTTCTTAATAAGGTTGCGGGAACTTATGTACGTCGTAATGTGGAGCGCAGCAGTGCAGAGGCACAAAAGTCATTAGACTTTTTAGAATACCAACTGCCACAGGTCAAAAAACAATTAGAGTCTGCAGAGCAGCGCTTCAACGATTACCAAGTTAAACAGCAGTCGGTAGACATTTCTTTGGAAACCGAAGGTGTTCTAAGGCAATTAGTGAAGCTTGAGACTCAGTTGCAAGAACTTGAATTGAAAAAGCTAGAGTTAGGTCGTAAGTTCAAAATGAGTCACCCTAGCTATCAAGCTGCACTAGAGCAGATAGAAGCTGTTGAAAACCAAAAGAGACGTCTAGCAAGTGAAGTACAGGTTTTACCTGAAACACAGCAAGAACTGTTGCGTTTAAAGCGTGATGTTGAAGTAAACAATGAAATCTACACGCTGCTACTTGCTAAAACTCAAGAGTTAGACATTGTACGTGCAGGCACAGTGGGTAATGTGCGAGTCATCGATGAAGCGCAAGTTAATACGTCTAATCCTGTTAAACCTAAAAAAGCATTGATTGTAGTCATGGCAACTCTACTTGGCGGTATGTTGGCTGTTGCGATTGCTTTAGTTCAAAAGGCAATTCATAAAGGTATTGAAGACCCTGCGGAAATTGAGGGATTGGGCTTACCTGTTTACGCAAGTGTGCCTTACTCTGAGTATCAAGTGAAACTGACAGGCTTTGCCAAAGCGCGAAAAGGAAAAACGGCGAAAGCAAAATCGATACTGGCTGTTGATAACCCAGCTGACCTATCAATAGAAGCGCTGAGAAGTCTAAGAACAAGTTTACACTTCGCAATGATGGAAGCGAAAAATAACATTATTGCGATATCAGGGCCGAGCCCAGGCGTAGGTAAATCCTTCATCTCCGTAAACTTGGCAACAGTGCTTGCTCAAAGTGATAAAAAAGTCCTCATTATTGATGCTGATATGCGTAAAGGTTATCTACAAACTCAGTTTGGCATGAAATGGGATAATGGATTGAGTGACTATTTGTCGGGTGTTATCACGTTAGAACAGGCAACCAAAAAAACGCAGGTTGAAGGGTTAGATCTGATGACGCGCGGGCAAATTCCACCAAACCCATCAGAATTACTTATGCATGAAAACTTCAGTAAATTAATTGAAGAAATTAATGCTAAGTATGACCTTGTTATCATAGATACTCCACCTATTCTTGCAGTGACTGATCCTGCTATCGTAAGTGCACATGCTGGTAGCACATTACTTGTAACTCGCTTTGGTCAAAACCATCTAAAAGAACTTGAGTTGACTCGTAACCGCTTTGAACAAAACGGTATAGATGTTAAAGGTGTGGTATTCAACGGCGTAGTGAAGAAAGCAAGTAATGCATACGGGTATTATGGTTACTACAACTATGAATATAAGTCAGATAAATAATTACCTAGTAGTCATTTAATTAAAGAATATTTTTAGCTTACATGGGAAGTTTGAAATGAAAGTCCTTACAGTTTTTGGCACTCGACCTGAAGCAATTAAAATGGCACCGCTAGTGCATGCGCTAGCGGCGGACAGTCGGTTTGATGCTAAAGTCTGTGTTACCGCACAACATCGTGAAATGTTAGATCAAGTTCTGGAGCTGTTTAAGGTGAACCCAGACTATGATCTAGACTTGATGAAAGCGGGACAAACACTGCCTGAACTTACAAGCCGTATTCTTTTAGAGCTCACTCCAGTATTAAAGGAGTTTAAGCCAGATGTGGTTTTGGTTCACGGTGATACAGCAACCACATTGGCTGCTAGCCTTGCAGCATACTATGAAAGAATTAAAGTTGGTCATGTAGAAGCGGGACTTAGGACAGGAAATATCTATTCTCCTTGGCCTGAAGAAGCAAACAGAAAATTAACGGGTGCATTAACGCACTACCATTTCACACCGACTCAAACATCCAAGCAAAACCTGCTTGATGAGAGCTACAATGATAGCAATATTCATATAACTGGTAATACGGTTATTGATGCTTTATTGATGGTAAAGGCGCAGATTGAGCAAGATCAAGATCTGGCATCAACTTTGGCTGCACAGTTTCCATTTTTAGAAGATGACAAAAAACTGGTATTAGTCACTGGACACCGCCGCGAGAGCTTTGGTGGAGGGTTTGAACGTATATGTGAAGCCTTAGCACAGATTGCAAAAACGCACCCAAATGTACAGGTACTTTATCCCGTTCATTTGAATCCCAATGTTCAAGAGCCAGTTAATCGCATCTTAAGAGATGTTCCGAATGTTCACCTCATTGAACCGCAGCAATACCTACCGTTTGTATACTTGATGAATAGAGCCCATATCATTTTGACTGATTCTGGCGGTATTCAAGAAGAAGCCCCTAGCTTAGGCAAACCCGTATTAGTGATGCGAGATACCACCGAACGCCCCGAGGCAGTTGAAGCGGGTACAGTGAGACTAGTTGGTACTGATGTGAAGCTAATTACATCTTCTATCGATGAACTATTGACTAATCAACAGAGCTACACAGAAATGAGTAGGGCGCATAACCCATATGGTGATGGGAATGCATGCCGAGCAATTTGCGATATTCTAGCTCAATAATTTACAAGTTGTTATTTACCTACAACAATAAGCTTTCTAAGGGAACTCATGTCTTTCAATCATATCTCTGTTATTGGCCTTGGTTACATAGGCCTCCCTACAGCAGCGATGTTCGCATCAAGAAAAAAGCACGTAATTGGTGTGGATGTTAATCAGCATGCCGTTGACACAATCAACAAAGGTGAGATTCATATTGTCGAACCTGAACTAGACATAATAGTTCATGCGGCAGTTACAGAGGGGTATTTAAAAGCCACCACTACTCCTGAACCTGCTGATGCTTTTTTAATTGCAGTGCCAACGCCATTCAAAAATTCTGAGGGTGAGCAAAACGGCATAAATATTCCAGAACCAGATCTGACGTATATCCAAAAAGCCAGTCAGGCAATTGCTTCGGTTCTTAAACCTGGCGACTTGGTGATTTTAGAGTCAACGTCTCCTGTTGGGGCAACTGAACAAATGGCTGATTGGCTTGCAGAATCCAGGCCTGATTTGACGTTCCCTCAAAATGCAGGTGAAAAGTCGGATATCCGTATTGCGCACTGTCCGGAACGTGTACTACCGGGGCATGTTGTAAGAGAGTTAGTTGAAAACGACCGTGTTATTGGTGGAATGACACCGAAGTGCTCACAGGCGGCAATTGAGCTTTACAAGACATTTGTTGAAGGTGAGTGTGTAACCACCAATGCGCGCACAGCAGAAATGGCCAAATTAACTGAAAACTCATGCAGAGACGTTCAAATCGCATTCGCAAATGAACTTTCACTAATATGTGATGAGTTAGATATCGATGTTTGGGAGCTGATATCGCTAGCGAACAGACACCCTAGAATAAATATCCTTCAACCAGGGCCGGGTGTCGGTGGTCATTGTATCGCAGTTGACCCTTGGTTCATTGTTAGCAAAACCCCTGAACAAGCAAAAATTATACATACTGCACGTCAGGTTAATGATGGTAAGCCTAGTTGGGTGATAGATAAGGTTAAGCTTGAAATCGCCAACTTTTTGCAAGATAATCCGACTAAAACGGCACAAGATATCGTTGTTGCCTGTTATGGTCTTGCGTTTAAACCAGACATAGATGACCTGCGAGAAAGCCCAGCATTAAATATAACGAAAGCCTTATCTAATATGCATGCAGGTAGCGTTTGGGCAGTAGAACCAAACATAGCTAGTGTAGAAAATGTATTGTCGACAGTTGAACTAACCAGTCTAGAAAATGCACAAGAAAATGCAGACATTCACCTAGTTTTAGTCGACCATAGTCAGTTTAAAGCCTCAAAATTCAATACAAAATATTTAGTTGATACAAAAGGGATTTGGTAAGTGAAGAATATTTTATCTCTCATTGGTCGTGAAAAAGAACTTTTTACACAAGACATCACAAAACATGAAGCAGAATTACAGCGTATTGTATCTGAATCCCGTTTCTTGGTCTTAGGCGGTGCAGGTTCTATTGGCCAAGCTGTAACAAAAGAGATCTTTAAACGTAACCCAGCTAAATTACATGTTGTAGACATCAGTGAAAATAACATGGTTGAATTGGTTCGCGATATCCGTAGTTCCTTTGGCTACATTGATGGCGACTTTCAAACATTTGCGCTCGATATAGGTTCGACTGAATACGATGCTTTTATTAAAGCTGATGGCCAATATGATTATGTCTTGAACCTATCTGCCTTAAAGCATGTACGAAGCGAAAAAGATCCGTTTACCCTCATGCGAATGATCGACGTTAATGTATTTAACACGGATAAAACAATCCAGCAGTCCATTGATGCGGGAGTTAAAAAATACTTCTGTGTTTCGACAGACAAAGCCGCTAACCCCGTCAATATGATGGGCGCGTCAAAGCGTATTATGGAGATGTTCCTGATGCGCCGCAGCAAAGAAATTGATATTTCTACTGCAAGGTTTGCAAATGTGGCGTTTTCAGATGGCTCACTTTTACATGGCTTTAACCAGCGCATCGAGAAGCAGCAGCCGATTGTCGCACCTAGCGATATCAAAAGATACTTTGTGGTACCGCAGGAGTCAGGCGAACTATGCTTAATGTCATGTATCTTTGGTGATAATCGCGATATTTTCTTTCCAAAATTAAGCGAATCTTTACACCTAATTACTTTTGCAGATATCGCCGTTAAGTACCTTGAGCAAAGAGGGTATGAACCACACTTGTGTGATAATGAACAAGAGGCAAGAGAGCTTGCGAAAACGTTACCAGCACAAGGTAAGTGGCCATGCCTATTTACTAAAAGTGATACAACTGGTGAAAAAGATTTTGAAGAGTTCTTTACTGATAAAGAAGAGCTGAATATGACTCGCTTTGAGAATCTGGGCATTATTAAAAATGAACCTGAGTATGACCAAGAGTTATTGAGTCTTTTCGAAACACAAATTGCGAATATGAAAACCGAACAGGCGTGGAGCAAAGAACAAATTGTCGAGCTGTTCTTTACCATGATCCCTGACTTTGGCCATAAAGAGACTGGCAAGTACCTTGATAGCAAAATGTAAGGGCTGAGAATGAATGCACAATTACTGGTAGAGTTTGTACGCGATCAATACAAAACGCAGGATTTTATTCCGTTACACGCTCCTACTTTTGCTGGCAATGAGAAAGCGTATGTGTCGGAGACTATCGATAGTACGTTTGTTTCTAGTGTGGGTAAGTTTGTTGACGACTTTGAGCGTAAGATAGAGGCTTTTACTGGCAGCCCTAGCGCAATTGCAACGGCGAATGGCACTGCGGCATTGCATACAGCCCTATATATGGCTGATGTGCAACGTGGTGATTTAGTTATTACACAAGCACTGACTTTTGTTGCGACGTGTAATGCATTATTCCATATGGGTGCTGAACCTGTTTTTGTAGATGTCTCGCCAACTAGTTTGGGCTTATGTCCAAAAGCTGTAGACAACTACTTATCAGAGCATGCGCAATTGAATGAACACGGCTGTGTGCATAAGCAAACAGGACAAAGAATCAAAGCAGTTGTCCCAATGCATACCTTTGGCCACCCCGTAGAGTTAGATGAACTGGTGGAAGTTTGCCGTAAATGGCAATTAACCTTAGTTGAAGATGCCGCAGAAAGTTTAGGGTCTTTTTATAAGGGGAAACATACCGGAACGTTTGGTGATTTTAGTGCGGTTAGCTTTAATGGAAACAAAATTATCACTACCGGCGGCGGTGGTATGGTTTTATGCAAAACCTTGGCGTTGGGCAAGCGTACCAAGCACATAACAACCACAGCAAAAGTGCCACACCCCTACGAGTTCTTTCATGATGAGCCTGGGTTTAACTATCGTATGCCAAATTTAAATGCGGCATTAGGCTGTGCACAAATGGAAAGTTTGAATGCTTATTTAAGTGACAAGCGAGCGCTGGCCGAGCGTTATAGTGCGCTGTTTGAAGGTACAGAATATAACTTTGTAAAAGAGCCTGAATACGCCAAATCGAACTATTGGCTGAATGCGGTGATTTGTGAAGATAAGGCAGCAAGAGATTTGTTGCTTAAGGAAACCAATGAAGCAGGGATTATGACTCGACCAGTCTGGCAATTAATGCATCGTCTTCCTGCTTTTAGTGAGTGTTTGAAAGGTGACTTGTCTCACTCGCTTTGGGTTGAAGAAAGATTAGTGAATATACCTAGCAGCCCTGTGAACGGGTAGGAGATAAATATGAAAGCTTGTGTATTAGGCTCAGGAGTAATGGGCACTGGAATCGTATCTGTATTGATTGGCTCTGACGAAATTGAAAATCTATATTGGTATGGTCGAAATTCAGCTACTTTAGACAAGAGTTTAGAGGCGGTTCGTAAAAGCACTTTAAGATCTCTGAAAAAGCAAGGGCGCGATGCTACTGAATGTGAGTCATTGCTTAACAAAATTAAAATTGTAACTGAAATTAATGAGATAGAAGCGTCAGATATCTACATTGAAGCAGTCGTAGAAGAGTTGGATGCTAAGTTAGCCTTATTCAAGGAATTAAACAAAGTCATTCCTAAGGATGCACTTGTTGCGAGTAACACCTCGTCATTGTCTATAACCGCACTTGCGATGTGTATAGAAAATCCGAATAACTTTATTGGTATACATTTTTTCAACCCGACTTCAGTAATGAAATTAGTAGAAGTAGTTGTGGGTTTGACGACGGCTGACTCAACGCTTGAGAGAGCGCTTGAATTTGTAAATGGTCTCGGTAAAGAGCCTGTTATTGTAAATGAATCTCCAGGTTTCATCGTTAACCGTATGCTTATCCCTATGATCAATGAAGCTGTTTCTATTTTCGCTGAAGGTATTGCGAGCAAAGAAGACATTGATAAAGCGATGAAATATGGTGCAAATCACCCAATTGGACCACTTCAATTAGCAGATCTAATTGGTAATGATGTATGTCTTTCAATTATGGAAACACTGCATACTGAAACAGGTGACCCTAAATACAGAGCTCACCCTTTATTAAGACAGTATGTGAGAGCGAATTATTTAGGTAGAAAATCAGGAAAGGGCTTCTATGAGTACTAATCAGAGCAACAGTGTAATTGGTAAGCTGGCTATTTTTGGTACTTCGGGTTTCGCCTATGAAGTGGCTGATGTCGCAGTATCAATGGATATTGAGAAGATTATTCTGCTTACCAACGAAAAAGACTTTGATAATGTGGATGAACGTTTTGAAGTTTTGCACGAGTCTGAGGTCAGTAACCTTGTAGAGCAGGGATACCAATTCGCTATGGGGATCGGTGAACCTGAGCTGAGAGAAAAGGTGTTCAATAAATTTAATGATTTAGAATACCCTAATCTGATCCATAAAAATGCCTCGCTGGGCTATGGTCAACGTGAGTTAATCAATAAAAGTCAAGGTAATGTTATTACAGCCGGCGTGGCAATGACGAATAATATTCAACTGGGTAACTTTTGTATTTTTAACCTACTGTCTACCGTTGGTCATGATTGCATTATAGAAGATTTTGTATCAGTCATGCCTTCTGTAAATATCTCAGGTAATGTGAAACTAGAAAAGGGCGCTTACTTAGGTGTTGGTGCGACGATACTTCAGGGGCAGTTAGATGACAAACTCACCATTGGTGAAGGTACCGTGGTTGGTGCTGCATCTTTGGTAAGAAAGTCGGTACCAAGCTACAAAATTGTAGTGGGGTCTCCTGCGAAAATACTCAAAGATATTTCTAAATAGTAAAACATTTTTAATGTTGCACTTTTTACAGACTGGATGCTCAGTTTGCGTAAGTAAGATACAAGAAGATTAGTATGGATAAGCCAAAAATATGCTTCTTAACAACAGTATTCCCGATGGAAGCTGAAGTAGTAGAACAGTATTTTGAATCCCTAAGCAAGCAAAGTTACACTGACTTCGACTTGGTGATAGTGAACGATGGCCTTGTTGATTTAGATAGCTATGTAGTAAAGTACACAGACTTAAACGTTGTTGTAATGGATGCGGAGGGTCGCACGCCAGTTGAGAATCGAAGACTACTGATAGACTTTGCCTATTCAAATGGATACCAAATTGCTATTTTCGGTGACTCGGATGATTATTTTTCTGCTTCGCGAGTAGAAAGTTCGCTAAAGGTGTTGGCGCAAGGGTGTGACATATTGGTCAACGAACTGCATATGTTTAGTGCCCAAAGCAGTACTGTAACCGCAGTATTAGAACCTCATTTTGAAAGACATCAAGTAATCACTTTTGAAGATCTCCTTGATCGAAACTGTATGGGCTTGTCCAATACCGCGGTTAACCTTTCACGAGTACAGCTTGATTCTTACTTCGAAAATGCATTGAACTTAATCGCTTTAGATTGGTATCTCTTTTCTCGTGCCCTGCTCGATGGGGCAAGAGTTCAGTTTACTGATGAGGCGGTCACCTTCTATCGACAATATGGCGAGAATACGGCCAATCTGATACAAGTTGACAAGCACTCAATCGAGCGAGCTTTAAATGTAAAACTGCAACATTATACAAAGATGAAAGAGTATTCAGATGCTTATGTTGCACGTGACAAAGCAGTACAAGAAAGCATTAATAACGATGTCATTTCTTCTGAATATATTAATAAACAAATAGATAAAATTATACTACCACCACTATGGTGGGAGATTCCTATAATTGAGGATGTATAAATGAAATTAACTGAATCTAAAGAGATTTTTAACTTTTGCACACCATATATCATCGCTGAATTAGGCGCAAACCACAATGGTGATATGGAGCTGGCTAAAAAGTTAATCATTCAGGCAAAAGAAGCTGGGGCAGATTGTGTTAAGTTTCAAAGCTGGTCAAAAGACTCTGTATTTAGTCGTAAGAAATACGATGATAACTACTTTATCGCCGATGATTACAGAGATAGAGATGATTTCACAATGGAAGAAATCGTAGAAGAATACTCGATTTCTGAAGAAGAGCTGCTTGAAATGAAGTCATTTGCTGCTGAGGTAGGAATTGACTGTTCTTCAACACCGTTTTGCCGCTCGGAAGTAGACTTTTTGGTAGACAAATTAGAGTCACCTTTTATTAAAGTTGCGTCTATGGATCTAAACAACTATCCATTCCTAGACTACTTAGCACGTAAAGGTAAGCCAATTATTATCTCTACTGGTTTAAGCGAGTTATCTGAAATTGATAAAGCGGTTAAAACAATTGAAAATGCAGGCAATACTGATATTTGTATTTTGCACTGTGTATCTACATACCCACCGGTAGACAGCGATGTGCACTTAAATAACATCAAAACACTACAGCAAGCATACCCGAATTATCCAATTGGATTTTCTGATCACACGATTGGTGTTGAAATCCCACTAGCTTCTGTTGCTATGGGTGCTGCTGTAATTGAGAAACATTTCACGCTTGATAAAAATATGGAAGGGTGGGATCACAAAGTTTCTGCAACGCAAGATGAAATGCAACAAATTGTGAGTGGTGCAAAGCGTATTAATGATGCATTAGGTAGCTTCCGAATTTCTGCTACTGAGTCTGACGAGAAAAAAGAAGAATTTAGACGCAGTATCGTGTTAACTCGACCAATGAAAGCAGGTGATACGATCGCACTAGAAGACCTAGAGTTTAAGCGCCCTGGCACTGGTATCCAACCAGAGTTTGCTGAGTTTATTGTTGGTCTAACGGTGAATAAAGATCTACCTGATGACTACATTTTAACTAAAGATGACTTGTCATAAATGATAGCAATTATACCTGCTCGTGGAGGCTCGAAAGGGCTTCCAGGAAAGAATATTAAGGATCTGTTAGGTAAGCCCATGATTGCTTACACCATTGAAGCCGCGAAGGCATCAAAACATATAACAGATATTATTATTTCAACTGATTGCGAAGAGATTTATCGGATTGCTATTGAGCATGGTGCTAGGGAAACGTTCTTGAGGCCTGCTGAATTAGCAACGGATGAAGCCCAAGCAATTGACAATTATATCTATACAATAGACAGATTAGAAAAAGATTTTTCCATGAACATCGAGTCATTTGTGGTGTTGCAACCAACATCGCCATTGAGATCGACGGAAGATATTGATAAGTCTATTGAGGTGTATAAAAACTCGAATGCGCGATCTGTTATCAGCTACACAGAGGAACATCATCCTCTTACGTGGCATAAATACATAAAAGAAGACGGCAGCCTCGAAAATATCTTTGAAGATAAGTTAGATAATAGGCAGAAGTTTAGAATGTCGCATTATCCAACTGGTGCAGTATACGTATTTAATACTCAGTTGATTAGAAGCCGAAACTACTTCGATGAATCGACTAAAGCTTACATCATGCCAAGAGAACGCTCTGTCGACATCGATACGGAAGAAGACTTTAGATATGCTGAGTTCTTGCTTGGGAGAAATCGAGATGAGTAGTGTTTTAAAGTTAAGTGAAAACCCTAGCTTTGAGTTGGCAATTGAACTACTAGATTCGAATGGAAATGGCATACTACCAGTAATAGACAAAGATGGTAAGTTTGCTGGGATCATTACTGACGGTGATATTCGCAAAGCGATTCTTTATAAAAATTTAGATCTTGAAAGCATAATCAATAAAGAACCTTATACACTTGACCCGAGCTCAAGTGAGCAGCAAAAAGTACAATTTTTAAAAAGCATTAAGCGTCGTCAATTGCCTTTGGTTGATCACGAGAGAAATTATGTTGGTATGTTTACCTTAGACGAACTCGATTTCTCGACACGAGATAACTGGGTCGTAATTATGGCTGGTGGACTAGGGTCTCGATTAGGTGAGTTAACGAAAGAACTGCCAAAACCAATGCTACAAGTGCGTGGCAAACCAATTCTTGAGCGTATTATTGAAAATTTTGTCGAGCAGGGATTTACTAAGTTTTATTTGGCCGTGAACTATAAAAAAGAGATCATTAAAGACTACTTTCAAGACGGTAAGAAGTTTGGCATTCAAGTACGCTATTTGGAAGAAAGTAAGCGCTTAGGTACTGCTGGAGCACTCGCTTTAATTGAAGAGCAGCATGGTGAACCGATGCTGATTAGCAATGGCGATGTACTTGCTGACATTAACTATGCTGAATTGGTTGACTTTCATGAACGTTCTTCCAGCATGGCTACTATGTGCGTAAAAGAGTATGAACATATAGTCCCGTATGGCGTCATTGAAACGGAAGGTGACAAGATCACTGGCCTAAAAGAAAAGCCTCGTATTCTTTTCAATATAAACAGTGGGGTTTACTGTATTGATCCCAAAGTTATCAATAGAGTACCTCAAGATACTTTTTACGATATGCCAACTTTATTCTCTGAGTTGATGAATGAAGATTTGCCTGTAACTGCTTACAGCTATAACCAATACTGGATCGATATTGGACGCCCAGATGACTTCAAAAAAGCGAACGATTTTAATGAAATTCAATAATTTGAACCAAAGTGAAGCACTGGTTTGTATCGGAAGATGTAATAACTTTAATGATATAACATTAAGGTTTTCGAAAGAATTTTTAGGGTTAGAAAAATATACAACAATTTCAGAATACCCTGGTGCAGATCACTTTGTCGATTTGCAAAAGCAGAATATATCCGATCTACATTCAGATGGCTGGTTAGCTGTAAAGAATACCATTAGCATTGAAGAAGTGATTCTTAAAGATCGTCTATTGAGAAATATCAGCTACTTTGAAGCTAAAGAATTAGTCGTTAAAGTGGCTAAGTACTTTTACGAGCTTTATTCTAAAAATAATTTCAAAGTACTCGTTGTCCATCCAGTAGATAATTATGTCATGGATGTGATGGTGCAAATGGCAGAGAAGTTCAATATTGCTGTTTATGGCGTTTGTGCATTTTTTGTGGGTGGATATAAAAGAGTATCCGTTTTTGGCGAACACAATGCTATAAGAGAAGTTAGTCAAGAAGAGGTGCAGACGTTTAAGAAGAAGATAACTGATAAGTATAAATCACCAATGGTCTCTTCTTTTAGCAAGGCATTTAAGAGTAGCGTTAGTTATTACTTTAAGTACAAGTTGAAGTATTTATACTTCTATTTATTAAAGTATAAACTTTTAGGTAGGTTAGAATATGACTATATCTCTACACCTCATGCTGCAACAGTAAACAAGCTGACGGATTTATTTCCATTTAAGTACTTTAGTACAACGCTTCCGGAGAAGGTTTCTGATAATGACATATACATTCCTATGCATTATCACCCTGAAGCGACCATTGAGTACTGGGCGAGTGATACTACCTTTGTAGACTACCTTACAAGCCTAATAGAAGTCGTTAGAAAGCTCTCTGACGAAGGCTTTAATGTGTACTTAAAAGAACACCCTGCAATGTGTTTTAGACAGGATAAATCTTTATATAAAAAGCTGCTTAATATTAAAAATGTAAAGATAATAAACCCTTATGTCGAAACAGGTCAAGTTTTGGACATGTTTAACAATGTCGCAGTCTGGACTGGTAGTACAGGAATTGAAGCTTTACTTAATGATAAAAAAGTATACTTTATCAGCTCTAACTACTATTTCTCCAAGCAAAGTGACTCTTTATATGAAATAAAGCAATTTGAAACGGAAGAAGAAAAAGACGATTTTGTAGAGCATATCTTGAGTAATACAATCGTCTGGTAAGTTGTATGTATACGATTATTTTTAGGTATGCAATGTATTCTTTGATTGCCTTGGAGGTAATGCTTCTACCTAAGCTACTTCCAAGTCACGAGTACTCTGAGCTGGAATATTATAAATTCATAATTTTTATGTTTCCTTTTTTGCTGGTTGGTGCTCACTCTGGATATATGTATTACCGCTTTACCGAAAAAGAGGATAGGTTTAATACCTTAGTGATATTTGGAGCCTTGCAGCTAGGGCTGTTCGCACTTGCTTTTGGCTTAATGACGCAAAATATCTATTACGCCATTGCTGGTTTACTTATGGGTATGATGGTTGTAATTGAGCAACGGGTACAAGTAGAAAAGCTGTTTACCCTCGCGCTCGCAGGTAAGCCGCTTATTTCTGTGTTTTTGGTCTTGGTGGCGTATTTATCATGGGCTGGCTTTTCACCTCAGCTGGACTCTAGCCAGATTTTGTCGTTTTCAGTCGTTCTTGGTTTTCTCGCTTGGGCAGCGATTGTTGTGTTTTTCATAAAACATGCTGTGCGTTTTAAAGATGGCTTTGAATTTAGTAAGTATATTGACCTGATAAAAAAAGGGTTTTCAATTAATCTTGCAACAATTTTATTGATGATGACATTTTTCCTCGATAGATACATAACCAAGCAATATTACCCTGACTCACTCGCGTCTTATTCATTTTCATACAATATCATCCAGTTTGTCATTCTGGCTTTGACTACAATAGGTTATGTAAATACAGTGAAAGTTGGAGAGCAATTTGATGAGCTTTCATTTCCTGTTTTGATAAAGAAATTAGGTTATACGTATAAAGTTTTTGCAGTCATACTGGCGTTGTTTTTTGTCTTTTTATACGTCGTTAAGTTCTTTTACACCTTTGAAGGCTTTTTAACGTTATCTATCATCATGTCCATATTTGTTGGGAATTTTTTCTGCGTGAATAGCATTGCATCTGTTGCGCTGTATAAAGGTTTCCAAAATAAAGCGGCGGTTGTTTTAGCCGGCATCTTTGCTGTAAATGTACTGCTTTCTTACTTATTGGCGGAGAGCAACGTTGCCCATTATTGGTTGATTCTAAAAACTGGACTGTTACTAAATATTTACTCTGCTACCTTTTTGATTATGGCTAAAAATAGGCTGAAATAGACTCTATGATATTACTTAAATTTTGTTTGCTCTACTTTGGTATTCTTCAGCCTTTTTTGTCCTTACTTTGGTCAAATAGCTTCAACATTCCGTTATTGGTGAAGATAGTATCTGTCTTCAACATAATGACATTCTTTTTAGCCCTCTCTTTGATTTTGAAGTATACCTTTGAGAGGAGAAGTATAAAGAGTAAACCGTTTTTCTTCTTTTTGCTGTTCATAGTGCTAGTTGATGTTTTTGGTCTTGTTGTTGGCACTTTTAATGGTTACACAGATAAGTTAATAAATGACTTCTACCTTACTTTGAATGGCGTCTTTATTGCCTACGCTGTTTATTTATCAGATATCCCGAGCTATAAAATAGAAGAGTTTTTACGTCGTTTTTCGTACTGCTTTACTTTTACTTTTTCATTTGCCGTCTCCATCATGGTAGTGCAAACGATCTTAAATATTCCGCACTATCCAGCGGTAGCATCAAATTTAGCATTGATCCCGATATTTTACTTTTTAAGTAAGAAAAGGTATGCGCTTGTAGCTTTCCTGATCCTAATGGTGTTTTTATCTGGTAAGCGTAGTGTGTTTATTATTTTTGCGTTTTTAATGCCATTTTTCATATTATTCAACCGGGGCGTAAAGCTTGGTACCGTAGCGTCGATAGGAGCGGTTTTAAGTGCATCGATGTTATTAATTCTGCTTCCAGTTGCAACTTACCTTGAAGATAATGCCGATAAGTTCAGCGCAGGTAGATCGGTGATTAATAAGTTTGCGCTACTAAACCCTTTGTCCGACAACTTTGACTTAAAGTCTGCTGCTGGAGAGCGATTTGAAGAGGTTTATAACTCCATAGAGGCACACCATCAAAATCCATATTCATTCTTAATTGGTTCTGGTAATGGGTTCGCCTACAAACTGGAAGTGCACCGTAAGGACATGATAGAAGAAAATCGACATGGAGTGCACTTTGCCCCTGTCGACTTTTATACCAAGTATGGGTTCTTATTTGTGCTGTCCATGACTATTTTCATAATTTTGTACTTGATGAAGGTCTTTCCTTATTTGAAGTGCGGTGTATGGTATTTTAATGTGCTTGTTTTCTATCAGGTGTTTGTTCTTTTTTATTCTTTCTTGGGCTCTAACTTTGGGTTGGACTCAATGTTTTGGATGAGCATCGGATTTGCCCTGTTACTAATTGACGAGATTAAAGAAGCGCAGGAACGGGAAGAACAGAGCATGTACGCTCATAAAACCTAATTGCAAATACTAAGGCATGGTAGGACAGAAAGCTTGAATATGACACTAAATCAAAAAGTACTCGATCTATCGGATTGGTTTCGAGGCTTTGGGTGCTTGTACGTAAGTTTTGCACATTTGCTTCAAGCGTTTTATGTTCCGATCAATGGTGTCGACCCTTTTGTCTCTGTGCTTTCCTACGATGTTGGAAGAATGTAGATAATGATTTTCTTCGTAATATCTGGAATTTTTATTATGAACTCAATTTTGGATAACATTGGTAGGTATGGCACGTTTAATCCGTGGTTTTTTATAGCAAGTAGAGTTGATAGGGTGTACCCACCATTGTTATTCGCTTTTGCTTTATCAATTGCGATTTACTTTGCTGGTTACTATTTTCAATCTCTTTATATTGATAGTGATGGCTACAATTACCCTGTTATAAGAGAGAGTATAGAACTAAATTTAAATAATTATTTTTTGAATTTTTTTCTATTGAATGAAGTTATCGTGGGCGTTGAAACAATTAATAATAATGGTCCACTTTGGTCTGTCGCTCTTGAATTTAGTATTTATATGCTAGCTTGCGCTGTCGTGATGTTTGTGTGCAATAAAAATTTAATCGCAGGCTTATTGGTCTTGTTATTTTTGCTGTATCAAGTGTTTGCTCACAACACCCAATATTTTGTTCACCTGATATGCTGGGTTGTAGGTGCATTCAGTTGTTTGCGGATGAGAGGACTCATTCGATTAGATAGACGGTATTTTGTTTTTTTTGCACTGCTGTCAATGTGTTATTTGGTTTTGCATTATGGCGTATTGGTACCTGCTGAACGTGAGATAATCGCATTATTTGAATTGGCAAAAGTTATATTTTGTTTTTTTATAGTATGTATTTTTATAGATGCAATTCGCTTTCCGAAATGGCTTTGGCTGTTTAAAAATTATGCGTACTTTAGCTATACACTTTATCTAATTCATTTTCCGATTTTTTTGTTTGTGTTTTCCTTGGTCGACGAGGTTTACCTAGCATTAAGCCTATTAGAAAAGTTAGCATTTTTAGCTGTACTTTTTATAACAACTGTTGGTTTATCAGCTTTTTTGGCAAAAAAATTAGAAACAGTGAAATATTTTAGAAAGATAGTTTTTAACAAATACAAGCCCGTTAAGGTAATTTAGGTCCCCCAAAGTACTTCGGGGCATTAAGAATTTTTAGAGAAAAAAATGTGTGGAATAGTTGGATTTAATTTTAAAAGCGAAAATAATGACTTCTTGAGTCTTGCTCCTCATAGGGGACCTGATAGCTCTGACTATACGTATATCGGTGGTTATACGTTGGGGCACAACAGACTGGCTGTTGTTGATCACAACGAAGAGTCGAATCAACCTTTTTACTCCGAGTGTGGAAAATATGTCATCGTTTTTAATGGTGAAGTGTATAACCATGCTGATTTACGAAAAGATCTGGCCGGAAAGTACCCATTCAAAACAAAATCCGATACTGAGGCGATGTTATACGCCTATATCGAATATGGTGATGAATTCGTACACAAATTGAGAGGGATGTTTTCTTTTGTAATTTACAATTCAGTTGACGATGAACTGTTTTGTGCAAGAGATAGAATTGGCATAAAACCACTCAATTATTACTTCAAAGATGGCAAGTTCATTTTTGCGAGTGAAATAAATGTAATTGCAAAGCTACTTGAAGAGAAGCCAAGTATCAACCAAGAGGCGATCAGGCAGTACATGAAGTACTTATACGTGCCTTGTCCCGATACGATTTTTACGGATATTAAAAAGTTACCTCCTGGCCATGTTATGAAATTAAAAGATGGTGAGTTAACGAGTAAACCGTATTGGGAAGCATCGCAATTTGTCGGTAAAAACTTAGGCTTAAGCGAAGGTGAAATACTTGAAGAGTTAGATTACCTTTTCGATGATTCTGTTAAGACTCGAATGATCGCCGATGTTGAATTGGGATCGTTTTTAAGTGGTGGCATTGATAGTAGCCTTATTCTTTACTACATGCAGAAGAATTCGGAAAAGAAAATCAACACCTATACCTTGGGTTTTGAAAATGCCGATAGCTATGATGAGTCTAGCGATGCAATGTTAATGGCGAAGCATTTTAATACTAATCACCAAGAGATATTAATTAAACCTGATGTCGTTAGTCTATTACCTAAAATGGTGAAGCATTTTGGGGAACCTTTCGCTAGCCCAACTTCTTTGCTTATTCATGAGTTAACGAAAGAGACTAAGAAATTTGCGACAGTCGCGCTTGCTGGTGATGGTGGAGATGAAGTTTTTGGTGGTTATCCAAAATATCAGGGGGTTCAATTAGCTGAAAAGTTGAATGCGGTTCCTAAATTTGTATTTAATGGGATTGCAAAGGTTACAGACTTAATTCCAGAGAATACATCGGGTAACCATTTGCCTCGTAGAATAAAAGCATTTGCATCTTCACTTGGTAAAGATGCCGCACAAAGGTATGATGACTGGTCGGCGTACATTAGCGATGAAGATTTAAGTAAGCTATTTAAAGAAGACATCGGTTTTAGCAGTATCGTTTATGATAGCTGGAAATCGTTGGATACTGGTGATGGCATAATCACAAGCTCCCTAGTTGATTTAAGAACATATTTACCCAACGATATGTTGTACTATGGAGATATTATGAGTATGGCAAATGCGTTTGAAGTAAGGTTCCCATTGATTGATCATAACATCGTTGAGTTTATGACAAGTATAGACTCGCAATGGAGAATCAAAAATGGTCAAACTAAGTACTTAATGAAAAGGTTACTGCAAGGAAAGGTACCTGATCAAATCATCGCGAAGAAAAAACTTGGTCTTAATCCGCCAATGGGCATATGGCTGAAGCGTGATTTAGCGCCATTGTTGGAAGAGTACTTGTCAAAAAGTGTAATCGAAAAGAGAGGGATCTTTGATTATAAATATGTCCAACAGATAATTGATGAATTTACCACTAATAGAAAAGACCGTTCACTTAACTTGTGGGCCATGGTCGTATTAGAAGAATGGTTTAGGCAATATTTAGATTAATTTCAAACAAATCGAGAAACTTAAAGTGACTACTAATAATTATCAAGTCTGTACTAACTGCGTAATGGACACAACGGATTCGAAAATCACTTTTGATGAGAATGGAGTATGCGATCATTGTACTACATTTTACAATGATATAGAGCCTAACTGGCACACAGATGAAAAGGGATGGGCAGAGATCACAAAGATTGCTGCTGACATTAAAAAGGAAGGTGAAGGTAAAGAGTTTGATTGCATTATTGGTATGAGTGGCGGTATTGACAGCTCATACCTAGTTTACTTAGCAAAAGAGAAACTTGGTTTAAGACCATTGGTTTTCCATGTTGACGCTGGCTGGAACTCTCAGCAGGCTGTTCACAACATTGAGCAAATAGTAGATCGACTTGGCTTAGATCTTTATACAGAAGTTATCGATTGGGAAGAAATGAAAGACTTGCAGCTTTCTTTCTTCAAAGCGGGTGTTTCTCATACAGATACGCCGCAAGATCATGCATTCTTTGCGACTATGTACAAGTTTGCTTCGAAGCATAAAATTAAACATATTTTAACGGGCGGTAACTACTCAACAGAGTGTATTCGAAACCCGTTGGAATGGATGTATTTCCAGTCAGACTCTCGTCAGATTAAAGATATTCAAAAGAAGTTTGGTACGAAGAAGCTGAAAAACTTCCCGTTGACAAATATCTTATGGCACAAAATTTACTTGCCATATATCAAAGGGATTAAGTTATATAGACCACTTGACTTCATGCCTTATGACAAAGAGGAAGCAACGCAGTTTTTAGTTGATAACTACGGTTATCAGCGCTATGCACAAAAACACTTTGAGTCTCGTTTTACACGTTTCTATGAGGCTTATTGGCTGTATAAGAAGTTTGGCTATGACACTCGTAAAGTACAGTACTCTAGCTTGATTGTTACAGGTCAAATGACGCGAGAAGATGCGTTGGAAAGACTCAAAAAGCCACCATATGACCCAGAGACGATCGATGATGATTTCAGCTACATTGCCAACAAGCTTGGTATCACGACTGAAGAACTAAGAGGTTATTTGGAAGCGCCGAACAAAACCTACAAAGATTATAAGAACCAGCAATCTATTTATGATTTAGGTGCAAAGGTAATGAGAAAGCTTGGTCTTGAGAAAGGCGGCAAAAGATGATCGCTATAGTAGATTATGGCTCTGGGAATATTCAGGCCATTCAAAACATATTTACTAAGTTAAAGATTGAGACTTTTTTTGCAAGTACGCCGGAAGACTTAAAAAAGGCGGACAAGATTATCTTGCCAGGTGTTGGCGCTTTTGATGAAGCGATGACACAACTAGAAAAATCCGGAATGAGAGCAGCGCTCGATCACTTTGCGATGGTTGAAAAGAAACCTGTCTTAGGGATTTGTGTTGGTTTACAAGTCATGGCGAAAAGCAGTGATGAAGGTGAATTACCTGGGCTTGGCTGGTTTGACGCGTCAGTTAAGAAGTTCGATGAGTCAAAGATAGATTTTAAGCCGAAACTGCCGCACATGGGGTGGAACGAAATTGAGCCGACAGAATCACATCCGTTGTTAAATGACATAGATTGTGAAAAAGGGTTCTATTTTATCCATTCATATTACTTTGATGCGCACGATCCAAAGGACGTACTGATCAAAGCTCACTACGGTGATGACTTTTGCTGTGCTGTGAGAAAAGACAACATATTTGGATTCCAATTCCATCCTGAAAAAAGTCACTCGAATGGTATTAACTTATTTAAGAATTTTGCTGAGTTTTCATTATGTTGAGATCAAGAGTATCCCCGTGTTTACTCGTCCATAACAAAGGGCTAGTAAAAACTGTAAAGTTTAAAGATGCTAAGTATGTTGGGGATCCAATCAATGCTGTTAAAATTTTCAACGAAAAAGAGGTTGATGAACTGATTGTGTTGGATATTGACGCAACAGTTGAAAACAAGTCACCCGATTATCAAATGATAAAGCATCTTGCCAATGAGAGTCGTATGCCTTTGTGTTATGGGGGCGGTATTAAAACGCCTCAGCAAGCACAAGAAATCATTAAGCTGGGTGTCGAAAAAGTCGCTATTTCAAGTGAAGCGCTAAGCAATCCATCGGTGCTTAGAGAAATGGCTGATATCATCGGTAAACAGAGTGTGGTGGTTGTTTTAGACGTCAAAAAAACGCTGTTTGGCAGTTATGAAATATATACCCATAACGGAAAGAAAAAAGTCAAAAAGAAACTTGAGCAAGTTATATCTGAACTAGAAGAAATCGGAATTGGTGAGTTAGTGATCAATTCGATTGATCAAGATGGAATGATGAAAGGCTACGATATGAAGTTGGCCGAAAAAGTGCGAGATCTAGCAAGTGTTCCGCTCACAATACTGGGCGGGGCTGGCTCTTCAGAAGATATTTTAAAGCTGATTGAAAAGTTTAAAGTGATCGGAGCTTCTGCAGGGAGCCTTTTTGTCTTTAAAGGTGTTTACAAAGCGGTGCTTATTAATTATTTGACTCAAGATGCCCTCGCTAAGATAAGAAAGATCGCGCGTTCACAATTAGGAAAGTAAGATGAAACAAATTCTACAGGATATGGCGAAAGGCGGCTCGTCAATTGTTGAGGCGCCAGCTCCAAAAGCAACTAAGAACCATGTTGTCATTAATACCACCACAACTCTAATCTCTGCGGGTACAGAGAGAATGCTTGTGGATTTCGGTAAGGCAAATTTAATAGATAAAGCCCGCTCTCAGCCTGATAAAGTTAAAATGGTGCTCGAGAAAGTTCAAACCGATGGACTCATGACCACAGTTGATGCTGTGAAATCCAAGTTGGCCCAACCGTTACCGTTGGGATACTGTAATGTGGGTGTTGTAGAGCAAGCTGGCAGTGGCGTAGATACATTTAAAGTTGGGGATCGTGTCGTTTCGAATGGACCTCATGCCGATGTGGTGCGCGTGTCTAAAAATCTTGTTGCAAAAATCCCTGAGAATGTTTCTGACGAAGAGGCTGCGTTTACGGTTGTAGCCAGTATAGGCTTACAAGGTATACGTCTTGCCAACCCTACTATGGGTGAATCATTTGTTGTTACTGGAGTTGGACTTATAGGCTTGTTAACTGTGCAAATGCTTCGAGCTCAAGGCTGTAGGGTACTGGCCATTGATTTTGATCAGGCTAAGCTAGATATGGCAAAAGAGTTCGGGGCAGAAATTTGTAATCCGGGCCGAGGTGAAGATCCTGTCGCAGCTGGTATGGCATTTAGCCGTGGTAATGGTATTGATGGCGTCATTATTACTGCATCCACCAAATCGAATGACCCTGTTACGCAAGCCGCTCGCATGAGCCGCAAACGTGGTCGTATTATTTTAGTGGGTGTAACAGGCTTAGAGCTGAGTCGTGCTGATTTTTATGAAAAAGAGCTGACTTTCCAGGTATCGTGTTCTTATGGACCTGGTCGTTATGATCCTAACTATGAAGATAAAGGAAATGACTACCCACTACCTTTTGTTAGGTGGACGGAGCAAAGAAACTTTGAAGCTATTCTAGATATGATGGCTGGTGGCCAACTTAACGTAAAGCAGCTTATCACACACCGTATTTTGTTTGAAAATGCAACAGAAGCGTACGATTTACTTACGAGTGACAAGTCTGCACTGGGCATCCTTTTACAGTATGGTTCGCCTTCAGAGTCTCGACACACTTCAAAAGTAACGCTTAATTCTGAAGTCGTATATAAGCCGGGAGAACCTGTTATAGGGTTCGTAGGGGCTGGCAACTATGCATCACGGGTATTAATCCCTGCGTTCAAAAATGCGGGTGCACAGCTCCATAGCATTTCTACTTCGGGCGGTATAAACGGTGTTATCCATGGTAATCAAGCTGGTTTCAAAGAAGCGACTACAGATACAGACGCACTGATCCAAAGTGATGAAGTTAATACGGTGGCTATCGTAACCCGTCATAATAGCCATGCGCATTTTGTGAAGCAGTCCTTAAATGCTGGAAAGAATGTCTTTGTAGAAAAACCGCTGGCGATCACTCACGAAGAACTTGAGGAAGTTAAGTCTGCTTATGAAGAAGCGTCTCAATCAGACAATCCTCCTAAGTTAATGGTTGGTTTTAATCGCCGCTTCGCGCCACAAATACAAAAAATGAAGTCATTGATTGACCCGATAAAGGGGCCTAAGTCATTCATCATGACGATGAACGCGGGCAGTATTCCTGCTGATCATTGGACTCAAGATATTGCTGTTGGTGGCGGGCGAATTATCGGGGAAGCTTGTCACTTTGTGGATTTAATGCGCTTCCTAGTTGGCAGTGAAATTGTATCTGTACAAGCGCGTAGAATGGGTGATAGTGATGCAATAGATATCACGGAAGACAAAGCCGCGATCATACTCGGATTTGCTGATGGCTCATTTGGTACAATTCACTATTATGCTAACGGTGCAGCAAGTTTCCCTAAAGAGCGAATAGAAGTGTTTGCTGATGGTAAAGTGCTGCAATTAGATAACTTTGTAAAGTTGAAGGGCTTCGGCTTTAAAGGATTCAAGAAAATGAACCTTTGGAAGCAAGATAAGGGTCAAAACCTTTGCTCGCAATTGTTCTTAGACTCTATCCGTGACGGCAAGAGCGCGCCAATTGATATAAATGAGATTTTTGAAGTAGCCAAGATATCTATCGATATAGCCGAGCAACTTAGACAACAATGAGCGGCCAATTAGAAAGAGTACTTAAGATATTTCACACAGTGAAATATCTTAAGTTTAAGCAGATATATTACAGAGTTTACTATCGATTTAGTAGACCAAAGTTTATCGAAAGCGGCCAGCCAAGCAGCTCTGAATGGCAGTGGTCTGGACCATTACTGAACAAGCAGAGCTTGTTCAGTAATACCGATGTTAAGTTTCTTAACCAAGCGGGAACGATTAAAACGCCTGCCGATTGGAATTGCGCAAGTAAGCCTAAGTTATGGTTATATAACTTACATTATTTTGATGACTTGAGCTCACAAGATGGGGCGCAGAGATACACTCTTCATAGAGACTTTATTGAAAAGTGGATTTCAGAAAACCCACCGTGTAGTGGAAATGGTTGGGAGCCTTACCCAATTTCCTTGCGGTTGGTAAACTGGGTCAAATGGTGCAGTGTGCAGCCCCAAGTGTCTCCCAGGCACCTTCAAAATATGCTTGAACAAGCAAATGTGCTGACGCAGCAACTGGAATATCATATCCTTGGAAATCATTTATTCGCTAATGCGAAGGCATTGACCTTTGTTGGCGCTTATTTACAAGGAGAAAACTCTGCGCAGTTGTTAGCGCAAGGGATCAAGCTACTTAATGAAGAGCTTGATGAGCAGTTTTTAGCAGATGGTGCGCACTTTGAACTCTCGCCAATGTATCATGAGATCTTGTTATGGGATTTACTTGAGCTAATCGATTTGGCGATGACGAGTAACCGCTCTGAGCTAACTGAGTGCCTGCCAAAGTGGACTGGTATCGCAAGAAAGGCATTGAATTGGCTGTCATCCATGATACATGAAGATGGCGAAGTCAGCTTTTTTAATGATGCTGCTATTGGTATCGCGATGCAACCACAACAGATATTTTCTTACGCACACAAATTAGGGCTCAATCACGATAAAATAAATCAGCAGTTAATTACCAATCAAGATAGTGGATATAGCCGTGTTTCTTACGAGCAATATGCCATTATTCTCGACCATGCCAATGTTGGGCCTGACTATTTACCAGGGCACGCACATGCTGATACGTTAAGCTTCGAGTTATCGATGGGTAAACAACGTGTCTTCGTAAACTCTGGTACGTCTCTATACGGCACAAGCGCCGAGCGTGTAAGGCAACGTCAAACAGCAGCACATAACACTGTCACTGTTTCAGGGTGTGATTCTTCACAGGTTTGGTCAGGTTTCAGGGTGGCTAAACGGGCGTATGCAAAATTAGAAAAGTCCATCAGTAGCACGGGTAATGTACAGTTAGTCGCCAGTCACAACGGCTATTTGCAGCAAAGCCCCAAGGTTAAGCATACACGAGAATTACTGTGTTCTTCTGACAGTGTCATTGTCAGTGATATGTTATCAAAACAGCTCCCTGCTTGTTTTCACCTGCATCTTCACCCCGATGTTAATGTCATTAAACTTTCAGAGAAAGAGCTTAAAATCACAAAAGATGATGAAGTACTTTGCTTAATTAGTAGCGCAGAGCCCATAAATATCAAAGATAGTACTTGGCACCCTGAATTTGGTAAGTCCATTGCAAATAAAAAGATTGAGATAGAGTTTGCAAACGGCAACTTAAGAACAGAAATCAAACAAATTAAGAGGGACTCGTGAGAATACTGGTTTTATCATTTTACTTTAAACCAGACTTATGCGCTGGCTCGTTTAGAACGACAGCTTTAGTGGAACAGCTAAAGCAGCAAGCTGGGGTAGAGGTCAATGTAGTCACAACAATGCCAAATCGATATGCAAGCTTTGATGCCGGGGCTAAAGCAGAAGAGACTGATGGCAATGTCAGAATAAGACGTATATCGCTGCCGTCTCACGAAAGCGGGATGCTAGACCAAATAAAATCGTTTAAAACGTTTTATCAGCAGGCTCAAAAGCTGGTTAAGAGTGAAAACTACGATCTTGTTTTTGCTACGAGTTCTAGATTGTTCACTGCGTTTTTGGGCGCTCGCGTCGCTAAAAGTAAGCAGGTACCTTTGTACTTGGATATACGGGATATTTTTGTAGATACAATTAAAGATGTTCTATCCCCTAAAGCGGTATTGCTATTAAAGCCAGTGCTTTCAGCCTTTGAAAAATATACATTTTCCTCAGCTAAACACATTAACCTTGTTTCTAAGGGGTTTGCGGGGTATTTCAAAGCCCGATATTCAAAGGCGAATTATTCTTGGTTTACCAACGGTATTGATGGTGAATTCTTAGACCTGCCTGATATTAAAAGGGAAGTAAATTCCCAAGAAAAGGCGAAGCGACTCGTCTATGCGGGTAATATTGGTGAAGGACAGGGACTGCACACAATTCTTCCTGAGTTTGCGAGTTTAACGCGTGAAAATTATTACTTCAGTGTGATTGGCGATGGTGGCCGAAAGCAGCAGTTGGTTGACAGGATTTCCGATGTTAGCAACATGGAACTATTACCACCTGTTAATCGGGCAAAGCTGATAGAAGAGTACTTGAGCGCAGATATACTCTTTTTACATTTGAATGATTATCCGGCATTTGAGAAAGTACTGCCGTCTAAAATATTTGAATATGCTGCGACGGGAAAACCTATTTTAGCTGGTGTGTCTGGGTACGCAGCGGAATTTATAAAATCGGAAGTTGCTAATGCTGAAGTTTTCTATCCTGGAGATCATCAAGGCGCGCTGCAAGCTTTGAATAAACTCAAGCTTGAGCATACAGATAGAAACGATTTCATCAGTAAATATACAAGAACTAACATAATGAAAGATATGAGTGACTCGATTGTCGCGTTAAGGTAATTTTTCATGGATAAAATTTTAATTACGGGATACTCAGGATTTGTTGGTAGCCATCTTTTAGGTGCTCTTGATTCGCTGGAAAATGTTAATTTACTCGGGCGTTCGGCCCCTGCAAAGTGCAATAAACATTTAAAGGCAAATATTGATGCGCAATCCGATTACTCCTCCGTACTCGATCGAGTAGATGTCGTAGTGCATATTGCCGCTCGAGTTCATGTTATGAGTGATACCGCTGCAAATCCGCTTGAGGAGTTTCGAGCGGTCAATACGGAAGGCACACTCAACCTAGCAAAGCAAGCGGTAGCGTCTGGCGTTAAGCGCTTTATATTTGTGAGTTCGATAAAAGTAAATGGTGAAAGTACTACCGGTAAGGAGGCTTTCAGTTCTGTAGACAAGCCAAATCCGGAAGATCCGTATGGTGTTTCTAAAGCTGAGGCGGAGGCGCAGCTCATAGCCTTGGGTAAAGAAACCGGTTTAGAAATCGTCATTATTCGTCCACCATTGGTTTATGGTGAGGGGGTAAAAGCAAACTTTGCTTCATTGATGAATTTGGTCAGTAAAGGGTTGCCTTTACCATTTAGGGCTTTAGTTAGTAATAAGCGAAGTTTAGTATCTGTCTACAATTTAGTTGACCTGATTCAGGTGTGTATATCGCACCCAAAAGCAGCTAATCAAGTCTTCTTGGTAAGTGACGATGAGGATATATCTACGGCAGCAATGGTTGCTTTGATGGCTAAAGTACAAGATAAACCAAATTTATCTGTTCCAATACCCGCTTTGTGCTTTAAAATAGCAGGTAAGCTGCTCTCAAAAGAGGACGTTATCGACAGATTAACGGGATCTTTACAGGTAGATATTACACATACAAAAAATACACTCGGCTGGCGTCCTCCATACTCTATTGAGCATGGGTTTCAAATGGCATGTAAGCAGAAAGCTAGGAAGTAACCATGATCCGCATACTCGATTTTTTCTTTGCATTATTCGGCCTGCTATTTGCCTCGCCGTTTTTGATTGTTTTATACATAATTGGTCTATTTGACACAGGCTCACCTATTTTCACTCAAGAAAGAGTTGGTCGTAATAAAAAACCATTTACACTTGTAAAGTTTAGAACAATGAAAGTGGATACAGCGTCTGTAGCAAGCCATCTGGCGAGCACCTTATCGATCACACCATTTGGTGGCTTTTTACGTAAAACTAAGCTAGATGAATTGCCTCAATTATGGAATGTTCTTAAAGGCGATATGAGCTTAGTTGGACCTCGTCCAGGTCTTTTTAATCAAGAAGAGCTGACAAAAGCAAGAGATGAGAAACGTATTTATGACGTTAGACCTGGTATTACCGGTTTATCTCAAGTAAATGAAATTGATATGTCTACGCCAGAGCTACTAGCTAAAACAGACAGACAAATGCTAGATAACCTTAGCTTGGCTAATTACTTTAAATATATTGTTATGACTGTATCGGGTAAGGGCAGCGGTGACCGCGTTAAATAGAACCTTAAGTAGCTAGGTTAGCTGCTTAATTGAAGCTGTAGAATGACAGTTTGCGCTTTACTGTGTATTATTTTTAAATACATCATCGCTAATAAGATGTGCATAATCTCAAGGATTTACAATGGATAGTTTGTTCAATTCTGTTTTAAGAGCTCCTCGGTCTAAGAAACGACTTCTTACTCTAATTATTGATACACTTTTTATAGTAAGTGCATTTTGGTTATCTTTAATAGTACGTCTTGATAGCATTGAACCGTTGTTTGAGATTGGAAACTGGCTACTGCTTTCCATCGTATTACCATGCAGTTTATTCGCGTTTGTGAATTTGGGTTTATACCGAGCTGTACTTAGGTATGTAGGTGCGCATGCCGTTGGAGCAATAGTCATTGGAACTTTGATCAGTACGATAGTGCTGGTCTTAGTATCCTTTTTCACCAATGTGGATGTTCCTCGTACGATGCCTGTCATTTACGCTTGGTTGCTTATTTTGTCAGTAGGTGGCTCAAGAATAATGGTTAGAGCTATGGTAGGAAGAATGGCTACCGTCAATAAAACGCCTGTTGTAATTTATGGCGCAGGCTCTGCGGGTAGACAGTTAGCTCCGGCTATTGGTGCTGGTGATGAGTATTATGTCAGTGCATTTATTGATGATGATAAGTCAAAGCAAGGTGCTATATTACAGGGCATTCCAGTTGTCCCATTCGAAGGTATTTTTAACCTAATTGAACGAAGTAAAGCCAAAAAAGTATTATTGGCCATGCCAAGTGAAAGCAGAGCACGCCGTAAAGAAATACTAGCTCAGCTAGAAAAGCTACCAGTAGAAGTACTCACTATTCCCGGCATGGTCGATGTGGTTGAAGGAAGAGCGACATTAGATGAAATTAAAGATGTCGAAATTGAAGATTTGCTTGGCCGTGATCCCGTAGCACCAAAAGAAAACCTGCTAAACTCCAATGTCAAAGGGAAATCGGTCATGATAACTGGCGCTGGTGGCTCCATTGGCTCTGAGTTATGCCGTCAAATTGTAAAGCAATCACCGAAAAAACTAGTATTGTTCGAACTGACCGAATTTGCATTGTACTCAATAGAGAAAGAGCTTAGCGAAGTCATTCGTAACAACAAACTTGAAATTGAATTGATACCTATTATGGGCTCTGTTCAACATATAAACCGACTTGAAACTTGCATGCTTGCATTCGGTGTACAAACGGTTTACCACGCAGCGGCTTACAAACACGTTCCTTTGGTTGAACATAACGTGGTTGAAGGCGTGCGAAACAATGTATTTGGCACATACTATTCAGCTAAAGCGGCTATTAATGCTAAGGTGGAGACTTTTGTGCTAGTAAGTACAGACAAAGCCGTTCGCCCAACTAACGTCATGGGAACTACAAAGCGCATGGCTGAACTTTGTCTACAAGGTTTAGCACAAGGAAAAGATCACGGTAAGCACAATACGCGCTTCTGTATGGTTAGATTCGGTAATGTACTAGGTTCATCAGGCTCAGTGGTACCTTTGTTCCGAAGACAAATTAAAGAGGGCGGACCGATTACGCTGACCCATCCAGATATCACAAGGTTTTTCATGACGATCCCTGAAGCTGCTCAGCTGGTGATTCAAGCCGGCGCCATGGGTAAAGGCGGAGATGTGTTTGTGTTAGACATGGGGGAGTCTGTAAAAATCAAAGACCTAGCGACTAAAATGGTCCACTTGTCTGGGCTTGAAGTCAAAAGCGAAACTAACCCTCACGGTGACATTGAAATAAAATGCACAGGGTTACGCCCTGGTGAAAAGCTGTATGAAGAGCTCTTAATAGGGGATAATGTAGAGAAAACGAGTCATCAAAGGATCATGACTGCTAAAGAGGTAATGTTGCCCTTAGCTGAGCTTAATGTCTTTTTAGAAGCCCTTGATATTGCCTGTCATAATTTTGAGCATGAAAAAATCCGACAACTGTTATTGGACGCTCCAACAGGGTTTAACCCAACTGATGGAATATGTGATTTAGTTTGGAATGCTAAGAAAGAACAAGCTAACTTTGATGACAGGAACGTTGTCAGTTTTAAATAATATAAAGATGCAAGTAGTTTAGCGAAAATGTGAAGTGCCTAACTAAGGAGTTTTACTGCCCCGTTAAGGCAATTTTGAGCTAGATAACTTGCATTAGTTTTGAGCATTTCAATATACCAACAACATTCGTTCTTTTAATTGTATTGTACGACGAGTAGTTAGAAGAATCGTCTAGTTAGCGCCATATTGGAAAGCGTAAATTTATAATAAATATAACCTTTCGGACCTTGTAATATGTCTAAATTTCTTACTCTGTTTGCATCTAGTTTAGTCGCTGTGTCTGCGCCGAGCTTTTCCGAAGAAAACCTAAACACCTATCGTACTTTTACAGGTTTTACTGGACTTATAAATACAACCAATGCAGAAGTATTAAAAACTGGAGATTGGGATATAGGTTACAATAACATGCTCGATTTTCAGGGTAATGAGTATGTTGATGGACACAATATTGCACTTTCAGCAGGCCTTTTCGAAGGGTTTGAAGTAAGTGGTTTTATCGCTTCCAGTAGTATTCATGACAGCTTGTTTGACCCCAATGTTCAAGCTGAGGGTGGGCAGACTCGCGACCTTTCTTTTAACGCTAAATACCGTATCCCATATATTCCGAAAGATTGGTTTAGCCTTAGCATAGGCAGTAAAGACATTGGTGGTTCTGCGAATCAATATAAAACGCACTTTGCTGTCGCGTCGAAAGAGTGGGATGATTTTCGCTTTTCTTTTGGTGTCGCGAGCAGCGATCATACAACTGGTATGTTAAATGGGACTTTTGGTGGTATTGAATGGATGCCACTGGACTGGTTTGCGTTGCAAGTTGAGCATGATGCTGAGGCAGTCAATGCTGGAGCACGTGTGACGGTTCCTAAAGAGTGGCTATTTGATTTAGGTGAGTTGACGCTAACAAGTCGTTTCTATAGCGGTACTGATTTCTCGGAAAAAGATGTTTATTGGGGGATTAACTTTAAAGCACCATTCTCAGCGCAATATCAGCTTCGTACAAAAAATGTAGAAGCCGCTCCTGGCCCCGCTAAAAGTGCACACATAATCTCGCCTAGCCAGAACCGTCCAGATGAATCTAGGCAAGTTAAATCGGTAGAGAAAAGTACGGCGTTAAAGAAGAGTGAGATAACGCAAAAGTCGGATATGAATAAGCTTGCTCGTAAGCTGAGAAATGTACTGATTGCAGATGGTTTTGAATCAGTAAGAGTCGGTTTTAACAGGAAACCTGTTGTGATAGTCTCTTTCGAAAACTCCGTATTTAATCGGAATGAAATTGATGCTTTAGGTTTGGTAGCTGGGCGTATAACAGAGCTATTTTCTCACACCAATGCTGACTTTGTCTTGCAGCTAAAAAATCATGGCTTGCCTATGCTATCACTTTCTGGTGATGTTCAAAGCTATAAACGCTTTATTGATCATGGTGAGAATCCTTCTGTAAAGGCCAAGCTAGGTGCAATGAGAAGCATTGGTGGTGTAACTTGGGTCGGGTTGGAAAGTGCAAATAGCCCTTATTTCAAGCCAAGAGTTACGATAAGCCCTGAGTTAAACTCTACCCATGCAACTGAGTTGGGTGTGATTGATTATTCTCTAGCGTTGCGTGCAGACGTCACTGTACCAGTTTGGAAAGGGGCCGGGTTTAATCTTTCAGCGCAAACCGTGGTGTCGGAAAGTGACGACTTTGAGAATACGGGAGCGTTTAATGATCGTTCTGTAGACAACGGTGTAAGCAATGCCTTTTTCTATCAGACATATCAGTTACCTTTTGGCATCTACAATCAAACTCGAATTGGTTACTTTAAAGAGTTCTATAAATATACCGGTATTATCAATGAAACTGCTTGGGTCAGCCCTGAAGGTAATCATAAAGTAACGAATACATATGGCTTTTTCGATTACAAAGATTATGATTCAGACAGAGATTATCACACGGTTGAATATCAATATAATTGGGTTGATAAAGACATCAGCTTCCATGTGACTGGTGGTAAGTTTTGGCGAAAGGACAACGGTTTTAAAGTAGAAACACGTTTTTGGTTCGGTGATAGCTATGTCGCGTTATATGGTGAAGATACCAATGCTCAAGTCGCAGGGGTCGCTTTGAGTATTCCACTATCTAAACGTAAAAGTATGAACGTGACTAAGTTTGGTCAGGTTAAAGGTAATCATGCGTGGCGACATCAAGTGGGTACACGCGTAGGGGAAGATAACAATTACCTTGTTTATCAGCAAGCTTACACACCTAAAACGGATGTTAGCCTTCATAGAAGCTTCTTTAATCAAGGGCGTAGCTCTGTTGGTTATATATATGCAAACTTGCCTAGATTAAGAGATGCGTATCTGACTTACAAGTAAGTTATATTGAGTTCAGCTGGTACTTTGCTATTGCAATATGTGTCAGCTGACTAATTCCATAGTCCGCGTTATTCAAAAGAGAGTTGGTTGGATATAACTACAATTATAAATGCTATTCATCAAGCTGTAGGATGGTTGAATTTAATACAGTGGATTAATATGGTTTTAAGGGGTTTTTTATTTGTTTTGGGGTTGGTATTTACTAAAGTTAGCTATTCCGTTGAGGTAAATGATGCATGTTATATCAATATCGATAGCCAATATAAGAAAGTGAATGCTGGAGATAGTGATTTTTCAGCTTTTACTTATTCAACAAGTGAAATGAAGCTTAAATATATAAGCATTTCTATCAACGTAGAGAGCTTTGAGTTTAGTAAGAAGAGGGCGTTCAAAATTCTG